>NZ_LASA01000044.1 GCF_001562015.1 Endozoicomonas arenosclerae | reverse complement strand
CCTTTTGATCCTGTGCCTCGATAAGAATTGATCAGTGGAGACAGGTCGAGCTGGTCAACAACATCCACCACAAAGCGAGCCATATGACCTTCTGGAAGATAATCCTGGATGCTGGCAGGGAAAAGGTCGGGAGTGTTTCGGTCGACCGGTTTGAACTTCCACTTATTCATAGTGCTTTGAGTGTTACTGGTACTGGAATCAGGATTTTACCTGTTTTGCTGGTTAAGTCCGACAGGCTCCTAGTGGAGAAGATGCTCAGGCAGTCAGAAAAGAAAGTGCCTGATTACCCGTTGCTCCTGATAGAGAAGAAGCAAGCACTGAGGCCTTCAGTTTTGCCACGAAAGAACAGGCAGAGATGAAGTCCAAAAGCATGAAGCTGCGGGAACAATCTTTTTGGAGACACAAACTGGGAGCTGATTTACAAAACCCTCCTGTGTGCATGGAAGTCATCAATCCCAGACCCGAGCAGTATTTTGCATTTCAACCTGTTGCCACCAATGCATACAGCACCAACTGCGCTGGAGCACTAAAAGATCTGAATACGCTGTCAAGACTGGTTAACACTCTGAAATTCTCAACAATGGATGGCACTCAAATGACTCCCGAGGATGTCAAAGAGCTGTCAAAGCACATACAAACTCTGGAAAAAAACATGAAGCGCTGGGAAAAACAAGTTCCCTCACTTCAGGAAATCATGGATCAGGTCTATTATTTTCACCCTATCGTGCGCAGTGGGAAAGTCTTGATCAAAGTAGTGAGAGATCCTCAAAAAAGCCTGACGACGGCCAGTAAAAAACTGACTGATTATCTGAGAGACAAAAAGTCAGAATCAGGTGCTTCACCCCAACCTTCACCGATTTTAAGAAGACGGGGAAGTGAAACTCAGGTCGCCAAGAAATCACCTCCTCTCTTGCCTCGTCTTACAGGACGTTCGAGCTCCTGTCCGGAACTGCTTCCCCCTGAGGAACAGTTTATTCCTACTCTGAGGGTCATTACGCCTTCTCCTGTCAGCAGCAAAGCTCCCAGCAGTATTGGCAGTGATTCTCCTCACAGAGACTTGAGCCCTGAACCCACCCTTGTCTCGACAGAAAAAATTTCTGGTGACACCGACTCC
Organism: Endozoicomonas arenosclerae; assembly: GCF_001562015.1. Lineage (GTDB taxonomy): Bacteria > Pseudomonadota > Gammaproteobacteria > Pseudomonadales > Endozoicomonadaceae > Endozoicomonas_A > Endozoicomonas_A arenosclerae. The sequence goes on along the minus strand of NZ_LASA01000044.1, from coordinate 4,281 downwards.
CTGGGAAGACTCACTCCTTGATAACCCCTTATCAATACCCTTCTGGTAGTTTATTCTCTATTGAGAATGGAGACGCACGGGATGAATCACTTGAAAGAATGGATAACAGTGGCCTCTTTACTGCTCCTGACGGGCTGCCAAACAGAAAAAGAGATTGCAGACTGCCCTTACCAGGATCGACAGGAAACGCCTGCCAATGCTGGCTGTCTTATAACCCAGGATGGAAAAGTGGCTGTTGTAACCCAAAGATTGAATGGCAAGTACAACCTGCCCGGCGGTACCTCTGACAGCGACGAAACCTCAAGCTGCACAGCTATGAGGGAAACAGCTGAAGAAACGGGTCATCAAGTCTCAGTGGGGGAGCTGCTGCAGGAATTCGACAACGGCTTTCGACTCTATGCTTGCACCAGTGAAAATCCGACAGAAGCTTTTGCTCCTACCAATACTTATGAAATTGCATCCGTACAATGGCTAAAGCCGGAACAGATCCATCCGGATCAATGGCGATTTCCCAAACACTTTGAAAGACAGATGGAACTGATTCAACAGCAAACCGCCAATAAATAACCATTGCCGTTTATTAAGCCAAGCAGGTGTCATCACTTGGCCTTTAGAGTACCTGCTTTCAGTTCATCCCTAACCTGCATCAGGATACAACCCAGGTAATTTTGGCCGCTCCCATCACGGCCAATACCCCAATCCCAATCTTTAGGGGCATTTTCATAAAGCAGCTTGTCTCCTGTTCCCGACAAACTGCCTCTGAATTTTTTATCCTGCTCAGCCTTGGCTCTGACAGCTTTCAACATGGCATTCATCTTTTCACCACCATGCCAGGCCCCGGCATTCTCCCACTCAAGCTGTCTGGCATTAGCGTACTTCAACGCATCTCGGGGTCCAGGGAGTCGGCTGATTTTTTGTCGATGAGGACTGCCTGCAGGAAACTTGCAGGCCTGGAAGTAATGCTCTGTCGTAGGCCAGGATAAACCGTCTATTTTCAATGCCCGGCCAGGCTGATAAAAATTAGTGAATTCATAGTAATCTTCACCCCGGTTATAAAACTTAACACTGGGTAAGTGCTGACATTGAAGGTATTGGGTATCCCGATGATAATCCTGCCAGCTTTTGATCGGATGAGAGGCAGGACTCGCGGGTAATGATGACACTCTTGCTCTTCCGCCTTCCTGACAGTATTGGGTGGGATCAAAGTCCGCACAGGCAGTAGCAACATCGGAGTTATACCCAAAATCCTGATATAACTGCTGGAGAATCTTGGGAACAAACTCCATAACCTGTTCCAATGGCAGGTCAGCAATGGCTGTCCCTACATTTCTCTGGATGGTGGCGACCACCTGCCCTGAATCCCGTACTTCTTTCGTTTGTTGTGCATTTCTACAAAAAGCCAAATAAATACGATCGAAAACATAAGCTTCGGAGGAACGGGCTTCATCGACGAAAGTCTGTAGATTTTCCCGGGTCATCAGATCCGGCGCATCAATAGGATTCACCGCCCTTTCATTCAACTGATACCGGCCTGAGTTACCACAAAGTGCTGAATGAATATCAACGGTTTCCTGCATCAGCTTATGCTGCTCTTCAGCTTTTACACTGCGCCTGTAACCCAGGAGAGACCAGAAGATTCCAAACCATTCCTTCTCTCTTCCAGCCACCAGCTTGCAATCCCGGGTAGCCGTGCTGGCGCCTATTTTTTCAGAGCCATAACAGGTCATCTGCCTCAGCTGCTCAGACAACTGATCAATTCTATCGCTTAACATGGCCTGCCCCCGGAATAATGTTGGAATCATCCCGGTATCTTTCGGCATTCTGTAAATGGGCTGAAGACTGACTATCTCAAGAGATCAGAGCAGTATCGGGCAGGGGTTACACCCATCTGGCGCTTAAACATGGCAATAAAACTGGAAGATGTACTGTAACCGAGTGTCAGGGCAATTTGCTCAACGGTATGGCCATCAGCCAACATGTCTATCGACTTCACTAATCTCAGACGCTGACGCCACTCACGAAACGACATGCCCAATTCTCTGTAGCAACGCCTCGACAATGTGCGCTCGGTACTGAACACTTTCTGAGCCCAGGATTGCAGGCTGTCATTATTTCCGGGACACTGCTGAATGGCTTCGAGCACCTGTCTCAGCTTCTCATCGTCTGCCATAGGCAGATAGGTTTCAATCGGCGATATACGATTAAAATGATCCAGTAAAACCAGTGCCTGACGTTTATCTTCCTCAGTATCTGTATAAGAAATTCCCCTGTGGATAAAATCCAACATCAGTGACTCAATCACCGCATTCGTAGGATAAACAACAGGCACAGCAGGTAAAGCATCGCAGAAATCCAAACCGATATAGATTGAATGAAACTTCACTGCTTCTCTCTGGTAGCTGGAATGATCCATTTCCGGGGGAATCCAGATCGCATAATGAGGAGGAGAAATAAACTTTCGCCCTCCAATCTCCAGCTCCATGACCCCGGTGCGAACACTGGTCATTTGACCACAACAATGGCGATGCAGCTCTACTGATGAATGTTCAGGAAAGTCGTCATGCCGGATACAGACAGGATTGGGATGCCTCTCAAGGTTCAGAGGCTTGATCTCTTGGTTAGGCATGAGGATTTACTGCTGTCCGGTTTTCAATACTTCTTGTCTGCAAACAACTATATCACAGTGAAAAATGACTCAGATAATACGCTCCCGACTCCAGCTGGTTTCAAAGATTTCCGGCTCTTGCTGTATGGAGCAAAACGACGTTATGAGACTGTTTTATTATCTGTTTCCCCTCACGGCCGTCCTTATCTGGTCAGGCAATAATGTAGTAGGCAAAATAGCCGCTTCGGAAATAGCTCCGGAAGCCATCAGTTTTTATCGATGGGCTCTGGCTGCCCTCTTGCTCACACCTTTCTGCTTTAAAGCAGCCAGAAGACACTGGTCTGTCATCAGACAACACAAGTTGAAGCTGTTTATTTTGACGTTGCTCGGCATGGTGATCTATCAGTCACTGAGCTATGTGGCAGCACACTCAATACCAGCAACCAATATCGGTGTTATTCTGGCATTAACGCCACTGCTTACGGTTCTGATCAGTGTTCCCGCTTTTGGGATATCCGTCACCTGGGGCATTGTTTGCGGGGTATTGATCTCTTTTTATGGCGTCGCTTTCTTTATGTCAGGAGGGCATCCAGCAACACTGTTAAGCGGGTTTGGGCAGGGCGACATACTGATGCTGGTCGCTACACTTTCCTACGCCCTTTACGGTGTCATGGTCAAATACTGGAAAGTGCCACTGCCCACCTGGGTCTTTATTTATGCTCAGGCTGTTATTGCCGCCTGCACCTTACTGCCAACATTTTTATTGGGCTCCACAGATCCCATTACTCCACGCAGTGCCCCACTCATTCTTTATGCCGGAATACTGGCCTCCATTCTGGCCCCTGCACTTTGGGTGATAGCCTTGAATAAACTCAGTGCACACAACACCGCAATTTTTATGAACCTGATGCCCGTATTCACAACATTAATCGCTGTCGTATTACTGTCTGAAAGTCTGCACAGCTATCACTATGTGGGTGGAGGGCTGACTCTGGCAGGCGTGATCCTTTCTCAAAGCTGGCACAGGCCTCTGAGAAAAAAGGCAGCTCACGGTGTCCCAAACCCCGAACATCCAGCTTTAAATCTAAATCGCTCTTGACCTGGATTGGCTCTACCCGATAAAAATGAAACACAAATGTTCCATAAAATAATAAGTCACTCTGGAGAGCATTCAATGAGTCATTTTCAGGTCGGCCTAAAGCCCACGGAAGCGAAGCAATTATTACCTGTAGAAGCTTACACTTCGGAAGAGTGGTTCAAGCGTGAGCAGGAAGAGTTATTCAGTAAGGTCTGGACCTTTGCCTGTAAGTAAATGATCCACGTTCTTAGAACGTGGTTTTGCTTTATGCCCCCCCTATAAGGGGGCTGAAACCGCCAGCCTTCAGAGAAGGCTGGTGAGAGTTGCCCCAAGATTGCAGATTATTTCCTGAAATCTATCTCCTGCTGGAGACGTTCTTTCTTTTCTTGGTACTTCACATATTTACGGATCATTTCTGCATCTACTCCGACAGTATCGACACAGTAGCCTTTTGACCAAAAGTGATTACCCCAATACGGTTTCTTCTTGAGGTACGGAAATTTCGTAAACAGCCTCAAAGCTGTCCGCCCCTTCACCGTTCCCAGAAGCTTCGATATCGAAACCTTCGGAGGCACTTTTACCAGTAAATGCACATGGT
>NZ_LASA01000043.1 GCF_001562015.1 Endozoicomonas arenosclerae | reverse complement strand
TTGCGTATAACTTGAGGCGGATGTTCAGCCTGAAACAAGTGAATGAAGAGCAGTGGTTGGAACTGGTCTTGTTGGCGACTTATCTGTGGCACTATTGGGCTGATCTGAGGCCAAGAGTGAGAAAAATCATAAGGACAAGTTGAAAATGTAATGCGCCGGAGAGGGTTTTATAAGTTCTCTCCGGAATAGTCAGAGTCTGAAATTACTTGAACTGCGTTTATGGGTTCAAGTCCGACAGGCTGCTAGTAATCTCTCTTTTCAGTAATTCTACTGCTCTTACGCATGATGTTGGTCAATCTAACCAACTGGTTAGATTGAAGCCTCTCTATGGTCCAATGGCCTGTCCAGCAAAGTGAGTTAATAATGACAGAACATTCGTGAAGAAAGGGAAGTCTCATGCAAACAATATCATCTCAAGGCCCAGCCAGTACCATCCAAGCGATCAGTTCCTTGCTGATGACTGCTGTATCCAACCTCTATGGCTACTTTTGCAGCAAACCTGTTTGTATTGCCGAACTGGTAACGCCCTATATGAGCAAAAGAGGCAGCTTTCAGAATGAAAATTGTGCACTGGATTTCAGTCAGGCCCGTGAGGCTTCCAAACCCATTACTGTCCGCAAAAGTGCCCGAAGTGAGGTAGCGCGGGATGAAATCGGTAGAGAGAAACTCTGTCTGTCACAAATTGAAAGTGATCATGTTGTCCAGCTGCTTGAGGAAACGGAAAACAGTATTACCATGAATGATGCAGGTATGGATCTGATGGACTTAATGTCGGAATTGCAAGGACCATTGCCCGGTCATATCTTCAGGGCAGTCAGCACTCAGTTCGCCCAGGGGCTTTTGGATACTCACAATGCTGGCGTGTGTCACAATGACCTGAAACCGGATAATCTGGCTATTGATGCGGATGGCGTAGTTCGCATTATCGACTTTGGTCATGCCTCTTCCCCATCAGCCGACCTGGGTATGCCTGGTGAATTTGGTACCGATGGTTACAAGGCTCCGGAATATTTCCATGCTCCTGAAGAACTTTCTGAACAGTCCGATATTTTTGCAGCGGGCGTGACTCTCTGTGAATTGCTGACCGGTAACAATTTTATGCCTGCAGCAACATCCTCGATGAATGCTGCCCAGGTAAACACCAAAATCTGTGAAGACCAGAATTACTTTGAAAGATACGTTACAAGCTATCTAAAGAATACTGCGTCAAAACTGGGTCGATACAAGCCGCTGATTGCTCAAATGTTGAGTTGGGATCCATCCAAAAGGCCTACGGCAGAGCAATTCCAGGCAGCCCTGAAAGAGCTTCACCAGTAAAGTATGTTCGGCGGGTGATTGGCTTAAGATAATCAACCGTCTACTTTATTTGCTATGCAAAATTTAATGACTCTCAGACTCTGTAAAATCCTGCTGGTATCAGCCGCTGCTCTATTCAGTTCGCTGGTGGTCTTCAATAACCTTGTGGACTACCAGAGTAACTATCTCTACGTTATGCACGTTATGTCCATGGATACTACGGGTTATGGTGAGCAAGCCAGCTGGCGGGCCATCCATAATCCCTGGTTGTGGCAAATGGTTTATGGTTTGATCATAGCGATTGAGGCGGCCGTAGCCATACTCTGCTGGTTGGGGGTCATCAAGATGTTGAGGAATGTGCGTGGCGATTTCCACTCCGGTAAACAGCTGGCTGTTCTGGGTTTGACCCTTGGAGTGGTACTTTGGTTTCTGGTTTTCATGGGCATTTCCGGTGAGTGGTTTCTGGCTTGGCAGTCCAAAAGCTGGAACGGTATCCAGCCAGGATTCCGGGTGGCCACCCTGTTTTTGCTGATGTTGATCTTTATCAGTCAGGAAGAAAAATAAAAGTGTTTGGGCTTCGCTGAGCTAAACGTTAGAATCACTGGTTTGATAATCAGAATCTGAACAGGCGATTCCAGTCTTGAGTGAAGCATCTACCAGTCTTCTACTGGCCATTTTGGCCTTTTTAATGTTGCTGTCGGCGTTTTTTTCCAGTTCGGAAACCGGCATGATGGCCATTAACCGGTATCGCCTGCGCCACCTTGTGCGGAAGGACCATAAGGCTGCCAAGCGTACTCATCAGTTACTGGAACGTCCTGACCGTCTGATCGGTGTGATTCTGATCGGCAACAACTTTGTGAATATCCTGGCTTCTGCTCTTGCTACGCTCGTTGCCGTCAGGCTCTGGGGCGACAGCGGAATTGCCATAGCCACTCTGGGCTTGACTGTGGCGGTTCTGATCTTTGGTGAGGTGACGCCCAAAACCGTAGCGGCGCTCTACCCGGAAAAGATTGCCTTTCCTGCGTCCCTCATTCTTACACCGCTGTTAAAATTGCTCTATCCCATGGTGGTGGTATTGAACTGGGTCTGTGGGTTCTTGTTAAGACCTTTTGGTATCAAGCCGGGTCAGGCCTCTGATGATCAGCTGAATGCTGAAGAACTGCGCACTATTGTGACCGATCCGGGGATGCTGCTGCCGCAAAAACGTCGCGGTATGTTGCTGGGGATTCTGGATCTGGAAAAGGTTCGGGTGGATGACATCATGGTGCCCCGAAATGAAGTGATCGGGATTGATATCGATGATGACATCAAGGATATTCTGGAACAGTTACGCGCCTGTCAGCATACGAGACTGCCTGTTTATCGTGGTGATGTGAACAATCTCGTTGGCATGCTGCATATGAGAAAGGTAGCCCGCCTGTTGAGTCAGGAAGAAGTGAACAAGGCCGTTTTACTTCAGGAAACAACTGAACCTTATTACGTACCTGAAAGCACCCCTCTGCACACACAGCTCTTCAATTTCCAGAAAACCAAGGAAAGGGTTGCGTTGGTTGTGGATGAATACGGCGATATCCTCGGCCTGGTCACTCTGGAAGATATTCTGGAAGAAATTGTCGGTGACTTTACCACCGATGTGTCCGATTCCAGTCAGGATATTACCCCTCAGGAAGACGGCAGTTACATCATTGATGGTTCTGCTTCCATTCGAGACATCAACCGTTCGCTGGGCTGGAAACTGCCCACGGAAGAAGCCCGTACTATTAATGGATTGATCACAGAAGAGATGGAGTTTATTCCGGAATCCAGTGTTTGTCTGAAAGTGGGCGAGTACCGCTTTGAGATCATGCAGGTGAAGGACAACCGGGTGAAGGCTGTTAAGATCTTTTCGGCTCGATAATGTTATACCTCGTTCATTAAAATCTCTGTAAGAAAGTAAAACTAAACAGGCTTATATTTTACTTTCTTACAGCTGGTCACTGAATACTGTCAACTTGTAAGCTCTAAGGATTCGTCTCGAAATAACTTCCCGATTTACACATGGATTCCGTTCACCCTGAGGCTCTATGTTTCTTGTCAACCTGCTTTTAGTAATTACATAAGAAATTAGAGCCTCATCGGTGAGAAACTCTCCACTGCAAGAGCCTTAGGTCTTTAATCAGACAGCATAGCTTTTTGCATAATGGGGGAATGATATTGAGCCATATCGAATGTCTTTTGGCTACGCCATACGCTGAATGCTATACGTATCAGCTTGCGCATCACGGCTACCAAAGCCTGGGTACAAGTCATTCTTGATGCATAGTGCTCATACATCGCTTTAAATGCCCCACGACTGGCTGCCATGGCCACATTGTAAAGCAAACGGCGCCCTTCGCTTAAACCCTGCTT
>NZ_LASA01000042.1 GCF_001562015.1 Endozoicomonas arenosclerae | reverse complement strand
CGTCAAGCTGTTACTGGCACGCTTCACGATCACATCTGCTGGCGTAATACCTTCCAGGAAACGGAGAATATCCTGACGACCTGCACCACTGTCTGCATTGGAAATCGTGGTATTGCCATCACCCGCTGCAAACAAATAAATATCGTTTCCTGCATCCCCAGAGAGCGTATCGTTACCTGCTCCCCCTCTCAGTGTGTCATCACCAGCGCCGCCATTCAGTCGGTCTGCACCCTCACCGCCGTTAAGGACATCATTGCCGTTGTCACCATAGAGCGTGTCATTACCGACATCGCCATTGACAACATCGTTGTCATTACCACCGAACAAACGGTCATCACCTATTCCACCTGACAGGGTATCTGCGCCATCCATACCCTTGAGGGTATCGTTACCGCCCAAACCCTCCAGGCTATCCTCTGTGGCATAACCCGTAATGGTATCTGCGGCTTCTGTTGGCACCAGCACCATCGCCTTGATGGTGGCTACATCCCAACTGGTACCATCCACAAACTCGATAGCATTCAGTTCAAAGCTGCTACTCAGGAAATAGTTGGATACCGTCACCACTTCACCGCTGCTTTTCAGAGTCAACGTCAAGCTGTTACTGGCACGCTTCACGATCACATCTGCTGGCGTAATACCTTCCAGGAAACGGAGAATATCCTGACGACCTGCACCACTGTCTGCATTGGAAATCGTGGTATTGCCATCACCCGCTGCAAACAAATAAATATCGTTYCCTGCATCCCCAGAGAGCGTATCGTTACCTGCTCCCCCTCTCAGTGTGTCATCACCAGCGCCGCCATTCAGTCGGTCTGCACCCTCACCACCGTTAAGGACATCATTGCCGTTGTCACCATAGAGCGTGTCATTACCGACATCGCCATTGACAACATCGTTGTCATTACCGCCGTGCAAACGGTCATCACCTATTCCACCTGACAGGGTATCTGCGCCATCCATACCCTTGAGGGTATCGTTACCACCTAATCCCTCCAGGCTATCCTCCGTGGCATAACCCGTAATGGTATCTGCGGCTTCTGTTGGCACCAGCACCATCTCCTTGATGGTGGCTACATCCCAACTGGTACCATCCACAAACTCGATAGCATTCAGTTCAAAGCTGCTACTCAGGAAATAGTTGGATACCGTCACCACTTCACCGCTGCTTTTCAGAGTCAACGCCAGACCGTTTCTGGCACCCTCCACGACCACATCAGCTAGCGTAATACCTTCCAGGAAACGGAGAATATCCTGACGACCTGCACCA
>NZ_LASA01000041.1 GCF_001562015.1 Endozoicomonas arenosclerae | reverse complement strand
CTGAGCTGCTCATAGCGACTCTGCACAATGGTGTCCTTGCCTTCACGATACTCATTAACACCAATGACCGTGATAGGCCCGAGAGACAGAACCATGAACCAGACAAAGAGGGTAACTGCTAGCCCGTGCCTGAATTTACTGTCTTTAGATTGCTGTGATTCCTGCATTACCTGGCCGTCCCTGCCACTGAAAATCCCTGTAACCACCGCTCTCTGAGAGTCGAACGGTTTATCCTCTATTGCATCGCCTCTTTAAGAGAAAGTTTTAGAGCCGATAAGCAGGGGAAAGGTACCGGCTGTCCTATGGGCATGACAGAGTTTTGTCGCCCGAACCAGGCTCTCACAAAGGAGGAACAGTAATGCCAACAAAGGGAAGGTTTCCTCCTTTATCAGCTCCCCCTGCTCTAAAAAACCTCAGAGAAAAGCAGCAGAAGATTGAGAAAGAAAAGGCTCCTGACTCTCAATGGTCTGAAGCCAGTCTCTCTGAAACACGCTTGAGATCAGACAGTGGCTACAGCTCGGCAACAGAAGACACGGAGCTTGATAAACGAGACATAGCCCTTACAGAAGTACGAGCAAAATTAATAGAGCCCAGTGAAAGTAGCTACGAGGAAGATAAAAAGCGGTTTGAGAAGTCTATGAAGTCTATTCACAAAGCATTATATGACTGCTATAGGGCGCGCTCTCGCAGCCAGTTAACCTTCTGGATACAACAAGATCGATATCCTGTACGACAATTTCGGGCTTATTACCTGTTAGGGCTCGACAAGTTGAAGCCTGATGATCATGAAAAGCTCCATACCAGGATGACTGAGCTTGAGCAGAACTTGCTGCAACACAGGGACCACCTGCTCAGTAATGCCCTTCAGCTTCGCTACTCCGTTGCTTCAGATCTGTTCAACTACCTTGTGGCAACTCAGGCCTTTCTGGGAAAGACCTCTGAAGCTCTACACACGGTTCAGCAGGGCTATAACTATGAACCCGGCAGTATTATTTTCAGTCTTCAGGATGCCAAATACGATTTAACCATCAGCAATGAGCGAGTGCTTGAAGGCTTTCCCCCTAAACCCTCCTGATCCATCTCTTCAAGAGCAGGTCATCGCGCCGATACTCTGAAAATATACTCACCAGATAACCTCATTATCAGTATGAAGCGACTCAACGCCGGCCTTACAGCTTTGATTCTGTCAGGATTATTGATTTCCAGTCAGAGTATGGCTCACCACGATCTGGTGATATACAGCACTCGAAATGTTGAGCTGATTACCCCTCTCACCGAGAAGTATCAGCAAGCTCGTGGCGTCAAAATCAAACTGGTCGAAGTCGAGGAAGAGCGGCTGATCGAGTCCTTCAAAAGCCCGGAGCAGTCCCGCGAAGCGGATCTGTTCTTTGCCAAAAGCATCCATTCTCTATTTGAAGCCCAGAAAGGCGGGCTGCTCAAAACGGTCCGTTCAGAGGTGTTGAACCATAATATCCCTGAGCACTTGAGGTCTAAAGAGAATATCTGGTTTGGCATCAGTCTCAGGGCCAGAGCTATCGTTTATAAGTCTGACCAGGTAATGCATTCGGAACTGTTCAGCTACGCGGCATTGGCAGGCCCCAACTGGGCAGATCGGCTCTGTATGATTTCCGGAATGAACCCATACAACCAACTACTGATCGCCAGCTTGATACTCAGATACGGTGCTGCGGATACAGAACAGATTCTCAGCGGCTGGGTCAATAATCTTGCCCTTCCACCCATGAAAAGTGACTCAGAAGCCATTAAAGCCATCGAGCAAGGCATTTGCGATGCTGCCATTGTTAATCACTACTATTTTTCCAGAGCCAAGATGGCAAAGCCTGACCTTCAACTAGGGATTTTCTGGCCAAACCAGCGAGGACAAGGGGTACACGTGGGTATTTCCGCCATTGCCATGGCAAAAAGCACCCATGCTGAAAAAGAAGCTATTGCCTTTATGGAATGGTTGTCAGGGAAAGAAGCTCAGTTGCTGATGACTGAGCTGAATAATGAATTCCCGGTTAACCCCAGAGTTCCCCCCAGTGATAATCTTTCGATGTTGGGAGGTTTCAAACAGGATAGTTTGCCTCTGGATGACCTGGTGGGTCTTATGGACAAAGCCCAGGCCATCATCAGGAAAACCGGTTTTTTGGCCGATCAGTGAATGGTTTTAAGTAACCAGACCATAGTTCCAGCCAGACTGTATAAAGAACAGGTTAAAAGGGCAACTTCCCTACGGGACAGTCGATCATTCGAAGCTTCCATAATGCTCACCTCGTACTTCATAATCGCTATTCAGGCATTACTCTTCCAGTGTAGCGATCAGAATCTGCGTCCAATTTGCCAGCTGAACATCAGAAGCTCTGGTGCTTACAGGTGTCCAGCCTGATTCCTTCATCGATGAGTAGAGAGGCATGAATAGATGAACGGTCTGTTCACAGTTCAAGAGAGAAGATTCCCCGGCTTTCGCCAGAAAACCGTTCAGGCACCCAGATAGGCTTTCTGAACCGCATCGTCCGCCAACAATTCAGCACCGCCTCCCTGCAAAACGATGCGCCCATTTTCCAGTACATAACCCCTGTCTGCAAGCTTCAGAGCCTGATTAGCGTTCTGTTCCACCAGAAAAACGGTCACACCTTCCTCTCGAAGACGCTCAATAATCTCAAAAATCTGCTGAATCACGATGGGTGCAAGACCCAGACTGGGCTCATCCAACAATAACAATTCAGGACTGCTCATCAGAGCTCTGGCAATAGCCAGCATCTGCTGTTCACCACCGGACATGGTGCCTCCACGCTGATTCAGCCTTTCTTTCAAGCGAGGAAACAGCTCCAGCACATGTTCATAGTTTTTCTTGAAGGGCTCCCCGTCTACAAAAAAGCCACCCATGGTCAGGTTTTCTTCAACCGTTAAGCGAGAGAAAATTCTTCTGCCCTCTGGCACAACGGCAATCCCGGAACGCATGATCTCTGATGTAGGTTTGCCGGTTAATTCCTGTCCCTTGTATTGAATAGAACCGGATTCAGCTTGAGGATCTCCACAAATAGTCATCAGCAACGAGGATTTACCAGCACCATTGGCGCCAATAAGAGTAACGATTTCTCCGGCTGCAATGTCCACACTGACTGCATCCAGTGCCTGAATCTTGCCGTAATAGGTCGAGATGTTTTGAATACTGAGAAGAGGTTCCGGTGCCGACATACAACTACTGCCCTTTAATTATTCTGATTGTTATATGAGACAAAGAAGATACCAGAAATGAAATAAGATCTCCCACTCTATTCCATTCACAATGTCTTAGAGTAATGCTTCCCCTGCTCACACAATGCAAACTGCAATGCAGACTTCACTGGCCCCAGTTTGGCTTCGCTTTTCGATACCATTGAAAAGGAAAAAAGGAGCAGTGGAATTTCAAAGACATTCTAAACAGTCAAAAGACCATTAAGCAGCCGCTGCATTAAACATAAACTTTCTTTAATTCATGAGCTAACAATGGAAAGCATTGCCCTGCCCAGAATTTTGAGCAGGGCTTTTCAGCTTAAACGATCACAAAATAAGCAAAGTACTTTGTACTGTCCTTCCATTAAAAAAACAGCAGAGCGCACTTTCAAAGAAAGCACACTTCGTAAAACCTTCTATATTTCATCGATCAACAAAAACAAAACAGGTTCTGGCAGTGCATTCATTCTATTTATTTCGTAGACCTTTCTACCTGCTTTTCTTGAGCGTAAGCTCTTTCATATTTGCACACATTTGCCAGGCTGGCGGAAAGGATCACCTCTTCTGCCATCAATGCTATTTGGACTCCTCTAAACGGACTTCAACTGCAGAAACAAAAATGGATCAAGAGCTGGTTGAAAAGCTTATCAAGTTTGAACAAGGAATTAATATCCATGACCTTGAGTCCAGCAAAGTGTCCGCCAAAATTATTGGTGCCGGCTCGACAACCATGGGCTTGAAAATCAGCTCACTACCTGGAAAGCATGTACGTAGGCTACCGGGTTTCTACACTTTTGAGGATGCAAAAAAACACATCGAGCATATTGAAGAATACCGGCAACGCCTTCATGCCCTTGGGATTGCGACAACCGATACTCAACTCGTTGCTCTTGAAGCCAAACGCTACACCTGGGGGGAATGGTATTCAGGGGGACAAGGAATAGTTTATGTGGTCCAGCCCTTTCTGGAAGGAAAAAATCTAGCGAAAAACTACCTTGATGCTGCCAATGAAGAAGAAGTGATGACCTTTTTTGAAAAACAGCTGGATATTGCCAGAACAATAATCAAGTACAACCAGAAACATGAGAAGGATAAAGTAGGCCTTGATGTTGTCTTGAATAACTGGGAGCTTCACTTTACTGAGAATGGCGAATACACCCTTCGTTTTAACGACTTAGCACAACCCGTCTATCTCGTTAACGGAACCCAGGCTTATGACTTTTATGATCAGGCCTCTTCCATAATGCAGCCCTTTACACGTGATACCCAGGCAGAGCTTCAGAAGCAGTTCCAAAAATTAAACGATCCCAGAAAGTTTCTGATGGAAATGTTATGGGGCTATGAAAGCATTAATGAGAGGCTGATTGCCAGCAACGAAAGCTCTTCCTCAACCAGTTTGCGAGCTTCTTTCAATAATGAATCAAACAACAGCCAGAACTGTACCCCTGAAAGTAATCTGACCAGCGACTGTCACTATACTCCCTACCCTTTTTGGGCCATGGAGCAAGTCAACCAGACCCTGCGAGAGCTGGGCCTGGACGAACTTACCGGTGAAGAAGTCCATCTCGCCTTTCGAAACAATAATTATGCCTTGTATTGCTTCAGGCTATACAGAGGGTTAAGTGCCAGAGGCAGAGATGCTTTCAGCTATCTCTGGCTCTCCAACCCTCTGCACATCAAACACCCGGATAGCGTCAAGATCGATATGTACGAGCCTGAAGACTCATTCAGCAACTGGGACTACTACAACTGCTGGAAGAATCCCGAAACTCGATATCACCCTTCTCCCAAATAAGCCTTGATCACCTCAGGGTTATTGCGAATATCCTCTGGCACACCCGAGGCCAGAGGACGCCCCTGATTGATGACATAAATCCGATCAGAGATATCCATGACCAGTTTCATATCATGTTCAATCAGCAAAACCGTAACACCGTGATCCCGTCGCAAATCTGAAATGAGTTTATCCAGTTCAGCGGTTTCATTTGGATTCAAACCGGCTGCAGGTTCATCCAACATCAACAGTTCTGGTTGAGTCACCATACAGCGAGCAATTCCCAACCTGCGTTGCTGACCATAGGCAAGATTACCAGCTTCACGATTAGCAAACTCGGTCAGCCCTACCTTTTCCAGCCAGAACTCCGCTCGCTCCATCGCTTTCTCTTCACTTTTCCGATACCCCGGAGTTTTGAAGAGACCGGCTAACAGCCCTGTTTTCAAATGACGATGCTGGGCAACCAGCAGATTTTCCAGCACCGTCATACCTTTAAACAGACGTACGTTTTGGAAAGTACGAACGACACCGAGCCTGGCTATCTTATAGCCGGGCATTTTCTCAATAGCCTGATTTTTGTATTGTATTGATCCACCCGAGGCACGGTAGAAGCCAGTCAGACAGTTAAATACTGTCGTTTTTCCAGCACCGTTGGGACCAATCATCGAAACAATTTCGCCCGGACGAATTTTTAATGCCATCTGATCCACTGCCAGAAGGCCGCCAAAGCGCATACTCAGATCAGAAACTTCCAGTAAACATTCACTCATTCTGATGCCTCCCTCTATACGCTTTCAGCAACTGATGGGATCTTGACGGAACTCTCCGTCTCGGACTTTTTCGACTTGATCTTGATATGAGGCCGTTTCATAGGCATCAGACCTTCAGGTCGCCATACCATCATGCACACCATCATCAGGCCAAACATCAGCATCCGGTATTCCTGAAACTCACGGGCAAACTCCGGCAGTACGGTCATGATCACAGCAGCCAGAATGACACCTACCTGAGAACCCATGCCACCCAGAACCACAATGGCCAGAATGATGGCTGATTCAATAAAAGTGAACGACTCTGGGCTGATAAACCCCTGACGGGCAGCAAAGAAAGTACCGGCAAACCCCGCAAAAGCGGCACCAATGGTAAATGCAGAAAGTTTGATGGCCGTAGGGTTCAATCCTAATGAGCGACAGGCAATATCGTCTTCACGCAATGCTTCCCATGCTCTTCCTATGGGCATACGCAGTAGGCGATTGATCACAAACAAGGTGGCTATCACCAAAAGCACCGCGAGTATGTACAGGAAAATAACCTTATAGGTGCTGCTGTAATCAATACCAAAGAATTCGTGAAAAGGGACATTCCCCTCTTCTTTAGCTCTACGACCAAACTCAAGACCAAAAAGACTGGGTTTGGGAATCTGACTGATGCCGTTTGGACCGCCTGTTATTGAAGTCCAATTGTTGAGCAGGATTCGAATAATCTCACCAAAACCCAGGGTCACAATGGCCAGATAGTCGCCTCGAAGCCTGAGCACAGGAAAACCAAGAACAAACCCAAAGAAGGCGGCCAGAACACCACCCAGTACCAGACTACTCCAGAAGTCGAGCCCCAGATACTGATTCAATAATGCATAGCTGTAAGCACCCACAGCGTAAAAACCAACGTATCCCAGATCCAGCAGACCCGCCAGACCTACCACAATGTTCAGGCCAAGCCCCAACATCACGTAAATAAGAGCCAGAGTAGCCAGGTCAACAGCCCCCCTGGAAACAAAGAATGGCCAGATCATCAGACCCGCCACAGCAAAACAGATCAGCGTTGTTTTAAATCCCTTTTTATCGGCAATCTGTCTCAAAGGCTCTTTAGGGACAGAAGGCAACTGTTGCTTGATGCCTGACATCCCGCGATCAATGGGCGCGCGAAACAACTGGAAGAAGAAAACAACAACCGCACCTGCTGCAATCCAATACAGAGAAGAGGTTTCAGCCATCGTTACTTTCAGACCAACACCTGAAGGTTCAAGGCGGATACCGAGCATCAGACTGGTTAACACCAGTAATACAACGGTAGACAGTATGGCCGGGGTAAAACGTAAAGACTTCATACTTTCTCAACCTCCGGCTTGCCCAGGATACCGGTGGGTCTGAACAGAAGAATCAGAACCAGAAGACTAAAAGCGACAACATCTTTATATTCCGAGCTGAAGTACCCAGCCGTAAACGCTTCTGTAACCCCGAGGATCAAACCACCTAATACAGCACCTGGAATACTTCCGATTCCACCGAGTACAGCAGCAGTGAAGGCCTTAAGGCCAGCCATAAAGCCGATGTAGGGATTGATAACTCCGTAATACATGCCAAGTAATACACCTGCTACAGCAGCCAGAGCAGCACCAATGACAAACGTGATGGAAATAATCTGGTTAGTATTGATACCCAGCAGCCCGGTCATACCCAGATCTTCAGCGCAGGCCCTGCAGGCTCTGCCCATTTTGGAACGGGAAATAAACAGGGTCAGGGCCGTCATGGAAATGAACGTCACCACAAAAATGATCAACTGCATATACGACACAGTTGCATGAAAGCCGTCTTCAGGGCCAAAGGTCCAGCCACCACTGATCATACTGGGCATGGCTATATCTCTTGATCCCTGGGCCAGCCGGACATAGTTCTGCAGAAAAATGGACATACCAATGGCAGAGATAAGAGCAATCAGTCGATTACTGTTTCTCAAGGGCCGGTAGGCCACCCTCTCCACAGCAAAGCCATAGGTACTGGTGATGATGATACTGATGACAAAAGCGGAAATGAGCATCAGTGAAACACTGTCTATGCCCATCATGGCGAGCGCAGCCAGCACCGCAAAAGCGATATAACTGCCGATCATGTAGATTTCACCATGAGCAAAATTGATCATGCCAATAATGCCATACACCATGGTGTAGCCAATGGCTATCAGGGCATAGGTACTGCCCACGGTCAGGCCATTCAACAGCTGTTGAATGAAGTAAAAAAAAGACTCAGGCATATTTATTATTCTCCGTCGCCTGTCAGTATTCCGTATCAGGCAAGGTACAGCACTTTGTTATTCTTACCGCGTTTTTCCAAACGCTGAGAGTCACAAAAAGAAATCATCTACTCGGCTTACTTCAAATGTATTGTCAGGCAGAAGTATTAAGACCGGTTGACTGAATGCTCAGAACCGGCCTGGAACCTGGCCAAGCAATCTATTCTCGGTCAGGCTCCTTGAGAGCAAGTCATTCCCTTTCGAATGGAAATACCATCAGACAGGGCCCGATGGTATTTATCATTCAGATAACTACTTTGAAGCTACAGATTTGGTGCCATCAGCATGCCACTCGTAAACTACAAAGCTGAAGTCTTTCAGGTCACCTTTACCGTCAAAGGCCAGATTGCCAGTAGGCGTCTTGAAGTTGTTAGAGCGCAAAGCACCCGCTACCTTCTCAGGGCTTTCACTCTTGGTCAGGGTCATACCTTCAGCCATAACCTGAACAGCGGAGTAGGAAGGGAATACAAAAGGACCGGTGGAGTCTTCGCCTTTAGCTTTGAAAGCTGCTACCAGCTTGGCGTTGGCAGGATCCTGATCAAAGCTCTTGGGCAGAGTCACCAGAAGACCTTCAGAAGCAGGACCGGCAATGGCTGAGATGTCTTTGTTACCAACACCTTCTGGCCCCATGAACTTGGCTTTCAGACCTTTTTCAGCACCCTGACGCAGGATCAGGCCCAGCTCCGGATGGTAACCCCCGTAGTAGACAAAGTCCACGTTTTCTTTTTTCAGCTTGGCAATCAGAGCAGAGAAATCTTTATCGCCTGGTGTCACGCCTTCAAAGACAGCCACATCGACTCCGGCTTTCTCAACGGTATTCTTAACGGCAGTAGCAATACCTTCACCGTACTGCTGCTTGTCATGAATGACAGCCATGCGCTTTGGCTTAACACTTTCTACGATGTAGTTACCCGCTGTTGGTCCCTGAAGACTGTCCAGACCGATAGTACGAAATATCAGCTCATAGCCACGACTGGTAATGTCGGGGTTGGTGGATGCGGCAGTGATCATCAGCACACCTTCATCTTCATAGATATCGGAGGCTGGCTGAGTGGAAGAGGAACACAGGTGTCCCACTACAAAACGGATGTCATCATTGACGATTTTGTTGGCCACCGCCACCGCCTGCTTGGGATCACAAGCATCGTCATAGACCACAGCTTCCAGCTGCTTGCCATTCACGCCACCTTGCTTGTTGATCTGCTCAACAGCCATCTTGGCACCAGTGAACTGCATATCACCATACTGGGCTACAGGACCCGTAACCGGGCCTGCCAGGGCAATTTTAATCGTGTCGGCTGCCTGTGCCAGGCCGGAAGCCCCTGCAACGGCTGCGGATACGGCCAGAGCGGCCAGAGCGGCCAGAGCGGCCAGTGTTTTATTCATTTTTCTTATCATGCTGCTGTTCTCTCGAAAAGGACCTAATTCCATTTAATTATTATTTAAATCCTTCTTGCTCTCGAAAAGCTATATTAAGGATTTTTTTCAGTCATAACAGCCCTTTTTCCGCACTTTTTTCTTCGACTTCAGTCTAAACACCGACCAACGTAGTAAGGCTACAGAGCCGATCCAAACCTAAAGTGAAAACATCCAGCAAGGGAAGAGTCAAAAAATAAGTAAGATGTAGGGAGAAGCAGTATGGATATGAAGCAGCACAATACGAAGGATCATGAACTTGAAACAGGTGAGCTGATTTTATTATCGCTTTCTTTAGGCAGTATTCTGGCCGCTCTTCACTTCTTTTTAAGCAGCATTTTCTAACAGACAGGGAAATGGCCGGGCTTATACCCGGCTCACATCATTCAGGGCTTGATTGTCTCCACCCCTTCAGAAGTACCCAAAAGCAATACATCCGCCGGTCTCGCAGCAAATAAACCATTGGTGACCACACCCACGATCTGATTAATTTTTTCTTCCAGACCAATGGCGTCAGTAATTTTCAGATTCCAGACATCCAGAATGATGTTGCCGTTATCCGTCATAACGCCTTCACGGTACGCAGGGTCTCCGCCGAGTTTAACCAGTTCACGGGCTACATGACTGCGAGCCATTGGAATGACTTCGACAGGCAGAGGGAATTCACCCAGTACGTCTACCTTCTTGCTGCCATCCGCAATGCAAATGAACTCTTTAGCCACTGCAGCCACAATCTTTTCACGGGTCAGGGCTGCGCCACCGCCCTTGATCAGATGCAGGTGTTCGTTGGTTTCATCAGCACCATCGATGTAAAAGCGCAGCTCGCTGACACTGTTCAGGTCATAGACAGGAATACCATGCTGTTTCAGACGGTCAGCTGAAGCTTCTGAGCTGGCCACGCAACCGTCAAAGCTGTTTCTATGCTCTGCCAGAGCATCAATAAAGAAATTGGCTGTGGATCCGGTGCCAATACCGATGATCATGTCATCTTCCAGATGAGGGAGAATTCGCTGCAATGCAGCCTCGGCAGTCGCCTTCTTCAGCTCGTCCTGGGTCATGTCTCTACCTTGCGGTCATATACAATGAAGCCGGGGATTATACTCCCTCAGCCTGAGGATCGCTGAACTAATTTTCGGTTCAGGGCGGTTTTATTCCGCCTTTTATCACTCAAGCGCGATAAAAGATTGTTTCTTGCTCTCATGGCTGTTTAGAATCGGTCAAACCAAGAACCGCTATCAAAGAAAGTGAAGTCCCATGCCTCATCAGTACATAAGAAAGATACTCGAAGCCAAAGTCTACGATGTGGCAATTGAGACTCCAATTCATGAGGCTCCCTTTCTCAGCAAGCGTCTGAATAATCAGGTTTTTCTCAAACGTGAAGACCTGCAGCCAGTGTTCTCCTTTAAGATCCGGGGCGCCTACAACAAGATGGCTCAGCTGACCGCAGAGGAAAAAGCACGAGGAGTAACCTGTGCTTCAGCCGGTAACCATGCTCAGGGCGTCGCATTGGCAGCTAAAACCATGGGGATTGAAGCGGTTATCGTGATGCCCAGCACCACCCCGGAGATCAAATACAAAGCCTGTGAAGCCAGAGGGGCTAAAGTCATCCTGCACGGTGACACCTTCGATCAGGCCCTGGCCTTCTCCCTGAAACTGGTTGAAGAGAAAGGTTATACCTTCCTCCACCCTTACGATGATCCATATACCATTGCCGGTCAGGGCACCATTGGAATGGAAATCCTGCGTCAGCATTCCGGCCAGCTTGATGCAATCTTTGTTCCTGTGGGTGGAGGCGGCCTGGCAGCGGGCATTGCCACCTATATCAAATACCTGCGTCCTGACATTAAAGTCATCGGTGTTGAGTATGAAGAGTCCGCCTGCCTGAAAGCCGCACTGGAAGCCGATGAGCGAGTCACTCTTCCCCATGTGGGTATTTTTGCCGACGGCATAGCCGTAGCGCAGATTGGTGAAGAAACTTTCAAGCTTTGCCGGGAATACATTGATGAAGTGATTACTGTAAGTTCCGACGAAATTTGCGCTTCCATCAAGGATATCTTTGATGACACCCGTTCGGTCTGTGAACCAGCCGGTGCAGTAGGACTGGCTGGCTTGAAAAAATACGTCAATGAAACGGGTGCCAGTAATCAGAAACTGATGGCCATAGCCAGTGGAGCTAACATCAACTTTGACCGGCTCCGTTATGTTTCTGAGCGTGCTGAGTTGGGTGAAAAGCGCGAAGCCATCATCGCGGTCACCATCCCCGAGCAGCCCGGCAGCTTCAAACGGTTCTGTGAAACGCTAGGCAAGCGGAACATCACTGAATTCAACTACCGCTTCCACGATCCAAAAAACGCTCGAATCTTTGTGGGTGTTCAGGTGCATCCGGATCAGATGCCCATCGATAACCTGATTAACGAATTGAAAGACAAAGGTTATCCGGTAGAGAACCTCACTGAAAATGAAATGGCCAAGCTACATGTTCGCCACATGGTAGGTGGACACAGTAAAGCCGTTCAGGATGAAGTGGTTTACCGTTTTGAATTCCCGGAACGCCCGGGTGCACTGCTGAACTTTCTGAATAAACTGGGTGCACGCTGGAACATCAGCATGTTCCACTACCGGAATCACGGAGCAGCATACGGCCGCGTTGCAGTCGGCCTGGAAGTACCAGAACAGGAAAGAGAGCACATTGCCGGATTCCTGGATGAACTGGGCTATCACTACTGTGAAGAAACCGATAACAAGGCTTACCAGGCGTTTTTGGGATAGTCACTCATGTAGCTTCAGGTTATCTGCCTGAAGCTACTATCCTCCGGTTTAAAAACGGTTTCACACCTCCAACAGCTTTAAATCTCTCGGCTGAATTCAGAGCCCCCCCAATCTTTCCGCACAAGATTATTGATCTATTGCAATGCAACTACCGCCCACATGATTAACATATTAATCCGAGTATTAGTTTGCTCAATCCCCACAGCAATAGAAAAACATCATGTCTCGATATAACAAGCTGGCCATCATAGCCAGCATCTACATTATCCTTCTCGTACTTCCTGTTTCCGCTATACCTATTGAAGGCATCACTGTCGCAGGACAGCGAGTTCTGGCTCTCTTTATTCTTGCGACATTGCTTTGGGTTACTGAACTGGTGCCAGCCTTCTCCACGTCTCTTATGATTCTGGGTCTTCTTGCCGTCACTGTATCAGACAGCACCCCATTCATATTGAGAGACTCACTGCCTCCAGAAACCCTGCTCAGTTACAAAGAGATCATGGCCAGCCTTGCTGCTCCTGTGATCGTGCTTTTTATGGGCGGATTCTTTATCGCTATTGCAGCCACCAAGTATAAGCTTGATATCAACATGGCCCGAGTGCTGCTAAAGCCCATTGGCAGCAATTATGCCAATGTTATGCTGGGCTTGATGGCCATCACAGCCACTTTCTCAATGTTTATGAGTAACACGGCTACTACAGCCATGATGCTGGCATTACTGGCCCCCCTGCTGCAGAACGTTAATAAACAGGACCCTGGAATCAAAGCCATGGTGATGGCTATTCCTATCGCAGCCAATCTGGGCGGTATAGGTACTCCCATTGGAACACCACCCAATGCGATTGCTTTCAGATACCTTACGGGTGAATACAGCATGAGTTTTGGTGACTGGATGATGTTTGCCGTCCCTGTCGCCTGTGTACTGATCCTGATCAGCTGGTATTTATTGAGGAAGATCTACCCTACGAGCATCGAAGCTATAAACTTGGAGATACACTCAGCTTTTGAGCAGTCCGCAAAAGCCAAAGTCGTTTATATCACTACAGCCTTGACCATACTGCTCTGGATTACTTCAAGCCTGCACGGCATAAACTCATACACTGTCGCCTTATTGCCTGTCATTGTTTTCTCACTGACAGGGATTATTGATACAAAGGATATCAAGCAAATTAACTGGGATGTTCTATGGCTCATTGCCGGTGGTATAGCGCTGGGTTACGCCCTGGAACAGAGTGGGCCGGCCAGAGCTATCGTCAACATGATTCCCTTCGACACGCTTGTATGTTTAACCTGTCTCTAATTATTTGTATAAAGTTAGAGGCGGGGGTGAGGGGCATCGACTGCTTACTGCCTTTCGGACAGACTGACTGAGAAATCCCCACCCACAAGCATGAGCGACGATTAGGAGCACTCCTACCTTACGGTAGACAATTTTTGCAAGCTAACGCCAGCTTGTGGTCACCCCCCCCCCGTATGAAGATTAGATCTAGGTGACCGTTATGGAAACAATACTTAACTTCATTGGTATTGATGTGTCTTCGCAATGGTTAGACATTTGTAGTCAGGATGGTTCTTTCAAACGTATTGCTAATTCACCCACAGAGATCACGGAGTGGGTTCTCTCTCTGCCCCAGTCAACAGCCCTGGCTATGGAAGCAACGGGCTGTTACCACCAGCTACTGGCCTCTATTGCGTTCGAAAGAGTCCACGAAGTCTATGTGCTCAACCCCAGAGATGTACATTACTACGCCAAAGGTATTGGGCGCCGTCAAAAAAATGATAAAACAGATGCTGAAATCATACGGCGCTATTTGTGCAATGAATATGAGCACCTCAGACCCTGGGAGCCTGCTACAAG
>NZ_LASA01000040.1 GCF_001562015.1 Endozoicomonas arenosclerae | reverse complement strand
ACGCCACTGCATCCACTCCACCGTACTGGCACTACCATCTGGTTCTGGATCATCCGGTTGAAAACGCTTCAGCAATGGCAAGTTATGAGCTTCTCTGCTAATCGCAATGTAAGGCGTCAGTCCTGCTTTATCCACAGCATGAACATTGGCTTTGCTGAAATAGCCTGAATCTCCCAGAAGACCCGCCGCCTTACCCAGTACCGGCTCCAATATTTTCAGCTGAGCCAGTGTAGGAACCACTTCTTTTTTGTCGTTAGCTGACTGAGTGACATGGCGGGTGATGATCAAGCCGCTTTCGTTATCGACAGTGCCCTGAGCATTGTAAGCTTGTTCGAAGGCTCCGCCCGGTGCTGGCATGATTCGGGAATCCGGATCAGTCAAACTCACCTGATCTTTATCTCGTGCTCCCGGTTCTCGCGGGCGTGGTGCCTTGCCTGCATTGTTACGGGCTTTACGGCGCTCAACCTTTTCTTCGTACTCGGCCTTTTCCTGCTGGTATCGCTCTTCAGCCCGACGTTCTATTTCTTCTTTTGCTTTACTGATAACGGCCAGTCGGTCTTCTCTCCGCTTGAGTTCATCAGGTATCGACAGCCCTTCGGGCAGCTCATTTTTATCCGCTTGCTCTGACATGACCAGAAGTTCTGCAACTTCCTGTTTCAACTGTTTCTCCAGCTTGCAAGCGTGTTTATAACTCAAAGCCTTACTCTTGTTGGCATTAGCCTTGATTTTGGTACCGTCCAGGCTCACATTGCCCAGCTTCAACCAACCCGCCTCTTGAGCAATCATTAAGATCTGGACAAACAACGCCTCAATGTGCTGACGGAAGCGCTGGCGAAACGCGTTGATACTGTCGTGATCCGGATGCTGGTTGGCACAGATATAACGGAAAGCAATGGAGTCATGAGTCGCCATCTCCAACTTGCGGCTGGAAAAGACACCGGTTGCATAGCCATAAAAC
>NZ_LASA01000004.1 GCF_001562015.1 Endozoicomonas arenosclerae | reverse complement strand
CCAGCCTTTTGATCCTGTGCCTCGATAAGAATTGATCAGTGGAGACAGGTCGAGCTGGTCAACAACATCCACCACAAAGCGAGCCATATGACCTTCTGGAAGATAATCCTGGATGCTGGCAGGGAAAAGGTCGGGAGTGTTTCGGTCGACCGGTTTGAACTTCCACTTATTCATAGTGCTTTGAGTGTTACTGGTACTGGAATCAGGATTTTACCTGTTTTGCTGGTTAAGTCCGACAGGCTCCTAGGGTGTTACCTGAAATCCTATCAAAACCCGTTCGGGCTGAGCCTGTCAAAGCCCAAACCCCCTTCGACAAGCTCAGGGTGAACGGAGTCCGTATGTCAATCGGTAAGTTATTCGGCGACAAATCCTATGCTATGTCTCTGCTGCGCTTTTGATCTCCTTTTCCAGCACAGCAGACTCCACCCATCCACGGAAATTTTATAACGGACTCAGATTGGCGTAAGCCATCATCAGCCATTTGGCTCCTTCTGAATCAAAATTCACCTGAACTCTGGCCTGACTGCCTTCACCTTCGTAGTTCAGTACGACACCTTCACCAAACACATCGTGATGAACACGCTGGCCCAAACTCAGACCATGATCAGGGGAGGCAGGAGCCTGACGAACAGAGACTGGACGGCTAATTGTGCCTCCCAGGCGAACTTCCTGAAGTAACTCTCCGGGAATTTCCCGAATAAAGCGGGAAGGACGGTTCATGGTGTCATTGCCATAGAGTCTTCGATTCTCAGCGTATGTGAGATAAAGCTTCTCCATGGCTCGAGTAATTCCGACATAACAGAGGCGCCTCTCTTCCTCCAGATTCCCTTCTTCCAGGGACATCTTGTGGGGGAATAAACCTTCTTCCAGCCCAGCCAGAAACACCAGGGGAAACTCCAGACCCTTGGCAGAGTGCAAAGTCATCATCTGAACACTGTCGGTAAACTGATCCGCCTGATTCTCTCCGGCTTCCAGAGCTGCATGAGCAAGAAATGCATCCAGTGGTGACATAGGCTCTGTTTCTTCGTCCAGATCCATGTCTTCAATATCAAACTCACTGCAGGCGGTCACCAGTTCTTCCAGGTTTTCTACCCTGGCCCGGCCTTTTTCACCTTTCTCTTTCTGATGATGCTCTACAAGACCAGAGACGGATATCACATGATCAGCCAGTTCACCCAGATTCAGCTCATCGCCGGAAGCACTGAGACTTTCTATCAGTTCAATAAATTCGCCAAGAGAACGACCTGCTTTACCACCAATAGCACTGGCTGCAACGACATTCTTGATAGCACCCCAAAGACTGGTACCTTGAGTTCTGGCGGTTTCACGAAGCTTTTCTACTGTTTTTTCGCCAATGCCCCGGGTTGGGATATTAATGACTCGTTCCAATGAGGTGTCATCATTGGGTGAGCTGACCAATCTCAGATAGGCCAGGGCATTCTTGATTTCGGCACGTTCGAAGAAACGCTGTCCACCATAAATCCGGTAGGGGATAGAAGCCCTGAGCATCGCTTCTTCAAGAATACGGGACTGAGCGTTGGAGCGATAAAGTATGGCCATATCACTGCGAGCCATTCCCTGCTCCGAAGCTTCTCGGATGCGATCGGTTATAAAGCGAGCCTCATCCATTTCATTGAAGCCCGCGTATAGCTGAATGGCCTCACCTTCATTGCCATCGGTCCACAGCTCTTTACCCAACCTGTCAGGGTTGTTGGCAATCACGGCATTGGCAGCCCGCAAAATATTGCTGGTTGAGCGGTAGTTTTGCTCCAGCCGGATGGTTTCAGCTTTCGGGAAATCTTTAGAGAACTGACGTATGTTCTCAATACGGGCTCCACGCCAGCCATAGATAGACTGGTCATCATCGCCGACAATCATCATTTTGTCCTGATCACCGGTCAATATTCTCAGCCAGGCATACTGGATGGCGTTAGTGTCCTGAAACTCATCCACCAGCACATAACGAAAACGTTCCTGATAGTGCTGAAGAATATCCGGTCTTTTCAGCCAGAGTTCGTGAGAGCGAAGCAACAACTCACCAAAATCGACAACGCCCACCTGATTGCAATACTCATGGTATGCCCGATAAACATCCAGCATGGTCTTCTCAAAAGGGTCGTAACCGGGATCAATGTAGTCTGGTCTCAGTCCTTCGTCTTTCTTGCCATTGATATACCACTGAGCCTGTCGTGGTGGCCATTTCTGTTCATCCAGATTCATTGCTCGCATTAACCGCTTGATCACTCTGAGCTGATCATCGCTGTCCAGAATCTGGAAGTTTTCGGGCAAGCCTGCATCCTGAGAGTGCGCCCTGAGTAATCGATGAGCCAGTCCATGGAAGGTGCCTACCCACATACCACGGGGAGGAATACCCAACAGTTCTTCAATACGACTGCGCATTTCTGCAGCCGCCTTGTTGGTAAACGTCACTGCCATTATGGAGTAGGGCGACATGCCTTCGACCTGAATCAGCCAGGCAATACGGTGTACCAGTACCCGGGTTTTACCACTGCCAGCCCCCGCCAGAACCAGCAGAGAACCAGGAGGACTTGTGACCGCCTGTCGCTGGGCATCGTTCAGGGAGTCAATGATAGGGGTTACGTCCATAGACAGAGTTCTTTCCAACTAAATGATTACAATGCAGCCCGTAGCTCAATAGGAAGCTCAATAGGGAGCTGACCGTTTTAATTGTCTGACAGTGTAACGAATCCTGTTGGTAAGGAGTATTTAAACTGTGACTCAGTGACTTGATAGTCTTCACAACAACACCGAGAATAAGCACCGTTTGAACCCAGAAAATGAAGTGCTGAATGGGTATTCACAGTCAAGAACAGAAGAAGCATATTCGCTTCCCGGCTCGGGAAGTGCCTGTCTATACCCAGAAAACACCTGATACCCAACGACCGGAATCTTCTGTCTCCAAAAGCTCAGAAACAGACCACAAACATTTAGTGGCAGCATCACTGCTATGCCTGATAGGCATGTTTTATGCCTTTCCAGCCAGTTTGAAACCTCTGGGCTTATTGCAATGGGCTACCAGCTTTGCATTGTTCAGCCTGATGACCACTCCTCCTTCATGGCTGAACCTGAAGTGGCTAAAACTCACTGACAACTTGACCATAAAGGCTGCCGGTCTTGGGCTTTTTACCGGAATGGCTCCAGTCTGGACGCTCTCACTGCTAACCACTCAACAACTTTTTATCATTCCTCTGATGCTGATTTCTCTCTCTGCTGTTGCCAGCTTGCTGTTTATCAGAGAAGCGTTGAATGCAGTGGTCTACAGTGTGGGTGTATCGTTGCCTTTTGCCGGTTTTTTCCTGACTAATCAGAAAGATCTGGACCCCATCTGGTTTATTGGATGGGTTCTGGCCTGGGGCTTGATTATGGTCACAGCCCTTTACCGCTCCAGCCATAAAGAAGAAAACAGCTCAGAGACTTCTGACCCACTCAAAGCTGATCTGGTAGAAGCTCTGAAAAACCGTAACCTGGAAGTGCACTTCCAACCCAGATACCAGTTAAAGCAGCAAAAAGTTAGCAAGGTAGAAGCTCTGGTTCGCTGGCAGCACCCCAAACAGGGATACATTGAACCAGAAAAAATCATTACTCTGGCAGAAGAACTGGGGCTTATACACGAGCTGGGTAGACAGGTTCTGACAACGGCCTGCCAGCAGCTGCAACAGTGGCAAAAACAGGGCCTCGATCTGCACGTATCAGTCAACCTCTCTGTCTCTCAACTGATGAGTGATGAACTGTACGACTCTGTTACTGAGATTCTGAAAGAATCCGGTATTAAAGCTACAAACCTTGAATTTGAACTCACCGAGTCACAACCCGTGAACTCAGTCGCCCTGGCAGTGGAAAAGCTGAATGCTCTGAGAAAGCTGGGTATCAGCATCAGTCTGGATGACTTTGGATCTGGCTATGCAACGCACTCCTACCTGAGTGATTTACCCTTGGACATTCTGAAAATAGATCGAAGTCTGATTCAGAATCTGGCAAACGATAAAAAGTGTCAGGTCATCACCGAGTCATCCATATCCATGGCTCACAAGCTCGGCCTGAGCTTTGTTGCAGAAGGTGTCGAGGACCGTAACTCACTGGATCTTTTAGGCACTATTCACTGTGACGAAGTGCAGGGCAACTACGTTTGTCCACCCCTCCCCAGTAGAGAGCTGACACCCAGACTTATCGAAGGTATCTCAATTTAACCTGTACAGTCAGCTGCTTCATGTAGTAAAACTACAAACAGCCTTGAGCCTGAAAGCAAGTCTCCGTGACTTGCCCTTTCTACGATAAGAAGAAAACAAGATATTCAAAAGATGCTTTCCAATGACCCTATTACAGCTGTGAAGCAGGGGTATGGTGCTTTACGTCGCTCAGAGAAAAAAGTAGCTGATCTGGTACTAGCTGACCCTTCCCGCTGTGTAAACTGCAGCATTGCCGAACTGGCCCGTCAGGCTTCAGTGAGTGAGCCGACTGTTGTCAGGTTTTGTCGTGCCATTGGCTGTAATGGCTATCAGGAGTTCAAACTGAAACTGGCCCAGAGTCTTGGTAGCGGATCGCGTTTTGCCGAGCTTAAGCTCGATCGCAAAGACTCCCCTGGAGATATTGCTCAGAAAGTATTCAATGGAACGGTGCGAGAGTTACTGAACGTCAGAGACCTTTTGAATACCGAGCAGCTTCAGCAAGCGATCGAGATTCTGGCCAGAGCCCGCAGGATAGAGTTTTACGGTTTTGGAGCCTCCGGCGCTGTGGCGGAAGAT
Source organism: Endozoicomonas arenosclerae (assembly GCF_001562015.1). GTDB lineage: Bacteria > Pseudomonadota > Gammaproteobacteria > Pseudomonadales > Endozoicomonadaceae > Endozoicomonas_A > Endozoicomonas_A arenosclerae. The sequence continues at coordinate 12,042 of NZ_LASA01000004.1, read as the reverse complement.
GCCAGACACAAGTTCATTCGTATTCAGCCTTCGACAACCGCTTGCGCGGATCCTCATATCCAACTCATTTCGGCATCCACCATGACAGACAAAGACGTTGTGGTAGCCATATCTCAGTCAGGGCGTTCAAAGGAGCTTCTACAAAGCGTTAAATTAGCTAAAAAACATGGCGCTACGGTTATTGGTATCTGTCCTGAAAATACCCCATTGTCCAAAATTTGCAGTCTGCCCATGGCCGTTGCCGCTGAAGAAAACACAGAACTCTTTACACCTCTCACCTCCAGGATTGCTCATCTGGTTGTTATTGATGTGCTGGCAACGGGTGTTGCCATGCTGAAAGAACCCGACCTGAGTCGCCAGTTAAAGAAAATCAAACACGGGCTTAACAATAGCAGGGTGAATAACTGAATACCTCATAAAGAAACCAGTGACGTTTTTAACACTGATAAGAAAACGGCACTGGTTAACAAGAATCGACTTTATTTAAAGTACTTTTCAGATTCTTAATAAGTTTGAAATATGGAAAAACAAATACCAAGTCGTACAGTTATGCACCAACTTGAAACAAAAACGTCTCTAAATAGCTGTTTGTAGGATATATCTCACAGGCTTTGCCGTTTTTATCCCTTGCTCCACTCCAGCATTTTTCATAACTTCGTAATTGTCAGGAAGCATCATAAAAAACAATAAAAAAACAAAGAGGTGCTGGCATGTCTAACAAAGACACACAACTCAAGAAAGATTATCTTCAGGAAGAAGAAATTAGTCGCGATGATTTACCTAACAGAGGTTCAAAGCGAGCTCTAAAGATTCGAAGAGCCCTGGAAGACAGAGAAGAAACGAAAAAACTCAGCTCTTTCTTCGGTGACAGTTACTGGGGTGATGTCTGACAATCCTTTTTCAGCCCCTTATCCAGGGGCTGATATTTTCCTAGCCATCATACAAACTACTTTCCACTACTTTTCCCAGAACAACCTTTATTTCCCCCAACTTTCTATCTTTGACAAATTCTGGTGGGCTCATGTTCATTGAACTGGTAATAGTGACAGGCTGCTTAATGTGAAAACAATGGCCTTCCTCTGTCGTCAGCTTGTAAGAAGGAAATGCCAGGACAAACCTTAGATTCAAAGAGCCATCTTCACCCTTGTGTATCTGAGTTTCAAACTTTCTTTCCTGAGGAGCGAAAACATGAAACTCACCCAGTTGTTCCTGAGCCATAACTCTCAAGGTATTACCCAAAGGGTTGTAAGGACTCTGGCTCACCAGGTCGGTTAATACTCCTTTCAGAGCATCAGGCTTGCCCTCGCATAATGACAACAGCTGCTTTCTGCATTCTTCTTTAAAGCGTTCATCATTTTCATCCACTGTTTTTGATGAGTCCTGCCTGCATTCGAATTGACAGACTGCGGAGTGAAAACTTAAGCCACTTTTATCAAACAGGGCAAAGTTAGATTTTCTTAAAATATCCGTATCAAATTGTTGTGCGGTTCCATCAGAGTTTAGAGGCCCTGGCTCCATTGAAGCTATCCGATTGGTTGTTTCCCAGTTCACTTCACTGGCCAGGTGCTCTCCTGACAGACTATCCATCTGGCTTCTGTGATACTCAGTTCTCAGGTGAGATTGAAGCTGACTCAATAGCCTCAATACCGGAGTAGAACGATCAAAAAGACTGGCAAGTTGCTGACGAAAAGAACTCATATTCATCATTTTTTCTTTCAAGGATTTTTGATAGTGTCCAGAATCAGACGAATCGATTATCCGGCATAAGCTTTTGGCCAAGACATCGACTGAGACTGAATCCAAAAATGTCGTCAGTTTCAATACATCTGCAATAATTGATTCCTGCTCTGCCTCAGAAAGAGCCCCCCAATTAATTGAATCCAAACCACCTAAAATAGAGTAATAGTGATCCATAGTTCGAGACATCTCCTGATCCACAGCGTCCATCTCTACCACTTCATAACTTTGCTCAAGCATATCCTCATCAGACTTTTGGAGCACATCAGGTAAGTGAATACCTAGACTCTGTTCTGGATTAGAAATATCCGTTTCGGGTTTGTGCTGTAAATCCGATGCAGGATCTTCACAGATATTCCAGAGAGCATCTGTCATCAGTTCCGTGAATTCATCACTGTATGTACTTGTGAAAGTCTCTTCTGAGAGTTCAGCCAGACTCACTTGCCTCTGCGGTTTATCTGGGGAAGTGCCCGTTACAAGACCCGTTAATTGAATACCGGAATCTTCGGAGTCTGTTGCTGTAACCGTATATTGTTTGTATTGACCTACCCAATTTGAAATGCCTTTCCAGAAGCTCTGATAAAAACCTGAATCAGAATTAGCCCCATTTATTTTATCTTTTCCATCCATGTTCCTTATTTCCCTCTATAATCCATTCATCTGGCGGCAGTTCTTACCTATAACTATAGGGATTCGAAGCAATAGAAATATTCCTTCCAGTACATTTGTACTTATTGTTTCATCTTAGGAATGCTTATTTAGCAACCTTTTCTCTTCGGACAATCAATCCGCCCGCCGAGTCCTGAAACTGAATCAGTTTATTTCTTTGTTGCAAAAACAAAGGCATTCGCTGTCAGGATGGTTATAATATAACGTTTCCTTCACATATTACGCAGTTGCCCCTTATGACCCTGTCGATAAAACCAAAGATAATGATCTGGCTGGCTGGCCTTCTGATCTCCTTAGCTCTGCCGGCCTGGAGTAAAGAGCCACCAAAAGTACTGACTTCCATTAAGCCGCTGCAGCTGATTGCTGCATCCATCACAGAGGGAGTCACTTCTGCAGATGTGCTGTTGCCTCCCGGGGCTTCTCCCCACAGTCACAGCATGAAGCCTTCTGATGCCAGAAAGCTGTATGAAGCTGACATTATTTTCTGGGTAGGTCCTGACATGGAAACCTTCCTGGAAAAAACCCTGTCCGGTTCGAAAAAAGCCGTTTCAGTGCCATTGATGCAAGAGAGCAAGCTAAAACTGCTCAAGAGCAGTGAAGGCAAAGAGGAAGTTCATGATCACCACGAAGGAGAGAACGAACACCATCATGGCGAGTACGATGCGCACATCTGGCTGAGTCCTAATAATGCTATTGCGATGGCCAAGACCATGTCTGAAAAGCTGAGCAAGCTGGATCCAGAGCATAAGAAACAGTACAAGGAAAACTATAAGTCTTTCAAAAAATCCGTTCAGGCTGCAGACAAACTGAACAACACCAAGCTGACTAAATTCCATGATCAGCCCATGTTTGTTTTCCATGATGCTTACGGATACCTGCAAAAGCACTATAAGCTGAATGTCGTGGACTATTTTACCATTAACCCTGAACAGCAGCCCGGAGCCAAACACCTGACTCGCTTGCAGGAAAAGCTTAAAAAGGCAGGCAACAGCTGTGTATTCCGTGAGCCTCAGTTCCAGCCAGCTTACATTGACCGAATTACCGGTGGTACTGATGCCAGCGTAGCTGTCCTGGATCCTCTGGCAACAGACATCGCTGTCAGCCCTGATGGTTACAATCAGTTCATAAATGGTCTTGTGGAAAACATTATCACTTGCCTGAAGAACTGACGTTCACTTTAGCCGTCATCAGTCCCCGATGATGCCAGTGTTTATTCGCCATGGGTTGTTCTTATGCTTCGCATTAATGGTTGGTTTAAGCACTGCAACAAAGGCTGATACACAGGTCGTCATGCTGGGAACAGGAACACCTGTTCCCAATGCCGACAGAGCAGGTTCTTCCGTAGCCATAATTTATAACAACCAGGCTTACGTTTTTGATGCCGGTCCTGGCATGGTGCGCAATGCCCTTGTCGCAGCCCAGACGAAAGGCATTGAGGCTCTTTACCCCACCCATATCCAACATCTCTTTCTTACCCACTTGCACAGCGATCACGTGATGGATGTATCAGAGCTGGCATCGACTTACTGGTGGCGGAGAGACAAGCGGCTCAATATTTACGGACCCACAGGCACTCAAACTCTGGTAAACGGTTATTACAAAATGCTGTCTGAAGACATTCATTTGCGTATTAATAGCACCCAGCCTGTTAAGGACCCATCCATGTATCAGGTAAATGTCTCTGAATACAAAAAGGGTGGCTGGTCATTTAAAGACGGTCCTGTCTCTGTGGAAGCCTTTTTGGTTCAACATGGCGATATAGAGCCAGCCTTTGGCTATAAGATCATGACGCCTGACAAATGCATTGTGATCAGCGGCGATACTCGCTATGACGAAAAAATAGCAACTATCGCCAAAGGTGCTGACATACTCATTCATGAAGTTATCAGTGAAGAAGGGCTATCCAGACTCAGCCCTGAATGGCAGAAATATCACAGTAACAGCCATACTCGCAGTGGTGACCTGGCCAAATTAGCGGCAAAGGCAAAGCCCGATCTTTTGATACTGACTCACGTACTCCATTACTCAGCCCCTATCACCAGTGTTCTGAAAGAAGTTCAGGCTGGCTATAAAGGAAAAGTGGTTCTGGCCAATGACCTGGATATTTTTGGCTCTAAAGCCGAAGCCCCAAAAAACTACCAGCCAGGAATGCTGAAACCACCAGAAAAGGGATAAAAGCAGCTAGCAGGGTTACCCACATTTTCAGTCGAGAGCGTTCCAGTCTTTTATTCCATCGCTCTGCCGAAAAAACCTTGTCGTCATCCAGCTCTGAAGACAGGCCACAGCTGGTGCAGGTAACCTGCCACATTTCCGAGTTGCCCACTGCCAATTCAGCCAGTTCAGCCTCACCTAAACAGCAGGGACATTTTTCCAGCTTCATTACGCCTCCTTGCGTTATTCACAGAACAATGACAGCTTTTTCCACACCTTTTAACAGGTTATCCACAGAAAACCCGATTATTCAAGAACTATTGTTTTCCCTTCATCCACAATGACACGATCTTCAAGATGATAACGAAGGCCGCGGGCCAGAACCGTTTTTTCAACGTCTTTGCCCAGCCTGACCATTTCATCCGGTAAATGATTGTGACCTACCCTGATCACATCCTGTTCAATGATGGGCCCGGCATCCAGCTCTTCGGTCACATAATGACAGGTAGCCCCTACCAGTTTTACACCTCGGGCATAAGCCTGATGATAAGGTCTCGCTCCGGCAAAAGAAGGCAGGAAGCTGTGGTGAATATTAATCAGGCGGTTCTTGTAGATATCGCACAGTTGGGGAGGAATAATCTGCATATATCGAGCCAGCACAACTGTATCAACACAATGCTCCTCCAACAGATCTGTCATCTGTTGATAGGCCGCTTGCTTATCATTCTTATCCACAGGAACGTGGTAATAAGGAATACCATGCCATTCAACATAACTTCTCAAGTCGTCGTGATTTGAGATCACGCATGGGATCTCCATATTCAAATCACCACTGCGCCAGCGATAAAGAAGATCCGAAAGACAGTGAGCCTGCTTACTGGCCAGCAAAGCCACCTTATGGGGTGAACCTGAGTCTGTGATCGTCCAGTCCAGAGATAACTCTTCAGCCAGCGCCTGAAAGAGCCCCCTGAACGTATCCAGCTCAAAAGGCAGACTGCCAGCTTTAATCTCATTACGCATATAAAAGCGGCCAGTCACAGGATCAGAGTGATGATTGGCTTCCAGAATCCAGCCACCATGGCTGGCAATGAAATGACTGACAGACGCAACAATGCCGCTGGCATCGGGGCATGAAATCAAAAGGCGATAGGTTCTTATCATAGTTTTCTTACGCTTGGGCTCGCTGAGCCTTACTTCCTGAATCCCTGACATTATAAACATTGAGCAACCCGCGCACACTGCTCTTCAGACTATCTTGGTGAAACAGGTGTAGGATATAAATCAGAGGCTTTCTAAAGGGAGATCCCCAAGCTATGAGACTGAATGAGAACCCTGAAGTATTGCTGATGGGCCACCCTCTGTTATTTCAGGAACAACCTCAGGTAGTCGTTGGCGATATTGCTTCCGATGACTTTCAGCATAACCTTGAAATACTCAAGCAAAAACAGGTCAGCACTCAGGGAGTAGGGCTCGCAGCACCACAATTAGGCTGGTCTGCCCGAGTTCTCAGTGTCGGTATCTCAGAGATCAATCGCTCCAGATATCCACAGGCACCGGATATTCCCTTCCAGTTCTGGATAAACCCTCAAATCAGCGATTTCAGCCAGACCACCTGCTGGACGTGGGAAGCCTGTTTGTCAGTGCCTGGTATGAGAGCATGGATAGAACGCCCGGAAAGCATCACTGTGGCTGGATACAACGAACTAGGGGAAAGGCAGGAGAAAGCATTAACAGGGTTCCCTGCACGGGTCATGCAGCATGAACTGGATCATTTGAATGGAAAGCTGTTCCCGATGAGGGTGGAAGATAAAAGCCTGATTATTCCCAATCTTTCCATTGAACACCAGGAAAGCTGGGCTGAGGGCTGGCCAACAGAGAATGCCCATAAGACCCCCAGAGGCCAGATTTCCCAACATCGTTAGAAAATTTCGTCACCCCCATCAATAAGATGGGTGGTGTCATCCTGATCTCTCAACTCTTCACGGTAGCGGCGACGATTCAGTAATTTGTTCTGAACAGGGTCAGGGAGCTCAGTGAATTGGATTATCTGTTTATCGATCAGCAGATCAATGACATCTTCCAGCACCCGGATAAAGTCCGCATCAGCCGCCTGCATCACCTTGCCACCAATGGCCGGGTTGCGGTGCAGGAAAGCATGAACGGCTTCATCTTCAAGATTGACAAACTCCCACTCGCTGGTGAGCTGTTTGTCTGAAATCGCCTGGATTTCTCCTTTCTCATCCTTGAGAGCGTATAGCATCCTGCTGCTCCTATATCCGTCTGTTTATAGGTAAAGACTGTAGCAGATCCGACATCAGAGCCCGGCTGATATCAAACAGATCATCACCCTGAAGGCCTTCACTGGAGCCGTTCACATTCCAGATCACTTCACCATTACGAATATCGACAACAGCCAGCGCCATAGAGACTTGGGGCCTGCCACTGTCATCGTAGAACCATTCAAAAATTTCTCCGGCTACCGCGAAGCTGATGTCGTTCTGCATAGCCCATTGCTTACCATTCTGGTAACGGTGAGCCCCTTCCAGTGACTTTGACGCAGTGGTGACTTCAGATTCGGGATACAAACGAGCACCTTCAATACCCCGAGAAGGCAGCTGCACCATCAGGATTCTTTCTACCTGAGTGGTCACACTGGTCGCTTCACTGTAATTCACAAACGGCAGAACCGCCCAGTTCGCAGTGCCGGGAAGGCCTTCTCTGTAAAGCCCGGAGGAGGCAGCCGAACCACCCAGGCCTCCAGACTCATTAAAGCCGGTGTACTGACATCCTGTCAGAGCAAGCAAAGCGCTCAAAACAAGAGTCGCGAGTCCAGGCCCTGTTTTATTGAGCATAATCTTTCAGTTCTCCATGGTTCAGCTGTAACCATTGCAAGGCAATGATAGCCGGAGCATTGGAAATACGACCATCTTCCACCATCTGCCAGGCTTCTTCTGCTGCCATCACATGCACCCTGATATCTTCACCTTCTTCCGGCAGTCCGTAAACCCCTCCGGCCGATGAGGCATCTACAATGCCACAGTAAAGCATCAGACGTTCATTGGTAGCCCCGGGACTGACGTAGAAGTTCGATACCGGTAAAAGATGCTTCACCTCACAATCAGCTTCTTCTTTTACTTCCCGTATCGCAACGGATTCCAGAGACTCACCCGGTTCAGAAATACCTGCCACTATCTCCAGTAGCCAGGGATCATCATCACTCATCATGGGGCCAGCCCTAAACTGTTCCACCAGAACAACCTTGTGCAAAGCCGGGTCATAAAGCAGCACACCTACAGAAGGTACCCGCAAGACCACTTCTCGATCCAGAGTCCTGCTCCAACCACCTTCAAAGAGAGCGTGTCTGATTTTATATCGGCATAGCTTGAGGAATCCGGACCAAGCTCGCTCTTCACTCTCAATCCGAACATCGTCGGCTCCCAAACCGGATAATTTCATGGCACACCTTATTGATATAAATGATGCTGAAGAATGTATTCATGAACTGAAGGCAACAAAAGCTTTGCCACAGTTTCTCTGTTGTTATCGTCAGAAGTTCCGGAAACTAACAGCTCTCGTACCTGTGTGCTTCGAATACTCTGCCGCTCATGAGCAGTAAAAACCGGCCACCGGTTTTCAATGTCATCCGACCGATAAAAACGCTGCCAGGTTTCAGGGTCAGCATTATCAGGACCTCTGATAAAACCTAACTGATCATCCGGATACAGGCACTCCAGTCGCTCAAGCAGATCAAAGGTATACACAGGTTGCTTCGGGTGAGCAGCCAGCATGTCATGCTCTATTCCAGAAACTTTCAGCTGGCAGTCAGGTAGCTGAACAGAGTCCACGAATATCTGGCACATGGCCAGACGATGATGGAAAGGCAACATTTGTTTGGCAAAAGCATGAGCAGCACTGGGAACCAGCAAGATCAAATCAAATGCTTCCTGAGCCTGCTGTAAAACATCCAGATGCCCTAGTGTTGGCGGATTAAAGGCCGAGCCGAATATACCTGTTTTCTTAACGGTCATAGTATTGTCAGTTTTAGCGTTCAGCCTGAAGGCTTTTTTCAGCCTCGGCAGTCAATGATACTCCAGAGTAACAGAAGTGGGATTTACGGGAAAAATATCGGAACAGGAAAGAGCAGGCGTTAGTTGGACTACGTATAGTTAACCTGTTAACTACTAATATTATTCATCTTAATAATCAGTATTATCTGTTCCCGTTAATCACTTGCCCTTGTTGAAGCTGAAGACTTTCACTCAACAGGTTTCTGGTTGGTATTTTCTTAAGGTCTGGTATCACCCCTCCTCCTTCCCCCCTCGGTGCCAGGCCTTTTTTATTTCCAGACTACTCCGACACTCAACTCACTCGCAGCATTCTCCAGACATTTATGCATCCAAATGCACGCTTTCAGGCACTTCCACTTCCACAGCCACGGGTAAATGATCTGAAATAGGCAGATTCAACACGCCTACCTGATGCACTTTTAAAGAAGGACTGACCAGAATGTGGTCCAATGATCGACTGGGACGCCAGCTGGGAAACGTATTCAGATCCGAGTGAACAGCATGAAGATCAGTGCCTTTCAACGGAGAATCATTGAGGAGCTGCTCTGCATGGGTATTCATATCTCCCATCAGCACAACATGGTTGTAAGCTCTGACCAGATCACGGATGTAGGAAAGCTGAATATTTCTGGCTCTCTGACTCAAAGCCAGATGCATCATCACCACCACCAGAGGATCCTGAGCTTCACCAAATTGGGCAACAATGGCTCCTCTGCCAGGAATCAGGCCCGGCAGTTTATGATCTTCAAGAATGGTGGGCTTGTAGCGACTCAACAGCCCATTACTGTGCTGCGCCAGTTTGCCAAGATTGCGATTAAGCTGGTGATACCAATAAGGAAACTGACCTTTCAGTGCCAGGTATTCTGTCTGGTTGATAAAGCCGGTCCTCAGGCTGCCACCATCGGCTTCCTGAAGGGCTACCAGATCAAAGTCGGGGAGAACAGCAGCAATCTGGTCCAGTGTTCGAGAACGTCTGGAATTAGGCAACAGGTGTTGCCAGCTGCGGGTGAGGTAATGACGGTATTGCTGGGTATTGATACCCACCTGAATATTAAAACTCAGTAAGCGGATGTGCCCGGGTTTCTGCGATCGAGGTCGGTAGATCAGCTCGCTGCAATGAACTGATCGGGGAGACCTGTCCCTGTGCAAACGAGAAGACAAGGCTCCCTTCAACGTTCTAATTGGCATCAGTGAAACCTGATTTCAGGATGCTGAACAGAAAAATGTTCAGCATCCGTAGTTAAGACGGGTCAGGCTGATTCTCAGCTTTTAGCCTTGGATTCTTCCTTTACCTCAGGCTTAGCCTTGGCAGCACGTTCATCACGAACTTTTTTGATCAGGAAATCGGCGACTGCAGGCATATTGTCCAACCCAACCTTGGGTTCAATTACATATCGGCCATCCACTACCAAAGCTGGAACACCGGTCAACTGATAACCTCTTACCTTGGCTCCACCCTGGTTCATCAGGTTCAGAACCCCGAAAGAATTATAGAAGCTGGCAAACTGCTTGGGATCAATTCCATAACGTTTCTTCAGGAAATCCCCCATAGCGTCTACGTCTCCCAGACGGTTATTTCTATTCTGAACTTCAGAGAAAATGCTGTCATGAATTTCATGTAGCTTTTTCTCACCCGGAATCATGGTTTCCAGGGTGTAGTAAAGCTGTGCGTGGGTCTTCCAGATGTTAGGACCAAAAAAACCAGGTACGCGAACAAAGCGGGTATCTTTTTCCAGAGACGGTTTCCAGCGGTCAACAATAGGCTCCAGCGTGTAGCAGTGCGGGCAGCCATACCAGAAGACTTCCGCCACTTCGATCTGGTCTTTTTTGACAGCAGTCTGAACCTGGTTGGGCAGTACCCGGTAATCCTGACCTTCCTTGTATTTTTCCTGAACAGCCGCCGAAGCACTTAGCGATAAAATCATCGTCAACGGCAAAACCAGAGCCAACCATAAAAATTTAAGTTGTTTTGGCATCTAAATACACTCCAAGGCTTTTATATTGATCTATTTGAGTGACAAGTTAACAGAAGTCTAGGCAGTGAGTCCAAGCATGGGCAACCCCATCAACATCTCTGTCGTAATGAACAGGAAAGATAAGGTATTTTCAAGGCAATTTCCTGCCTAATATCCGACAGTTGACAAACATCCCGACAATGTAAGGGATTTGAAAGCACCCCAACATACATTCATTTATTCCATCGACAGAGCATATCAGTGTGGAGTGGATTTCCACAGATACAAAAAAGCGGTTTGCATCACCACATGCAAACCGCTTTTTCGGAAAGAAAAAGTCTTGTTGACTTCTCCCAGAGCTTCTGCTGATTAACGCAGGCCACTGATGTAGCTGGCCAGAGCATCCACTTCTTTGTTGCTCAGTTTTTCAGCAATAGTTCTCATTATCTTGGTATCACCGTCATTCACACGATCACCTTCACGGAAATCACGCAACTGTTTGGCGGTGTACTGTGCATGCTGACCACTGATCTGTGGGAAGCCTGCCAGAGAATTGCCCTTACCGGTTGGGGAGTGACAAGCTCCACAGGCAGGAATACCTTTCTTCTGATCACCGAAACGGTACAGCTGTTCACCCAGCTCTACCAGTTTAGGATCAGCAACCCCCTGAGGAGCAGGCTGGCTGGCATAAAACGCAGAAATATCTTCAATATCCTGCTCTGTCAGCTTGCCTACAAAAGGCACCATCTCCGGAACACTGCGTTCACCGGATTTGATCTCTGTAATCTGTTTAACCAGATAGCGTTCACCTTGTCCTGCCAGACTGGGGTAATTGGGCGCCAGGCTTACACCTGTTGCTCCATGGCAGGCGGTACAGGTTGCCACTTTGGCTTTACCAGCATTTGCATCCCCCTTCGCAAATGCCACTCCTGTTACCCCCAACGACACTACCAGACCGAAAATAACTTTTTTCATTAACCTGACCCAGCTACGGCACTTGCCATGAGTGACTGTTATTATCCCAACTTTCCCAGTCAGCTGTTCAGCATCTGTTTGTAAAGCCAGATACGGCTCGGTCTTTACAAACATCCTCTTTATTCAGCTAGTTTTTCCGACCTGTGCTCGGCCCTTATTCTGAAAAAGGTGGCTTAAAATGGCTGCATATGCCTCAAAACGACGGCTAGTATATACTGTAATGCTCTTTTCCGGTAGGTCGAGTCTCTTCCAATATGAAATGAGCCTGAAGAAGGGGCTGGTTTCTAACATGAAATGAGCCGACTTCAGCACTGTCGTTCATGATGAGGATATGAAAATCATCATGAACACCCATTTCATCAAAACCCTGGAGGATGTAAGAAGCCTCCTTTCACAAGCAGACTGTCTGGAGCCCGGCTGGGACTCCAAGGACGAATGTTACCGTTGGATTGAGCTAACCCTCAGCCACTTCAAATACCGTTCCCTGA
>NZ_LASA01000039.1 GCF_001562015.1 Endozoicomonas arenosclerae | reverse complement strand
ATAGTCTTGCCAGTTCTCAGGTTCTTCATCATGGCTGACCGGTGCTTGCTGGTGTACTGCCCGAGCTTTATTCAGTGCCATTCGTTTGCCACTGGTATAAAGACCGTAAAAACGCAGTGTTCTTTTGCCCCTGTCCGGTACATGAATCAGCAATTGTCGGATAAAGCCGGCTTTTGAATAACGATGGACTTCTCGCTGACCTGTCTGATGGCTCTGATACCTCAGTAGTATTCTGTCATCCGCTTCATCCAGCTGTTGATTCGTGATGGGTCCGCCTTTTACGTAGCGTGCCAGATAATTAATGACACCTTCGCCATGCTCATAGGGCTCCATGATCTCAACGTGCCAGTCTTTCCGGCCCAGCTGGTTGACCAGATTGTTGAAACGAACAGGGGGCAAATTGTCCGGCTTTCTTATCAAGTCCGCGTGTCTCTTCAAGGCCGCACAGAATTTCCCTCTGAAGAGGCGCATGATGACACGATAAGGCAGGAAACATTTTTTGACCGGTTGAACCCAGTCTCCCTGAGCACTCAGCCCACCATTACTGATCAGACAGTGCAGATGTGGATGAAGGCTAAGGTTACGTCCCCAGGTATGCAGGTTCAGCAGAAAACCGGTATCAGCCCCCAGGTATTTTTTGTCGTTTAATAGTTGTTTAAGTGTTTCACTGGCGGTCTGGAACAGGATATCCGTCATCAGGCTACTGTTCATTAGCCAGAGCTCAAATGAACTACCCCGCAGCAAGCTGCGGGGTATCCTCAGTGCAACTTGAGTGGTCAGTCCATAAACAGACTGATTTGGTTCGGACTTATTTCCTTCCGGTGTAGCTGCTTGTACTCCGCATTGCCTTGGTTTTTGACATAATTTGCAATTACATCTTCATTACCATGCTGGCCGACAGTATTCATAAAATATCCTGAACTCCAGAATGCTCCACCCCATAACTTTTGCTTAACTTCAGGGTTTTTCTTGAAAACTTCACGTGCCGTGATGCTCTTTACTTTCTGAGCGATCGACTTCGGACTCATGGTCGGTACCGACTGTATAAGAAAATGGACATGATCCTTATCAGCACCAATTTCT
>NZ_LASA01000038.1 GCF_001562015.1 Endozoicomonas arenosclerae | reverse complement strand
TTTGATCCTGTGCCTCGATAAGAATTGATCAGTGGAGACAGGTCGAGCTGGTCAACAACATCCACCACAAAGCGAGCCATATGACCTTCTGGAAGATAATCCTGGATGCTGGCAGGGAAAAGGTCGGGAGTGTTTCGGTCGACCGGTTTGAACTTCCACTTATTCATAGTGCTTTGAGTGTTACTGGTACTGGAATCAGGATTTTACCTGTTTTGCTGGTTAAGTCCGACAGGCTCCTAGGAGCCTTTTACAACACTCTATTTGAAACTCCAGTTTCACTTCCTGGGTTGATAAAGGAAGTAATGAACATTCGCCCCGATCTCATGTTCGAAAGCCAGCTTATTAAAGATTCTGTCCAACAATTGCTCTTGAGTATAAAACTCAGCTTCCGAATCCCGGGTGAGATAGTAAGGTTGCATAACAAACATCTGCAGGTCAGGATTATAAAATATGGCGGCCTGAGAATGACCAAACCCCTTAGCCCCCTGACTCTGAATACCATACTCGATAATAACCCCTCCCTGTAACAGATGACTGACGATTACGCTGTTTTCCATCTCAATACTCTGAGTTAATTCTGCCGCAGCGAGCGAAGCACCTTGCTGACCTGTAGAGGACAGCTCTTGAACCAGCTGAGACAATGCACTCGATAGACAGATGAAACCAGCCAGGCAGAGAACCTCATTAAAAACATCATCATTAGCACTGGACTCAAGAAAGGGTTTCACGACATTTTCATAAAAACTATAAAGCACCCCTTCCGGCGTTGGACGTGCTAAATCCGGAATAGTTGCCCAAGCTCCCGTCTCTGTCTGGGAAGCACCAACATGGGAAGCACCAATATGTGAAGCTTCAACCTGGCAAGTTTCAATCTCACTAGATTCAGACTGACTCACTCCAAGACTAATACTGAAATGCTGACTGGCTAGCTTTTGAGTTAAAGTATCTACTAAGCCCCCCATTACCTCCTGATCAACACTCTGTGAACTTTTATAGAGGCCACTCGATACAGCAGAACCAGAAATTGTAGGAACAGCCACCAAAGGCTTGTTGACAATAGGCGTTGATTTCCCTGACGAACACATCTCTGAATCAGAGTCATCGCTGATTAACTCTAGCGGTATTTCACCCTCATCTTCAGGCATCTCATCATAATAGTCATCATTATCATCGTCACTCCCCCCTTCCCCCAGATCTTCCGTGTCCGACTCTTCCTCAGGTATACCCTTGTATTGGAACTCACAGGTCTTGCAGTTCGCTATACCGTCTTTGTTAAGAGGATTATCTGTTTTACCACATAGCGGGCACAGAATAGCTTGAGTACTCAAACTGAAAGACAGACCCAACAACATGCAAACGACCGCACAAAAAGGCTTGTAGTCAACCATGAAATTTTTGAATGCTTATTCTCGGACTGGTAAGTTTAGCCAAGGACAATAGATCACCTCAGTCCAAGCCAACCACCCAAAATCTTTATCATCAAAGTCATAAAAAATGAAAAGTAATTTTACAAGGGATGGATACATCCTCCTGCCAGAGTTCTTTACCTGCGAGGAAATGTCTGAAATCAAACCGGTCATTTTAAATTTTCACAAGGCCTGGGTGAGTGATAACAAAAAACTTTATGACGAAAGAGCCATTAACTCAGCCTACCTGACAGGTACCAAATACCTTGACCATCAGGATCGACTTACATTATTCCGACTCATTGCCTCCCAAAAAATCGCCAGCAGGCTGCTCCCTCTTCCTTTTAAAAAGCCTGCCTTTATGAATACGCAACTATTTTTCAACCCTGCCAACTCCGATCAGAGAAACTACTGGCACAGAGACCCCCAATACCACCTGTCAATCGAAGAACAAAAGCAGGCACTGGATGGGCCAGAGGTCATACACTTCAGGATCCCCCTTGAAGATGAACCCGGTATAGAGCTGATACCTGGAACCCATAAACGCTGGGATACAGAGGAAGAATTTAACGTCAGAACAGAAGCAGCAGGGAGAGCCCACCACGAAGATCTTGTCAATGGACAGAGTATCCCACTAAGACAGGGCGACTTACTGATATTCTCAGCCAACATCATCCATAGAGGCCTTTATGGAAAAAACCGACTGGCCCTGGATATCTTGTTCTGTGAGGCTGAGATCGAGTTACTGGAATTCGTGGATAAAAGTTGCCTGCCTGACGAACAGATAATGAGCCAGCTTGAGTGCTCAGAGGCTTTTGCAAATACCAGCAAATTATTAGCAAGCAGTCATGAATAAAGAACAGATGCTTATGAGTCAGTAATCAGGCCTGAAGACACCAACTCATAAGCATTCAGCCCATCAATGACTCTTAAGCAGTTCCAGCTGCATTATGGACTGTTCAAATCCCTGATTGGCGGCCAGTTTGTAGTAAGTTTTGGAAAGCTCTTTATTCATCGGCGTTCCGTGACCGAGCTGATACATTCTAGCTACCCAGTGCTGTGCGCAATCCAGCCCTCTGTCAGCTTCAACCTTGAGCACCTCAAAAGCCTTAGCGTACTCACCTTCCAGATAGATGGTCAGACCAGATGAACATCTTCCTGCCTGAGCAGTCTCTTCAGCGGATAGTTGCCATGGAAATAATACCAGTAGTAGCGCCAGTCCTGCTGCTTTCATATCAAACACTCCCTGTTTGTTATAGGCCTTTTCCATATTGACAGAAAATTAATGAAGAAATGAAATGATTCTTCATTATTCTGTCTAATCAATCACATCTCTGTGCTCCACTCATACACAACACTCTTCCTGAAGTTCACCAATGACCCGGGTCAGCTCTTCATAGATCAGTTGTCGAAACCAGATATGAGCTGGTTCTTTCATATACCGCTCATGCCAAATGATCGAGTACGTAAAAGGCTTTTGTTCCAGTGGAAAGGGCAGAATTCTAAGGTCATAGTGGCTGGCACAACTTCTGGCCAAACCATAAGGCACTGTGAGGATATAATCGGTATTCGCCACCAATGCCAATGCAGCAACAAAATGCGGCACTCTCAAGACAACGTTTCTGGTCAGCCCCTGTTCCTCTAACAGATAGTCGACAGCACCTTTTCTCTCTCCTCCCATAGTGATCAGGGCATGAGAATGACTGGCATAACGCCTGACATCCATTCCAGACGCTACTAACGGATGGGAAGATCTCACAACACAGACAAACTTATCCTGCCCTACTCCTCTCCCATGAACCACAGCTGGTGCATCCGTGATCGTACAGGTTGCCAGATCCACACTTTGAGCATCCAGCTCATGCAGCAATTGTTGTCGCCAGGGGATAATTTCCAGAGAGACACCCGGTGCTTCCTGGCTCAATCTTTTAACCACTTCTGGTAACAGAACCTGTGCCCCATAATCGGTTGTCGCCAGTCTGAAGCTATGCTGAGACTCCAACGGAATGAACTGAGGTGGCTCAATTAGCTGAACAATGTCCTGTAATGACTGCTGCAACCCCAAAGCGACAGCTTCCGCTCTGGGAGTGGGAGCCAATCCCTGAGGCGTGCGTGTAAACAGGGGATCATTGAACAGCTTTCTCAGCCTCGCAAGACTTCTGCTGATAGCCGGCTGAGTCAGATTCAAACGACCGGCAGCACGAGTGACGCTCCTCTCTTCTAACAACACCTGCAGGACAGGTAAGAGATTAAGGTCAGAAGACGACAAGTTTTCAACAGCCAAAATCATTACTCTCAATCATGACAACTATAACAATGATGCATTGGAGTCATATCCAACTCAAAGATAAATTACATCCATCGAAACGAAGTACGGAAGACAGACTATGTACATTGAAAAAAATCGTGAAGTGCACCTGGCAAGACGCCCCGAAGGTTTACCCGCTAGGGATGTTTTCAAAATAGTGACTCAGCCGGTTGCTGAGCTGAAAGAAGGCGAAGTACTGATCAAAAACCTCTGGATGTCTGTAGATCCTTACATGCGCGGCCGAATGATTGACCGTAAAAGCTACATCCCGCCCTTTGCTGTTGGCGAAGTATTGGAGGGTGGTGCTATTGGCGAAGTCGTTGAATCCCGGAACTCAGCCTTTGTCGTAGGCAGTAAAGTCTCCAGTATGTCCGGCTGGCGTGAATACTTTATTTCCAGCGGACAAGACCTTCAGCCACTGCCTGAAACAACAGTAGACGACCAGGCCTTTCTCGGCATTCTGGGCATGCCTGGCATGACAGCATGGGCAGGCCTCATGCAAATCGCTGAATTAAAAGAAGGTGACCGGGTGTTTGTATCGGCCGCTTCAGGAGCTGTTGGTTCTACGGTATGCCAGATCGCCAAATTGAAAGGCTGTTTTGTAGCAGGTAGCGTAGGCACTGATGAAAAAGCCCACTACCTTAAAGATGAGCTGGGCGTGGATGCTGTTATCAACTATAGAACGACCGATAACCTGCACGAAGCCGTCGCTCAAGCTTGCCCGGAAGGTATCGATGTTTACTT
The DNA here is from genome assembly GCF_001562015.1 of Endozoicomonas arenosclerae. Classification (GTDB taxonomy): domain Bacteria; phylum Pseudomonadota; class Gammaproteobacteria; order Pseudomonadales; family Endozoicomonadaceae; genus Endozoicomonas_A; species Endozoicomonas_A arenosclerae. The sequence continues at coordinate 51,989 of NZ_LASA01000038.1, read as the reverse complement.
TGAAAATGTTGGCGGCGATCACCTGGAAGCCGTTCTGAACGTAATGAATGATCATGGTCGTATAGCCGTCTGTGGCATGATCGATCAGTATAATGCCACTGCTCCCGTTCCAGGCCCTGCCAATCTTTCACAATTAATCGTTAAAAAGCTGAAAATGCAGGGATTTATTGTCTTTGAACACTGGGAACACTATCCGGAATACGTTAAGCAAATGAGTCAGTGGATACAGGAAGGCAAAGTCTCATGGAAAGAAACTGTTTTTGAAGGGATTGAGCAGGCTCCTGACGCCTTTCTGGGTCTGTTCACTGGCATGAACACAGGAAAAATGCTGGTAAAACTCAGCTGAGCAGTCGAGGCTCCCATGAAAAATTTTTCATTTCAAAACCCAACACGTATTCATTTTGGCAAAGGCATGATTGCCCGTATTGCTGATGAAATTCCCAAGGAGGCCAAAATACTGATCACTTACGGAGGTGGCAGTATTAAAAAAAACGGTACGCTTCTGCAGGTTAAAGAAGCTCTGAAGGATCATGCATCAACGACAGAGTTTGGAGGAATCGAGTCCAACCCTTCCTATGAAACACTGATGGAAGCAGTCGTTCTGGCCAAAGAGGAAAACATTGAGTATCTGCTGGCTGTAGGCGGAGGTTCAGTCATTGATGGCACCAAGTTTATTGCCGCAGCCATCCCCTTTGAGGGAGATCCCTGGACCATACTCAGTGAGAACGCGACCGTGCATAAAGCCATTCCAGCGGGCAATGTACTCACTCTGCCTGCCACAGGCTCTGAGAGCAATTCAGGATCAGTCATCACTCGCAGAGCCACGAATGACAAGCTGGCCTTCCTCAGCCCTGAAGTATTCCCCCGGTTCACAGTACTTGATCCTGAAACAACTTACAGCCTGCCGCAAAGCCAGAGTGCCAATGGCGTTGTTGATGCCTTTGTTCACGTTATGGAGCAGTATCTGACCACCAGAGAGAATGCCCCTATTCAGGACCGGTACGCCGAAGGCCTACTCTTGACTCTGATCGAACAGGGCCCGATTGTTCTGAAACAACCAGACAATTATGAAACAAGGGCCACGATTATGTGGGCTGCAAACCAGGCATTGAACGGCCTGATTGGTCTGGGTGTACCCCATGACTGGTCAACTCATATGATCGGCCATGAAATTACCGCCCTTTTCGGACTGGATCACGCCCAAACACTGGCTGTTGTACTCCCTTCAGTCATGCATGTTATGAGAGAAGAGAAGGCCTCCAAGCTGCTTCAATACGGAGAAAGAATTTGGGGTATAAAAGAGGGTGACGACCAGGAAAGAATGGATGCGGCCATCCATAAAACCCGAGACTTCTTTGAACGAATGGGTGTTAAAACCCGTCTTTCTGACTATGGCATTGAAGAAAGCGCCATTGCTGACCTTGTTGATCAGTTGAAACGGCATAAAATGACCACCCTGGGAGAGAACCAGAACATTACTCCTGAGGTAGCCACCCAAATCCTCAGGCATGCTGCCTGACCATAAGGAGAAGAGTTTATGAAGGTGTTATTCGTCCTGACCTCCCATGATCAATTGGGAAATACAGGTGAGAAAACCGGCTTCTGGATAGAAGAGTTCGCAGCGCCCTATTATGTTTTTTCGGATCACAACGCCGAGGTTACTCTAGCCTCTCCAAAAGGCGGCCAGCCACCTATTGACCCCAAGAGTGCACTGCCTGATTTTCAAACTGCAGCCACTGAACGATTTGAAGCGGACCAATCTCTGAAAGAGGAACTGTCGAATACAGTCAAACTGTCGGACGTTTCTGCTGATGATTTCGATGCTATCTTCTACCCCGGTGGTCATGGCCCACTCTGGGATCTGACGAACAACCAACACTCCATCGACCTGATAGAAGCCTTTGCAAATAAGGGAAAACCTGTCTCCGCCGTATGTCATGCACCCGCTGTGCTGCTCAATGCAAAACAAAGCGACAACACGCCACTGATCAAAGGCAAGAGAGTAACAGGCTTTAGTAACAGCGAAGAAGCCGCTGTGGCATTAACGGAAGTCGTCCCCTTTTTACTGGAAGACGAACTCAAAACTAAAGGCGGAGAATACAGCAAGGGAGATGACTGGGCTCCATACTGCGTAACTGACGGATTACTGGTGACAGGACAGAACCCCGCTTCCTCAGAAGCAGTGGCTGAAGTAGTTCTGTCTCTATTAACCTGACAGACCGCCCTTCTCTTCGAGGTGTGTTTTAGAAAGCGATAGAGACACCTTCCAAAAACACGCCTCGAAAACAAAATCAGTCATGTAGCAGACGGACTAATAAAGCGCCGGGTTCTCTCAGCGGATCAAGGTTCTTACTCAAAACAAATCCATCACAGGGTGCCAGATACCGATGGCACTCCTGCCCGAAACTGTCATGCTGAATCACCAGTAGCTCGCCCTGCGTCACTTGCTGACCCATAGTGACCTGAGGAATAAAGTACCCCCCACTTTCGGCTCGGATACTGGTCAGCTTTTTGCCTTCAAAAGGCTCCTCACCCTCTTTCACCGGCTCTTCAGACAAGATACTTTCAGACTTCAGAATATTGAGAACACCCTTCACAGCACGTTCAACCAGATCCAGCTGCATCAACTTACCCGTGCCGACTTCCACGGTAATACTCGGGATATTGTTCTGATTCCAGACCGTTTCAAGAATACCTGGATCGCCAGGGTCATCCATAATCGCATCCGCTGCCATCCATCTGGCCATTTCGACACTGGCCGGGATACGGTAATCAGCAAAAATATAAAGTGGATACTCCGCACCCTTGGTTTGGGTGTGCAAATCAATCGCCTTCTCAGCATTGGGCATCAGCAACTTATGCCAGATCGAATAAATATACTGCTCGGCTGAACTACCTCCTTCCTTACCTGGAAAAACCCGATTCAGATCCACAGGAGGTGCATCCGGGTCAGAAGGAATAAAGTGTCGTGTGCTGGCATTGATTCCTGACTGATTGATTTCCGGGACCACCATGACAGAACCTTTTATCTCACTGTCACGAAGTTCCGAAATCAGCTTCTGAGCTGTCAACACACCATTCAACTCATCGCCATGAACCCCTGCTGTAATGACAATGGCTCGCCCGGGATGTTGACCTTTTTTGACAAACACCGGCAACAACCACCCTTGCCCCGTGGCGTTGGTAGAAGGTCTGAACCAGAACTCATGACACCCTGGCTCCAACGAACTGACTTGCAAAGACTCAACTACTTTGCGGCCATTCAGTACTTCCATGGTCTAAGATCTCTCCAGAAAAAGTCATTCATCCATCATATAACGAAAATGGGCGGCCAAGGCCGCCCATTTCTCTACTGTGATCAATCAGGCAAAGCCTGTGAGGTGAGCTCCCACCACAATAACACTGGAGAGCACAAACAGCAGAACAATAAAGCGCCAGCAGAATCTGGCCCAGTCACCCCAGTCAATGCGGCAAACACCCAATGTAGCCATCAAAGAAGCCGACGTAGGCACAATAATATTGGTAAAACCATCACCCAGCTGGAAAGCAAGAACGGCAACCTGACGGGTAACACCTGCAATATCAGCCAGTGGCGCCATCAACGGCATCGTCAGGGCAGCCTGACCCGAGCCGGATGTGACGAAGAAATTGAACACGGACTGGAAGACATACATAAACCAGGCAGCCACCACTTCTGGCAGACCACTGATAGCACCACCCGCACTGTTCAGAATAGAGTTCAGAACACTGGGTTCAGCAGAGTCACCGCCACCTAGAATCAACAATACACCTTTTGCCGCACCCACCAGCAGAGCTGGAGCCAACATAATACCGGCGCCCTCCTTGAAAGCTGCGGCTATGTCATTGGCGGTCATATCATTAAGGCGGAAAATCACACCCAGAATACCTGCAACAATGCCCATGGTGAAAAACTGGGAAGCAATTTCCGGCAGATACCAGGCATGAGCCACTACACCCCAAACTACCCAGATGGTTGTAGCAGCTACCGTCATCAGCACCAGAGTGTCGCCCAGAGCCCAACGGGACTCTTTACTCTCAAGAGCCTGTTGTTTGAAGTGAGCATCGCCTTTCTGGCTGAATGAAGCCGCAGGATTTTTCTTGATCCGGCTTGCATAGAACAGCGTGAAGGCAATACCGATCAGGGTAAAGAAGATCCAGATACCGATTCTAAGGCTCGCTCCCGAAAGAACAGGAACCCCTGCAATGCCCTGAGCTACAGCCACTGAGAAAGGATTCATCCAGGAAGTAGCAAAGCCTATCTGGGTAGCGACATAAGTCACCATGACAGTGGTAATACCGTCATAACCCAGACGAACCATAAGAGGTGCAATAATGATGGCAAAAGCCACCGCCTCTTCACCCATTCCAAAGACAGCACCACCCAGCGAGAACAACAGGAAAAGCACGGGAATAAACAGCGCTTCACTGCCTTTGGTCTTGTCAATCAGTCTCAGAATGCCATTATCGATCGTGCCGGTTCTCATCACGACACCAAAGGCACCACCAATAACCAGCATGAACATAATCACGCCAACGGCAGAACCCCATTTATCTCCGGAAACCAACCCCTCGAAGATAAAGTTCATCAAACCAATGCCACCACCGCTTTCAAACAGGCCCACGGTTTTGTATACCAGTTCGCCTGCACTGTCAGTGGCATAGGCAAAGGACGCCGGATCAATGGTTTCCCTGGTTTTCTCCACTCCATCGACAAGATAGGAGATTGTCTGGGAATCAAATGAGCCCGCAGGAATCAGGTAGGTTAAGAGAACGGCCAGAACGCCAATAAAGAAGATCAAAACCAGGGTGTCTGGCATACGCCACTGTCTGGTCTTAACAGCTTGGTAAACTTCCGCTGTTGTATGACTCATATCTGGTACTACTTACTGCTTTACGATGCGCATAAAGTAGCACAAATAAAGCATAAAAAGTCATGTTAATAGTACTTATAGATATTAGAAAATGGTTAGATAGTTAGCTGTTTTAAATTACCAGGGAATTGGAGTGCCGTCGTATGCTAGAAACTGTCCACTGCGCTCAGCCGTTAAATCCCTGATCACACCAATGAGTTGTTCAGCGGAATATTGAGCACTGAATAGCTTTTCTGCAGGCACATTTTTCTGGAAAGGTTCAGACAGATGAGTCGCAACAGTGCCCGGGTGAAGAGCAGCGACACAACAATTTGGCAGCTTTCTTTTCCACTCATTGCTGAGCGTTTTCAGAACCATATTAAGTGCAGCTTTCGACGCTCTGTAACTGTACCAGCCACCCAGACGGTTATCCCCGATGCTTCCGACCCGTGCTGATATTGAGACAAATCGAGCTGAGTCACTGCTTTTCAGATTGTTTTGAAAACATCCGGCTAATAAAAGGGTCGGCAAGACATTAACTTCAACCGTCCTGGAGAAAAATGCTGGTTCTAGCTGAGTAATAGATTTTTCTGGCAGATGCTCATCTGTATGCAGCATCCCAACCGTATTGACTATCCAGTCTAATGAACCGATCTGACGTGATAGCCCTTCAACAGACTCCGCACAAGTAAGGTCTAACTTGTGCCATTCAACAGGAAGACTCTGTAACTCTTTTTCCGGTGAAGTATTGTGAAAGGTTGCATGTATTTCTGTTCCAGGCATTTCATCCAGTATGGACTGCACCAGAGCACATCCAATACCTCCACTGCCACCGGCTATCAATACCTTCATCAGAACCTCAATACTGTTAAACGTAAGTTATACGTCATCAAAGCGGTCTCTGGATCACTTTGCCTGATTCACCAGACTTATGAACAGTTAATACGGATAGGCAGGAAAGAAACAAAAGTACTCTTTGAATTCAACCGAAAGCGGCTGACCGTCCAGATTCGCAGCATGCAACAGACTCTACTCTTCTCAACGATCCTGTTGGTTTCATTACTTATTGCTGAACATCAACCATTCGAATATCGTGCGCACCTGCTATCGCACCTCAAAGCATGATGCAGAAAACTCACTGAAGCCATCACCCCGCTACTAGTGAGCTCAGCCAAGAAAGATTCGCCGTTAACAGTCCAGGTTCCTTAATGAAGCAGACCAATCATTTTGTCGCTGTCGAAGCCAATATTGCCGCTGGTAAAACCACTCTGTTGCCCAAGCTGGCTGAAGCACTGGACTGGGATTCCATTCAGGAACCTGTAGAAGACCCTGAGTTTACTCGTCTGCTGACCGAGTTTACCCAAAACCCTTCTGACTCTTCAAAACGCATCAACTTTCAGCGTTACATCACAGAACGCAGAGCTGACATCGTCAAACAATTACCTAATGACAGGAACTATCTGATCGAAAGATCACTGTATTCCGACCTGATCTTCACCCAGGCCAACTTCCTGTCTATGGAACAGCCTGATACCGACTTTATGCTGCACTATTGTGAAATCCAGCGCAGGCTGAAAGAGTACCCGGTGATCAGTGCTGTGGTTTATTTGCGTACAACACCGGAAGTGGCCCATAGCCGTCTACTGAATCGAGGCCGGGAAGCCGAGAATGGCACCCCCTTTGAATACATCCGTGATATTCATCACTACCACGAAGCCATTCTGCCGCAGATTTGCGAGTCCATGAATACACCTCTGATCACATTGGACTGGAATGAATTTGGCTGCGAAGAAGCTGTTGGCAGGACGCTAATGGAAGTACTCGAGAAAACCAAAGCCTAACTCGGAAAATTCATAAGCCCTCTGTCAGAAATAACAAGCAGAGGGCTATCTCTTAACTTCGCTGTGCCGTTTCAAACTCCCTTTACTGGTCGCTCGAGTTCGTCCGACATCAAGAGAGCGATAGCCTTTTTTAATATCGCCTTTTCTCTTTCATGGCGATTTATTCTGGCTTCCAGCTCCTGATTTTTTACTGCTCAGGCGTCAGTGCTTTTGCCGCTGGAGTGTCACCACCTACAATGGTGTCCGGGATTATTAGATCCACTACATAGTAACGTTAAGTTCAGAACTAATTTTAAATACGCCCTTTTGATATATTACTACTTCAACTATAGATCCGAGCCCACTGCTGCATGGCTCATAACCATACAAAGATGGTCCCTCTCTATACATCATGCCTGACTTGACAGGTAGATGAACCGAGCGGGCATTGGCTGGTATCCGATAAAGCGGCAAATGATTCATACTACAGAGATAACCTTCGCTCGAACTTGCCTGAGGTAATAATAACTCCCCCATATCAATCGAGTTCAACGCCGAAGTCCAATGACTTCGCTCGCCAAACTGTTCATCCCGACTGTACGCTAGGGTTAATCGCTTTAAGTCTTCAACAAACATTGAAGCTTTTGCCTTTTTTCCTGGCAGCGCAACTGAAATATCTCCTCCTGCATACCTCAGCAACTCATCAGCCTTGCAGTCTTGATCTGAGCATAGATCTATTTTTACACCGAAAGCAGGCAGTTTTCCTTTACTGGCTTTTTCAAAGGAACTGGTCTCTGCCGAGACAACCCCTGAGTGACCTGTGTCTGAGAAAAAGTCGTAACGAAGCATCATAGACGCCTTAATCTCCTTGGCCTTTTCCAGTACGGTGAAATAACTCCTCTCCCCCTCCTCACTAGTCAGGGCTTCTGAATACTTATTGGGTTCTAGAGGACTCCAAAATACAGCGCATGGCCTGCCTGACCATCGATTATTATTGCAAAACTCTTCATAAGTGGTTGCCTTGAAACTATTACCTGCCAACCTGGCAGCCATGTCCTTTTTGAGACTTTCCTGATCTTCTGCGCCTGAGCGATAAGGAAGCACATGCATGTAAAAGTCAGCTGACAACAGCTTTACATCACAGAGATTCTCTGAGTAGGGTTTGCCAATAAAAGAACAGTATAGCTCTGTTTTTTTACTCACATTGAGTGCTAAAAACTGTGCATTAACGGTCATTAAGTCCTGTTCTGGCATCTCTTGAACCAACAGCCTGAAGAGCTCTTTTTTGTCTTTTTCTTCTTCTGAAAAGAGCGACTTTGCCTCATTCAGTAATTCCGCCCTTCTGCTTCCATAGTCAGGCGTTGCCAGCCAGTCACGAGTGTATAGGTACCAGGATACAGGTCTTTGAAAGTAACCATTTTGATAAGCGCTGCCAAATAGCACGAGACCTGCAATTTCAGCAACTTTAAATTCCAGCCTCTGGGAAGTGAAAAATTCAAATGCCGCTGAAACAGGCCGTACCGTCAGAACCGTTAGAAAAAGGGCCAATAAAAAAGCGCTGTAAGGACGAGCCATTCTTTTTATTAACATCTTCAAAATCCCAATAAATAATCAGAGGAAGGTTAGCTAACCTGAGAGCATTCACCAGAATTTGATAAAAATAATTTAGGCTGAATTTTATAATGAATAAGACCTATCGGGTCGCCAAAATGGTCATTATTGTCAAGAATGATTAAGTAAAAACAATGAGCTGAAGTTATGAACAAATCCAGCTCAGAGATTCTACTAGAGACCCTATCAGCTCAAGTCCCTGTGAGCTGATTTCTCAAGTTTCAGAGATCGGACAGAGGATGATCTGCACTCCCCCATGGGGCCGTAAACATTTCAGTCACCTTGTCTGCAGGCACGTCTTCAACGACATCGTACTGCCATTGAGGTTTATTGTCCTTATCAACCAGCAACGCTCGCACACCTTCTGGTAGATCTCCGGACAATACACAATTTATGGATAGAGCCAGCTCACTTTGAAAGACTTCTTTCAAGGAGGAGTAACGACTTCTTTTCAGCTGCTCATAAGCCACTACCGCTGAAAGCGCGGATCCTGTCAGAGCAATGGTTCGAGCTTGCTCCATCCAGGCATCTTCCGTTTTCATTGCTTTCAGATCAGCAATGATGGCTGACAATGTGGGTTTATCCATCATACTGGCGATCTGATCACGGTGTTCCCGGATCTTGGAGTACGGCAACCAGCCCGCACTGTTGTCAGCATAGTGCTGCACCACATCAAAAGTGACCTGATAGTGATCACCTGACCAGTCAGCTTCCTGCAGAGATTCCAACACATTTTTTCTGAAGGCATGGTCAATAAAACGATTGGCCAGCCCAAGGTACATGGCATCAGCAGGATTCAGACGACAACCCGTCAACGCCATAAACAGACCAATTCTGGCTGGTAGTCGGTTAAGCACCCATGAACCACCCACATCAGGATAAAGCCCAATCGTAATCTCTGGCATGGCCATGATTGAGGTGTCAGTCACCACTCTGAAATCAGCACCGGCCATCAGACCAAAGCCACCTCCCATGATGACACCATTACCCCAACAGATAACGGGTTTACGATAGGTATGGATTAAATAGTCAAGACGGTATTCTTTTTCAAAAAACTGACCCGGTGCCTGGGTGTCTCCATCCAGTACACTTTGCCTGAGCGAGCGAACATCGCCACCGGCACAAAAAGCTTTTTCACCCTCACCCTGAAGGAAGATGCAAACGACTTTGTCATCATCCTGCCAGCTGGACAGCTGCTCATAGAGACTGTCGACCATGCCCTTGTCCAGGGAGTTGAGACTTCTTTCGGCATTCAGTGTGATCACACCTACTTGGTGCCCGGATACTGTATCGAGCCTGTCGAATAGGACCTTTTCGGTCATTTCTTCTTCTCCTGCCTTGACCGGCGATAAACCGCTCAATCGTTAGCCTATGCATACCCAGGGTCACTGGATAAGTAATCCTTTTATAGGACGCGATCTCAATTAATCATGGAGCTCAGCTCTTTTCAGGAGCATTCAGTGCAAGGCTCAGCAGTGCAGGAATATTCAACATCTTTCAATCTGCTGGAACACTGCAATGGATGCTCCTGAAAGAGCCCTCCGGGCGGGGCGCTCAGCCTGCTCCGTAAAGGGGCCATCTACTGTGTCAGAGCTTGCTTGATGTAGAAAAGCTATAACTGCGCAAGTCTTCCTTGTATCTGACCCCTTTACGGTAGCACTGAGCCCATGATTAATTGAGATCGCGTCCTACGTGACCACTATATGAGACCACCGTGGGCTTTTCAAACATGACCCACCTCATTTTCTGGATACTTTTCAGGATAACGCCTGATCATCAGAGCTACCTGTTCCGGATGGACTACATCATGCCCAAAAGTGCAGTAGCCAGTAGTAAAATAAAGGCGCCACCAATTCTTGAAGAGACCTGGGCATAAGGCATCAAATTCATACGACGGCTTGCTGATAGCACAGCAACATCACCGGTTCCACCCATGTTGGCCATACAAAGGCCCGCTGTGACAGAAGCTTCTATGGGGTAAAAACCTAACATTTTTCCAGCCAGACCCGCACCCAATATGGCTCCTACAACCGTCGTCACAACCAGCACAAAATACTGCAGTGAAATCACTTCTGCGACCTGATGAAGATCAGTAAATCCAACACCAATACAAGCCAGTAATGCCGGTGTCAGTGTCATCACCATAAAATCTCCCCAGAGAGCAGCCCCCTCCTCAAAGCGAGCAGGCATAACACCCAGAGCCTTGACCAGACCCACACAAAGAATCATCAGAGCGTAGGGATGCAAAGAGATAAACTGACTTAACAAATAGCCCATGACATAGAAACTGGTAGCAACAAACAAACCGGTGCCCATCTTTGCCAGATCAGGTATCCGTTCAACCTTTTCTTCATGTCGAAATACTTTCTGACTTTTCATCAGCTTGCCATTACCGGTCAGACTCGGCTTGATCTTGCCAAGTTTCTCGAGCATGCCTGCGGCAACAATAGCGACCAGATTACCCAAAACCACTGCAGGAACCATTTTGGACAACACGGTCGCCGCATCCGAGTTGAGGATGTTGGCAAATATCTCGGCCAGGGGAACAGCTCCCGCCCCCATACCGCCACCCATAATGGGTAAGCCGACATAGAATACAGCCTCAATAAAACCACTTCCGATCAACATGCCTACCAGCCCAACCAGAACGAGAGCGCCCGCAACACCTCCGAGAATAACAGGCAGGTACCAAAGCGCTGACCTTAAGAGAAGTTGACGGTCCATGCCAAATAGACTGCCTGTAATAAGGCCGGAAATAAACAGAGCAAGAAACCCCTGATCACGTACAAAGTTGGTCACTCCGGAGCTGAGCTCAACCGGAATAATCCCTGTAGCCACCATCAGACTGGAACCAAAGATAACCACAATAGGGCCACCCCCCAGATAGTCACGAATCCAGCCCAAACGCTCCCCCAAAGCATTCAGTACTCCACCCAGTGCCATGACAAAAGGAATCAACCCGGCCATTCCTGCAGGCAGGTGACCGGTACAACCGGCAGCAATCAGGACAATACAGAGCAAACTCAGCCAGAACAGTACCGCCCGCTGGGGTGACTGTACCCCGGTAATCTGCTGCAACAACATTTCCATCAACTACCGCCGCTATCCGTTAATTTCAAGATGTCACTAACTAATAGCAAAGCCACAAAAAATAGTGTTACTTATTGTTGCTTCCCGGTAACTTAACCACCGACTTTGAGATACATACCCCATAAAAAAAACCGGGATTAATCCCGGTTTTTTTATAAGCAAATAAGATTTTACATTTTATTTTTTAGGCTGGGTTTTGCCCATTGACTCCACAGTTAAACGACCTTTGTCTTCAAGAATGGTATTCAGAGCTTGCTGAACTTCCTGCACAGAAACAGTCTTCACCTCTTCTGCAATCTGATCACGGAACTCAAAGCCTGACTCCTGGCCATCCAGGGACTGCCAGAATCGTGAGCTGCGCTCATCCAGGTTGGTATCACTCTTGAGAAGGTCACCTATAAGCCCTTGACGATATTGAGCCAGCTCCTCATCGGTCAATGACTTCATTCTTTCCTTCTGCCCCTTCAGGAACTCCTCGACTTTCTGTTCGATACCCTCTGGCCCCAGCACAGGAGACTGAACCACAAAAATCAGCCCGGGATGACGCTCGATAGGACGAGCTCCCGCAAAGACGATATACCCCAATTGCTGTTCTGTTCTCAGTTGGTTGAAGAATGGTGTTGCCATTAGTCGACCTAGCAGGGAATAAACAGCTCGATCTCTGTCATCGGTTCCAGGCCGCTGGTAATAAGTAATATACAGAGAGTCATTGTGATTAAAGTCTGCCTTTATAGTCCGGTTCGTATCCTTCAAAAGATTGAACGGCTGTTTAAACTGACTGTTACGGTTATCGTCTGTCAGCAAGGCATTATCCACCAGCTCAGCCAGCTTTTTACTCTCTTGCGTACTGTGATTACCGTGTACCAGCATCTCTATATAAATCGAACGATAGAAGTCTTTGGCATACTGTTTAACATCACTCAGAGTGGCTTTTTCAGCCGCTGCGAGCAAAATCTTGTCATCACGGTAGTTGGGATAGAGATCCTGACTCAAACGGTCCATACCCAGTCGATAGGGAGGCTGGAACTGTTTGTTCTTGACCCTGCGGATCAGCAAAGCTTTTTCCTGATTAAACTCAGCCTGATCGGGATTAAACTTTTTGATGCCCTTGAGAATATCTTCCAACAACAAGCCTTGCTTGTCCTGATACCCCGACAGAGTAATGGTTAGTCCTTCCCTGCCGGAATTCAGCCCGTAGTTCAAACCCGCTTCTTTGGCAGGATAGCCATACTCGTTCAGACTGCGTGAGAGCAATGTCCTGTAGAGTTGCAGCAGAACAACATCGTCCTCGGTTTTGGACGCTTTCTCCGTTGAAATCTTGATGCGGATATTGGCCCTGGGCACTTCAAAATCAGTGTCCGTCATACTCCAGACCCTGAACCCAGGCTCTTCCATAATGACCTGAGGCACATCATAAGGGCTGTTTTCACGCAGATTCAGATCCTTCGCCAGGAATTCGTTAGGCTTGGGAATGGTCATCTCGGCATGAGAACGAGGCGTTGAGAGCCTGGTAACCAGAGTTTCTGGCAGAGGCTTCATGCTGTAATGGGTTTTGAAATAAGGCTCAACCTGATCCGTCTTCAGATCTCGGGCAATTACCACCTGCCTCATATTAGAGGGCTTCATTTCATCGAGCAGATCACTGATCAACTGACGGTCAAAGTCCTCATAGAGGTAGTTAGCTCTCAAAATGTCCTGAGCAGGAATATCATGAATACGACTGGACAGCCCTGACGCGGTTTGCTGAGGATTAGCATCCTCCTGATAACGGAAGCCCAGATCAGCTACCTGACGGCTCTCGTCATAAATCCAGGAATCAAGCCCCTGCTTGCGAACCAGTTCGAGATAATCGAAGACCAGAGCTGTAATTTCATCAACCTGATCCTGACCTTTAGGCGTCAACTCCATACGCACTGAGAACTCACTGAATTCTCCGGGTACGTCACTGGAATAAGCCGCTAATGACTCAATCAGGCCTCGTTCTTTCAGGTAACTGTGCAGACTGCCTTCACCTTCATAACCCAGGATTCTGGCCAGATGCCCGAGAGGTTTCTTACGATAATTCTCATACTGGCTGGGCATAGGGAAACTCAGGGAAAGCGCCCGGGTGTCCTTCAGAGGCACCAGGTTAATGCGAACACCCAACTGTTCCTTGGTATAAGGTGCCAGACCAATGTGAGTATCTGGAGATTTACCTTCCGGCACTCCGGCAAAAGACTCTCTCAACCATTGCTCAAGGACTTCGGTTGATTCCTTGCCATAGATAACAACCCCCATGTTCTCAGCGACATAGTACTGGTCATAGAAGGACTTGAGGTCATTCCACAGGGATTTACCATCCTCATTGGAAAGCGTTTCCAGGCTGCCAATATTAAACCGGCTTCGAGGGTGTGCAGGGTTGGAGGTGGCATTCTGCGCCGTCATCAGGCGCCAGCCATCTTCCTTGGCGTGCAGTTTATATTCGGAATCAACCGTATTACGCTCCCTGTCTACATAAGCAGGGTCAAGCGTCGGCGAAACAAAGAATTGCGCCAGCTGATCCAACGCGGGTCTCAACTTGCCACTGTTTATGTCAAAGAAATAGTTGGTACGGGTGTTTGCCGTATAGGCATTGGCGCTGCCGCCATTAGCCCGGATGTACTCAAAATACCCGTCCACTTCCGGATACTTTTCATTCCCCAGAAAGAGCATGTGTTCAAGAAAATGGGCCAGCCCCAGGCGATTGTCCGGATCCTGAAAGCTGCCTACTTTAACATCAACCGCCGCTGCCGCCTTATCCGTATCCGGATCGGAGATCAGCAGGGCTTTGAGGCCATTATCCAACTCGACAAAACGGTAGTCCCGGTCGTCAGCTGGACTTTTCACCACCACCTGGCTTTTTTCCATTGCATTCCGTTCAGCAGTCACTGTACACCCACTTACCAGCACTGTTGCCAGCATACCGACAACCAGAGACATGTGCTTTAATGTCATAAAAATTTCCACACCTCAAAAAGGCCAAGATCACGACTGAATACTTTCTGCAGATAAGGTGAATTATCAAGGACAAAGGCGTCCAATTTACTGTTCTTTTACTCTTTGCACAGAGAGTGCAGGTTTTTGTATCGTTTTTTTTATTCTTCAAGCTTTCGAAACCAGAATATAAAAGTAGCAATCATGATCTATTTACACTTGTACCACAGAACAGATTACAGATTCGAGCATTAAATATAGTGCCCGATAGGTCTAAAGACAGACAAATCTGAAATTTCAGAAACAGTCAGCTTTTCCCATTGTAAAAATGGTCTGTAATCACCGACTAAAATGCGATTATCAGGCATCTCCCTACATATACCCATAGCATTTCTGAACGCTTTAGTGAATAATCCGCGCCCCTCTGAATCAATCTCGCTGCTGAAATGAAGTTTCCTGGCCGTCGTAAAATCAAACACTATTTCCCGGTCAATGCGGATAACCGGTTTGACCGGGAAAGCATGACTTTTGGGCATGCCCACACATACGTCTGTGGCATCGACCAGAACATTGTCGACATCTATGCCCATGTTGATGAATCCGTACTGGCGGACTTTGGCCTGAATAAAGCCATGTCCCAACTGATGGACAACGAAACCGCCAGTCGGCTCTATCAGTTCCTTCAGGGTAATGACCTGATCGACAATCAATACGCCGGTGGCACCATTGGCAACACCCTGCACAATTACTCCATTCTGGCCGACGACCGTTCTGTGCAGTTTGGTGTTATGAGCCAGAACATATCTGTGGGTGACTATGCCTACGGCTATCTCTGCAATACCAGCTCCAAGGTAGACCTTTCCTACCTTCAACCCGTGGATGGCCCCATTGGTCGTTGCTACACCCTGATCACTCCGGACGGGGAACGAACCTTTGGAATCAGCCCGGGCTTAATGAACGCTCTGACTCCAGAATTTATTTCTGAAGAAGTCATCCAGAACAGTTCTGCCCTGATGCTGTGCGCCTATACACTGGGAGACGAGAGTCTGCCTATCTACAATGCCACTCTCAGAGCGGCAGAACTGGCCTGCAAACATCAGGTTCCTGTCGTCTTAACACTGGGTACCGCAGGTCTGGTTGAAGCGATCAAAGAACCCTTGACAGAATTCATTCAAAACCATGTCACCGTGCTGGCTATGAATGAAGAAGAAGCCGCATCCCTGATCGGCCAGAAAGACCCTCTTCTGGCCAGTGAAGCCGCATTGGATCTGTCGGATATGGTATTGCTGACATCGGGCCCTGACGGTCTTTATGTATCAGGTCATACAGAGAAAGAGTTGGCGAGAGTAACAGACAACCCCATACTATCTGCCGGTATCAGCGATTTTAACCGCTTTGAATTCAGCCGTCCTTTGATCAAAGCAACCTGCGATGAACCGATGAAGGTTTATTCTCATATTAATCCTTACATGGGTGGCCCGGAGAAAATCAAAAACACCAACGGTGCTGGCGATGGAGCCCTGGCGGCAGTGATTCACGATATGGCAGCTAATGCTTTCCATCGTCAGGTGTTACCGACGTCAGGGAAGCACAACCGAACCTGGCTGACCTACTCTTCTTTTTCACAGATCTGTAAATATGCGAACAGGGTCAGTTATGAAGTGCTGGCACAAAGCTCGCCAAGACTTTCAAGGTCTTTGCCGGAAAGGGAAGATTCTCTGGAAGAAAGTTACTGGGCGAAGTAAGCGTACTTTACGTTTCTATAGACGGCTGTTGAAGGAGACTTTAGCAGTCCTCTATAGAAGAATATGTTGCGAATGAATGGCCAGGTTCAACACCATTCCAGAATCCTAAAGCTCAGCCAAATATTGCTCTCTGGTTCTTGTCGGTAAAGGATTCCCTGCCACAATCTTGGCAGCCGCAGGAAGTCCTTTTTTTCCAGTTCCTGCTGCTGCGCCATAAGCCTGGATAGATTTTCAAACTCCCACTCGTTCAAGTTCGAGTACTCATCGGTCATTAACTCCACATATTTATCACCAATATCCTGAATATATCCAAAGTAGTCCTGCTCAAGCTCTTCAGAGAAAACCTTCCACTCCAGCAGGCTATCTATGACCTGCTCATCCGTTCGTATCGATAACTTTTCCGCCACATTCTCATGGGCTTTATCGAGGTCTTCGTCGGTAATTCGTGAATACCAGCCCCATTTCATTTGCTGACCTGACTCTATGGGTAAATCCAACTTTTCCTGCAACCCCAACAAATATGCCAGTCTTACCTCAATCTGGTCAGGCTTTCTTCGTTGTTCCACCGTCAAAGATTTTCCTGACTTCAGATCGTCTTCATATTCTTTCTCGATCTCTGCAAATCGAGTATCAGCCAGTTCTTCAACGAGCTTTTTGACATAAATATCTCTCTGTAACTTAACCAGCTCCAAAACCCCACCCTTTTTCTCAGCCTTAACAATTCTGGTAGCCAGCTCCATATCATTGAGCCCCAACAGCGCTCGATCCTGACAGCTTTCAACGGCTTCGACAGAAGCTGCAACACAGGCATTCATTACATCCTCGTCTGCTGCCATTTCTTGTAATAAAGCTGTTACTCTTTGAGCCATTGTTCTCGCTTCTGCAAACGTGCCTTCCTTATAATCTCTGGTAGCCACCAGTTTTTGTAAGTGGAGCGTTATGGCAGTGGCCACAGAAGGATCATCAAATGCATCCATAAGATCTGCCGGCATCAGTTCGCCGGCCATTGAAAACCAGTTCTGGATGTTCTTTTCCAGAGAGTTGCCTTTTGCAACAGCCACGCTCATTCGTTTTTGAGCCAGCAGCCTTAAGCTGTTGTGCATAGAATGAGACTGCTTCCACTCCAACACATCTTCCACCACAAATGCATTACCCTGCAGGTATACCTTGCACGGGAATTCAGGGTTTCGTATCTCGGTGAGCTGTTCCGGGATAGTTTGAAACCGGTTAAACGAAAGATGCAGCTGTTGTAAGTTTCTTAATCGATTTAAGCCTGAAGGCACTTCAGAAATCTGATTTCTCCCAAGATAAACTTGGTATAGATTTGTGCACTCCAGCAACTCAGGGGAAAATGTTTTAAGACGATTACCCGTACAATCGAATACCTCCAAACGTTTCAAGTTACTCAAGCCATTTGGGTAAGATTCCAATTGATTATTGGTCAGCTGTATAACTTCAAGTCGTTTCATATCAGAGAAATTGGCTGGCAGGCTTTTCAAGCTATTGTTTTTGCAATAGATCTGTCTGAGTCTGGACAAGCTTGAAATGGATTCTGGTAGCTCTGACAGTTCATTATCCTCGCAAGAGAGAATATTCAGCCAGCTCAACTCACCTACCATGTCAGGCAGACTGGTTAATTGAAGGCCGTCTAAACTGAGCTCTTTTTCTCCCTTTTCAACACAGAACTCTATACGCTCCACCGCCTGCATTCTCAAGTTTCTCTCATCAGGACTGGCTTTATCCACCCAACTTTGGAGTGCCTGCTGCTGCCTCTCACTCAGCCCCCCCACATAACCAATAGCGCGGTCAGAAAGACGTGTAACGGGAGTCGCATCACCAAATGTAGTCTTGGCTTTATTCAGTACATACAAACAGACAGGCTGAATCACCTTTAAATAAAACCTTCCGTGCCTGGCCGTACGATTTGTTGCAACTGTATCAGAAACACTCTTGTCTACAACCCGGTCTTTTATGGGTGTCGGTGTCTCCTCTCCCTTCGCAGGGATAGGCTTGGGTATTTGTGTCTCCACATAATTGGGCTTCATGGGGTCCATGAGACTGTCATCCGTTTTGATCCTTCAAAGCTTCAATCAGTATAGGAGCCAGCCCTTTTCTACCTTTTTACGCATTCTGGCTGATCCCTGACATTCTTTATGGGTTGATCCATCATTGCCTCCAACCCTTCAATATTCTGACGCACAATGATTCATTCTCGGACCCGGTCATTTCTATACTGATTAGACCGACTAAAAAGAGTCTGAGCCCAGGAAGATCAGGATGGATCCTAAAATCAATTACTCCCGGAACGTGCAGAGCCAGTTGCCACGAGTGGATTCAGAAGAGACCACCAGCCAGAAGTCCACCCCTCTAAAAGACCGGGACGCTTATTCAACCACTCAGTCGGCCAAAAGCAGTGGCAAAGGAAGCCGACTCGGACGGTTCTATCTGGAAGTGATCCAACCCAAATGCCTCAATTTACTGAAACGAGCCAGAGAATCCTTCAGTGAATCGCCGAAAATCGTCCGTCTGACAGAA
Organism: Endozoicomonas arenosclerae; assembly: GCF_001562015.1. Lineage (GTDB taxonomy): Bacteria > Pseudomonadota > Gammaproteobacteria > Pseudomonadales > Endozoicomonadaceae > Endozoicomonas_A > Endozoicomonas_A arenosclerae. The sequence continues at coordinate 33,365 of NZ_LASA01000038.1, read as the reverse complement.
CGAGCTATTGGTGTCGTAGGCGGTTTAAATCCCGTACAGCAAGTTAGCCTGGCCGAGTGGGTTCTATCTGGAACAGATGAAGAGCAGCCTCATCGACAAGAAGCTGCCGACCTGATTGCACGATGTGTTTCAAAGGGTAAAAAAACGCTCACATTGAATAATCTGCCCATTACCTCACTGCCCGATGTCATCACCGAAATCAGCTGGTTGAACAAATTACAATGTGAAGGGTGTCAACTGCAGAGCCTGCCAGAAGACATGGGTCGCCTGAGCCGACTAAAGTCACTGGATTGCAGGAATAACCAGCTCACGGCTATTCCCGAGTGTCTATGCACTGCAGAAATGCCAAAGCTGCGCGGTCTCTTTCTATCACAGAATCTCATTCAGATGGCACCAGATGATATGAGCCAGCTCAGCCATCTCAGAGTTCTTGACCTTTATGACAACAAACTTTCAGAGCTTCCGGAAGGCATCACCACCTTACCCAGAGTTCGAACACTTTATTTAGGCAGTAATCAACTCAGTTCATTACCAGGCAGCGTTGGCCAACTGAAAAAACTGGAGACACTTCATCTGGCTCGAAACCAATTTACGGATGTGCCCGATGGCGTCATTGCCTTAAGTAATCAAAACGACAGAAACTGTATTGTTCATCTGTTTGGTAATGGTTTTGGCCAGGACGCTGTTTTCAGTTGGAGAAGATCCCATCAGACAGACCCTTCGGTGAAGCTGCTCGCTATTCGAGCTGTCACTCCCGTCACAGCCAGTAAAATGTCGTTTGAAGAGAAAATTCAGAATTGGTTTGATGTGGCTGGTTTAAGAATGCCCCCTGACTTTCCTGACCAGTTCCCCGACCCATCTGTCAGAACAGCTCTGGGCCTTCATATGGAAAAGCTGGTAGAAACTCTGGACTATCAGCGAGGTTATTTGAGCGCTCAGACCATGGCCAGAAAGCTGGTCAATATTCTTCAACAGATGGCAGAAGACCCCGAAATCATGTCTGCCTGTACAGCAGCATCTATAGAGGCTACGGGGAGCTGTGATGACCGGGCACTACTGGGTTTGAATGAAATGGACACAACGGCAAGAGTCGCCAGCATCAGTAAAAAAGGCGGACTCTCTGAACTCGTAGAGCTGAAAAAATCCCTGATTCGAAAAGAAAAAGTAGAAGCCCTGGCCAAACAAAAATACCAGTATATTTGTAAACACGGTGATCCTTATTTGGTTCCTGATGAAATCGAAGTCAGGCTTTACTACATGCTGGGATTACAGAAGTCACTAAAACTGCCTATAGAAGATGGCCAGAGAATGCGTTATGCCAGTTACTCTCAAGTCACAAAGGATGATTTAAAAGCGGCTGTCCGATCTGTTTATAACTCCATGCAAAGCTACACCAATGAAGATCTCTGCAAAGATCTTTTGGCCTGGCCAGAGTTTGTCGACAAACTGAAAAATGAGTTGGAAGATGAATTAGAAACCATTAATGAGAAGTACGTCGACCTGCTGACTGATGATGAAGAAGTAAAGGCATTAAATTCTGGTGAACTGACCGAATTTGGAAAATTGATGGGTAAACAAAGAGAAATGGAGCTGGATGATTTCTTGAAAACAGAAACGCTTAAACTTTTGAACAGCGGTAATCCTCCCGGCAAATGGTGAAGCTGAATTGACTTCATCAGTGATAAAAAACCAGCCTCCAGGGCTGGTTTTTTATCAGATCAGCAATCCATTAGAAACCCAATGGAATATTGAAGGCAAAGAAGCCAATCAGTACTGCTGTCCAGATGGACATGAACGCAATGGAGTAAGGCATCATGATGCCAATCATGTCACCAATGGTCAGGTCTGGCTTGTACTTCCTCATAAAGGCCAGAATAACACCGGCATAAGTCATCATTGGCGTAATGATGTTGGTAGAAGAGTCCGCCACGCGGAATGCAGCCGCCACCAGATCTGGAGTCATCGCCGGGTTGGCTTGATAGAGCATAGGCACAAAAATAGGCCCCAGCAGCATCCACTTGGAGGTCAAGCCACCTACGAACAGATTGATAAGAGCCGTCGTAATGATAAAACCAATGATCAACAGAATCGGGAAGTTATCCAGACCCAGGAACTGCAGAAAGCTCGCCCCCAGATAAGTGATGTAAGTACCCAGTCCAGTAAAGCTAAGCAGAGCCAGGAAGTTATAGCAGAAGAAGGTCAACACCAGAACATATCCGACAGTGTTCATCTGCTTGACCATGGCTTTGACCACATCCTGCAAACCTTTGAATTTGCCGGTGGACTTACCGAAGCAAACACCCACAATCAGGAAAGTCATAGTGATCATCAAAATGATGTTATTCAGGAACGGGTTCACTACCCTGCCAGCTTCGTTAGTGTATTCCGCCAGAGGGCCTGTGGCCAGAGCAAACATTATGGCGACGGAAGCCAGGAGACCAAAGAAAGCAGCCTTCAGACCTTTATTCTCAGCGTCAGTCACTTCAAAGTTGGAAATATCCAGATCTTCTGGAATCTGGTAGTCCATCTTTTCCAGACGTGGTGTTACAAATCGATGAGTCACCCAGGCACCAACGGTTGCCAGAATAAACGTCGAAGCAAAGATAAAGAAATAATGCATGGTAGCCGGTGTCAGGGCTTCACCGGCAGCATTGGTGAAAGGCACGCCTTGAGACTCTGCAAAAATCTGAGCGTTCACACCGACAATAACGTCAACCGGTGTAGCGGGCAGCAGGTTGGCACTGAAACCAGCGGACACACCGGCAAAGGCTGCAGCCATACCAATCAAAGGGTTTTTACCCAGACCTGCATAAAGCATACCCGCCAGAGGAATCAGAACCAGATAGCCAGCATCAGTGGCCACACTGCTCATGATACCAATGAAAACCAGCAAAGCAGGCAGATACTTGTCGTTTACTTTCAGGCCAGCTTTCTTGATCAGAGTAGATAGCAGACCAGAATCTTCTGCTACCCCTACCCCCAGCATAACGATCAGGATGACACCCAGAACACCCCCACCAAATGCCAGCCAGTTGGTCAGAATGGCATTTTCAAATATCCAGCGGGTATTCTCTGTGGTCAGCATATTCTTGACGGAATGAACCACCTCACCACCATCAGCCCCCATGACGGAAAAGCTGTGCCCCCCCATCAGGAATGAAGCCGCCATCGTGATGCCAAACAGCCAGATAAAAATTATGACCGGATCAGGAATCTTTTTCCCGACACGTTCAATAATGGATTTCCTGCCTTCATTGGCAGGAGGTGTGACCGTTGCCGTTGTACTCATTTAATACCAGCCCGTGTACCCAGTAATTGTGCTTTTCATCCGTCATTTCCGAGGGAATACCGTACCGTCAGACTGAATGCCTGAAGCCATCGGAAAGAAATTGAAATGACAGATTGAACCATCCAGAGTAATTGACTGACCTGAAGTCCCCTAATGATTCAGATCAAACAACATTCAACACCCTGATAAAAATCTCTGCTTTTAACAACACAGATGAAGTATTCACCACCCAATAGAGTTTTATTCAGTCTTTTTAACTTTGTGGTTTTTAGAAAATTTTTTTCACCAGATCGTAATTATTGATTTGGGCCAAAACTTCCCGACAAGAGTTTCTGTATAACTGACACCTCATATTTGAGGTGTACATGAGCAAAGTCGACGGCCGTAAAATTTCCCATGATGTTCGAGAATCTATTCGTTTAGAGGCTATACACCTATGGCTGGAGGGTGCCACTGTCAATCAGCTATCCGAAAAGTATTCTACTCACAGGTCATGCGTTTACGATTGGATTGATCGTTATGAACGAGGTGGCTTGGAAGCCCTGAAAACTCGACCTATCAACGGTCGGCCTTCCAAACTGAGCTTGCAACAGAGAGAAGAGCTCACACTGATTATTTCATCAAAGCTCCCCACTGACTTTGGGTTTTATAAGGCTATGTGGACTCGGGATATTGTAGCTTCTGTCATCAAGTCTGAGTTTGGAGTATCTATGCACCCAGCAGCCGTTGGTAAAATGCTCAAACGGTTGGGTCTCAGTCCTCAGAGGCCTGTACGAAAAGCCTGGCAACAGGATCAAAAAAAGTCGATGACTGGTTAACCCGACGTTACCCCGAGCTACGAAAAGAAGCTGAGGAACAGAATGCTGTCATTTACTTCGCAGATGAAGCCAGTATTCGCTCAGATTACCACAGTGGTACCACCTGGGCTCATAGAGGAAGGACTCCAATCGTTCCAGCAACAGGGGCTCGATTTTCAATAAATATGATTTCAGCAGTGAGCGGCGAAGGCACTATGAAATATATGACAATACCTGGCCGTTTCAATGCAGATGTTTTTATACGCTTCCTGAAACAGTTGCTGAAAGGCCATGATCGTCCAGTCATAGTAGTAGTCGATGGTCACCCGGCACACAAAGCAAAGAAAGTTCAGAATTACCTCAAATCAGAATCTCGATTATTGGGAATACATGTATTGCCTGCCTATTCCCCAGAGCTCAATCCTGATGAATTTGTCTGGGGATTCCTGAAATCAGGATGTATAGGAAGAATGATCTTAAGAACGAAAGATCAATTTCTTAAAGCCATTTCATCAGGCCTTAAGAAGCTTCAGAGGAGTCAAGGTATCATTCTTGGTTTCTTTAGAGCAGAGCATACTGCCTATGCATGCTTGGAGACGTTTTCGGGTAGTTAATGCACACATCAGTAACTTTGATAAAAAGGATGAGTCTTTTCCGCCTCCAAAGGTCAATAAAATGGTATTTTTACTGCTAAAAGCAATTTGAGTCGTTAGAGTATAGGGGATAGTATCGGAAAAATAAGTTTGTGTTTTTAAAAAGAAAATATGCTCTATCGAATTCTTGTCTTTATTGAAAAGCCAGCCATCCGAATTTAAATTTAAAAACAGAACAGGCCTGACTTGCTGACTTTTAGATGACTGCTTAATGACTTTGCAGCCAGTGGTTGATATAACAGCATTAACTGAAGAACCTGATAGTAGCTTATCTTTAAGATCTACAAAGTTATATATAGCAGTAGAGTGCGATACCGTTGACTGTAAGACAATAGCCATAAAAAAAACGGATCTGAGAATGCTATTCATTTCCCTTTCCTGTAAAAATTTACAGAAAGGATTGTAGTCACAGTATTTTAAGTACGATTTCCGAAAATCTTAAAAATCAGGTGTTATGAAGCTTTATTACGTGTAGTAACTAAGATCTGGTCTGACACTTTATCGCATTGCGGCTCAAGGAAGTGCTCCAGCCGTCAAGGGCACTTTATCGTCCCTTGACGGAGTTTCAGCTCATATCTGATTCGAGCAGCCAGTTACTCTGAAAATTGTAAGAGTTCATGTCCAATACCATTGATATCCTCAAAGGTAATGTAGACTCCTACAGGGCAGGGCTTAGGTTGATCATCTAACAACGTCGCTCCGGATAGTTTGAGTTGTTTTATATCGAGCTCAATATCGGTACTCTGAAATGCCAGTTTTACTGATGGTGTATAGTTTTTATCCACTTTTTGTAGAATGAGAGCAACACCATCGCTTTTTAACTGAACAATAGACTCACCAAATTTTTCTTCTACTTCATAACCTAAAGCCTGATTATAAAACGCTATTGATTGCTCAATGTCTTCTACATACAGGGTTTGTACACAAATAGGTTTCATTTATATCACTCCTTTGACTTAAATTAGACGGTTATAGATGATGACTTATTCCCAGAAATATAAATCAGTGTGGAGCATCTATCAAATTGCATCAGAATATAGCAGGGAGTAAAGAGAGCCATGTGAAACCTTTTTTCCTTGGTTATTTACTAGCTACTTCAATATTCTTTTGCATATTGAGACTGACCGTTTGAAAGCCAACACTGTTGTATAAACGGATAGCCGCTGAATTTTGGCTGAATACATGGAGTCCCAAGCTGCTTGCTCCAAAGCTTGCAACGATCGATTCTAAGGTATTTAGTGCAGACTTGGCATAGCCTTTTCTTTGATAAAGCTCGTCTATTTTTATGTCGTATATGAAGGCTGATCGGGTATGGATGTTGTCTATGATTTTCACCCAAATCTGCCCCACTTTCTGCTGATTCACATCTTCGATAACATGGTAAAAATAGTTGTTTTCAGTTTCCTTTCCTACTGGTAGAAGGTCATTATAGGTTTTCCGGGAACGGTCTAAGGCTTCTGACTCATGCCACCGACCAGAATCAACATTGCTTTTAGCGTATGCAGGAATAGCCGTTTCCAGATAATCAGAAAACTCGGCTTCATTCATTGACTTTAATAATACTGACACGGTGTTTGTTCAAGATAATGGCTTATAACATTGTCCTCTTTCCCGCTTCTCAGCCTCTGTTTAAAGAGACTTGGCAAAAAAGGTCAAGGCTGTCCAAATAGAGGCTATTGTGTAGGCATGAGTAAGCTAGGTTGTTTTAGGCTCAATTCACGCAGGTTATGAATTACCTTCACGTTATCAGGTATAGCGTCTACATCATGGGGTGAAAATAAAATCGCCTGTATTCCAATTGACAATGCAGGTTTAATATCTTTTTCAATACTATCCCCGACCATGGCCACAGACTGAGGAGTGACATTTAGCTGAGCAAGAATTGATTTCAAAAACTCCGGGCTTCCTTTTGTGACACCTAAATTCGCTTTGCAAAAATAGCCCGATATATATTGACTCAAGTTAACACGATCAAACGCACTCTTGATTTCTGCTTCAGTTGATTCGGCCGCCCCGGTAGCTACATAGACCAATGCTTCGCTTGAAAGCTCTTCGAGAACTTCTTCAGCACCATCAACGGTCTGAACGACCTCCCAGTCACACATTTTTCCAGGCACTCCGGGAAAATCGATCATGAGAGTATCACCCCAATCAAACAGATATATTTTTATCATGCGAAATCCTCATACCTATAGGGTACTGCCAGCATGTCTATTCAATCGAAGACGACACCGACTACTTTGTTATACACTTTTACCCAATAACTCTGTTACTTTTTTAGAATTGAAGGCACTTAGTCTCTTGCTGCTGGATGAGTCAAAAAAATTACTTCCAGACGCATCGAAATAGTCTCTTAAGAAAACCCATTTGTCATCATTGTCTACTTCTATAACCCCCATTCCTGTTTGAAGGCTGACTTCGTGCGTTTCTTTGTTTTGCCAGACAATTGAAAACTCATTCAAAAGAGAATTGCCATTTACTGAGAATGCTCTGGTTTCAAAATGCAAAACACTGGATATTGCCCAGGCACCCTCAATGGCTTCTTTCATTCTTTGCCATCCAGAAATCTGGATGCCATCGAGTTCCATGACACCATCTTCAGACCAAAAATCCATATAACCATCAAGGTCAGCCGTCATGAAAGCCTGATTTCTCTTTTCAAGTATCTCTCTGGCCTGATCAATTGAAATTGTCATCCTTTATACTCGATGTTTTGATTTTATGTTTCTTGCTTGGAGCAGGAATGCGAACGAAGTGAGGCATCCCTTATGCTTGGCTTTGTTATAACACGATTTGCACTTATAGAATCTTACTTTTCAGGTTTCTCACCAAGATATTGTGTGAAACGAAGCATATAGCCATCCGGATCTTGAATGAGAAACTCCTTTTGACCTGATATAACGGTACCTGTGTTATACCATGATTCTTTGAGATCACGATATAGACTTACACCGCCCTTATATATGCGATCAAGTACTGGCTGAATTTCTGTAAGTTCAATTTGAAAGTTAACCCCGCGACCTAAGGGGTACGTCAACTCTGCCGTATTCCAGCCCTCTGGATGGAATTCTTCGATCATTATCTGAGCTTTTTCTTGCTCTAGATACGCAAAGTTGGGTTTTTGTCTCTGATTTCGAACCCTGAATCCAAGAATTCTTGTGTAAAAATCAAAAGATTTTTCAAAGTCTGTAACGGTTAATTCAGGAACCATTACGTTCCAATATTCACTCGTTCCAAAACCCTATTTACTCCGGAATTAGCATAGTAGTTGTAACGTTGAAGCGACGGCGAATTATAATCTGTATGAGAAGATGGTGGTTACCCATGAACACCATCAAAAACTGGTAAGAGTAGGGGTGAAAGTCATGCTTAATTTCTTGACGAACAATGTGATAAGTGATTCAGAACATCCAAAGAATTATTTGAGGATCTCATCCCGGCTCCATCCCTCTACTTCTCGGGAGTTGATGTGCAGCACAACATGGTAATGGTTGGACATCACTGCGTAGGCACACACCTCAATAGCAAAAATGCTAACCAGCTTCTCGAGCCGATCAACTACCCACTGTCTGCGATGCTCAAAGCTCTTACCGGTCAGATGATCTTCACCACACAAGAATGCCCGACGGACGCAGCGAGCTACACAGTGATAATAGGGTGTGGAACCTGGATCGATCAGTGTACTGCGGGCTCGGGTCATGGCGGCCCCAGTTTGAAAAATTCAGTGACAGGAGAAAAGTAGTTTAACTGGGTGGTTAGTCAAATGTGTAGGTGTCCCTATTTATGCTTTATATGGTTATTAATGATGGACTATCAACTATCATTCGTTGGAATAATGTCATTACTACTATCTGAGTTACCTTTCGCCCACCCAAATGATAAAGTTGTATGTGTAATGATCGGGCCTACTACTGGGATTAACCAAGCAAATAGGATCCAGATGATTTTTTTATTAGTTGTTATATCTTCGGCTTCACATATCTCAATTGTAAGAATAAATGAGAATGAAAAGTTTAATAAAGTTGCTAAACCGAGAAATATTTTATAGCTTTCTTCTATCATTTACCCTTTGAATGTATATACAGATCCAATCCTGATAATAAAGTAATGGTTGATAGTAAAATACTCACCCAAAGCCAAGGGAGTAGAGTTTCTCTGTTTATTGCCAATAAATTATCTTTTCCATAAATAGGGAACCCATTAATCACCCACTTATAGATAAAGAATATGCTACCCATAAATGAAAGTGCACATATTAGTGTATTAATAAATATTCTGAATGATATTTGCACAGTCTATCCATTACCATATAACGCCATGCTGTGGGGCGCCGCGCAGGCAGCGTCCCAGCCCCTTTAGGGGCGAACACGAGCAACTTGTTATGTGTGAAATTGCACTTTGCTTTGCTTAATATTTTTGTTTATTACGTTCAAGCTTTTGAAGGAATGCTCTATGAGGGTGAGGCTTTTCAGATGTTTTTGCCTCCATATGTGCTTTTTGCTGATCTTTTTCTGCTTTGATTTTATTTCTGCATGAAAGACAACGAATAGCTCTTGAATCAATATGGCCTTTAGCAACTTCATACCACCACTTTTGATCTCTTGCACTCCACATTTCTTCAGATTTACAATCAACGCAGATATACAGTTTATCAATATAAAAGTACGGAAGTGATCCGTATGTATTTATATGGGAGAGTTCTTTGTGATCAGCTCTAATCGTTCCTTCAGGAAGGCTTTCCAAGTCTTCATACGGATTCAGAATCACTTCATGCTGCTTCGCCCTGCGCTTTGCAAAAATCTCTTTCTTACGCTTCTTTCCACTCTTCATAATGAACGATGATCTTTGTTTTCACACATAACGCCTGCTTCAGCCGCGCGCCGAAGGCGCGTCGGGTGCCTGCCCTGCAAGGGCTGGCACGAACTGGAAGCATTTGTTAGCTGCCGTTTTATGACTCGACGTTGAGATGGTAATAGTTTCTTACGCTTGTATATCGAACTGGATAATCCGGTTATTAGCAAAAAGTCCTGCACGAGCAAGTGCCTTCTGTGCACTAATATTACTCTTCTCTGTTGAACAAATAGGTAGCAGAGTTTTTTTAGGACATCCAAAGAATTACTTCAACAATGAAACATCACCCACTCTTTCATAATGTGCGAGGCTTACTTATTACCCGATGATGCCTCTGGAAGATCAGCCTAAAACACAGAAAGGTTCTTTGAGGGGATGAATTGATGTTTTTCAGGTATAGAGGTTCTTCTCACTGAACAAAACTCAGAAAGAAATATTGAATGTATTCTAAGGCTTGATTCAACCAGACGGAAATAAACGACTACATGCTTGAAAGCCCTGGAGCCAGTGTTGACCGGTGCTGATAGCATAGGCTTTCATTGCCTTAAGCCTGCCTGCCGCGCGGTAAAAACGATTATTCCAGCTCATGGTTTTCAGCCACTCATCCGAGTCTATTTCCAGCCTGGCCAGAATAGGAGGTGCACTTTCGGGGATTGAGCCTTTTTTATCCTGTCTGACGGCTCTGCCACTCCAGTCCACTAACTCAAGATAATCATGAAGAATATATGGAAGCGCTTGTTCAGGATTTTGTCCTTGGTGGCGAAAAGCCTTTAATTCCAAGGGCTGTTTACGCTCGTTCGGTTTGGATATGTGCTCTATTCTTTTCTGAATGGAGGTGAAATCAGAACGTTCGGGCGTTTTAGCCAGAGAAGCCCGAATTGGATTAAGATCAACATACGCCATACACGTCAGAATAGCGGCTTCATCCAACAGTGCCTGACTCTTGAATCGTCCCTCCCAGAACCGGCCCTTACAACCGTCTTCCCGGTTAGCTTCACGAGCCAGGTGTTCATTTAAGCAACGCATAAACCAGCTGATACTCGTGAGCCGAAGGCGGTATTCTTCTACATATTCATCAACCCGCCTAAGCTCCGAACTGCTTAAGTTATGCCCGCTCAGATAGCGCTGAACCAGTAAGGGGCCGGTAAACAACAGAGTCCAGCGTTTGAGGATTTCATCCCGGCTCCATCCCTCTACTTCTCGGGAGTTGATGTGCAGCACAACATGGTAATGGTTGGACATCACGGCGTAGGCACACACCTCAATAGCAAAAATGCTAACCAGCTTCTCGAGCCGATCAACTACCCACTGTCTGCGATGCTCAAAGCTCTTACCGGTCAGATGATCTTCACCACACAAGAATGCCCGTCGGACGCAGCGAGCCACGCAGTGATAATAGGGTGTTGAGCCTGGATCAATCAGTGTACTGCGGGCTCGGGTCATGGGGGCTCCAGTTTGAAAAATTCAGTGACAGGAGAAAAGTAGTTTAACTGGGTGGTTAGTCAAATGTGTGGGTGTCCCTATTTATTCCTATTTATTGTGTCGTAGATTTTATCACCGTTCTTTTCATAGAACTTTGATTCAACTGACCCTAATGGGATATCTCTCATTATTTGTACCAGTTAACGCCTGCTTCAGCCGCCGGAGGTCGGGTGCATGGCCTTGTTAACTCTTTGACCACGGGTAAATTCTCTTAATGATTGAATGCAACTCTGCTTGGGTCGCTTGATAGTCAGAAATGACTCCTAGCGACGAATACCCTGATAATTCAAAGCCTTCCTCAATACTGTTATACCACACAACTTGTTGCCCAATTATGCCAACAACCCAAAATTCGTATTCATTAATTCCACTTGGGCTTGACGTCCATATCTGGGGCTCTACTTTTATCCGGTCCCAAAACTCTTTTTCCGCTTCATCCATACACCAGTAGTAGGTATCTATTAGATCAAACAGTTTATTCTTGTCGAAAATGTTCATAGTTTTAAATGAGAGTTAACGCCTCAATCAGCCGCCGCCGAAGGCGGTCGGATGGATTGATTTGTTAGGTGGTGGAACTTTCAGTTTTGTTATCCCAAACCGGCAACTCACCGCTAACCTCAAGGGGCGTATACACAGCTTCTACACCTTGTTCTACGAGTGGGCTGAAGCTTCCGGGGTTCTGAGCATAACGATCTACAAAAAAGTCAACGGTTGAGTGCGCATGATCTAATGTGCAATTTGTCATCTCTATACCAGTTTCCGTTCTTCGGTAAGTAGATTCTGAATTATTAGGCCAGTGAACCTTGAACCCGCACATGAGTTCATTGTCATCCACCAATATTTCCATCATTCCTTTGTAGATTTTGTCATATCCTAGAGCTTTCCCTTTGTAGCTGCCCCAGTGAGCACGAGCAGCATTATCAAGTAAAAAGAATGCTGAGATAAATTTCTTTGCCTTTGTGATTTTAATGTTTAAATCAATAAGGCTAATTTTATATGAGTTTAAAGCACCGGCACCACTTCGTGATCTAAACTCTTCCTCTGTTATTATAAAGTCAGAGTGGCTGATTGAATTTCGAAGCTTTGGATCATAGAACTCACCAATTATTTCACCTATGGGGGAATCTGCTTGTTTTGCCAGCTCCTGAATTACTTTTATCTTCTGTAAAGGAAACAATGGCTTGTTTTTAACCCTCTTTTTCTCTTTCCGATTTAGAAATTCTCTAAATGGGTCTGGTCTATAACCTTTTCCCAATTTAAACCTTAAAAGATTTGCAATTACTTCATAGGGAGCATCCATTTCTACTATATGGCTATACATTAACAATCCAAAGCGCCAAGTAGTGTAGTCTGGATTTGTAAATATGCTGTTAGCAGTTTCAGGTTGAATTATTGTATTTATGTCTTCTAAAATGCTTCTTGATTCTAAATGTGGATCCCAGCCTTTATCCTCCATTCCAACTATTCGAAGTAATGAGGCAAAGTACTTGACTATATCGTTGCTGATTGGGTCTTCTGGAAGAAATAAGACTTTTAATGCATCAATATATCTTTGTTCTATTTCTTGTACTTCTTCTTCAGTCATCGTTATTTCCATTTAAACAATACTTGATGCTAGGGAACCACCTAACGCAAAGCTTTGGGACGGACTGCGCAGCAGGCCGTCCCAGCAGCCGAAGGCTGCGACAACAGCGCCTTGTTATGTGTTTTACCCACAGCAGTTGTTTCCTTGTTGAATAGGTGGGCACTTTACCGAACCATACTAACAAAATACACAGCAGTCACCTGGCTTGGGTCTGAGCAGGTTATTGCATTGCTCGCATTTGTAAAAGAACACACAAGAATCTGTGGGCATAACCTCTGTCTTCTGGTGATTGCACACGGGACAAGTAATCGTTGACTTGAGTATCACCTTATCCATTGGCACTTCACCTTGCGGTTGCGATTACACATAACAGTGGTTTATACGGAATAAAGCCGTATAAGTAGTTGTAGGTTGTGAAAGGCGAATACTGCTGAGGTTAATGATGGCAAGCCCTTCAACTGAATTTGGTACATTCGTATTCTTAACAAGAGGTTCGTATTTCATGTTTTCTTTAATTTCCGCTTATGTAATGAATACCCAGAAAATTATGGAAAAAACCTTTGAAAACATAATGTTATAAAGACCTTGATAATTTGCTTAAACGAACTAACTTTGTACTGTATAAAAAAACAGTAATGGTGCTTTATGCGACTTCAGGAAAAATTCAGGATTGCTATTCGTACCGAAAATTATGCTTTGTCCACTGAAAGAAATTACTGGTCCTGGATTAAACAGTTCATTCGTTTCCATCGTATGCAACATCCTGAGCAGATGACTGGCGATGATATTCAGAGTTTTTTAAACCAACTCGTGCTTAGAAGGAATGTTGCAGTCAACACTCAGCAACAGGCGCTATGTGCGATTGTTTTTTTGTATAAAAATGTACTCGGTCGCGAAGACATTCAAATTTCTGACTGGTTGCATGCCAGGCGAACTAAAAAACTACCGGTCGTGTTCTCTGAAACGGAAGCCAAATCGGTTATTGCTCACTTATCAGGCACACCTATGTTAGTGGCTCAGTTAATGTATGGCTCAGGTCTGAGATTAATGGAGTCTATAAGGCTCAGGGTTAAAGATGTTGATTTTGGCCGCTCAGAAATTACAGTACGTGAAGGCAAGGGGAATAAAGATCGGGTTACTGTCCTGCCTGAAAGAGCTGTTTCTGGTTTAAAGGAACATATTGACCTGTCTAGAGTTCTTCATGAAAAAGCACTTCAAGAAGGTGTTTCTTTTGTTCATCTTCCTGGCGCTTTGGCCAAAAAATACCCAAATGCTGGAAAAGAACTGGCATGGCAATACATTTTTGCCAGCAGTCAGTTAAGCCGTGACCCCAGGTCAGGAAATATCGGGCGTCACCATATCAATGAGCGAAGCATTCAAAAAGCGGTAAAAACGGCCATCACAAAAGCCGGTATCCACAAGCATGCCAGTTGCCATACTTTTCGCCACAACTTTGCAACCCATCTACTGGAAAGTGGCTATGACATTCGTACGGTTCAAGAGTTACTGGGCCATGCCAACGTTAACACGACCATGATTTATACCCATGTGTTGAACCGTGGCGGCAGGGGGGTTAAAAGCCCTGTGGATTGAATCTGCAGGCACGCTACCGCCCAAAGACTTTGGCTGTACAAAAATAGTACTGAGCTACTGTCCCTGAGCTCCGTTGTTTCCTTGTGTATAGAGTGCTAATCCGCACTAACGCACTGTGCGACATTGTGCCAGTATTTTGTAGTCAGGGGTAGGTGTTTGTACTTATTTTGTGAGAGGGGGAAAGAAGCTTTCGAATGAGGCGGGAGGCCTGAGAATCTCAGGCCTGGTAGTTAGGTTTTTGGTTATTCACTGACCGGTTTGAATCTTTTTCTCATGTATGTGCTTACGGGTGAAAATCCCATTTCATCGTATAAAGCATGAGCTGCATTATTTTGGCTGCCCACTTCCAATTCAATGCCAATAATGCCTTTGCCTGTTAAGAATTCTTCGACATTGCACAGAGCGGACTTTGCGTAGCCTTTTCTCCGGTGTGCTTCATAGATTTCAATTTCATGAATAAAGGCATAGTTGCCATGGACTTGAATCAAAATGAATCCTATCGTGTTCTCGCTGGTATTTTCTTTGATTTCAAAACAGTGGCAGTTTTCTGAGTTTACTCCGTCAGGAAACATCCTTTTATAGGCTTCTTCTGCTCTCTTGGTTGCATCAGCTTCTTGCCACTGGCCTGACTTGATATGCAGTTCTGCAAAGAAGGGGATCGCTGATTCAAGGTATTGTTTGAACGCGGCTTCACTCATATCGGCTAAAAATGTTTTCATAGTTCCCATTTCGATCTTTTTGGAGCGTTCTGCCTCAGACTTCAATGCAAGAGGCAAGTAGATTCTCCCATTGCAAAGGAGTTTATTGATTCATGGGTCTATGATGTGGTTTGACTGATGTGTACTGATTGTGACGGATCAAATTGAGTTCTGGTCTTAAATCCCTGAGGGTCATGGCATCCTGCTAAGCGTAGAGTCTTTCTTTTTTAATTATTAAACGTCACTGTATCAGTATCGTTTTCGAATGGAAAGCTATGTGTTCTAGGTTTGCTGGTGAAATCAAACGCTAATGCTCATACATATTTCGTTCATTTTGGGTTATCGAAGAATGCAGGTAATACACTTCGACAGGCTCAGTGCGAACGGTATGGAGTTTAAGGCTTAGTTGTATTAGTGGACTGTTTAAAAGTGTGGTGTGGAATGCAGGGCCTGAAGGTTTCAGGCCCTGATAAGGAAAGTTAACGGCTTGCGGTCTGTTTCTTTTCCAGCTGAATCATATCAACCAGAACCATACCGGCTTCCTTGATAAAGGCATCGGCTTCCTTCTTTTTCTTCTTGGCTTCGGCTGAGGCTTCTTCCTGTTCAGCTTCTTCCAGTTCATCCAGGTTGTTGAGCAGTGGCTCGCCCTTGGCTTTTCTCAGACGATTCTCAATAGCCAGCCTCTGGCTGCGCATAGTCTGGATCTCGTGCTTGCGTTTCTCTTCATTCAGAGAGACTTTTTCCTGGTTTTCGTAACGGGCCAGGTAGTCTTTCATTTCATTCAGGTAAACGAAGTCAGGATCATCGTCTGTACGCTCACGGTGCTTCTCATCCAGTGGTTTCAGATAAGGTTTCATATCTGAATACTTTCTATAAGGAATCGGCTTGATGGTATCCCAGGGCAGGGCATCGGGCAGTTTGCTTTCGCCAATGTCGCGGCCGTCGTACAGAGACGGGAAGGCGATATCAGGCAGAACGCCCTGGTTTTGGGTGCTCTGACCAGAGATGCGGTAGAACTTCGCCAGTGTGAGTTTCAGCTGACCATGGTTCAGGGGCTGAATGCTCTGAACGGTACCCTTGCCATAGGTCTGACCACCAATGACCAGCGCACGTCCGTAATCCTGCATGGCTCCGGCAAAGATTTCAGAGGCCGATGCGCTCAGACGATCGACAACAACCGCCATGGGGCCGCCATAAACCTGTGTAGGATCAGGGTCTTGCTGACGCTCTGTACGACCTCTGCTGTCCCTTACCAGAACGGTTGGGCCCTGATCAATGAACAATCCAGTCAGTTCGTTAGCTTCCTGTAACGAGCCACCGCCATTACCACGCAGATCTATGACCAGACCATCGAGGTTTTCTTTCTTGAGTTTTTCCAGTAGCTTGCGTACGTCACGAGTCGTGCTCTTGTAGTTCGGATCACCGGATTGGGCGGCTTTGAAATCAATATAGAAAGTAGGAATTTCAATGACGCCTACGCGCTTATTTTTGCCGTCCTGCTTGAACTCGAGGATACGGCTGCTGGCGTCTTGCTCTTCCAGTTTGACCTTGTCCCGTACAATTTCGTAGATACGGGTGTTGCTGCTCTTGCTGGAGCCCGGAATAATCTCCAGACGAACCAGGGTTTTCTTTTTACCGCGAATCAGTTTGACCACATCATCCAGACGCATGCCAACAACATCTTCCAGCTGGCCTTTCCGGCCCTGGGCCACACTGATGATCTTGTCGCCGGGTTTTAGCTGACCCGCTTTTTCAGCAGGACCGCCAGGTACAACACTGACCACTTTGGTGTATTCGTCTTCAGATGACAGCACGGCACCAATCCCTTCCAGAGAAAGGCTCATGTTGATGTCAAAGTTCTCAGCCGTCTGGGGTGAGAAGTACTGGGTGTGAGGGTCAAAGATGCCGGTGAAGGAATTAATGTAAGTCTGGAAGGCATCTTCACTTTTACTCTGGTGAAGACGACGCAGCAGGTTGGTGTTCCGGCGGCTGAGCTGGTCGGCAATCTCTTCGTCGGTTTTGTTGTTCAGCTTCAGGGTCAGCACGCTGTCCTTGAACTGTTTTCTCCAGAGATCCCGCTGGGCTTTCTTGTTGGCCAGCCAGGGTTGTTCCTTGCGGTCAACAATCAATTCTTCGTTTTTCTTAAGGTCAACCTTGTCGACACCCTGTTTAATGAGCGCCAGCATATAACGGGCACGTTCTTCGGCACGGATGCGGTAACGGTTGAATATTTCGAAAGCAGGCTTAAGGTCACCGCTTTTCAGGGAGCTGTCCAGCTTTTCCTTATACGGCGTAAATTGATCAATATCGCTTTTGAGGAAGAAACTGCGGTTAGGGTCCAGACGATCCAGATAACGCTGGAAAACTTTTTCGCCACTTTCCTTATCCAGATCAATCTTGCGGTAATGATTCCGAGACAGCAGTTGCACTACATTCACACTGGCTATGGCCTGCTGCAAGCTGGGCTTGAGCTCATCAACCGGGCGGTCAAGATTCTGATCAGCGGCAAAAACCGAACTGGTGGTTATACAGAGCGCGGTGAACAGGGCAAAAAAAACCGAGGGTATTTTCCTGGCGTTTCGCAGGGTCGGTATCATGGATTGTGAAGCTCCGTGTCGTTTTTCGATATCGGGTGTGCCGCCTCGGCTTGTGCAGGAAATCGTCCTGTCCCGGAATGCTTAAGACGACGTTAATCGACTATAGGTCACTCCTGAAGGCTGTTCCTGAAACACTTGTACCAAACTATACAGATCGGGCATTCATAGCCCTCTCTGTCCCGGTATTCTTTTGAGCCTTATAACTCTTCCGGGTGATACTGCGTTGTTTGGCGCATGTAGCACTGCTGGCTACCAGACAGTCTGTCCATGTACCCGTCCCAAAGCTTTGGTTGACTTCTATTTTTAAGTTACCAGTGCTTTGGGGGCTTTCTCAATCAGTTTTCGACACTGATTGTGATTCTTCCCTGGGACATAATACAGTCTATACCTGAATGCAGCCAGTTAGGGGTCTATGCCGGGACCGCTATCGGGCAGGAAATACCGACCTTAACGGGGTCTTATAACAGAGGTATTTCCATGATACCTGTATCGGCTTGATGACAGAGGTTTGAGGTAAAGATGCAAGACAACAAAGGCTTTCACGGGCTTGTTGCTATTGACAAGGCTTTGCACTGGCGCTCCTTTCCCGACGAGCCCCTGGGTAAAGATCAGGTAAAAGTTCGTGTAGTGGCTGCAGGCCTTAACCGGGCAGACCTTTCACAGAGGGCCGGAACCTATAATCCACCGCCAGGTGTGACGCCTGTTCTGGGTTTGGAATGCGCCGGAGTGATTGAAGCTGTGGGGGAGAATGTCAGCCAGTGGTTACCCGGTCAGCAGGTTTGTGCCCTGTTACCCGGAGGAGGGTTGGCGACAGACGTTGTTTGTGATCAACGCTTGTTGTTACCAGTACCTGAGTCCCTGAGCCTTTTGGAAGCAGCGGGTATTGTTGAAGTTTATGCCACCGCCTGGTTGAACCTGTTTCATCGTGGAGGGGTGAAACCAGGAGATAAGGTTCTGTTGATGGCTGGAGCCAGCGGCGTTGGCACGGCGGCCATTCAGCTGTGTGCTCATTTTGGTCTTGAAGCTACCGTGGTGGTTGGCAGCGATGAGAAGCTGCAATTTTGCCGGGATCTGGGCGCTCTAAATGGTATCAACCGACATGAGCAGGACTGGGAAGCTCTTAAGGCGTTTGGACCCTTTGATATGGTGCTGGACTGTTGTGCCGGGGATTGGTTGGAAAAATACCTGCGTTTGATGAATACCGGCGGCAGAATTGTCACCATTGGATTAATGGCAGGCCGGAAAGGGCAATTGGATATGGGGCTGCTGCTAATGAAACGAATTCAGGTGATGGGTTCTACACTGCGCTTTTTACCAATAACCGAAAAAGAGAGTCTGTTATCCGAATTAAAAGAAAAGGTCTGGCCTTTATTTGCACAGGGGAAATTAAAAACCGTGGTGGATACGGTGTTACCCATGGAAGAGTATCAGAAGGCTTATGATTTAATGGCGTCTAATAAAACAACAGGCAAGGTAATTATGTCCTTGCCTGTTTAAAAAGCCTTAAGAGGTATTGAATAAATGGTTGGGCCCTGGGCGGGTTGCTGATCGTTCTGCTGAATACATGAAAGGTTCATGGCAGAGCGGATCAGTTATACCCGAGCTCAAAGCATTCGTAGCCTTCAGGCTTGGCAGCTGGCAGCTGGCTGCTGTTTTTCATCAGGGGCTTCAGGCCTTTTGGATAGGCTGTTGCATGATACGCGCGACCCTGAGGACGAATAGCGGTTTTCCGACTTTTAAACGGTGCGAAGTAGTGATGTTTCATAGTCTTTCCTGACCGTGCTGGCTTTTGCATGAATACATCTTAAGAGTAACAGTAACTATTAAATTGGGTTAGTCTGAATTTGTACTTAAGTGAGAGTTTCAATTGCAGTTTGCAACGCAATGTTAATAAAGCGTTGCAAACTGTTGGGAGAGTAGCCGCCGGGTTAATTAAGCGGGTTTTATTTAAAGAAAGGTCAGGGTTTTAATACGGAAACGCTTTTAATTCAAAGAAACGCTTAAGAATATTGCTTAATTCGTAAGCATCTTTAATACCGCAGGTTTCCCGAATCGAATGCATCCCAAAGGTGGGTAAGCCGATATCCAGTGTTTTTATACCCAGCTCTCCAGCGGTTATGGGGCCAATGGTGCTGCCGCAACCCATGTCCGTTCTGACGGTAAAGTGCTGGCACTCAGCCTTTTCCTGCTGGCATAACCATCGGAACAGGGCTGCTGTTTCATCGTTGGTGGCGTATCGCTGGTTAGCATTGATTTTAATCACGGTACCCTGGTTGATGATGGGACCATGATTGCCGTCGTGCTTATCGGCATAATTCGGGTGAATGCCATGAGCGTTATCAGTGGAGATCATCACCGTTTGGGTCATGGCTCTTCGAAATTGCTCCGGTGTCTCACAAATCCTTTCCAGAATGGATTGCAGCATGGGGCCCTGGGCACCTACAGCACTCTGGCTGCCCACTTCTTCATGATCGTTACAGACCAGAACGGTGGAAGCGTCAGATTGATCGGCAGATTGAATAAGGGACTCCAGTCCTACAAAGCAGCTGAGCAGGTTATCCAGCCTTGCACTGGTGATGAACTCATTATTCAGACCGATAATGCTTGCACCCTGAGTGTCATAAAAACTCAGATCGAACTCCAGGACTTCTGCGACATCCTCAAAACCTTCTTCAACGAGTCGCTCCTTTAACAGGGTTCGCACATCGGCTTTCTCATCTTTGCCCAGTTGGGAAAGGATGGGTGGAATGTGTTTCTGAGGATTAACTGTCCTGTTTTTATTGGCTTCACGATCCAGATGAATGGCCAGGCTGGGAATAATTGCAATGGCTCGCTGGTAATCGATCAGTCCAGAAGCCAGTTGGCCCGAGGTTGTGAGATAATGTACGCGCCCGGCCAGGGAAAGATCCCGGTCAAACCAGGGGTTGAGCAGAGCACCACCATAAACTTCAACCCCCAGTTGCAGATACTGGTGCCGGTGCAGTTCGGGTTTGGGCTTGAGTTTCAGGCAGGGTGAGTCTGTGTGAGCGCCGGTCATGCGGAATCCAAGTTCCAGCTGGCCCCGGGTAAAAGCCACAATGGACGAATCATTGCGGGTTACGTAATAACGGCCACCTTCTTCCAGTGACCAGGTCTGGCTTTCGTCCAGTTGGATAAAACCATGGGCTTCCAGTCGGCTGGCCATGTTTTTGACCGCATGGAATGGGGTGGGTGAGTTGTCCAGGAACTGAATCAGGGCCTGGTTAAAAGTATTTTGTTTTTTTGACGTCATCGGGAATGTCAGTCTTGCAACGAATGAAGATATTATTGTTGTCCGCCTATGATGCCATGAGTCACGGTTATTGGCGAAAAGGTTTGGTGGATACGTTTCCAGAGTATGACTGGACGGTGCTGACTTTGACCCCCCGTTATTTCAACTGGCGCCTGAGAGGGAACAGTCTCAGCTGGGCATTGGGGGAACGGGAAGTGCTGGAAGCAGGCTACGATCTGCTGGTGTGTACTTCAATGACGGATTTATCGGCGCTGAAAGGCATGATGCCTGCGCTGTCTAGAATTCCAACTCTCTGCTATTTCCACGAAAACCAGTTTGCCTACCCCCAGGCTGATACCCAGCATAAAAGTGTCGAACCCAAAATATTGAATCTTTATACGGCATTGGCTGCCGATCAGGTGTTGTTCAATACCGCTTATAACCGTGAGACCTTTCTTAAAGGTGTCGATCAGTTGCTGAAAAAACTGCCTGATCATATCCCGCCGGGTGTAGTTGAGCGTCTAAGAGAGTGCTCTGCTGTTTTACCTGTACCACTGCCCGACGTTGTCTTTAAACAACATTCCAGTGCTTTTCTGGATGAGCCATTGCAGATCGTTTGGAATCACCGCTGGGAATACGACAAATCACCGGAACGTTTCTTTCAGGCTCTGGGCTTTCTGAAGGAGAAAGGCGTGTCTTTTAAGGTGCATGTTGTGGGGCAGAGCTTCAGGAAGGTGCCGGAAGTGTTTGCAAGCGCGAAAGTGGAGTTTGCTGATGAGATCGGAAGTTGGGGCTATGTGGAGACGGTAGAAGAGTATCGGACGCTCCTGCAATCTTCTGATGTGGTGGTTTCAACAGCCATTCATGACTTTCAGGGCATTGCGATACTGGAAGCTGTGGCGGCAGGTTGTTACCCATTGGTGCCTGACAGGCTGGCTTACCCTGAGCTGTTTCCTGCAAGGCATCGTTATGGCTCTTTTGAAAATAGTCCTGAGAAAGAGGCCAGACTATTGGCGGATGGTCTGGCAGAGCTGGCAGCAATGAAGGCTGGGGGGGAAGAGTTGGCGGCTCCTGACGTTCAGGGCCTGAGCTGGCATTCACTCAGACCCTGTTATCAGGAATGGTTGGAGCAGTTAGGAAGCACCTCATACCGTTCGCACTGAGCTTGTCGAAGTGCATTACCAGCATCCTTCGACAAGCTCAGGATGAGCGGAGTTATGAGCTTGGCTGCACTGGATCTCAGGCTTCTTTTAACTGTTGCTCCAGTTGCTGGCTGACATGCTCAGGAGATGTCGTCTTTTTAGCCAGCAGGGTATACATGGCCGGAACCACAAAAATAGTCAGCAGGCTGGAGATCAGGACACCGCAGAAGACAACTACACCAATGGTGAATCGAGATTCTGCACCGGCCCCTGTAGAGAGCAGCAGAGGTACAGCACCGGCCACTGTAGTGAGAGCTGTCATCAGAATAGGTCTTAGTCTGAGTTTGGAAGCCTGAATCACCGCTTTTTCAAAAGCCAGACCCTGATCACGAAGCTGGTTGGCAAACTCGACGATCAGAATACCGTTTTTGGTGGCCAGTCCGATCAGCATGATCAAGGCAAGTTGACTGTAAATGTTCAGGGTTTCGCCAGCCAGTAACAGTCCTGCCAGAGCTCCAGCCAGTCCCAGGGGGACCGTCAGCATCACCACCAGAGGGTGAATAAAACTTTCAAACTGAGCGGCCAATACCAGATATACGATCAACATGGCCAGACCAAAGATCATCAGGATGGAACTCTGGTTTGAGCGGTAATCCAGTGACTCACCTTTATAATCGACAGTGGCTTCCTGGGGCAGGTTATCCACCACCAGTTTGTCCAGGTAATCCAGTGCTTCACCTATGGAGTAGCCGTCTTCAAGGCTGGCAGAAAGTGTGATGGCACGGTTTCGGTTGTAGTGACGCAGCTGGGCGGCTTTGCCCACTTCTTCGACCGATACGAGGTTGTCCATTCTGATGAGGGCGCCCGTAGTGTGGGAGCGAACATAGAGTGAAGCCAGGTCTTCAGCGGTCAGGAACGTGTCGTCCGGGGCTTTCAGGTAGACATCGTACTCTTCACCTCTTTCCATAAAGGTGGTGGCGGTGACACCACCAAGCATGATTTCCAGGGTGGAGCCAATCTCATCGGCAGAGACGCCCAGCTGTTGGGCCCTTTCCTTGTTAATGCTGACTTCCAGCTGAGGCTGGTTCTGGTTAAAGTCCAGGTCCAGGTCGGTCAGGCCAGGGTTTTCACTGGCTTTTTCCATCAACAGGTCTGACCACTCAACCAGTTCATCAAACGATCCGCCACCGAGAACAAACTGGATGGGCGCCTGGGAGCGGCCACCTATGGATGAACGCATCACCGGAAAGGCAGAGACGTTGGGAATGTCTGAGGTAAGCTGTCGTATTTTTTTGGCCAGTTCGAAAACTGACATGTCTCGATCAGCCCAGTCATCCATCCCGACAATCAGCATGCCGGAGTTGTTGCCCCGTCCACCCCAGCCAGGGGTTTGCATGAACATAAACTGCAGGGGGCCATTATCCAGCTCGGGTAACAATCGGGATTCAATATCCAGCATGCTGTCTTCCATGCTCTGATAACTGGCGCCTTCAGGCCCTTTTACCATGACAAACACCACACCCCGGTCTTCCGGGGGGGTAAAGGTTTGCGGAATCATGGGGTAGAGCAGGGCCGACAGCGCCAATGAGCCCGCCAGAATGCCAGCTCCCAGCCATTTGTGACGGATAAAGGCGGTCAGCCCGCGCTCATAAAGCTGTTCTATCTTGCCCAGACCCCGTTCGGTCAGCTGATTCAGTCTGGAGGGTTTGACGTTCAGCTTCAGGATCTTGGAGCCCAGCATCGGCGACAGTGTGAGAGCAATCAAACTTGAGAATACGACAGCGCCTGCAAGGGTCAGTGCATATTCCGAGAACAGGCGTCCGATCGTGCCTGACATAAAGACGATGGGCACAAACGTCATCACCAGCACCACCGTGGTAGCGATAACGGCAAAACCTACTTCCCGGGCACCTTTCCAGGCAGCCACTAATGGGGGCTCACCTTCTTCCAAATGCCGGTGAATGTTTTCCAGGACAACAATGGCGTCGTCTACTACCAGTCCAATGGCAAGAATCAGAGCCAGCAGGGTCAGCAGGTTAATGGAATAACCCAGGGCGTAAATAACAATAAAGGCGCTGATCAATGATACCGGAACTGTTACGGCAGGTATCAGTGTGGCACGGGCGCTGCCCAGGAAAATATAGAGCACGAGAATAACCAGCCCAACAGTGATGAACAGGGTCTGGTATACCTCGTTAATGGCACCTTCTATAAAGACTGAAGCGTCATAGGTGGTGCTTAACTCGGCACCTTCCGGCAGGAAGGGGCGGAAAGCTTCGATTTCGGCTTTGACATTTTTGACCACGGTCAGCGGATTAGCGCTGGAGAGTGGCACTATGCCCAGAGTCACAACATTCTGGCCATTGGCTTTGGCCAGACTCTCAGTGTCTTTGGCATCGGTTCGGATGCTGGCAACGTCAGACAGGTAGACAGTAGAGCTGCCATCTTGACGAACCACCAGGCGGCGGAAGTCTTCAACGGTGTTGTAATCCCTGATAACCCGAACCTGCAAACTGCGCTGTTTACTGTTCAGCTCACCGGCAGGGAGTTCAACATTATCCCATTCAAGGGCATTCTGGATATCCGATGCGGTGATCTGTCGAGCGGCCATGGCTAAGGGGTCCAGCTCCACACGCATAACGTATTCACGAATACCGAAAATTTCGGCAGAACTGACACCGTCAACCAGACCAAGGCGGTCCTGCAGGGTTCTCTGGGCGTAGTCCGTCAATTCTATGGGGGACATCCGCTCACTTTTCAGTGTGATCATCAGAATGGATTCACCACTACCGTCGTCTTTCCAGACTACAGGGGATTCCGCTTCGTCAGGCATTCGCCAGGTGATTCTGGAAAGTGCTTCCCGGACGTCATTGGCCGCGCTGTCCATATCCCGATCAGGATTGAATTCGATATTGATTCGGGAGTTACCATGGGAGCTGCTGCTTTCTATGGCTTTGATCCCTTCAATGCCGCCTAACTGATCTTCAATGACATTGGTGATTTTTGACTCAACCACTTCAGCGGAAGCACCGTCATAAGTGGTGGTCACACTGACTTTGGGTGAAGTAGTATCCGGCAGTTCACGAATCGGCAGCATAAGAAAGGTGACTATGCCAAAGGTCACCAGCAAGAGGCTGACTACTGTCGCAAAGACCGGCCTTTTTACCGATAGATCGGACAACATCATGAGCGAGACTCCGGACCTTTATGAGAGTCGGAGTTAACAACGCGATCTTCACCAAGAGACACTTTTCTACCGTCAGAGACTTTGATAATGCCTTCGTCCACGATGCGTTCGCCGATTTCCAGTCCGGAAACTACGGTGATTTGATCACCCAGGGTTTTACCGGTTTGTACACTGCGCTGGTGAGCAACGCCTTTATCATCAATGACATAAACAAAGCGCTGGTTACCGCTGAACAGCAGGCTTCTTGCAGGTACGACCAGGGCGGTGCTGGCGGGGCCGGCAACATTAATTCTCATCAGCATGCCCGGGCGAAGTTTGCGGTCACTGTTTTGCAAAGTGGCGCGTACCTTGAAGGTCAGATTAACCGGGTCTATGCGAGGGTTAATGGTTTCGATGACTCCGCTGAACTGCAGGTTGGGCCAGGCCTCTGTAGAAGCGGTTATGGAGGAGCCGGGATTTATCTTACTCAGGGTGTTTTCAGGCAGCTCAAACGTCAGCTTCATACTGCTGAGGTCGTCAAGCGTGGTGATCACAGTAGCGGCATTAATCAAGGTGCCCAGGCTGACTTCATGAAAACCCAGGGTGCCATTGAAAGGCGCTTCAATAGAGTAATGATCAAGAATGGCTTCTTCAGCACTGAGCTGGGCTGTCAGTCGATCCACTTCTGCCTGCATGGCTTCCAGCTCGTCCTGGGAGACCGCTTTGCGCTTGAACAGCGTCTGCATATAGTCGAGCTGTCGTTTTTTATCTTTAAGTGAAATTTTGGCTTCGGTTACTTTGGCGGATTGTTCTCGGTCGTCCAGCTTGATCAAGGTGTTGCCTTGCTCAACTTTACCACCTTCACTCAGTTCAAGGCTGACTATACGGCCATCAATCTGTGGTGTGATATCCACGGACTGATTGGCAGTGAGTGAACCAATAGCCGACAAAGGTCTTTCAATGGTCTCTTCCTGAACTATGGTAGAAGTCACCCGGGGAGCTTGCTTACCCGCTGCCAGAGTGAAGGGCGATAGACAAAGCAGCAGGAGTGCTGCCATATAAGGGATCGGATGAGTAGTACTTCTGGTCATCAGCTGTGTGTCGAGAACTTCAGTGGAGTGAGTATTCTTGGCTCAGGCTATTCAGGAAATACGGCGGCTGTAAACGACGGGACAAGGCCATTCATAGGTTTTGACGGTAAATCCGGTTTATGGCTGAGGATCAACGGTGTGAAGTTTGATGCCAGCCTTTAGCGTGCGCTTTTATGTGTGAAACCATTCTCGTCTAAATGAGATCAATTATCAGCAAGCTTTACAGACTCTTTCATTCAGACATTAACAAAGTAGCCAGCTGACACAGAATGTTCTGTGTCAGTGCTTTTGAGAAATTATACGGGAGTGAAGCGGGTGGGCGTATCAGGAGTTTTCCGGTAACTGGACGTTCACTTCGAGGGTAGAGCAGTCCCCTTCATTATCCAGCCGAACGGAAATGGTGTTGTCAGCGACCTGAAAATACTTCTCGATGACTTTCAGAATGTCTTGTTTCATGGCAGGCAAAAAGTCATGCCCTGAACGGTTCAGGCGTTCATGAGCCACCAGAATCTGCAGACGTTCCTTGGCGACCGATGCACTGCATTCAGACTTGTTGGATTTAAAAAATTGCAGGAGGCTCATGCGCGGCTCCCAAAGACTTTCTGGAAGAAGCCTTTTTTAGGTGCATCAATAAACCGGTGGGGTAATTCAGCTCCCAGGAAGCGTGCGACCATGTCATTGTAGGCCTGGCCTGCATCCGTTGCCTGCTGGTGAATCACCGGAACACCGTGGTTAGAAGCCTTGAGTACGTCTTTCGATTCAGGTACTACGGCCAGTAATGGAATCGCCAGAATTTCCTGAACGTCCTCAACATTGAGCATGTCACCCATTTCAACCCGGGTTGGGTTGTAGCGGGTCAACAGCAGGTGTTCCTTGACCGGGTCAAGGTTCTGTTCTGCGCGACGGGAT
Organism: Endozoicomonas arenosclerae; assembly: GCF_001562015.1. Taxonomy (GTDB): domain Bacteria; phylum Pseudomonadota; class Gammaproteobacteria; order Pseudomonadales; family Endozoicomonadaceae; genus Endozoicomonas_A; species Endozoicomonas_A arenosclerae. The sequence goes on along the minus strand of NZ_LASA01000038.1, from coordinate 6,262 downwards.
TTGCTTTGCAGAATGCCGAGGATGCGATCGGAGTCCCTGACCGAGGAAACTTCCGGATTGGTGGTGATAATGGCTTCGTCTGCAAAGTACAGGGCCATCAGTGCACCGTGTTCAATACCGGCAGGGGAGTCGCAGATGATGTACTCAAAATCTTTAGCCAGCTCATCAAAGACAGCCTGAATGCCTTCGCGGGTCAAAGCTTCCTTGTCCCGGGTTTGCGATGCAGGGAGTACACTGAGGTTCTCGGTGTGTTTGTCTTTGATCAGAGCCTGGTGCAGAGCCGCTTCGCCGTTGATGACATTAATCAGGTCATAGACGACTCTGCGCTCACAACCCATGATCAGGTCAAGATTGCGCAGCCCTACATCAAAATCGATCACCACGGTTCTGTGTCCCTTCATGGCCAGACCCGTGGCAAATGAAGCGCTGGTTGTGGTTTTGCCAACACCGCCTTTTCCTGACGTTACAACTATTATGCGTGCCAAGTTCAAATCCTGTGAATAGTTTGAGGTTGTCAAAAGCAGACTCCCTCACAGTGGTGATCGTTGCTTCCAGTATTTATTAAAGCCTGCTGATGTGCAAGTGATCTGCAGCAAGCTTTATTAAAACAGATTTACCCCAGTGGCGGCTCCAGGTTGATCCTTCCGCCTGGCTGGTCAGTTTGTACTGACCACTGATGGAGATCAGTTCAGCCTCAAAACGGTGGCAGAATATTCTTGCCTGAGTGTTTCCATTAACCCCGGCCAGTGCTCTGCCTCTTAAAGGACCGTAGACGTGTATGTGCCCGCCAGCCAGTAATTCTGCACCTGGACTGACCTGTGATAAAACAACCAGATCGCCGGGAGCGTAAATTTGCTGACCGGAACGAACGGGTTGTTCAATAATTCTTGTTTCTGAAGCTGAAGTCTCTGAGTTGAGTTTCGAGCCTCCCTCAGCTCCGGCCGACGCTTCAGAGGGTTCCAGGCTTTCAACCGGAACCTGCTGGCTGGATTGCTTCATCATGACCACGTTTTTCTCTGAACGTGGTTTTTGGGAAGGTAACCAGGCAATGCCAGCTCGTTCAGCAGACAGTTTATACTGCTCATTGCCTCTTACGGCTACCAACATCATACCCGACTGTTTCAATCGCTCGCTGACGGCAATAAGATCAGGAGCTGCCATGGCTGACGGTAATTTTTCAAGAGCCAGAACAACCGGCGTTTGTTGAAAAAAATGAGGGGCTTTTTCTGACATGGCCTGCAGCTGCTGGCTGAGACTGCTCAGACAGCTGTTGTGCAATTCAAGCGTAGTCAGTGTATAAATACCGCCTTTCAACTGAAAAGCTGCGGTTTGCTGTTTTGAGGTCAGTGTTGAATTCATGGCAGTAACGGCAGTGTGTCAGTGGATCCCTGTGCAGCTGACGGGCCAGTTGATCGTAAAGACAACCTACGGAATCTGATAAAGAATAGACGGTTCTTTCTGGGTGTTATCCTTGAACGATATTCCTGATCAGGGTCCGAGCCTATCACTCCGCTCGAGCGTTCAGATTATGATCATACGGCTAAAATCTCAAGTGCCTTTACAGTCTCTGATACCATGAGAGACATGACCTGAACCAGAGCACCTGAGATAATAGGGCTCAGCACTAATCGGTCTGATTGTTATTTAATGTTATTAATGGTGAATAATTTTTAGTCGACCGTTGCTGAGAATGATTATATCGGTAGCTTAAAATTAATTAATGCTTATTAATAGGAATTTGAGAGGCAGTGCGCAGTGTTGATTATGAAATTGCCGCAGTTTGTACTTTCATGTTTAGGGATGGGCTGCATTTTCAGCTCATGGCTGTTTGATAGTGTGACCTGTTCCTGCAGATTTTTGAGACAGGTTTCTGGTGAATAGATGAAGTCGGAAGAATTAAGCAACACCACAGAAGCGGATCGTTTTCTGTGGTCCTACCTGAAACCAAAGTTCTGGCCGGTTTGGCTGGGATTGGGCTTCACCGCTCTGGTGGCTCTTTTGCCTTTCCCTGTCATGGTGCGTCTGGGGCGCTTGATTGGCCGTCTGTTGCTACGTTTTGGAGGCAGCAGGGTGCGTATCACCCGGGTGAATCTGGAAAAGTGTTTTCCCCGGATGAGTGAGTCAGAGCGTGCAGTGCTTTTAGAAAAGAACTTCGAGTCTGTGGGTATTGGCCTGATGGAAGTGCTGATGGCCTGGTGGTGGCCCCGGGAGCGTCTTGAGCGACTTGTGACGTATAAAGGGCTTGAACATCTGGAATCAGAATCAAAGCAGGGTAATCTTCTGTTGATATTGCACTTCACCACCATAGAAATTTCCGGTGCGCTGATTACTCTGAAGCACAGTGTTGATGCTACCTATCGCGAGCATAAAAACCCTGTGTTCGAGTACATGCAGAGACGTCAGCGTTTGCGTTATGACAGAGGCAGTCGACTGCTGGGGCGTAGAGATGTCCGAGGCATGTTGCGTTCTCTGAGGCAGGGCAAAACCGTCTGGTACTCACCTGATCAGGACTATGGCCCCAAACAAAGTGTCTTTGCTCCATTCTTTGGTGTTCAAACTGCGTCAGTGACCGGTACTTCCCGAATGACCAAAATGGGTAAGGCAAGAGTGGTGCCGATGGTGGTAACCCGAAGGCCGGGTGCTGAAGGTTATGTGCTGGAAGTGTTTGAAGCCTGGAAAGATTTCCCCCAGGGGGACGATTTACAGGATGCCACCCGGGTTAACCAGTTTGTGGAAGAGCAGGTTCGCAAGAATCCAGATCAGTACATGTGGCTGCATCGTCGTTTTAAAACCCGACCTGAGGGTGAAGCAGGGTTTTATCAAAAATAATTTTTTTATCTTTATGAGTACTGAAAAGAGCCCTGTATTTCGGCTCTTTTTAGTGCAGTCAAACTGACAAATCCACAGATAAGAGTCTTTATCCTATGGGACTCGACAAAAGTCTGATCCACTAATTTCCTATAGAGATTATCTATCTGCCTTACTAGTCTCTACTGAATGGGAGTAGTGGGGAAAGCCTATGAATGTATCAACTTCAAATCCAGTGAAGCAGGACTTTATATCGTTATTGCCTTCAATGTCTTCGCCTGCCAAGTGCTGGGAGCCGTATGTAGGGGGGGATGAAAACGGTAATTTCTCTACACCTGTTTTCAGGCAGTTAATTGATCGTGCGGTAAAGAGTTCATCATTTGTTGCTTATATGAAAGCGGGTATTCCCGGGCATGCCTATTTTGAAGTGGGTAACCCTGATCATTTTTATAGTGTCGGTTTTGGCTCAGATGGGTCAAAGGTTTTTGAAAAGTATTGGAAAGGGTTGCCATTCTCGGGTTTTATGGATGAGTTTCTTTCATCTCTGGATGGTTGGGGTTATATCAGCGATCACTATGACTATGTAGAGAATGATCTGGGAAATCATTATCTTGCAATGGCTGAAATTCCACTGTCAGAAGATGCTGCAGAGCGCATTAAGGAGGCAGTCGATAGAGATTATGAAGATTGTCAGGAAGACCCTGATCAAAGTGCTTGTCACTATCGGTTGTTCGGTCAGAACTGTGTGGATTACACCCAGAAATACTTTGAGATGTCGGGCCTTCCCGGTCACTTTATTGATTACTTCACTGCTGATGAGCTTGCCCGATCAGCATCATTCGCCAGCTTTTATGCCAAGCCTGGAATGGAGCAATTGAAAAACCTTGCTGTATCTTCAGATGAAGATATTGCTGGTCTGCGTTCTTCAATGGCTGTGGCCTCTGGAATGGTTGTTTTATCAATGGTGTGCAGTGTGAAATTATGGAACTGGCTGCATCAAAAGCCAGTGTATGAACCTGTAGATTATGATGTGACGTTAACAAATCTACGGGAAGTGAATAAACAGCTTGTTCAGCAGTGCCAAAAGCTTGAATGTGAAATCGATGATTTGGCTGGGCTGATTCCAGATAAAGCTCGGGAGTTGATTGTTTCACGTTTTTTAGATTTTGCTTTTGATGCGGACAATATTGAATATAAGTTGACTGTTGATCCGCACTCTCAAAAGAATCTGCGTGCCTGTCAGGGGGAAATAGATGGAATTATGAAAACTGCCAGTACGCTGGAAGCCGTAATCAGAGATATCAAGAGAAGCTGTGGTTCTGTTCATGCATGATCAGGATGTGGGCTGTTTTTTTACGATACCAAGAGTTTTTCTATTACCTGTTAAGTAGTAAGAGCCGTATATGACGGCTCCTGTTTGGACCGTTCAATTCAATGAGTGTCAGGCGTGGATAGAGGCACTTCCAGATAAACATTGAACTCTTTGACAAAATCTACAGCGATACAAGCGTGTACCTTCCCCTGCTTATCTTTGAATTCAGCGTAATCTGCCACAGGGTAGAGGGGTTGGTGCCAGATGTTTGGGAAGATCTGAATGCCAAAGCTGCCATCGCAATAAAAAGCGACAAAGTCAGATGGTTTTACGTCATCACCGGGAAGTGCAAGCAAGGCTACGAAAGGCTCGCGATTTTTGGGGTAGAAAAGCTGGCCACCATCGGGGTGGTAATTGGCTTCTCTTACCAGAACGCGAGAGTAATCAACGTTCTCAGTATTGTCGGCACTGGCGGTTGCCGGGTCAGCAAACCAGCCCGTGACATATTGGCCATCAACGGCGTGGTTGCGGGCCAGCATTAATTCACCAGCACGCTGAAATTCAAAATCACCTTCCGTAGTGCCACCTTCGTTGCCAGTACCGGACTCTACAGGCCGCCAGCCTTGGGCTGGCCAAGTCTCAATGATGATTTCTTCCTGCTCAAAATTGTCCACAATACGGCCGTATTCGGCAAAACTTACAGCGTCGGCTCTGATCATCGGGACTTTATGGGTGCCCGCGTCATTTAGAGAGACGACTTCATCAAACTGAATGCAGGGTTTATGTTGCTCGACTTCTGGCTGAGACATCGGAGTTTCCATTGGATGAGGTGGCACAACGATGTGAACTATATGGCATGAATGCTTCAGATCCATGTCGGTTTCGTGGCATATTGATGACCGCTTCCAGGGTTGAAGCAAGTAGTATGGATCTATAAGGGAGTGGTTCGATGAAGCCTTTAAAAGTAAGAAATGGACTGGCTGCTGATGTACAGAAAGTCAGTGAGATTCATATCAAGGCTTGGCAGTCCGCCTACCGAGGACTGTTGCCGGATCAAATGCTGGATCAATTGAGTCTGGATCGTCGTATAAATGGCTGGAAGATGATTCTGGATAAGAATCAGGGGCAGCTCTCTGTTTTGGAGGCGGCTGAAACCCTAGTGGGTTTTGTTCATATCCAGGCAGCAAGAGATAAAGAGCTGGCTGCTGAAAAAGTGGGAGAAATCACTTCTATCTATCTCGAGCCGGATTGCATTGGGCTTGGCTATGGGAAGGCGTTGCTTAATCACGCGGTTGAGCAGCTTAGTATTTTCCAATTGAAAAATGAGCCTGAAGAAGAGTGCATGACTCCGGCCTCAGGCTGGTCGTTCATAGATGACTGTTAGTAAGTTCTCTCTGGCGTTTTGAAGCCTTCGTGCCGCTTCATTATCGGTCATGACATGCGCTTTCGCCTCCAAACTTTTCAGGGTGACTCCGCTCTTCAAGTATTGCTGGGCATCTTGCAGAGAAACAAACTTTTCATAGGGCGTCATCATATCTTCGTAACGGTAACGCTTTCTCTCTTTGCCCTTCTTGTCCACGTAAACATCCGGAAAGAAACAAGGCCGGTGATAGTTCAGATAAGGGTTCAGGTATTCTCTGTCGAAGCGGTTGACCAGCACGGCAAACTGCTGGGGAATATGGGCGTATCCCAGTATTTTCCTGATCACTGAACCATTTTTGCTTTCCACCAACGCATTGTCATTACTGTGACGGGAACGTGACTTTGTGAGGGCTATGTGAAGCTTGTTCAGCAGCTTGGCCACCTTATGGTTGATGTACTCTGAGCCGTTGTCAGAATGGAATGCCAGGAGCTTGAAAGGGAACGTCGCCAGAATCTCTTCCAGTACGGATATCATAAAGGTTTCGCTGATGCGCTCCACAGAACAGACTACTTCAAACTGGGTGACCTCATCGACAGCATTGATGTGATACAGCCCTTTCACGCCATCCTTATCGCCCTGGTGAACCGTATCAACTCGAATAAACCCCGGCCTGCCCTGAGGGTCTGGACGACGGCGTACGCCAATAGCTCTCTGGACTGAGCGAGTCCCATTCTTCTTGCGTCGTACCGTCTGATAAGTGTGAGACTGCCTGAGGTTGT
>NZ_LASA01000037.1 GCF_001562015.1 Endozoicomonas arenosclerae | reverse complement strand
ACATGGTTGCTAGCGGGTAAGGGCGTCTTCCATTACCTGGCTTTGGATAAAAAGGCTCAATGACGGCTTCTAATCGAGACCAGGGAATCAGCTTCTCCATTCTGAGTAAGAACTTCTCTTTACGAGTCTGTCGCTTTTTTTGGGTGAACTCGCAGTCGGCAAACGTGAGCTGATTCTTCATGGTGAACTCCAAATATGAGCTGATGGTAGATTAGCTCACAAGGAACTTGTTCACACCTTCCCTAGCTCAAAAGAGACCCTTGCACCAAATGAGTGTCCAACAAGAAAAAACGGTCCCTTTGTTTGATACTTCAAAAGAGCTTTATGATAACAATCAACCAAATCATCCATATTGGAATGTGGCTCTTCGGAGCCATCTAGCCCCTTACTTTCTAACACAACAATAGAATAGTCTGAGGTAAGGGTTTGAGAAAGTGCCAAGTATGCCACGCTCAGGCCACCTGCTCCAGGAATAATAAATAAGGTTTCTTTGGAGGGAGCTTCATTCAATATAACTAAAGGAGACCACGCATCTTTACTTCCATCATTTGTATGCTCAACAAGCCTTGATAGCTGACTGAGTGTTGAATATTTCATAAGACTTGCTATCGGAATTTTCTTGTTCCATTTTTGTTCTATTAAAGCCACAAGTCTGACTGCTAATAATGAGTGCCCTCCGATTTTGAAGAAATCATCATCACGGCTAATTGGCAATTTATGACCCAAGAGGCCCTGCCATAACAACATCATTTCATTCTCTGTAAATGAGTAAACTTCTTGTTGTCTTTTTGTTTCATTCATAGCTGGTTCAGGTAAGGCTTTACGATCAATTTTTCCATTTATATTCAGAGGCCATTTTTCCAGGAAAACCCAGAAATTTGGTATCATATAGCCGGGTAATCGATCAAGGAGCCATTCTCTGAAAGTATCTTGCCATAATGCGAGGTCGCCTAAGTCATCGGAAACTATGATATAAGCAATCAGCTCCGCTTCTTTCTCTTTATTTCTTCGAACTATAGTTAGAGCGTCCTTGATTGCGCAATGTTTCAGTAGATTTTCAGAAATTTCTTCTAACTCTATTCGGTGCCCACGAATTTTTACCTGCGAGTCTTTTCTTCCTATGAATTCAAGTTCGCCATGGGGTGTCCATCTGGCATGGTCACCTGTTCTGTAAAGGCGCTCAACATTGGAGTCATCAACAGCAACTGACAAATAGCGTTCTTCAGTTAAATCTGGTCGGTTCAGATACCCTCGAGCGACACCCGGTCCTCCAATGAAGATTTCACCTACTACTCCGACGGGAACGGGTTTAAGGTTATCATCGAGCACATAGGTTTTAACCCCTGCGAAAGGACGCCCGATACTCATTTTGTTTTCCTGCTCCTGAAACCGAAACAGAGTCGACAAAATGGTAGTCTCAGTTGTGCCGTAAGTATTGTAAAAAGAGCGTCCTCGGCTCCAACTCTCCACAAGAGAAATAGAGAAGCTTTCTCCGCCTGTCACAATGGTTGATACTCCTTGCCATTCTATTGGATCTAGATGATGTAGCAGAGTAGGTGGTAGCAATGCATGACTTACATTCTCTGAATTAACTGTCTGTGTCAGACAGTCAGGAGATAAGACTATCTCTTGCGGAATCATGACTAGCGCTGCGCCAGAACTAAGTGCCGTAGCCCACTCAAAGACTGCTACATCAAAGCTGAACGAAGAAAATTGGAGTAGACGGCTACGTTCATCGATATGCAATACATCAGAAACAGCTTCAACAAAGTTTACTAACCCTCCGTGTGTCAACAGCGCCGCTTTGGGATTTCCCGTTGATCCTGAAGTGTAGATAATATACGCATTATTCTCCTTTTCAATGGTAAAGTTTAAATTCGTTGACTTTTGTTGGTTTAATTGAAGCTGAGTTTCGGGATTGTCAATAGTAATACATAAGGAGTCAAATAAACCATGTTGTATTTTATACTCTGAATGCGTAACGAGCTTTTTAATAGAGGCATCTTCAAGAATAAATTGAACTCGCTTGTCAGGCAGTTTTGAATCAATAGGTACATAAGCTCTTCCTGACTTCTGTATGGCCAGTGCAGCTATTATCTGCTCAGGAGAACGCCCTAATAGTATACCTATCGGTGCAGATGGCTCACCGCTCTGATTCAAAAGATAGCGAGCCAATTGATTCGCTTTCTTGTTGACTTCACTGTATGTCAGCTGTCTTCTTTCAAACGTAATTGCGATCTGATCAGGGTTATGTTCAGCATGTTGTTCAAATAATTGTAATACTGAATTTTTATGGAGTCTGGGAGTACCTCCATCAGACCACTTAATGAGCTTTTTATATTCAGTTTCACAAAGCATAGAGACTTGTTTTACAGGAACTGATAGATCACGTGTCAAAGCGGTGAGGAGTGTTTCAAAATGCTGTGCCAATTGGCAGATTTGCCACTTTCTAAATTGGCTAGAATCGTAGTTGAAACAGACTTTCAACTCATTACCTGGATGAACTATCAGTGATAACGGGTAATGGGAACAGGGCAATTGCATCAATTCAGAACGACTGAGCAAAGCAGCTTTTTCAGGTGCTTATGGTCCCACCCTGCTAGCTTCCGGTGACTCTTGATACTGCGACTTCCCTTATTGGCTTTGATAGCGTTCAGCGCAAGCCGTCTCAGAATGGAGAAATTTTCAGCCCCATTTCCTGTGCTTATCTGACATGCGTCCTCTGAAAATGCAACGTCCAAAATCCAGTGCAGATTATTCTCCACCGCCCAATGATTGCGACTGATCGTTAGCATTTCCTCAGCGGACATGGTTCGACTCATAATGTAGAAACGCAGTGCAGTCGTTACTTTACCATTAATCTGCCGGTCATTTTGTACGATGGCCACCTGTTTTAGCCCTGGCCACTCCGCAGCTACTTCCAGGCCAGAGAGGTCGCTTATCACCCAGCAACAGCGGGTTTCTACACGACCATGACCTTTCTCATGGGTTTCAACATAATCATGCAGCTCAGACTGATGCTCCGCCATGACAAACAACGCCTCTATACCTTTATGCAGCTTTTTCTGGTTGCCTTTCACTGCTAGAACATAGTCTGCACCTTGCTCAATACACTGTTTCGCCACTTTTTTCTGGCAGCCCATAGCATCCAGTGTGACGAGGCAGCCTTTAAGTTCAAGAGCGTTGAGCAGTTTTGGAATGGCAGTGACTTCATTGGATTTTTGATCGACGCGCTCTTGTCCAAGCACCAATCCCAGCTCAACGCTCCAGGCACTGACCAGAAGTACCGGTTTCTTACCCTGAGCTTTGGAACCCCTCATTGCCTTTCCATCAATAGCAAGGTGGTGACTGCCTGCAATTTCAGTCAATGTCTGTCTGATCCAGTCCGTA
>NZ_LASA01000036.1 GCF_001562015.1 Endozoicomonas arenosclerae | reverse complement strand
GGAACGGTATTTGAAGTGGCTGAGGGTTAGCTCAATCCAACGGTAACATTCGTCCTTGGAGTCCCAGCCGGGCTCCAGACAGTCTGCTTGTGAAAGGAGGCTTCTTACATCCTCCAGGGTTTTGATGAAATGGGTGTTCATGATGATTTTCATATCCTCATCATGAACGACAGTGCTGAAGTCGGCTCATTTCATGTTAGAAACCAGCCCCTTCTTCAGGCTCATTTCATATTGGAAGAGACTCAGGCTGCTTTAAGGTTGTTATTTCTGCCTATACTTCACGGCTTTATGAATAGCCTGTGTGGGTGATTCCATGACCAAAGCATGCGACCGGCTGACTGATGATGAATTAAACGCTTTCTGGATGCCTTTCAGTACTAATCGTTTGTATAAGGCTTCGCCACAGATACTCAGGGAAGCAGAAGGGCTGTATTTCAAATCAGACAGTGGACATCAAGTTCTGGATGCTGTCAGCGGTTTATGGTGCTGCAGTCTTGGGCATGGGAGAAAAGAGATAGCCGATGCCGTGTATCAGCAGCTTTGTACTCTGGATTATGCACCCAGTTATCAGCTTTCCCATGAATTACCCTTCAAGCTTTCCCGAAGGCTCCTGAATTATCTGCCCGATGATTTTAGTCAGGTGTTCTATGTGAACTCTGGCTCTGAAGCGGCTGAAACCGCTTTGAAGATGGCACTGGCTTATCATCAATTGTCGGGAAAAACTGAAAAGGTTCGCTTGATTGGGCGTGAATTGGGATATCACGGTGCTGGCTTTGGGGCTATATCGGTGGGTGGAATACCCAATAATAGTCGCTTATTTCCCAATCAACTTCAGTTTACCGATCGGTTGCCTGTTGCCAGAGGCAATACTCCTTTCATTCAGGGAGAGCCCGAACAGGATGACACTCAGGCGGAAAAACTATTGGATCTGATTGACCAATATTCTGCCGATACAATTGCTGCAGTGATTGTTGAGCCGGTCAGTTGCTCCGGTGGCGTACTGATTCCTCCTAAAGGTTATCTAAAGAGACTCCGCGAAATATGCACAGAGCATGACATTCTGCTGATCGTCGATGAGGTGATTTGTGGTCTGGGCCGAATGGGACACCCTTTCGCAAGCTATGATCGATACGATGTGGTCCCGGACTTTATCACCACAGCGAAATCACTGGCCAATGGCGTGATTCCCCTGGGGGCGGTATTTATCCGATCCGGTATATACGACACATTTTTATCCAAGAGCGATACGCTGGTGGATTTCTTTCATGGTTATACCTTCTCTGCCAACCCTGCAGCCTGTTCGGCGGCTATGGCCTGTATGGATATTTGCGAAAGAGAAAATCTTTATCATCGGGTATCGGAGCTTGAAATTTACTGGCAGCAAGCGGTTCACAGCCTGAAAGGTTTGCCTCATGTGAAAGATATTCGAAACATCGGGTTGTTGGCTGGCATTGAACTGGAGTCCGCTCCTGATGAACTACCCGGTTATCGTACCTGGCAATTGTTTCGAAACTGTTTTGAGCAGGGATTACTGACCCGAGCTAACGGGGAAGTGCTGGCGCTTTGTCCTCCCTTAATCATTGAAACTGCTGACATTGATCGCATTGTGAGTCTGATTTCTGATGAGCTGCGCAAGTTAAAGTAGCTTATTGTGTTCTCTGTCTATACTTGAATCCTCATTTTCCAGTGTGGTCTCCGGTATGTCAGTCAGTCGTCAGAATTTTATTGGTGGAGCAGGCAGGGATGGTTCCAGTGGCAGGATGATAAAAGTCTTTAACCCTGCCACTGAAGATGAAACATGTCGTGTACCGGATTCATCATGGCAGGATGTGAATACTACAGTCAAAGTGGCAGAACAGGCTCTGGTTGACTGGAGAGATGTTCCACCAATCAGTCGGTGCCGGATTCTTATGCGGTTTCGTGAACTGCTTGAGAAAAATCGCAGTGAGATTTCTGGTTGGATATCCAAAGAGCACGGTAAAACGCGGGAAGATGCCAGTGCAGAACTCAGCAGGGCTATCGACGTACTGGAGTTTTCCTGTGGTATTCCTCAACTCCTCAAAGGGGAGCATTCGCATCATGCGGCCCGAGATATTGATTGCTGGTCGATGATGTTGCCTGTGGGGGTTTGCGCCGGTATTACTCCCTTCAACTTCCCTGCGATGGTGCCTCTTTGGATGGTTTCCATTGCATTGGCCTGTGGCAACACCTTTATCCTTAAACCTTCCGAAAAAGACCCCTCAGCCCCTGCTATTTTCCCGGAATTGCTCAAGGAGGCCGGATTGCCGGATGGTGTCTTCAATGTGGTGCATGGTTCCGCCGAGAGTGTTAATGCCATTCTGGATCATCCCGGGATCGGTGCGGTGAGTTTTGTGGGTTCTACTCCCGTAGCAAAACATGTTTACGAAAGAGGCTCTGCTGCTGGCAAGAGAGTTCAGGCATTGGGTGGAGCCAAAAATCATGCTGTGGTGTTACCCGATGCTGATATGGATATGGTCGCCGATCAACTGGCTGGTGCAGCTTATGGCAGTGCAGGGGAGCGCTGCATGGCTATTTCTGTGGTAGTCGCTGTGGGTGATGAAGTTGGCGACCAACTGGCTGAAAGATTAAGTGAGCACGCCCGTAGCCTGAAAGTGGGAGCTTTTGATACCCAGCCAGATCTGGGTCCCCTGATTACTATGGAGCACCGGGAAAAAGTCTTGGGGCTTGTTGATTCTGGCGTTAAGGAAGGAGCCAGGCTGTTAGTGGACGGGCGGGAAGCTTCTTTTGAGCGTGGAAGCTTTCTTGCCCCCTGTCTGTTTGACTATGTCGAGCAGGATATGGCCATCTATCAGCAGGAAATTTTTGGTCCGGTACTCTGTATTGTCAGAGTTTCCAACTATCAGCAAGCACTGGATCTGATTGCTTCCAATCAATACGGCAATGGCAGTGCAATATTTACAGGCTCAGGGAAGCTGGCAAGGCATTTCTGTGAACATGCTGATACCGGGATGGTAGGGGTTAATGTTCCGATTCCTGTGCCAGTGGCCTGGCATTGCTTCGGCGGCATTAAGCAGTCTCTGTTTGGTCCTCTTCATATGCATGGTCCCGATGGTGTCCGGTTCTTCACCCGAATGAGAACAGTCACCGCACGCTGGCCTGAGAATCTGATCGGGCAGCGAGACGCAAACCTGAATATCCCTGAGGTGAAATAGCCCGCAGGGGTATTAAACGATGAGCCAGTACATTGTCATTGTTCTGTATTTTCTGGGGCTGGGAATACTCGGGTACATAGCCGCAAGGCGGCTAAACGGCCTGGATGACTTTTTTACCGGTGGCAAGCGACTGGGATTTTGGGTCACAGCGCTTTCCACCCAGGCTACAGGCGAGTCAGCCTGGTTGTTGCTGGGCCTTACAGGGCTGGGAGCCATGGTTGGGCTCAGTGCTTTTTGGGTGGTGGTTGGTGAGCTGGCCGGAGTAGGGGTGGCCTGGTTCCTGATGGCATCACCCTTTCATAAAGCGTCGGAACGGTGTCAGGCACTGACAACAACCGACTATCTGCTTCATCGCTTTCCAAAATATGCAGAAGCTATCCGGTGTGTTTCCGTTATTACCCTGGTGCTGTTCTGTACGGTTTACGCTGCTGCAGAGATTGATGCCACAGGGGCTGTTCTCGAACATGCTTTGGGTTGGAACTATCACGCAGGCGTTCTGACCGGCTTTCTGGTGGTGACACTCTATTGTGCTTTTGGCGGGTTTCTTGCGGTGGCCTGGACGGACTGTGTGCAGGGCATGATGATGATGCTTGCTTTGCTCTTACTGCCTCTGATGGCCTGGTGGAGCATGAACCTGCCAGATGGATTGTTTACCTCCCTTGCGAATATTGATTCTGCTCTTTTGACTGCATTGGGTCCTGGAGATCCCGTAATAAAAGGGCTGGAGATTGTAGGGTTAGTGGCTATTGGTCTTGGCTTTGTCGGGACACCGCATATCTTCACCCGATTTCTGGCAGTGAAAAGTCATGATGAAATTCGTCACGGTCGTTGGGTGGCGATTGTTTATACATTATTGGCTGATTCTGCAGCGGTTTTGGCTGGAATGTTGGGCAGGGTGCTGTTTACTTCGGCGGAACAATCGCCGCATTTGATTCTGGGTAATGGCGGTCAAAATATATTGCCCATGATGACCGAGGCATTTTTTCCCATGTTTATTGTGGGGTTTTACATTGCCGCCATTCTGGCGGCTATCATGTCAACTTTTTCATCCCTTCTTCTCCAGGCAACCAGCAGTGTCACTTGTGACTGGTTGTATTTTCACCAGAGGCATCAGTTAACCGGATCGGAAGCCCGGCGGCACTCCCGAAACATTACCTGGGGTTTAGCCATGGTGGCGTTGGTTCTGGCAGTGTCGGTCACACGCTTTCTCCCTGAGCACACTATCTTCTGGTTTGCTGTATTTGGCATGTCGGGAATTACAGCAACGTTTTCTCCAATGATAATTCTGGCTATGTTCTGGAAGGGGTTCTCTTCAGCAGGTGCTCTGGCAGCCATGATCTCCGGTGCCGTGATGATTCTGGTGGGCAAGTTGTGGCTTCAGCAGCTGGATGATGTTGGTATCTACTTTCAGGCTCTGGAAACCTTACCCCTGGCTTTTGCTGCTTCACTGTTGTCCGGATGGTTGGCCAGTCTGGTCTGGCCTGATGAGGCTTCGGTACTGGTCACAGAGCCATAAAGATTTTTTGGCGAGATACTCTTCTCTGGCTGATGCGCCTCGAGCTGAGCCCGCTTGCTGACATTACTGGCAGGAAGTGCTACATCTAACGAAAACAAAAACAACGGATTCAATAAGATGTCATTTCCCTTCGGTTTTGATCTCAAGCTGCTTGAAGTATTTGTAGAAGTGGTCAAAACCGGCAATATGTCCCTGGCTGCCCAGAGATTGAGTGTAACTCAGTCGTCTATCTCGCAATCCATCTCCAATCTGGAGAGTGAACTCAATGTTCAATTGTTGAATCGTTCTGTTCGACCCATACAAGTCACTGCAAATGGACGTTACTTCTTTGATCGAAGCGTGCGCTTGTTGGAAGAAGCCAGGCAGACCAGCCAAAATCTGCGGGCAGGCCATATTCAGCAAATAGATCAGGTTCGAATTGCGCTGGTAGACTCCATGGTGTCCGCTTTTGGCCAGCCCCTTCTGGATACTATTAAGAAACATACCAGGGACTGGAGTATTACCACCGGGCTCTCCCATGTTCACGCCCAGCGACTGCTGTCCCACGATGTTGATATTATTATTTCTGATGATGCAGTGAATCACAGTGATGAACTGTCTCGCTATCCTATCCTTCGGGAGCCTCTGCTACTGGTTGTACCCAGCAGCTATTCCTTTCAGCCCGGAGAGTTTGTCAGTTTGCAGGACAATCTTGAGATGGCTCGATACCCGGAGCACTCCCTGATTGGCCAGACCATTGAACGTCAGCTCACCCGTCTGCAGTTAAATCCCGGGAAAAAGCTTCGACTGGATAATACTTTTGCCATCATCAGTATGGTGGCCGCCGAACGCTGCTGGACCATCACTTCTCCCCTCTGTCTTTATCAATGTCTGAAATGGGCTCGGGGCAGGGTGCAGGTTCTTCCTTTGCCTGCCTATGTGGATTACAGGGAGCTGACGCTGGTTTGTCGTCGTTATGACTTATGGAATCTGCCGGAAGAGATTGCTGCAAAGAGTCGAACCGTGTTGCAGCAGGAAATCATTCCTGAACTGATCAACTGGGTACCCTGGCTTGATAGTTGCTTGACTACAATAGAGCTCTCTCACCCTACTATTAGAAGGGCTAATAGTATGGCTTTATGAAAAATGATGCTGTTTGTTCTGAACTGTGACTGTTTATAGACTGCAGTTCGGCAGTACATCAAACAATAAGAAAAAGGTACTTCACATGCTCGACACCAGCTCCCCTCCTTCAACCAGCTCCGTTGAATATGAACAGGTTTCAGATGACTATCTGAAGCAGAGACAACTCAAGAAAGGGACAGCAGGCTGGCTGGTTCTGGCCGGGCTGGGAGTTTCCTACGTAATCTCCGGAGATTTTGCTGGCTGGAACTTCGGGCTGGAACAGGGTGGTTTTGGTGGCATGCTCCTGGCCACGATTGTTATGGCGATTATGTATACCTTTATGGTGTTGTCATTGGCAGAGTTATCTTCCTCTCTGCCTACTGCCGGTGGCGGTTATTCCTATGCCCGTCGTGCCATGGGCCCCTGGGGCGGGTATCTGACAGGCACTGCCATTCTTCTTGAATATGCGATTGCACCTGCAGCGATTGCCGTGTTCATAGGCGGCTATGTGAATGAGCTATTTGGTTGGGACGGGCCTCTGGTTTACGGTGCTTTCTATGCTGCATTTATTGGCCTGCACCTTTGGGGGGCGGGTGAAGCTCTCAAAATCATGATGGTGATTACCGGCCTGGCATGTTTGGCCATAGTCGTTTTTATTCTGGGAATGATTCCCGCCTTCAACTTCGACAATCTGTTTAATATTGCCGTGAATGCTGAAGCTAGCGGAGCTTCCACCTTCCTGCCTGAAGGTTATATAGGTATCTGGGCGGCTATCCCGTTTGCCATGTGGTTGTTCCTGGCAGTAGAAGGTGTTCCCCTGGCGGCTGAAGAAGCCACTGATCCCAAAAAGGATATGCCCAGAGGGATCATCACTGCCATGATCATTCTGTTGCTGTTTGGTGGTCTGGTATTGATTCTTGCCCCGGGTGCAGTGGGTGCAGAATATATGAAAGATCATGCAGCGCCGCTGGTGGGTGCTCTGCAACAGGTTTATGGTGAAGGCTCCTATATGGCGACCTTTGTGAACTTTGTGGGTCTGGCAGGTCTGATAGCTTCCTTCTTTTCTATTATTTATGCCTACTCCCGACAGGTATTTGCCTTGTCCAGGGCAGGCTATCTCCCCCGCTTTTTGTCAAAAACCGGAGAGAGGAAAGTGCCCACCATGGCACTGGTGATTCCGGGTGTCATTGGTTTCCTGCTGTCTTTGACCGGGGAAGGGGATCTGATGATCACCATGGCCGTTTTTGGTGCCACGATTTCCTACGCCATGATGACTCTGTCTCATATTATCCTGCGAGTTAAAGAACCAGAGCTGGAGCGTCCTTATAAAACTCCGGGTGGCGTCATGACTTCCGGGATCGCTTTTGCCCTGGCTATTGTTGCCTTTGTTTCTACCTTCCTGGTGAGCAAGGAAGCCGCTTTCTGGTCTGTGGTTTTCTACGCCGTGATGGTGGCTTATTTTGGTTTATACAGCCGACACCATCTGGTGGCTAAAGCGCCCGAAGAAGAATTTGAGGCCATCGCCAAAGCTGAGTCTGAACTGAGCTGAACGGATGGGCACCCTGGGTGCCCATCCCCTGAAGAATAAAAAGAACGAGTATTGATATGCAGAATCCCAGAGATGTGAGAACCATTGATGATGCTAAAAAGATTGTTGAAGAGAGAGGTCTCTCTCACATAAAAGTCGGTCTTTTCGATAATGATGGGATCATGCTCGGTAAGTACATGAGCAAGGCCAAGTTTTTTTCAGCTCTGGAAAGCGGCTTTGCCTTCTGCGACGTTATCCTGGGTTGGGACAGTAAAGACCAGCTCTATGACAATGTAAAATACACCGGCTGGCACACCGGGTATCCTGATGCCCCTGTCAGAATTATCCCTCACACCTGCCGCGAAATTCCTTTTGAGAATGGCATGCTGTTGTTTATGGCCGAATTCAAGGATCAGGCTGAAGCTCTGTGTCCCCGGGGCACTTTGAGGCGGGTTATCGAAAAAGCAGCGGATCTGGGCTTTGATGCTTATGCGGCTCTGGAATATGAATTTTTTATGTTCCAGGAGACTCCGGAATCTATACGGGAAAAAGGTTTTCGAAACCTCAAACCACTGACGCCTGACTGGTTTGGTTATTCCATGATAAGAAACTCAGCGCATTCCGATCTTTATCATCAGATTCTGGAAATGGCAGAGGTAATGGATTTTCCCATTGAAGGAATTCATACGGAGACCGGGCCGGGAGTTATTGAAGCTGCCATTACCGTTGATTCCGCTGAAAATGCTGCGGATAAAGCGGCACTGTTCAAAACATTCATGAAAGTACTTGCCCAGCGCAATGAACTCATGGCGACCTTCATGGCCAAGTGGTCACCCGATTATCCGGGACAAAGCGGTCATGTTCATTTGTCTCTGTTTAATAAAAAAGATGGGAAATCAGCGTTCTTTGACCCCAGTCAGAAACACAGTATCAGTCAGACACAGAGGCACTTTATTGCTGGTCTGCAGCGATTAATGCCTGAATTCCTGCCAATGCTGGCGCCTACTGTTAACAGTTACACCCGACTCATTCCGGGCTTCTGGGCACCCACCGACGCAACATGGGGCGTTGAAAACCGGACCACAGCATTGCGTGTCATTCCAGGCTCTGAAAAATCCCAGCGGGTGGAGTACCGACTGGGCTCTGCCGACGCCAATCCTTATCTGTCCCTTGCTGCAGCGCTGGCTTCTGGCCTTCAGGGCATCATTCACCAATGGGAGCCAGAGGAACAGGTGAAAGGCAATGCTTACGAGCAGGAGCATTCACCTGAACTGGCACTTCCTTCAACGCTTTGGGATGCCGCCCAAAAATTCAAGCAATCCGAAGCTGCCCGAACTATGTTTGGTGATGCTTTCGTTGAACACTATGCCGCCTCCAGAGAATGGGAAGAGCGGGAGTTCAGAAAGCATATTACGGATTGGGAAATGGATCGTTATTTCGAAATTATCTGATCACTTCCAACGGTTTTTAAAACAATGAATAAAACACAGATCACCCTTTCACCGGTGGATGGTTCAGTTTTTGTTGAGCGTCCACTGGCTGATGTTTCGCAAATCAATAAGGCTTTGACTCAGGCTGAAAAAGCTCAGCGTGATTGGCAGAATACCGCTCTTGAGGCGCGGCAAAGAATTTGCAGCAAAGCTGTGGATATCTTTGTTAGCCAGAAAGACGACATTGCCAGTGAAATAACCTGGCAGATGGGCAGACCCATCAAATACTCTACCGGTGAGGTGGCTGGGCTTGAAGAACGAGCCCGCTATATGATTGAGGCTTCCAGTGAAGCTTTGAAGCCCATCACCGTATCTGAAAAAGAGGGGTTTACCCGGTACATCTGCAAGGAAGCTCTGGGGGTAGTACTGGTTATTGCTCCGTGGAACTACCCGTATTTGACAGCAATCAACAGCATTATGCCCGCACTGCTGGCAGGTAATGCAGTACTGTTGAAACATTCTGCTCAAACCCCTCTCTGTGCTGAACGAATGGCTCAGGCGTTTCTTGAAGCGGGTCTGCCTGAAGGCCTTTTTCAGTACCTGCATATGTCCCATGAAAATACCGAGTACCTGATTCAGTCTGATGCTGTTAAACATGTGGCCTTTACAGGCTCAGTTCCCGCTGGTGCCATCGTAGAAAAAGCGGCTGCCGGACGATTCATTGGTATGGGGTTGGAGCTGGGTGGAAAAGACCCCGCTTATGTCAGAGCGGATGCTGATCTGGATGCAGCGGCGGACACGGTCATAGATGGTGCTTTCTTTAACTCTGGCCAGTCCTGCTGTGGCATCGAAAGAGTGTATGTCCATCAAGATGTCTATGACGCATTTGTTGAAAAGGCTGTAGCGTTAGTGCAGCAATATCGCCTCGGACGGCCTGATGATCCTGAAACCACTCTGGGCCCGCTAGTGAAAAGCAGTGCTGCAGATTTTGTCAGAGAACAGGTAGAAGAAGCGGTTTCACAAGGTGCTGTTGCTCATATTGATCCAACCCATTTTCCAAAGCATGAGCCGGGTACGCCCTATCTGGCGCCCCAGTTGCTCACTCAAGTGAATCACGATATGCGGGTGATGACGGAAGAGAGTTTCGGTCCGGTATTGGGGGTTCAGAAAGTTTCCTCCGATGAAGAAGCGGTCAGTCTGATGAACGATAGCGAGTTTGGACTGACTGCTTCCATCTTCTCCAGGGATATTGAGCGGGCGGTTGAACTGGGTCAACAAGTTCAAACAGGCACTTTCTTTGTCAATCGTTGTGACTATCTTGATCCGGCTCTGGCGTGGACTGGCATTAAAAACTCAGGGCGGGGTTGCACTCTGTCGGTGTTGGGTTTTGATGCCCTGACTCGACCCAAATCTTTCCATATCAAGCACGGTTAATGCGGTAAGGAGACGTAACATGAGTATTGATAAGTACACTGCAAACTGGAATTTTCCGACCGCTATCCGTGCCGGTGCTGGTCGTATTAAAGATTTGCCCGCTGCCTGTATTGAACTGAGGATGAAGAATCCAATTATTGTTACCGATCCGGGATTGTCTGAGTTGCCCATGATTCAAGAGGCCCGGACGCTTGTCAGTTCTGCGCTTCTGGGGTGTGGGCTGTTTTCGGGGATCAAGGGCAATCCAACCGGTGATAATGTGTCAGCCGGTGTGGCTGCCTGCAAGGAAGGTGATCATGATGGCGTAATCGCTTTTGGCGGAGGCTCTGCCTTGGATGCAGGCAAGGCCATAGCCTTGATGGTTGGGCAGAGTCGTCCGATCTGGGATTTTGAAGATGTGGGTGATAACTACCTGAGAGTGAATGAACAGGGGATGTTACCTATTGTGGCCGTGCCTACCACTGCGGGTACCGGTTCGGAGGTTGGACGTTCTTCAGTGATTACCCATCAGGATGAGCAGGTAAAAAAGATCATTTTTCATCCTGGGATGCTGCCTGGTATCGTGCTTCTTGATGCAGAGTTGACCTGTGGCCTGCCTGCCAAACTTACCGCTGCTACCGGAATCGATGCACTGTCCCATAATCTGGAGGCTTATTGCTCGCCTTTCCATCACCCTATGGCCCAGGGTATCGCACTGGAAGGCATTCGTCTGGTAAAAGGCTATCTGCCCAGAGCTGTTGCCGAAGGTAATGATCTTGAGGCCAGACACCAGATGCTGGTGGCTTCAAGTATGGGCGCAACAGCCTTTCAGAAAGGTCTGGGTGGTATGCATGCCCTGGCACATCCTCTGGGAGCTTTATACGACGCTCATCATGGATTGTTGAATGCCATTCTGATGCCTTATGTTCTGAAGGCAAATAAAACAGCCATAAGCGACAAACTGGCTGCGCTCAGTCGATATCTTGATTTGCCTGCTCCGGGCTTTGACTCTTTTTTCAACTGGGTGATAGAGCTCAGGCAACAGCTGAAAATTCCCAATACACTGGCTGAAATCGGTATTGATGACCGGCAGCTGGATAAAGTCGGGCGCATGGCGTTTGTAGATCCTTCTGCATCCGGAAACCCAATCCCTTTTTCTGCGGCTGAATATCAACAGATATGTCAGGATGCTATTCAAGGAGATCTGTGATGAAAGTCGGTTTGCTGTTGTGTGATGACGTGACACCGGTTCTGCAGAAAGCTCACAAAAATTATCCGGACATGTTTCTGGCATTGCTGAGAAAGCAGGAGCCTGAACTGGAAATGGTCACCTACCGGGTACTGGATGGTGAGCTTCCTGAAAACACCAGTGAATGTGACTGCTGGATAATTTCAGGCAGTCGTCACAGTGCTTATGACTCTTTTTCATGGATATCTTTACTGGAAGTGTTCGTAAGGAAGTTATACGAAGATCGTTGCAAGCTGGCTGGTATCTGCTTTGGTCATCAGGTAATGGCAAACAGTCTTGGAGGGAAAGTGGAGCTGGCTGAGAAAGGATGGGGGGTTGGTATGTCTTACAACCGAATCACCCAGGAATCCAGCTGGATGCAGCCTGCTGCTCAGGACTTCAAATTACTGGTCAGCCACAGGGATCAGGTCACTCACCTGCCATCTTCAGCGAAAGTGCTGGCCAGCAGTGATTTTTGTCCCAATTATATGCTGCAGTATGGAGATTGTTTTCTCAGTATTCAGGGGCACCCGGAGTTCAGTAAGTCCTACTCTGCAGACTTGATGAATTCACGCCGGGAATCCATTCCCGAGGACAGAATACTCAAGGGGATGGATTCACTGACAGACGATCCCGACAGTGATCTGATTGCCCAATGGATCATGCAGTTTTTCAGGCAGAAACTATGATCTCACCTTAATCTGGAGACTTGAAAAAACTATGGGCTCTTGATGAAAGTTGAGAGCAACGACATGTTAAATAAAGCTTTTGGGGTAATTAAAAAATAATTTACTAATCAGATGGTTACATTAATTCTTGAGGTGCTGAAACAAACGGCTACGTTTTAGCAACAGTAGTCTTATTCCGGTTTGGCGTATGATGTCAGCCAGTTACCAACAATTCAGGGAATTCTCTGGTTGTTTTCTGAGTATGATTCTCATTGCCCTGAGGAAGTTAAAGTCAATCTGAAATGGATTGAGTCGATGTAACCCGGTTGCATTGGCCAACAGAATAACATTATGTTTTTAGATCAATATTGTACCGAGCTGGAAAATAGCCAATTCTCTTTTACTCGTCAGCAGTCCAGTGATTTTGCCAAGAATATCGCCAATGACTTCAATCCGCTGCACGATGTGGACACCAAGAAATTCTGTGTGCCAGGGGATCTTCTGTTTGCCAGGATTTTGAGCTCTGAAGGGCTGTACCCCAATATGAGGGTGACTTTCAGCGGTATGGTCAGCGACGGTGTTGCCCTGACAATCCATGATGCCGACAATGGTGACAAGATTCTCTGTGACCAGAATGAGAAGGAGTACCTTCGTGTTGAGCACAGCGGTGAGCAAAGTAACAATGCTGACCTGATTGCAAAGCTGGTCAAGACTTATGTGGCGTTTTCAGGTGAGAACTTCCCCCATGTGCTGGTCCCATTGATGAAAGAGAAGAACGTCATGATTAATGTGGCGCGTCCTCTGGTCATCTACGAAACCATGTCGGTGCACCTGGAAACCGTTGATCTGAAAGACCCTGTCATTGAAGCTTCCCAGTCCCACCTTGAAGTAAATGGCAAGCGGGGTAATGTTACCCTGGGCTTTATCTTCAAGGATGGAGGCAAGGTGGTGGGTGAAGGCAAGAAGACTATGGTACTTGCTAACCTCCGCGAATACGATCAACCTACCATCGATGCGCTGGTTGACGAGTACAATCGTCGCCGGATAGAACACGCAGCTTAATTTTCGCACTAAATCGCCTTCCGGGAGCCTATTCGGCTCCCATCATT
The DNA here is from genome assembly GCF_001562015.1 of Endozoicomonas arenosclerae. GTDB lineage: Bacteria > Pseudomonadota > Gammaproteobacteria > Pseudomonadales > Endozoicomonadaceae > Endozoicomonas_A > Endozoicomonas_A arenosclerae. The sequence continues at coordinate 9,946 of NZ_LASA01000036.1, read as the reverse complement.
CTGTTATACTCCCGAATCCGCCAAGGAAGACAATAGAGAGCCTGTCTGAAAGTAAGCAGACAGCTCCTCAAGCTTCAGGATAAGAACCAGAGAGTAGCCGATAGAAAGGACAGAGAGTCATGCCTGCATACCGTTCAAGAATCTCGACTCATGGTCGTAATATGGCTGGAGCCCGCTCGCTTTGGCGTGCTACGGGTATGAAGGATGATGACTTCAAAAAGCCTATTATTGCCGTCGCCAACTCTTTTACCCAGTTCGTTCCCGGTCATGTTCACCTGAAAGACATGGGGCAGCTGGTCGCCAGAGAGATTGAAAAGCACGGTGGTGTAGCAAAAGAATTCAATACCATCGCCGTCGATGATGGCATCGCCATGGGCCATGATGGCATGCTTTATTCCCTGCCCAGCAGGGATATTATTGCCGACTCCGTTGAGTACATGGTTAATGCCCATACGGCTGATGCTCTGGTCTGTATTTCCAACTGTGACAAAATCACACCGGGAATGCTGAATGCCGCCATGCGACTGAATATCCCGGTGATTTTTGTTTCCGGTGGTCCTATGGAAGCCGGTAAGACCAAGCTGGCGCAGCACGGCCTGGATCTGGTGGATGCCATGGTGATTGCAGCATCTGATGCAGACGATGAAACCGTTGCTGAGTATGAGCGCTCTGCATGCCCAACCTGTGGTTCCTGTTCCGGTATGTTTACCGCCAACTCCATGAACTGTTTGACAGAAGCCCTGGGTCTGTCATTACCAGGCAATGGTTCCATGCTGGCTACTCATGCGGACCGCAAGCAGTTGTTCCTGGAAGCCGGTCGTCGCATTGTAGATATCACCAAGCGTTACTACGAACAGGATGATGAGTCTGTTCTGCCTCGTAATATTGCCAGCTACAAGGCATTTGAAAATGCCATGAGCCTTGATATTGCCATGGGTGGTTCCACTAATACTATTTTGCACTTGCTGGCGGCTGCTCAGGAAGCCAGTATTGATTTCAATATGAAGGACATTGATGCCCTGTCGCGCAAAGTCCCTCAGCTGTGTAAGGTGGCACCTAATATCCAGAAATACCATATGGAAGACGTACATCGTGCTGGTGGTGTGTTTGGAATTCTGGGTGAGCTTGACCGTGCAGGACTTTTAAACAGTGACATTCCAACCGTTCACAGCGAAACCGTTGCAGCGGGTCTGGCCAAATGGGATATCAAACTCACCGATGATGAGTCAGTCCTGACCTTCTTTAAAGCCGGTCCTGCCGGCATTCGTACGACAGAAGCATTCAGTCAGGAAACCCGTTGGCCAACCCTGGATGATGATCGTGAATCCGGTTGTATCCGTGCTCTGGAGCATGCATACAGCACTGAAGGTGGCCTGGCTGTTCTAACCGGAAATATCGCACTGGATGGCTGTGTAGTGAAAACATCCGGTGTGGACGACAGTATTCTGGTGTTTGAAGGTCCCGCCCATATCTGTGAAAGCCAGGAAGATGCGGTCAGCGATATTCTTGAAGATCGGGTGAAGTCCGGTGATGTCGTTATCGTTCGTTATGAAGGACCCAAAGGTGGACCGGGTATGCAGGAAATGCTGTACCCAACAAGTTACCTGAAGTCCAAAGGTCTCGGTAAAGAGTGTGCTCTACTGACTGACGGTCGTTTCTCCGGTGGTACTTCCGGCCTTTCCATTGGCCATGCTTCTCCGGAAGCAGCTGGTGGCGGTAATATCGGTCTGGTTGAGAAGGGCGATATCATCCGTATTGATATCCCTAACCGTACCATTGACGTACAGTTGACTGATGAAGAGTTAGCGGAGCGTCGAACTCAGATGGAAGCAAAAGGCAAAGATGCCTGGAAACCTTTGAAGGCTCGTCCTCGCAAGGTTTCTGCAGCCCTGAAAGCTTATGCGGCCATGGTTACCAGCGCCGATAAGGGTGCTATCAGAGATGTTTCTCTGTTGGACTAATAGTCCTCTTCAAAGTGGGGAGAGTGATTACTTCCTCCCCCCCACTTTTATGTATTTCTACCTTTCGAAGATGGGTGTTTAGCACTTAAACGCCTATGGCTTTACATCATTAAAATTCGCAGCGCGACCAGTATCAATAACCCCCCACATAAACGACTGACCAGAGTCGCCCTTTTTCTCAAGGCTGGAAGAATGCTGGAGTGTCCAGCGACTCCGGCAATCAGGCAATACCAGAGCCCGTCACACAATGTAGCCATAAGAGCCATGAGTAATTGAGTGGTCAAAGTGGTTTCTGGCGTGACGAACTGACTGAACAGAGCCAGAAAAAACACTGCGATTTTTGGGTTGAGAAAGGAAATCAGGAAGCCATCCAGCGCCGCCTGACGACGTGACAGAGTGGAGTTTGTTTCCGATACCTCACCAATAAAACTGCCACTGGAGCGGATTGACTTGTAACCCAGCCAGGCCAGATAGGCCGCTCCAGACCAGGTCATTAGTTTGAAAAGCCAGGGTGTCTGAGTAATGACTACCGCTATGCCTGCGGCTACAAGAAAAGCATAGATACCGATACCCGCTGCATGGGCAATGGCAGTAATCAGGCCGTGGTTCCTTGAGCCTTGCAGGGTGCTTTTCATGACGGCTGCAAGACTGGGGCCCGGTGATATAGCCCCAAGAATGCAGATGGCCAGAAGAGATAACCAGGACGATGCGCTCATAAATTCGACTTCAGCTCAAAAAACCGCGAAGTATAAGAGATAAGCCCTGAAAGTTCATAATGCCGCTTTGACTCATGAAACTATTAGAGTGAAGCTCGACACATTATGAACTTTCAGGCCTATAGGTTACTCAGAAAGAGAATCAGGATCAGACCCGGACAAATGGTTCTGATATACCAGGGCCATACCTTCCAGAACAGACTCTGCTTGATTTCAGGGAACCCCCGGCTGAGCTCTGCCAGTAAACGGTTTTGCCGCATGATCCAACTGCCAAAAATAGCAATCATGAAGCAAAGCATGGGTTGCAGGTATTGAGTAGCGACCTTAACGGCAAGACCCAGAAGCGTTTCTACGTGGTAAATGATGAACACCGAAATACAAGCTGACAATAGGGTGATGCACCAGCTGGCTCTGTGACGTCTGAAAGATACCTTTTCGACCAGACAGGCCACTGTAGGTTCTATTAGGGAAATAGAAGACGTCAGTGCAGCAATGACTAATAGAACGAAAAAGGCCATGGCCACCAGTTGACCCAGAATACCCAGTTGGGTGAACAGAGTGGGTAATACATTGAACACCAGGGTGTCGGCACTGTGAAGCTGGCCATTGGCTGCGTAGATTTCTATACCCTGTTGCATGGCTGCATACATGCAGGGAATGATGAGCATACCGGCCAGAAAGGCTACGGAACTATCGACCAGGGCCACCTGAAAGGCAGTCAGAGGAAGATTGGCTTTCTTGTTCAGGTAAGAGCCGTACACCATCATGCAGCCCACTCCCAAAGACATGGAAAAGAAGGACTGACCCAGAGCTGATATCAGCAGCTGCTGATTAAGCAGTTTTGAGAAGTCAGGAATCAGATAAACCTTCAGACCTTCCAGCCCTCCGGGTCTGGAGAGCGCAAACATTATAAGGACAGAAAGAATAATGAACAGTGCGGGCATCAGCCTGTTACACCATCTCTCAATACCGTTTTTAACTCCACCGGTCACAATCAGTGTGGTTAAAATCATGAAGATCAGAGTGACCAGTACCGTTGAATAAAAGTTGAAGTCAGTCAGCCAGCTGGCTATCCCGTGAAAACCGGTGATCTCAAAGACCGGGGCCAGTGAGAAACCCACAAACCAGCCACCCACAATGCTGTAAAAGCTATAGATCAGTGTCAGGGTAATAAGGCCCATGATACTGGTGATCAATCCCAGTTTGTTAATCCAAGCGTTGTTGCTCAGTCCGGTCATGGCTGTCACAGAGTTTGATTGGCTGTATCGGCCAATGGTGAGCTCTGCAACCAGAGTGGGATAAGCGAGTATGAATGAGAAGCAGAGATAGACCAGAACAAAGGCAGCTCCACCATTCTGGGCTGTCTGGGTTGGAAAACTCCAGATGTTTCCTACACCCACAGCGCAGCCTGCAGCTGCAATAATGAATCCCAGTCTGCTGCTGAATTGACCTCGACGGCTGGAGTTGGCCTCAATGCTGTTACAGACTTCTGGCAAGGTAAGCCTCCTGTTATCAGGCATTCCATTAATGGGTTATTGATGGACTTATTGTAGAGAGCAGTTTCTCTTAGCTCAGATTCAGGTCTAATGACCTTTTTGCTAATTCATCTTAGCTTTGCGTGAGGTGAGAATCTGCGGGTCAGCAAACCTCAAAACTATAGCAGTGATTCTGAGGTTTGCTTTGTACCTTTCTACCCGGGAATTCAGCTCATACTGGCTCTGTTACTGCTCTCACGGCTCAGTGTGAGCTGAATTGAGGCTTCAGGTTATTTGTTAGGGCGGATAAAGAGCAGAGGCTTGCCTTTTTCCAACAGGTAAGGGTAGGCAATGGTTTTATTATCATCACCGATACCGACTTCGTTGGGAGCCATATAGAAGTAAACCCATCCTGGCAGGCGGGCACTCAGCTTCTGATAGAAGACATTTTCGCTGATGCTTTGCAGACCCTCGCCCTCGGTGATAGACAATCTTGGGAAGGAGTCGTCATCCATGGCTGAAAAATACCAGGAGGGTTCTCCCGCCATACTGAAGTATGAGTAGAAAGGTGCCCGATCTACTGGTCTTGGAACCGGTACATAAAGGCTCAGAACACAGTTCATTCGTGCAAATGAGCAATTGGCACCGGTCTGTTCCAGATACCACTGTTTAAAGGCCAGACCATTGTGTTGGTATGGCGTCTTAACAGGCTTGTACTTGTAATTCATGTCATTCAGGATGGTCAGGGCCGAGCGGGTGAGCATCAGCTCAAGTGTTTCCCTGGCTTCAATCTCGTCTTTGGCCATGGCAATAGGCATCCAGGCAAAGACTCTATGATGGTCATAATGGCTGGCTCCCGGTACTGTCCATCCCCAGTAAAAATGCTCAAAAGCACCGTAAGGCTTGACGTTGACGCCCACTACACCGCTGGCGGCGCCGTAGGCCGGATGGGAGACGTTACCCAGCTTGTAATCCTGAAGCTTACCTTCCTTGTTGTAAGCTCCGGCAGGCAGCTGCTGGTCATGTACCTGTTTGCGCATGCCGCCGGCATAAGTCAGGTTTTTGGCCTTGGACCATTTTTCGTTATAGGCCCCTTTATGGTTCTTGCCTGGCATGTTTAGGGCACAGCCTGCTATCAGCAATGCAGCGGCTGCTCCCAGCAGGTTTCGGATGATCATATCCATACTCTCCTGTGCGCGGTTTCGGATCTCTCGAACCATCGGCCCTGTTATAGAAGCCTTTATAGAAGTTCATTGCTTGTTGCAAATGCTTCTAGTAGGAGGGGTTGTTTAGTACAATAGGAAATTATAAACGACTGATAAAAGGCAGATTGCTAGGTGTTTGTGAGGTAAGTAGTCCCTTACAGCCAGCTATTTGTCAACATCTACGGCAACGGAACCGCCAATTTCACTACCACCGAAGAGTGGGAAAAAAGGTACTAAGCAGGTCGCTTCAGACCGAGTGCCCCACTATATCTCGCCTACTGTCCAGCCTTATTGATTTGTATCTGGAGAATACCTTGGCCTACCGAGCGAAAGAGCTGTTCTACTTCGCTGATCTCAAGAAAGAGCTTGAGCAGGCATACTTGCTTTCTGACTCAGTGCTGAAGGTTGTCATTGATAGGTATATTGATGAGCTGTATGAAGCAGAGGAAGCCTTCACGCCCGTTGAGTCTGTAGAGGACGCTAAGCATCTGATGGCCTACACAGATAAAGTCAGGGCTGAGTGCAGGGTGCCTAGTCCCTTAATGCAGGCTTCAAAACAGGTGGCTGCTGATGCCTGCAAGCCTGCTATCCCTGATATTTATGAACTGTTTAACCAGTATTGTGAATGGAATGTCAGGCATAAGAAGTGGAAGGAGGGTAGAGCAGACCGTAATACCAAAGATTACAAGGTGGACTTGAAGAAGTTCGTTGACCTCGTAGGAAACAAGGACGTAAGGGACTATCAGAAGCAGGATGTTAGAGAGTTTAAGGATTGGTTGGTCAGTCATTACGACAAAAAGACCCCCACAACCAAACTGAAGAGAGTCTCTGCGTTCTTCTCATGGTTGGCCAAGGAGACTGACTACCTGCCTGCTTCAGTGTTCAAGGAAACAACAGGCTTATCTCACTTAAAGAGTCAGTCAGCCCATGCAGTTACCAGGGATGAAATGATTGAGATATTGAATAAGTCTGATGAGAAGTATGCAGACATATTGAGGCTCTATTACTTCACAGGATGCAGGACTGTAGAGCTTCTAGAGAAATACAGTTGGGAAACTGTGGATAATGTGAAGTGCCTGAGAATCACTGATGCTAAGACTGAGGCAGGCAATAGACACATCCCTCTTCACCACTCCATAGAGCATCTGTACGGGCTTGAAATTAAAGATACCGTACACAGAGGAGGTAAGCTTAATAAAGCTATCAGTGGACTGACTGAAAGACACTTAACCATCAACAGCTTTCGTCAGGGTATGGCTGACAGATTGAGGCAGGTAGAGAATTGTCCTTCTAACCTCCAGAACGCCATCATGGGGCACTCTCAGGAAGGCACAGGCGATAAGGTATACGGTGATGGGTGGAAGGCAATGGTCGTAAGAATGAAGGGTGTTATTGACCAGTTGGAGAGCCTGCAATGAGCCTTGTCAGTGTTGAGAACCAAGCAGCTAACCAGAAAGCTATGGATGAACTGACAGGCATCCTCAGTGAACAGGCTAGACGGGAAGAGCTTGCAGTTGAGCCTGAGATAATCAGTGATGACCACACAGTAGAAGATACTGAGATACCGCCTCATGGTGTAGGAAAACCATGCGTCGATGGTATTTCAAAGTTCATGTCCTTCAAGGCTTTAACTATTGGGTTCAACATCAACGTGAATTACATCATTAAAAATTACTTACCTGCTGAAAGCTTTGGTGTGATTTATGGAGCCAGTGAGTCTTTCAAGAGTTTTCATACAGTAGCTTGGGCAGCTGCAATTGCTTCAGGGAAAGCATGGAATGGGGCAAGCGTCAGGAAGTCTCCAGTGTTGTATGTAGCAGCTGAAGGTGGGCTAGGAGCTGCAAGGCGTGGCCGTGGCTGGGAACTTCAGTATAACCAAGGTGACCAGCTAGAGAATCTGTACGCTGTTCAGCAGCCTGTGTTCATGGGGAGTAATGAACAGGTAGCAGCATTGGCTAACACTGTAAGCATGATTGAGCGTCAGACTGGAGAGAAGGTTTCAACCATATTTCTTGATACTTTAGCTCGTTGCTTTGGCGGAGCTGATGAAAACCGTACAGCTGACATGAACCTCTTTGTGGCTGGCTGTGACAAGCTGAAGTCACTCACCGGAGCAACCATCGTTGTCGTTCATCATACTGGTAAGAATAAAGAGAAAGACGCTAGGGGCAGTAGTGCTCTGAGAGCTGCTTGTGACTTTGAATATTGTATTGAACGACCATCGAAAGGCATGTACTACACGCTCAGCTGTACCAAGGTGAAAGACTCAGAGCCACCAAAGACTCAAGCATTTGATATGAGTATTAAACATTTATTCAATGACCAAGATGGAGATGCAGTTACAACGCTTGTTCCTACTGTTGAAGGCAGAGAGCCTCCTGTAGAGGAGCCAGAAGAAAAGGCTATCAGGTTGACCGGTAACCATGAGGCTGTCTTGCAGGCTGTGAGGTCTCGTATGGCTTCTGGTGAGTCTACAGTACGCTCAGTTATTCGGGATGACTTGAAGGCTCAGGGGCTGAATACTAAGCATTTTCCGAGGTGGGTGGATAAGTTGTTGAATGATGAGCTTGTATCCCTTTCTGGAGAAGAGCTTAAGCTGATTTGTAAGAGCTGATGAACCCTGCCCACCCACTTGTTTTATATATATAGATGCAGTGGGTGGGCGCTAGATTTCAAGTTCTTGCAAGTAGTAGTACCTATTCGAAGAAACTGCCTGCCCACCCACTAAGTTTCCTTATATAAAACAAGTGGGTGGGTCGAGGTTGGATGGTTCAGTAAATGAACAATAAATAACCATTATGTTATTCCGTTCCATGTGTTTATATAAACAAATAGGTGCAACGGAATACTATGTTGATCGAAAATCAACCACCTCTCTCACTCCCCACTTCATCCTAGATAGGAAGCATTGGAGGTGTGGATTTAGTGAGAGAAGTGAGTATTAAAATCAAGCTACCCAGCTTCTTCTTTGTTGTCATCAGCTTTCTTTTCTGCTTGCTCCTCAGGCTTCTCTACAGGAAGTTTGCCGCCTCTGACTTTGATCTTTGACTTACCCTTGGGGAAAACCTCTGAGCCTTCTTTGTTCCACATAGCGATGTGAGTAGTTGACTGAGCGACCACTAAACCACCAAAGAGAGTATTACCCTTCTCATCTATAAGGAATGTACAACCCTTGTCTTCAGGTAGCTCTTTCAATTTACAGTGAAGAAAGCCTGACTTCTCATCTGTAGCAACCTTGTTACCGTAGAGCATCGCTGAATACGGAATGAATACTATGAAGAGTAGTACTACCAAGCCAATGTAGTAAATGGATGCTGTTAGAGCTGCAGCAATGCTTGGAAAGGCAACCCATTGAAAGACGCTGATTAGGTACTGAATGGTTTTTTTCTCTTTGACTTTACTGACTGTATTTTTAACTTCCTTCTCAAACTTTACAAAAGCAACCAGACCAAGCGTGACTACGAAAACGATGGCTGCTGGAATAGCCATCAGATACTTCTTCTCATTGACTGTCTCGAACACGTGCATAATGAAAGCTGTAATAGCTACGAATGAGCCTAACAGGTAGTCCTGAACAGTCTGAGGGAAAAAGCTATTACTAAGCCCATACTCTGAGAGATACCCAAGTTGGTAGTAGTAACCGATCAGGTAAAGGTATGCGATGATTAGTGGTAGTAAAGGCAGGTATTTTAAGAAGTTTGACTCTTTGCTCTTTCCGTCAGCCATGAGAACAGCCTTAAAGTTATCCTTGTTTTTGTGCTGCGTATAGTCTCAATCTTACTGGAAGAGGTCTACGACAAAGTAAGTGTGAAGTGGTGGGAAGGAGTGAGAAGGAGTGAGAAGGAGTAAGTTTTCTAGTCCCTTCCTATAGGAGGAAGAAAAAATAGTTCACTAGGGAAGGTGTGAACAAGTTCCTTGTGAGCTAATCTACCATCAGCTCATATTTGGAGTTCACCATGAAGAATCAGCTCACGTTTGCCGACTGCGAGTTCACCCAAAAAAAGCGACAGACTCGTAAAGAGAAGTTCTTACTCAGAATGGAGAAGCTGATTCCCTGGTCTCGATTAGAAGCCGTCATTGAGCCTTTTTATCCAAAGCCAGGTAATGGAAGACGCCCTTACCCGCTAGCAACCATGTTGCGTATTCACTGCTTACAACACTGGTACAGCCTGAGTGACCCAGCAATGGAAGATGCACTTTATGAGATAGCCTCAATGCGATTATTTGCAGGCTTATCTTTGGAGAACCCCATTCCTGATCACTCAACCATCTTGCACTTCCGGCACCTTTTGGAGAAGCACAAGCTTGGCCGTAAAATTTTTCAGGAGATTAATGAGTGGTTAATAAGTTCTGGCATTGTACTGAAGGAAGGCACTCTGGTGGACGCCACTATTATTGAGGCGCCTACATCCACCAAAAACCAAGCAGGTCAACGAGACCCTGAGATGCATCAAACCAAAAAGGGAAACCAGTGGCATTTTGGAATGAAAGCTCATATTGGTGTCGATGCCAGAACTGGGCTGACTCATAGTCTTTCAACTACGCCCGCAAATGACCATGACCTTAATCAAACTAAGAATTTATTGCAT
>NZ_LASA01000035.1 GCF_001562015.1 Endozoicomonas arenosclerae | reverse complement strand
TTACGAAGATATGATGACGCCCTATGAAAAGTTTGTTTCTCTGCAAGATGCCCAGCAATACTTGAAGAGCGGAGTCACCCTGAAAAGTTTGGAGGCGAAAGCGCATGTCATGACCGATAATGAAGCGGCACGAAGGCTTCAAAACGCCAGAGAGAACTTACTAACAGTCATCTATGAACGACCAGCCTGAGGCCGGAGTCATGCACTCTTCTTCAGGCTCATTTTTCAATTGGAAAATACTGGCTTTAACTGAAATAGGGATGTTCCAGTACCTCTGATGCAGAAGGGCGTTGACCGGGTGTCATACTCAAAAGGTTTGTCAGGAGGTCTTTCAGGTGGGTATTTTCAGGCTTTTGCAAAAGAGGGTTACCCAGTCCCAGTGTGACAAAACTTTTCATAACATCATATCGTTCCTGTACCGGCACCGATGGACTCATCGGATTGAATAAGCAGAGTTTCTCTCCAGTTGCTGCTTCATAGAGAAGGCTGCCCAATGACCACATTTCAGCTTGCCGGGTCGGTAAACCATCGGCGTAGGCCAGTTCTGGAGCGGTATGAAAAACATGTGCTTGAAAACTCTGGCCTCTAAAGCCATCCGGAAACATCTGCAGGGAGTTACCAAAGTCGGTCAGTTTTACCTCACCATCACCGGTAAGCAGAATATTTCCCGGATTCAGATCCATATGTAAGATAGGAGGGTGGGTCTTGGTATGCAGATGTTCCAAAGCACGGGTTAATCCAATTGCGACTTTTTTCAGCATGACAGGAGGTAAACCGCCTTTCATTTCATCTGTGACTTTGGCTCCCAGCTTTTTTTCAGGCTTCAGAACATCCTCAAGACTCTGACCAACAAATTCAAGTTCAATGCCTTCAACAAAGCCTACCTGACGACCAGTATCTACCCGGGATTCACTTCTGTATGTCCCTTTGGCCGATACAATATTCTTATGAGGGTCTTTCTCTAGTTGATTGAGGATCTCAATTTCTCTGGATCTTTTCTCATTGATGGTGGTTTTTAAAGCCCTCATGGGGCGGGTTCTGTCCGATGTATCAGGAGTGATAATGGATACTGAGCCAAAGTTACCTGCTCCATAGACTCTATTGGTAGATTTAACCCCCAGAGCGCCATGAATATTCTGATTCAATGTTTCTGAATCTGTGTACTCCGGGGTTCTCTCGTTGGGTGTGCTGAGACTTGAAGGCTCGATTTCTCTTAGAGGGTTATTCACATATGAGTGTTGGTCAGGAGTTGGCTCCAGATAACCTTCATCAGATGAATGGGTTTGGCTTACCTCATCCGGGATCTCTGCATATGGATGACTGGATAGGTTGTCTGTATTCGGTTCCAGAGTTGAATCAATCTCTGCATAGAGATTGGGATGAACGGGTCGGTCAATGTAGTGATTAGACGAGTCTGTTGGAGTAGTTCGATGCTCAAGGTGAGCATTAGAAGGTTGCCTGATAAACAGCTTGCCCAGAAAACTGTTTGCGAATCGTTCTCTCAGTGATCGTGAGGAGCGCTGGGGATGATCGTTTTCACGACTCAACCCCTCCGTTCTCTGACCTTCAGTCGTTTGAACGCTGCGGCCTGCCCGATTACCCGGAGATGCTTCTCTGGATGAAGAGGGGGATACATGAGAAATCCACCCCCTCAGGGTTCTGGTTATGGAATTATTGGAAAAATCAGGCATATCTCATGTCATGTTTACCAGATGATATTACTTAATTCATCTGGCGTTCATGTTGAAGCTTTAGTGAACCTGGATATATTCAGGACCTACACCCATGCCCCAGAAGATCACGGTAGTGATCATTATGGAGACGAGTACCACCAGACCAATGCACAATACCGAGCTGGCATAAACAAAACCCTGTTCTTTGGGGATCTGCATAAAGGTAGGCAGACCGGTATAGAGCAGCCAGGCTGAGCAGGAGGCGGCTATGGTGCCTGCCACAATGGTCAGCCATATTGATGGGTATAGGCCACAGAGTCCTGCCAGGAAGAGTGGCGCTGCGGTATAACAGCTAAAGGCAACACTTTGGGTCAGAGTCGGTTTGCTGCCAAAGGTTTCCGCCATCCATTGGATAAAGGCACCCATAATGGCAACACCTGCCAGAATCGCCAGCCAGGCAAAAAAGGCCATGGCTGCGGCGCTGGTTTCGGTCAGTTTGACCACCTGATCGCTACCTGGCAGTGACCAGCCGGTTTGTGTGGTTCCTATATAAGTGCATAGTGCTGGCACGGCTGCCAGCCAGATCACCTGACCCAGGTAAAGACGTATGATGCCGGGAGGGTGTTCCCGAATGCTGGTCCATTCCTGGTCGGGGTGAAAAAGAAGCCCCCAAAAATGACTTAATATCATGGTGCAACCTCCATTTAGGGCTGTACACCAGTAGCTGGTAATCCTTACATTGTGTTTAGCATTCAGCTACAAAACAGCGGCTAATATGTTGTTATTATTATTCACTGCGATAGGCATAGGAGTCTGTCTGGCTCCCAGGTTCTCATGATCAATGTGAACCAGGCACTTCCTGTTCTACAGGATCGCTTGATAGCCTTGATTTCAGTGTGTACATATTTATTGTATGAAGTAAAGAGATACCTGTGTGAATCAGGTATCCTTATTGATCAAAACTGCAATAAACTCATCATTTACTAGTCAGGCAAGGGCTTCGGGCTTTTCTTCTTCAGGCAAGTCTGCTGGTTTTGTGGATTGTATGACGCAAGGGCTAGTATCATTGAATGCAGTTAAGGCCAGCAGGGGGAGTACACTGGGGCTTTATATCGATTAAAAAGGGCGAAGAAATAGCCAACCTTATAGACATTCATGATTTCATGACTCGGAGACTTTGCCGTTTTCATTGAAGTATTGTGCTGAGAGTGTCGTTTTTTCAGGAGAGGCTCAGGAGTAATGCTAACACTATGATGACCAAAATAGATCGTTGTTTTCTGATGTTGCTGGCGGGGGGAGTAGCCCTGGCAAGCTGGTACAACAAGGATTTTCAGGCTGTCAAAGAACCGGTTGTGGTTGAGGTCAAGAAAGTCACTAAGGAAGTGGTCAAAGTCGAAAAGAAAGTTCAGGAAGGTGTCCCTGATTTTGCTGCCATGATGGACGTGAAGAAAAAGAAAAGAGAATTTTTTGGCTTCATGAAACAGATGGTTGAAGAAGAAAATGAGCGGTTGGCCGGTATTCGGCAGGAAATAGAAATGCTCAGAGAAAAGCCGGCCCTGCATGAGACTGAAGAAAAGTGGTTAATGGACATGGGCCGTAAGTTCAGAGTGGATGAAGAACTGCGGGTGAGTGATGAGTTCTATGATGATCTTCTGGACAGGGTAGATGAGATCCCGGTTTCACTGGCGCTTGTGCAGGCTGCCAATGAGTCTGCCTGGGGAACGTCAAGGTTTGCCATGGAAGCCAACAATTATTTTGGACAATGGTGTTTCACCAAGGGGTGTGGTGTTATCCCTGGCGCGCGTCCGGAAGGTGCGACCTATGAGGTCAGGAAGTTTGGTTCACCTGCTGAATCAGTGCGTTCCTATATGCATAATCTCAATACCAGCCATCATTATGAAGGTTTGCGGGAAATGCGATCCAAGAGGCGTTTTTCCGGTGAGCCAGTCACCGGCCCATTGCTGGCCCAGGGTCTCTATTCCTATTCAATCCGCGGGGTCGACTACGTTGAAGAGCTGATCTCTATGATCGAAAGTAATGGCCTGTTGAAGTACGATCTGGAAAAGCCCCTGACAGAGCTCAATGAGGTGAAGGATGACCAGAGCTACATTATGGCTACTGATACTTTTTATACTGCCGACGCTAACCGTCCAGGCAGCGCCCTCCAGTAAATACTGGGGGGTATGGGATAAAAGTAATGAGAAGTCCCTCAAGGCGATAGATCATTCGGTCTGGGGGCAGTTTCTTGAGCGGTATTTGAGAAACTCCCCGGATGTTGAAGGTCGGCTGGTAGCTTACGACAAAGTCACATCTGAAGATCGGAAGCGGTTAACGGCTTATATTGAAAGGCTGACTTCCATCGATCCCCGCCAATATTCCAGGGCCGTGCAAATGGCCTACTGGATCAATCTGTATAATGCCCTTACAGTTGACCTTATTCTTAAGAACTATCCGGTTAAGTCCATTACCAAGCTGGGGCCCTGGTACTCTTTTGGTCCCTGGGATGAGAGCTTGGCCAAAGTGGCCGGTGAGTCCCTCTCTCTCAATGATATTGAACACCGTATTCTCAGGCCTCTGTGGCAGGATAAGCGGATTCATTATGCTGTGAATTGCGCCAGTAAAGGTTGTCCTGACCTGGCATCAGAACCCTACACTGCAGTCAATCTTGAACGTATGTTGTCTGAAGCAGCACAGCGCTTCATCAATCAGGAGAAAGGCGTGGAGTTTGTGGATGGCAAACTGGTGTTATCAAGAGTCTATGAGTGGTACGGCGAAGACTTTGGTTCCAAAAAGGATCTGATGACGCACTTGAAGGCCCATGCCAACGACAAACTGAAGTTGCGGCTGGAAAAATACACGGGACCTGTTGATTATCGCTATGACTGGTCTCTTAACGTATATAAAGGGCGTTAAGGGCTTATCTGAAATTAACTTCCTTGTTGAAACCCTCTCTAAGCCCGTTCGGGCTGAGCCTGTCGAAGCCCAATACCACGACCCTTCGACAAGCTCAGGGTGAACGGAACCCGTGTGCAAATCAGGAAGTTATTTCGAGACAAATCCTAAGGTCCTAACAGCGATACCCCCCATCTGAGCTGCTATGTTTTAGGTTCAATAAATACACATGTCAGAGACTGTAAGCTCTGTACATGTACCTAAAGCAAATTTATTAAGGAAGCTCTGTAATGGTCGGGACTGCTAAGGCCCTTGGTGTATTGTGGCTGATCTTGATTTTGCCTGTTGCTGCACAGGCGGGTATTTATGACCTGTTAAAGCCTTTATTGACAGCTTCTCCCACTTTTCAGAATTCTCATCAACCAACTCCCAGGGCATACTCTTCAGATCTCATTGTCAAACAGAGCGAGTTGGGCTCCCTGGATGTGCCTATAGCTATTCAAGTACCTGAAAACTCTGAAGGAAGGGTTGTTACTGGCCCTTACTCACCCCCATTGATTAATATCAGTTGGGCTATGGCAGGTGAAGAAGAGTGGCAATCTTTAAGTCCAAACAGTGATATTCATGACATGTCGCTGCCCGATAAAAACTTTTTCACTGTGACTTTGCCAAAAGTGAATGCCAGAGTTGATCCTTATCTCATAGTGATCCGGATCAGGCTGATCAGCATGTTTAATACCGAGTTCAAGTTTATGGTGCTGGTGTTACCTGAGTACGATCAACCTGAAACGGTTGTTTATGATTTTGATGGGACACTGGCCCTTGGCTGTGAGGGGCAGAGCAAAACACTGGTTGAACTGGTCAGTAATAGCCTGCAGGGGAATCTTCGAAAAGACAGAGTGATCGTTTATCTGACGACCCGTCACGTTTCAGAAATAGAGTTTGTCAGAGATTGGTTGCTCAAGCACAAATTGCCTCCGGGCATCATTTTACCGGCTCCTGAGTCATTGAAAAAATCTGATGAAGACGCCCGAAAAGCCTTTAAGCTTGCCAGATTACTGCAGTTAAAAACGATCACAAATTTACAAAGCTTTTGGGGTGACTCACCCAAAGCCGATATTGAAGCAGCTATGGAAGCAGGTGTCGAAAAGGTACATCACATAGAAAATCTGGCCGAAGCTGCTACCCATACAGGGATTATCAATACACCGGCCGTCAGTCATTATCGGCTGAACCTAAGTAAACAGTTTGTTCATAAAATGCAGACCCGACAATGCGAGCTGGTACATCATTTCTATCAGAGAGAGTCAGCAGTGGTGGCGGAAGTTCAGGATGACAAACCATTGGTCTGTATGGGTATTGATGCATTAAAGAATAACAACACAAGGGTCCATCAGGTTCCTGCAGCTCACCTGTATCTGGCTGCGAAAGCCATGCAGTTTGCCATGCCCCAATAAATGACAGGATACATCAGCCGATATTTTCTCTATCACAAGGATTTGTTGACCCGGAGGGGTGATGAAGTCGGTTGGTATGGGATTCTGTTCTGAGAATGGTATGTTGAGTTCATGGATGGCTAAAAAGTGTTTCTTTTTTTTATCACTGCTTTTCTCTGTATGCCTTCTGTCTGGAAAGGCGATGGCCGCGCCGGAAAAGGAGTATTGGGCATTCTGGGATAAGAGTGATGAGAGCAATCGGCAGGAAATCGATCATTCCCAGTGGCAGCTCATTCTGGACAAATACCTGCGCTATTCAGAAAAGTACAAAATGTACGTTTTTGTCTATGGTGGTGTGAGCAAGGAAAACATGGCTCGTTTACGTGTTTACCTGAAGGGTATGTCCGATATAGATCCCCGAAAGCTGCGTAAGAAGGAACAGCTGGCTTACTGGATCAATGTGTATAACGCGCTGACGGTAGAACTCATCCTCAAGAATTATCCGGTTAAATCCATTACTCGCCTGGGGAAAGGGTGGTTCAGAACCGGTCCCTGGAAAGATAAGGTGATCGAGATTCAGGGACAGCCTGTTTCACTGAACGATATTGAACATCGCATTATTCGCCCACTCTGGGAATCACCCCGAATTCACTACGCCATTAACTGTGCCAGTATCGGATGTCCTGACCTGGCGCCAAAAATTTATAAAGCCAGTGAAATTGAGGCTCAGCTGGATGAAGCCGGTAAGCGTTTCATCAACCAGAATAAAGGGGTCAATTTCGTAGGGGGGCGCCTGGTGTTGTCCAAGATTTTCTATTGGTATGGCGGTGACTTCGGTGGCAAGGAAGGGGTAATGAAAGAGCTGTTGCTGTTTTCTGATCCTGAACTGAGAAAGCGTATCGAAGAGTATAAGGGCGGTATCAGCTACCACTATAACTGGAAGCTGAACGAGTACCGCCGCTGAAGCTGTCGCCAGGTGTCAGAGATTGACAATATTCACAATGGAAGCCTGATCAGGCTTTTCTTCTTCATCAGTTTCATCTTTGAATGTCAGGGGTACATCCACCGGGTCAAAAGCCGTATCGCCGTCTTCCATAGGTTTGCCGTCGGCTGTCAGGCTCTTGAAATCAAACAGTGAACTGTCTGCCAGATGCGAAGGTGCTACATTTCGCAGGGCTCTGAACATACTCTCCATTCTGCCAGGGAAACGCTTGTCCCATTCTGTAAACATTGCCTTGATGGCTTGTCTCTGAAGGTTTTCCTGAGAACCACAAAGGTTGCAGGGAATGATCGGGAATTCCTTGAATTCAGAGAATCGTACAATGTCCTTTTCCCGGCAGAAGGCCAGGGGACGAATGACTGTATGCTGGCCGTCATCACTCACCAGTTTTGGCGGCATGGCTTTCATTTTTCCGCCATAGAACATATTCAGGAACAGGGTTTCCAGAATATCGTCACGGTGATGCCCCAGGGCGATCTTGGTGGCTTTCAGTTCTGTAGCAGTTCTGTAGAGAATGCCACGACGCAGGCGGGAGCATAGAGCGCAGGTGGTTTTACCTTCAGGCACCTTTTCCTTAACGATGGAATAGGTGTCTTCTTCCACAATACGGTATTCCACACCCAGACTTTCCAGGTATTCAGGCAGAATATGCTCAGGGAAGCCCGGCTGCTTCTGATCCAGGTTTACCGCTATCAGATCAAAATTGACAGGGGCATAAGTCTTCAGATTCAGCAGGATATCCAGCAGGGTATAGCTGTCTTTGCCGCCAGACAGACAGACCATGATGCGGTCACCGTCTTCGATCATGTTGTATTCGGCAATGGCTCGCCCAACCTCACGTCTCAGACGTTTCTGCAGTTTGTTAAAGTGGGTCTTTTCGCTTTTTATCTGGCTCTGCATTTTTGCTCTGTCTAGTCTCTAAAAGTCCCCCCTTCTCTTATCAGGGCTTTAATTGCCTGACAGAGCCGGGTTCTTTCAGCTCAGGTAATGATGAAACGGGCAGGATCCCGAAAATTCAGCTCATTATAATCAAAGGTGTCTCGATAGGCATAAGGGATAATGACGCCGGGCACAATAGAAATACCATTTACTCTGGTAAAAGTTCCTTTATGAATGCTTTTTCTTAACAAATCAGGATGCATCGCTTCAGGGATGTCAGAGTAAACAGGGGTGGATAAACGGTCGCAATTGTGAATGGACTGTCGAAATATGGCCAAGTGTAGCTATGCTTAGCTAATGGACAGTATGCATATGGACTCAGCATCAGGTCGTTTATACACAGAATAATCGTCGACACCTATTCAGGGGATTTTCATGGCTAATTACGAGAAATTGAAAGTCTGGCTTTTATCTCGCAGAGATGAATTGAATGTTCGTCTTGGCAATATCAAGAAGGATGTTACCCGCCGAGCGAATGCCGACTGGTCAGAACAGGCGCAGGAAAGGGAAAACGATGAGGTGATTGATCAGCTGGGCAATGAAGCCCGCGCTGAGCTTAACCTGATCAATAAAGCGCTGGATCGTATGAACCATGATGACTATGGCTATTGCACCGCTTGCGGTGATGAAATAGCCGAAGCCCGCCTGGCGGCCATGCCTTATGCAGATTTGTGTATCAAGTGCGCTGAAAAGCGAGATCAAGCCAGTTGATCAGAGTCAGGGAGTCTTCAGACTCTCTGACAATGCCTGCCCCGATTCCACCGAATCAGTAATCAACGTTCTGTAACTCTCCACAAAACTTTCGACCGGACCCGGATGATGGCGGTGGTAATAGTTGTGCCACAATTTACCCATGGCAGGGATATCATCATGGGGAACCTTATGGATAGGCTTTTCTGTCCGGTAATAAATCATCCAGGCAATAGCTGTGGCGTAAGACAGATTGGTAGCCAGTTCCAGATGGGGATGAGCCAGGAACTCTCTTTGGCTGGCCAGCCCGCGAATCAGGCTCGACAGATCGGATTTCTTGGCCAGGTAATGATCCCAGATATTCCGGTGCATTCTGGGTGAGATCTGATAGATGCCCAAAGCCTGCTGGTGTTCCTGCTTCAGGTGAAATCCCAGACCTGATTCTCTGGCAGCCGTTCCCAGCAGAAGATTTTCTGCAGTGGGACTCCACATTCTGAGATGTTTCAGGGTAGGGCGAACAACATAATGGCGCAGCTCCTTTGCACAAATACCCATCGGGTTTTCCTTTGCCTTAGAGCATTATTATCGTTACACAGTTTATCGTAGCACTCGAAAAATTCTGAAGTACAGCACAATTTAACCAGATTGCTTTTTCATGACAGGTCTATGAAGAAGAGGTCGGACAGTAATAGTCTGTGCAGGTATTAGACAACGGTTAAGGAATCTGGCTGGAAAAAGAGTAGACAAAGAGGGTTTGTTGAAGGTTGGAAGAAGGGGATTATTCCCCTTCAAACTCACACAGTGAGAAAACAGGAATACCTGCATCTCGAAGTTTTTTAGAGCCACCCAGATCAGGCAAATCCATAATAGCCGCAGCTTCTAATGTTTGACCGCCCAGTTGGCTGACCAGTTGGCTGGCTGCCAGCAGAGTACCGCCGGTGGCAATCAGGTCATCGACCAGAATGACTTTGTCGCCGCTCTTGATGGTATCTGCGTGAACTTCCAGAGTCGCTGTTCCGTACTCCAACTCATACTCTTGAGCAATGGTGTCGTGAGGCAACTTGCCTTTCTTGCGGAACAGGATCAAAGGTTTGTTAAGGGCATAGGAAAGCGCAGAACCCATGAGGAAACCTCGTGCATCGAGGGCTCCGATCCGATCAAACTCTACATTCATATAACGATGAACAAGGCTGTCCATGACCGAGCGCCAGGCCTTTGGGTTCTCGAAAATGGTGGTGACATCCCGAAACTGAATACCGGGTTTTGGCCAGTCGGGTACCGTCCGGATCTGTGATTTCAGATAAGCTTCGTCAACGATCATAGGGTTGCCTTGGGTTCTTTTCATTCAAAAGACAAAAGGCCAGGTGTATGCCTGGCCTCTTTTCCTGAAACTGATTCATCGTTTCTGTGGGCTGACTGCAGTGGCAATCAGACATAGAAGATTTTATGCCGATGAAATAATCTGCTCTAAATCGACAGATTTGCCGCCAGCCAGCGAGCATAATTGAACCGGGTCGCGAATTTCAATCTCTTTGCCCACGGCGTAGATCAGCCCATTCTTCTGGAATCGGGTAAATACACGGCTAACTGTTTCTACTGCCAGGCCCAGATAGTTACCCATCTCATTTCGGGACATGGACAAGCGGAAGGATTGGGATGAGAAGCCTCTGCGACGGAATCGGCTGGCCAGATTAATCAGGAATGTGGCAATCCGCTCATCGGCATTTTTCTTCGACAACAGCATCATCATCTGCTGATCTTCACGGATCTTTTTACTCATCAGTCGCATCATGTGACGACGAAGTTCCGGAAAACGGTCTGAGAGAGTTTCCAGCTGATCAAAGGGAATCTCACAGATCATGGTGGTTTCCATGGCTTGTGCAGAGACCGGGTAGACATCGGTATCCATGCCACTGAGACCTAATATCTCGCTGGGCAGATAGAACGATGTAATCTGCTCTTCGCCTTCATTGGTGGCGGTATAGGTTTTTATAGCCCCTGAACGGACAGCAAAGACACTGGTGAAAGGGTCTCCTTCCAGAAACAGGTGCTCACCCTTCTTCAGGGGGCGGCCTCGCTTGATGATGCGATCAAGCTGGTCAATGTCCTGTAGACTCAATGCCAGAGGTAGGCAGAGGGAACTGAGACTGCAATCTCTACAGGCCACATGGCTAGGCTGTCGTACATTGGGCTTGGACGTCATTGAGTGGCCTCAAAGTCGTATTGGCGGAATCGGCGCCTATTCTATTGAAAATGTCACTAAAGTGTAAGTCTGTGCTTTCCGAGACTAAAGCGTAATTCATTCATATCTAAGGCTTTTTCGGAAATTGCTTATCGGGCTTCGATAAATTCATCCTAAAAATGCTGCAACCCTTCTCTGGCAAGCCAGCCTATCAGGGTTGTCTGACACATGCCGATAACTGTGCTGAATACATTTTCGTAAATCAGGGAGATTTACGCTATGAGCCTGCTCAGCTCAGTGACAGGGATTCTGTTTACGCCAACCGTACGAGAAGCGGAGCCCAGAACATTCGAGGAACTGGTTGGAACAGAAGGTCTGACGTTCGATGATCTGACGCCATGGGAAAAGCAAACCCTGATGGCCAGAAAGGGTGATCTTGAGCTGGATCAACTCAGGGCACTCAAGCTGGAAGAAGAAGAGTGTGTTGAGTTGGAAGAGGAGCATCGCACCCGACTCAAGAAGAGTTCTATCTGGGATGGCCGAAGAATCGCGGTCACAATAGCCAAGGGAACCGGTGTTCTGGTTGCCGGCGGTTTTGCTGCTGGTGCCGCTACGGTATCCATACCCTTTGGTGCCGGTGTGGCTGTTTGCACCGGTGTCGGGTATCTGTTTTATCTGCGTACAAACTCCAAAGAGTTGGAGCATCGCTCAAAGCAGCTGAGCGATTTTGTTGTTACTCATGAAAAACCTCAAAGAATTATACGTGAGCAGCTGGAACTCAAGGAGTCCGAACGGGCAGAAGATCTGGATAGAAGGCTCAATGATGCTCAGGAAGAGCTGGAACTGGAAAGGCAGCGTAAAGACGAACTGGCCACTCAACTGTTCCCCGGACGTCTGGATCTGGCTCTGGGAGATGAGCACTTTGAAGAGATGCAGGCTCGTATCAGGGAACTCAGGGCTGCTGAGCAACGGCAAAATGAGTTGGATCATGAGCTGATGGCACTGACTGAGCAGCACAGGAACGTCAATCTTGAACTGGTGGGAGCGCGGGAAGATGTTGACAGACTGGGTGAGGAGCTCAGGAACAGTCAAAGGCAGGATACTGACAAGGGAAGAGCGCTTCAGCAGTTAAAGGAGCAGGACTTAAGGCTGCATGAGACTCTTCAACTCTCCCAGGATAGGGTCGTTCAGCTTCAGGATGAAGCGCAGGCACTGGCTGCAAGGATAGAAGAAAAAGACATTGAGATTGAGAAGGCAACGCGACAGAAAAACCTTCAGGCCACTGATATACAGGCCTTGATACTGCAAAAGAAAGCCGTTCAGAGAGACACCGTTAATCCATTGCAAAGAAGACTCAAAGTCGCTGAGCGGATGCTTCTGGAAGGGGAAACTGTGCAGCAGGACATTCAACATCAGTTGTTTCAAGCCCAGCAGGCTGCAAGATCTCTGGAAGTGGAGGTGAAGACCGCTTCAGGTGAAGCTGATGTCAACAAGCTTCATTTGGAAAGGGCTTTAGAGAGAGTCCAATTCCTTGAGTCACAGCTGAGTATGGCTGTTCAGACAAAAGATAAAAGCCATCGACAATACCTGGTGGTTGTTGAAGAGCTCAACACCGTTCGTATGCAGCTGGAAAGAACTCAGGAGTTACAGGATGAGTTGGAAGAGCAGCTGGAAAAAGACAAGGCTACCCAAAGTGCTCAGGTAAGGGAGCTGAAATCCAGTCTGGATCAGCTGCGCAAAGAGAAAGAACAACTGGTCGGCAGCTCAGAAAAGTTAGCTTCGGAAAATCAGTTTTATCGTGAGCAGGTTAATCTGATCACTCAGGAAGAGAAGCTGGTCAGGGCACGCTGGGTGGAAGCTCATAAGTCCTCTGAGCGTTTAAAAGAAGTTGAAGTTGAGTTGAAGGCTCAGGGAGACCAACTCGAAGAAAGTCGGAGGCATTTGCAGAAAGAGGCCTCTTCCAGAGAAGTACTGAAAGCTGAGTTGAAAGGCTTGAAGCTGCAGGAAGTAAAGGTGGCAAAAGAGAAAGGTCAGCTTGAAGTGCAGGTTCAGAAGCTTCGTGAGCAAGAGAAAGTAGATCAGGATGCACTTGTCTTGCGTGAGCGTCAGCTCAGTGAAAAAGAGAATGAACTGAAACTGTTGCAAGAGAGTCATAGGCGTCTTGATGAGAGAGCCAGAACGGGTGAGCTCTCAAACCAGCAGTTGAGGGAAGAGCTGGATCTGGTGAGACAGGAAATACTGGATAGAAATAAAGAGATCCAGGAAGTTCGTAACCTTTTGCAGGAAACACAAAGTTCTCTGGATAGAGCACAACAGAAGGTGCTTGATCTGAATGAAGAACACGAAGTCATTCGCAAGCAAACCATGGAGGGAACGGTCTCCAGCGCAATGACTCATATGGATCAATTGACCAGAGAGCTGGTGGATACCAAAGAGCAGTTAAGAAAGGTTGAAGAGCAAAAGCATAAATTGGATCTTCAGTTTCAAAAGCTCAGCAGTATGAATGAAGAGTTACTGGAAGAGGCCGCACAGTTTGATCAGCGACTAGGCCGGAAGAGAAAGAACTGGCAGAAGGAAATACGACTGGCTAAGTCTGAAGCCGAACAAAGCCAATTGCTGGCTAAAAAGCTTCAGGAAGAACTGATCAGCAAGAACTCTTCTGTCGTTGAGATGACTGAGCGGCTTAAGCAAGTGGAAGAAGACTTTGGCTCGGTTTCTAAGCAGTTGAATGTCCAAAAGCAAGAAGCCAGTGAGGTATCTGTAAAGCTAGAGTCCGCAAAGATAGAGTCCGAAGAGCGCAGGTTAAAGTTGGAAGAAGTGGAAAAGTCCAGGGCTCAACTGCAATCCAGTCTGGAGTCCTTGACAGGTGAGCTGGAGGTTCTCAGGTCAAAACCGGAAGGTGTAGATAAAGAAGCTCATCAACGGGTGGTGGATGAGCTTGTAAACGCACAAAGCGAAGTTGAAAAACTGCAGGGACAATTGGATGAGTCCGAGGAACTTCTGGAAGGCCTTCAGGCTGATGTGCAGGAGTTGCAGGAACTCAAAGATAAGCTTACAGAAATTGAGGAACAGCTGACGTTTCTCAGAGAACGTCTGGATCAGGAAACTGGGAAAAGAAAAGAATTTGAGAAGCTTTCCAGAAAAGAAGCAGGAAGAAGCTCGGAGCTTGAGCGTGAGTTAAATGAAATGAAACTCAAGGTCTCGGAGTTGGAGAAAGCCGTACCAGTTGCGGGTGATGATAGCCATGATCCTGAACTTGAGGTACTCCGTGCTGAGCTGGAAAAGAAAGAGTTGGAGTTCAGGTCTCAAATGGAAACGGCGGAAGAGGCGTTTCAAAAAGATATCGGGGAGTTCGCACTGACACTGTCTCAGCTAAAGTCTGAATGGCAGGAGATGGCTGTTCTGACAGGTCAGGAGATGGCAGTACTGAAGCGTCAGGTTGTGCAACTGCATGATATGAATTATCTGTTAAAGGCCCGTGAAGTAGAGAGTCAAACAAAAGTTCTGGAAACCCAGGTCAAGCTGGTCGAAGCACTCAGAGCACTCAATGAGTTACAAAAAGGCTCTGGGCCCGATCAGGCTGATAAGTTTGCTGAGGAACTATTAGCCGCTGAAACCCGCCTGAAGGCATTAAGGCTGGAAGCCGAAGAGCTGGAGCAGACGCTCAAGACGTTAAAAAATTATCCAGTTATTCAGGCCGATACTGACCCTGAAACCGCGGAGCTGGATCAGCTTCGTAGTGAACTGTCGCTGGAGCAACAAAAGTCAGACGACTACGCCAGACAGATTAAAGAACTGAAGGTGCATTTTGCAAGACAACGCTCGGAAATGGATCCGCAGTCTTTACCTGATGACGAGTACGCAAAGGGTATTCTGGAGGTCGTTAAAAAGTATGTAGACCTGCAAAGCGATGCTGCTCGTCCGGGGTCAGGCCTTGAAACCCTTATGACCGATCCTTTGCAATACATCTATCGTTTTGACGATGAGGATTCGGATGAGAGAAATTGGGAAATTGAGCTCGCAGGAGTGGATGCCCCTGAGAGCTGGCGGCTGGCGCTGGCGGAAGAACAGCGTCGCTCAAGAACTTACTTTAAAGAGCTGATGGCTTTTCGTACCTATCTGATTGCAGAGCTTGAATGTCGTGGTTTGCAGGTGAAGGGACTGCAAGAGTATAAGGATGAGCTTGAAGCTCGGGTCGATGAATATCTGGGAAGACGGTCAGAGGCTGCAGAGAAATCTCAAGTAAGATTTCAACATAGTATGGATGAAATTGTCCTTAAGCAATACACAGAGGATGACTTCGAAAAGGAATGGGTACCCACGCCTGCCATCTCACCTATGCCTTCGGCATTGAGATACTTACCTCCTCATGATTTGGGCAGTCTACAATCCAGTGGCTACCCCAGCTTACAATCCAACGGTTTAGCGAGTTTGGAATGGGACAATAGTGATATTTATCCTTCTGCTCTAAACTCAAAGCCAACTGCACAGGTGGCCCCTTTTGTCCCTGATCTCGAACGCAGCGTGTCACCAGAGCACGGCCCTAGCCGCCCTGAAAGTAGGAACAGTCTTCCGGATCTTGTCGAGAATGCCATGCTCCGGCAGCAGAATCGTGCACTTCATGGAGTAGAGCTAGGATATCAAGATGTGATATCTGCACTGGATGAGCTGGAGGAAATTGACAAGCAACTTGAAGAGCTGGATCGATCTGGACCTGTGAGCCTTTCCTCTTCGAGTGACGGGACTGAGGCAGATAGAAGGCGGGCAAGGCTGGAAGAAAGGCAAAAAGAGTTATACGACTGGTACCGGCAGGAAGATGTCAACAAGCTGATACAGGAGTTCCGTCAGGAAACAGGCAGTACTTTAGAGGATCTTTCCGAAACTACAGGAATTGGATCTGTTCCAACAAGGCCTGTGTCCAGTCAGCATGATGTACTGGATGAACTTGTAGAGTCACCGGTACCTGTTGTTAGAAGTGAACTTACACCTGAGCCTCCAGTGGTTTCAAAAGAGACAGTCTATGACGATGAGCTGAATAAATCTGAGAGCGGTGCTTCAAAGTCGAGTGATGAGCTGAGGCCTGAAGATGGAGTACAGGGTTTTACGCAGCTGAGCCAGCTGCAACAGGGATTCTCTTTACTGCAGTCACAGCCTCTGAGCTTTCAGACTGTATTGACTGCATTAGCCAACCTGCAGGCGTTAGAGCAGCAACTCGATGAATTTGATGAAGACGATGTCCATTCTGCACAGTCTTCGTCATGGGCAAAACCGTTATTCAATGAACTGGAATCGCTTAAAAAGCAGTATCACGACTGGTTTAACGGCCCTGATGTTTTCAGAATGCTGGACACTATCCAGTCAGAGATTTTCACCAGTGATGATGCAGAGAGTCCACTGTACGGCTTGGTAGAGTCTGATAAAAAAGGCGATCTATTTAGCAGGGTTGTGAAGCTCAAAAACTCACTGCCTGCTTCCTCCCAGGTATACGAAGCAGAAGCCAGGTTAAAAGAGGAAAGAGAAAAGCCAGCACAGCTTAAGCCATTGGGGCCTGTGACTTCCCACATAGCCGAGAGAATCCAGGCACACCCTGACACTCCCTGGAAAGAATACATCAGGAAGTTCTTTGTCAGACGATTCAGGATTGAATCTATTTCAGGGAATAAACTGTCCAAAGACTGGTATCGAGAAGAAGTGCCTGGCCACAGAAGGTTGGGAGATAATCCGGCCACCATAAAAGCCAAGGTTCAAGAGAAAGTTGGGGAGATTGCTTTTGCTGAGCAGCCTGGATGGCCGGGTGCCTGCAAGCTATTCGGTAAAGGGCGGATAGTCAGACAACTGGGTGGACGAATGGGAAATGATGTCGTGATTCCCCTTATCAATCATAAAGTGGTTGATGGTTCTTCTTTTGGCGCGAATGGTGAAGAGGTATACGCAGGGGTCACAGATTGGCTGGAAGGTGAGTTGAATAGCATCGCTGATGGAGAATACCAACTCTATCTTGAATGTGTAGATGAGTTACTCACAAGAACAAGAACGGCAATGGGGGCTGGTGTTGGAAGAATGGCTGTTGGCCAGATACCTATTGAAGAGATTACTTTGAAAAAGCAGGGCAGATACCCATTCAGGTATGCCCGGCTTACCGCTCTTAGAGAAATCCTTGTTGAGGCAACCCCATTACTGCAGCAGTCTGTAGAGTTCATTGATAAAAAGGTAGGCAGTATCATTACTGTTGAAGCATCCAGTGTGGATCAGCTTCAGGAGAATGAGCAAAAAGCGATTGCAGCCCTGGGAGAGCATGAAAGAAAGGCGATGTTGCATGAAGCTGAGTCATTGTTAGCAAGATATGGAAAGCTCAATAGAAATCTGTTTCCTAAAGAAGTGCTGGATGAATTGGATGGCAAGAAGAAGAAACTGACAAAAATTGTCAAAAAGTTCGGACAGGTCTCCTAAGGCTTGCCCCTCTTAAATAACAACGTTGTTAGTCAAATCCTGTAAGTAATCCGTCATAGTCCTCCCCAAGGAATTGAATCAGTACTCCGGGGGGAAGGATTATGGCCGGAAAATCACTCAAATTATCATTGGCTTTGGTCATGCTGCTGGCAGCCGCTGTGTTGCCTGTGCCTGTGCCCGTGCTGGCTATTGATCCGGCCCTGATTGTTACCGGAGGGACGGCCCTGCTGGGAACAGGGCTTGGCACGCTCTCCTACAAGTTTGGTCAATGGCTGTTCAGCCCATACTCCGCCTCTGAAGACAAACCTGACCCGGTAGTGGTTGAGCCGGTCTCTATCTTCAATCCAGGTGAAGACGAGCCTTATGAAGTCAAAGTCAAGGTCAATGAAGGCGATGGCGGAGAATCAAAAGATGAGAACAAGTCTGATCAGAAATCGGACGAAGTTCCAGTGAGCCCTAAGCCTTCTCAAGACACTCCAAAAAAGGAAGAAGCTGCCTCGAATCAGGAGAAGGAGATCGTCATCAAAGTTGAGAAAGGCGCTGCAAGTCGTGAGTTACAGTCACTGATCGATCAGCCTCTGCCTGAAGTCGGGGAAGTGCTCTATCACCTTACACCTACTGCTCAAGCGGCTTTGAATGCAACCCGTCATCTGGAAATGGCTTCTACCCAGGCTCTGTTTAATCAATTGAGTGACCTGCGTCAGATTCTGGATTTCTACCGAACCGGCCAGGCCTTTCTTCATAATAATGCCAGTCTGGATCGAAGCACTCTGAAAGGGGGAGAGCGGACCACCACTGAGAAGCTGCAAAATTATGAGAACAGTCAGTGGCACAGTTTTGTCCAGACGTATGGTTCAAAGTCCCACTATTCATCGCTGCCGGGTTTAGAAGGAATGAACGCCAACAGTTACGGATTGAATGCCGGAGTATTCAGCCAGATCAGTGAGAACTCCATTGTCGGTTTGATGTTTGGCACCCGTAGAACCTCTGCCGGTTTCCAGCAAAAACTGGGTTCGGGCTCTGTGGAGTCGATACACTTTGGTCCGTTCTTGTCCTGGCAGAGAGATCAGTGGCAGTTTGATGGGGCTTTGACTTTTGCCACCAAGCAATACAGCAGCAAGCGTAAGGATTCTGATGGTAATCGACTGCGTGCTCATCGCTCGGGGTTTGAGTGGAATGCCTACGGTGCTCTGGGTTATGACATTGACATGAATGACTGGTTGAATGGTCTTTCGATCACTCCGATCGTTGAGTTTCTTTATCACCATTCAGAGTCAGGCAGTTTCAGAGAGAAGGGATTGTCGGATGAAGCTTTGGCTGTGCGCGGCCAGTCTTTTGATCAATGGATTCTAAGATTGGGAAGTGACTTTATATTGCTGAATGAAGTCGGAGAGAAACCCTCGGCTCTGAAACTTTCAGTAGGCTATCAACAACAAACGGTGTTGAGTGGAAAGTCGAAGTACACGGTGAATGGATTTGCACAGCAGGGGCCGTCTGAGTTTCTGGCTCAGGAGATCAACGACACGGGTCTGTATCTGAGCCTGGGTTATAACGCCAGGATGTCTGAGCGCTCCAGCTTGAGCATGAACTACACCGTGATTCGCTCCAGCCGCAGTACCAGTGATGGTTTGCAGCTGAGTTATAGTCGATCCTTCTAGAGAAGTATTCATGGTCATAGATAGTCCGTTCATCCTGAGCTTGTCGAAGGATGCTGGTAATACACTTCGACAGGCTCAGTGCGAACGGTATGCTGGACTAACCTGTACTTGGAAACAGTAATTTTTAAATCACTTTCGAGTAAAGGTTCTGCTGCTGGATCTGCTGTTTGAAGTAGTTGTCGAACTGCATACAAATGTTTCTGATCAGCATTTTACCCCTGGGTTCTACCTGAATACCCTTCTCACTCAGAGCTATCAAGCCATCATTGGCCATGGGTTCAAGAGCCTCCAGTGCATCAGCAAAGTAGTCTCTGAAACTGAGGTCGAAGCGACTTTCAATGTCTGCAAATTCCAGTTTGAAATGGCAAATCAATTCATTAA
Organism: Endozoicomonas arenosclerae; assembly: GCF_001562015.1. GTDB lineage: Bacteria > Pseudomonadota > Gammaproteobacteria > Pseudomonadales > Endozoicomonadaceae > Endozoicomonas_A > Endozoicomonas_A arenosclerae. The sequence continues at coordinate 7,246 of NZ_LASA01000035.1, read as the reverse complement.
TCACAGTCTGGCGAATTTCATCATCACGATTCATGGTCAAGCCACGGTAAATCGGTAGACGGCCTTCATCGATCGAATGTTGATAAGAATCCATGGTGACATGATTCTGGGCATAAACACCGCCCACTTTACTGATTGAAGAAACACCCATGGCAATCAGGTCACAGTGGCTGTGGGTGGTATAACCCTGGAAGTTTCTGTGCAGAGTGTCTGTTTCCTGGGCAATGGCCAGCTCGTCATCCGGCAGGGCAAAATGATCCATTCCAATGTAGACATAACCGCGCTCAACCAGTTTCTCCGTAGCTTGGTGTAGAATTTCCAGCTTTTCTTCCGGAGAGGGCAGATCTGCCTCGTTGATGCGTCTCTGGGGTTTGAAACGATGTGGCAGGTGAGCATAGTTAAACAATGACAACCGGTCCGGTGCCATTTCAATCACACGGTTTACGGTATTCATGAAACCGTCCACTGTCTGATGGGGCAGGCCATAGATCAGATCCATATGCACTGACTTGAAAGCCATGGTTCTGGCGGCATCCAGAACAGACTGAACCTGTTCTTCAGGTTGCACACGGTTGATGGCTTTCTGAACTTTCTCGTCCAGATCCTGAACACCAATGCTGATTCGGTTGAAACCCTCGTCCCTCAGACGGGACATCATCACCCAGTCCACTTCCCGTGGATCCAGCTCGATGGAAAAGTCGGAGTGGTTCTGGCTGCCAAAGTTGAAGACCGATCGCAGCTTATCCATCACTGCCGAAATTTGATCCGGACTCAGGAAGGTTGGCGTGCCACCTCCAAAATGAAGCTGTTCCACTCTCTGGTCTCGGCCGAACAGACTGGCCTGCATGTCTATCTCTCGAAACAGGTAGTCGAGATATTCTTCCGCTTTGGAGCGATGTTTGGTGACTATTTTGTTGCAGGCACAGTAGTAGCAGACATGGCTGCAGAAAGGGATGTGCACATAAAGCGACAGAGGTTTATTGATTGCACTGCTTCTCCAGGCGCTGGACTCATAGTGCGCGAGATCAAACCCTTCCTGAAACTGAACGGCAGTAGGGTAGGACGTGTATCTTGGGCCACTGAGGTCGTACTTCTTGATCAGACCTGTATCCCATACGGGGGCTGTACTCATGTTAACTCTCGAATCGGTTACAGGTCATATGGCTGGACTCTATTTATTGTTATCCAGGTAAACTTCAGGGTGACCCGGTTATTTTTACCGTGAAAATATTTTGTTCAGCTCAAGGCTGTTTTATTAACAGTTTAAAGACTAAAAGCGTAAATGTATTTGATGTGTGTCAATAAGTAGGTGACGCAATTTAAGGCGAATTTCTTTACGGAATGTAACTGGCAACAAGTTAACCTATGAATTATAAAGATCTGAATCGTTGCTGGGCATCAGCGATTGTCTCTATTTCTAAAGTCGAACTGTAAATCGTCTTTACAATTCAATAGTATTCATACCACTGGATATTTTAATTTTTATTAATTAATAAACTAATTGTCTGGTATTGAATCAGCCGTGTGCGTAAGAAACATTTTTCCTCATCCGGGGGGAGGTGGAAAAGTGTTCAGAGTCAAAACGTGCAGTAACGAGCTGTCTGATTGTTGTATTGAACGTCTTTATAAAGAAGTAAAAAAGTATGTCTTCAAATAATCTGTCGCTCGGGGGAGCAGCGGCTGATCAGGCTGTTGCGCAAAAGAGCAGTAAACTGTCCGCATTGGGGCCGGGTATTATGGTGGCCGCCGCTGCCATTGGTGGATCTCATATTGTGGCGTCTACCCAGGCTGGTGCACATTATGGATGGCAGCTGGTCAGTCTGATCATTCTGGTTAATCTCTTTAAATATCCATTCTTCCAGTTCGGTGCTCGTTATACCGCTGCCACCGGTGAGTCGCTGATGGCGGGCTATGGTCGAATGGGAAAAAGCTGGCTGGGTCTGTTTCTGGTGCTCAACAGTTTTGCTGCGGTTGTGAATATCGCAGCCTTGATGGGATTGACGGCTGCTTTGTTAACCTGGGTCGCTCCCGGAGTATCTTCACCGGTTCTGGTGGCAGCGATTGCCCTGATCAGTCTGGTGATTATCTTGCTGGGCCACTACACCATGGTGGATAGAGTCACCAAAGCGATTGTGGTTCTGCTGTCTGTCGTGACGGTACTGGCAACTCTGCTGGCTCTGGGACAAGGGCCTGTGGCACCGGCTGATTTTGTCAGCCCAAGTCCATGGACACTGGCCTCTATCGGTTTTCTGGTGGCTTTGATGGGCTGGATGCCTGCGCCGATTGAAGTTTCGGCGATGAATTCCGTCTGGAGTATGAGCAAGAAAAAAGAGCGCGGGCACCTGAGTGTGAAAGATGCTGTGTTTGATATGAATGTTGGCTACGTCGGTACCGCCATTCTGGCCTTGTTCTTCCTGGGGATGGGGGCCACCGTATTGCACGGCAGTGGCATAGAACCTGCCGCAAGCGGCGCAGCCTTCACCAAACAGCTGGTTTCCATGTATTCATCCACCATTGGTAACTGGAGCAGCTGGTTAATTATTACTGCAGCTATTTGCTGTATCTACAGTTCTACACTGACCTGTGTAGATGGTTATAGTCGTACGATATTCAGCGCCTGGTCAAACCTTCAGCAGCGTGATACCGATGAAACTGAAAAGCCGCTTTTGATCCTTGTGGTGACAGGCCTGGCTATGACCGTGGTATTGCTTTTCCCGGGCACAATGCTGTCCATGTTGAATTTCGCCATGATTGCTGCTTTTCTGACGACGCCGGTCTTTGGCTGGTTGAACTATCGACTGATGTCCTCCGAGCAGGTGCCTGAAGAGCATCGTCCCGGGCAGTGGCTGAATCTCTGGGCGCAAATGGGTATGGTCTTCCTGTTTGGCTTTGCCGGTTTCTTTATCTGGTGGCAGTGGTTGATGTGAATGCATCGGCTTTATAAGCAGGAGTGATATCTCCTTTGGGGGATATCACTTTTCAAATAAGCGTTTGAATCCCGCCTGAAGATCCGTCAGACTCGCAGTTACCTCCTGACAAGAATAAAAGCGACTCTGACATGACTGAACAATTTGATCGGCACGATCATCTGTCTCAGGCAGAGACTCATGAAGTCTTTAATCAGCCTGCACCTCTTGATCCCTTCAATACTTACACCAGTGATCGGGTATTACAGTACTGGACGAAAGCCTGCGGTGGTGATTCAGCGGAAGAAATGCTGGTGGCTTTTGGTCGCAGATGTGGTGGTGATCTCGTGGAAGCGGGCTTTCTGGCTAATGAAAACAAGCCGGAATTTCAAACCCATGACCGTTTTGGCAATAGGTCCGATCGGGTCAAGTTTCATCCTTCCTATCACCAGCTGATGCAAACAGCCATTGAGGCCGGCATGCACTCTCTGCCATGGAAGCAGCCGGGTGAGGGCGCTCAAGTCACCAGAGCTGCGATGGAATACCAGTATTTTCAGGCGGATGCCGGATCAGGGTGCCCTCTGACCATGACGTTTGCTGCTGTCCCTGCTTTAAAACACGCTCCAGAGTTGTCTAAAGAGTGGCTGCCCCGAATCCTTTCCCATGAATACGACGAACGCAATATACCTTACTTCGAAAAGAAGGGCGTAACCATTGGTATGGCGATGACCGAGAAGCAGGGGGGCTCTGATGTTCGTGCCAATACTACCCGAGCTTACCCCTTGGCCGACGGGGGAAATGGTAAAGAGTATCGCATAGTGGGTCATAAATGGTTTTGTTCCGCACCCATGTGTGATGCTTTCCTGGTGCTGGCACAAACAGACAGTGGCCTGTCGTGTTTTCTGTTACCCCGCTGGCGCTCGGATGGCAGCAAGAATCAGTTTTATATTCAGCGGTTGAAGAACAAGCTGGGTAATGTCTCCAATGCATCTTCAGAAGTAGAGTTTCGCGGTGCACAAGCCTGGATGGTGGGCGACGAAGGGCGTGGCGTCAGAACCATCATTGAAATGGTGTCCATGACCCGCTTTGACTGTATGGTGGGGTCTTCTGCATTGATGAGAGCGGCTATCGCTCAGGCTATTCATCACACATCAGGGCGTTCTGTCTTTGGCAAAAATCTTCATGATCAGGCGTTAATGCAAAATGTGCTGGCTGACCTGGCTATTGAGTCGGAAGCTGCTTTGGCTATGAGTATGAGAGTAGGGTATGCACTGGATCATCTGGAGGATGAGCAACAGGCGTTGTTTGCCAGAATAACAACCGCTGTGGGCAAATACTGGATTTGTAAACGAGCTCCAATGCTGATTGTTGAGGCAATGGAATGCATTGGTGGTGTTGGCTATGTTGAAGACAATATCCTGCCGAGGTTGTATCGGGAAGCCCCTGTGAATGCCATCTGGGAAGGGTCGGGTAATGTTCAGTGTCTGGATGTGCTGAGAGCTATCAATAAAGAGCCTGCTGTATTGAATGCTTTTATGAATGAGCTTGAGAAAGCCACGGGGCATTATCAAGCATACGATGAGTTTGTCGCTGATCTCAGAGCTGAACTTGAGAATCATGAGAACATTGAGTACCGGTGTCGTAGAGTCGTAGAGAAGATGGCCCTTGCTCTGCAGGCTTGTGTACTGGTATGTGACGGAGAGCCCGATATTGCTGAAGCATTTGTTCTGTCGCGTATCGAAGGACAGGAGGGCTATCAGTTCGGTACTTTGCCAGAGGGTATAGACTGCCTGAAAATTCTGAAACGATCTCAGCCAGTAACCTGAAATAAAGGAGGGGGAAACCCCTCTCTTATTTCTTTCTTATTTCTGTGACGGTCTCGCCACCTATTCCCCAATTATCTGTGTTTATTTCGTCAATCACCACCACCGTGGTGGCAGGGTTTTTATCCATGACGTCGACCAGAAGCTGTGTCACCCCACAAATAAGCGCTTTTTTCTTTTCGGGGGTGACCTGTTCATTGGTGATTTTGATATTCACGTAAGGCATGTTGGTTCCTCGTTTGTTTTCTATTGAACATGTTTGAAGGGTTAAGAAGTCCTGAGCTGATCACGGTGCCAGTGCTGACCAGTAACAGTCCGAACACCAGAATGAGGGTCACAGGTTCAGAGAAGATGAAGATGGAGGCCGTTCCCGCCATAACTGGCACCAGTCCCATCATGGCGCCCATATTGGCAGCCCCAATTTTTTCTACCGCTTTTACAAACAGCAGCATTTGCACAATGCTGGCCAAAACACCCTGATAAAAACCCTGAAGTAATAATTGTGGCCATAGTGAAGACCCGGCAACTGCGAATTCTCTACTTGTCAGTGTGAACAGATGGTAGGGCAGATAAAACATACAGGTGAAAAATGACAGGCTGACGGTGGCCTGCCAGGCACTAATATTCCACCGTCGTAGAAGTACTGAAAACACTGACCAGCAGAAAGCGGCTGCAGCAATCCAGAGATAACCTTCCAGATTTGCAGTGGTGATGGTTTCAGATTGCAGAAGAAGTAGAGCCATTCCTGTTGAAATGACCAGTAGTCCAATAGTTCGGGCTGTGTTGCATACTTCTTTATTGATGACAACTGCAAGGAATGTCATCAGAAGTGGCAGTAAGCCGGGTAGAAGGATGGCGGCATGGGAGCCGGGAACGAGCTCGAAACCCTTGTAGACTGTCAGCGAATAGGCAAGCCCGCCCGTTAACGACAGGGCAACCAGCTTCTGGTTAAAAAGATTGAAGCGATATCTGAACCAGAGGGGCGCAAGAATAAGACTGCTGACCAGGTAGCGAAGGGCCACTATGTCACCGGATTGCAGGTCGCTGATGCCTCCCATCCTGGAAACCAGAATAAAACCCGTCCAGATAAAGACAGCGGCGATGGCAAAGCTGTAACCCTTCCAGTCTGACAAGGTATGGCTCCTGAAAATGCACTTTTACTGTGAGAGTTCCTTGACTATAGGGAGGTTGATCATTCTTTAAAATTGAAAAATAATGCATGATATATTCACTATTAATGAATGATTTGTTCATGGATATTTCTGACTTGGTGGTATTCGTTGCTGTGGTGGAAGAGGGGGGGATCACGCCAGCTGCGACACGTCTAAATCGTGTTCCCTCAAATGTCACTGCCAGAATCAAGAAGCTGGAGCAGCTGCTGAGCAGGGATCTTTTTATTCGTGAAAAAAATCGGCTCAGGGTTTCCGGGGCGGGAGAGCTGCTGCTGGGGCATGCCAAAGACCTGATCAAAATGAGAGAGAAGGTTCTGGAGGACATGCAGCTTGATGTGCCAGCAGGCCTTTTAAAGCTGGGTGCGATTGAAATGGCTGCAGCCACTCATCTTGTGGAGCCTATGGTCCATTTTAATAATCAATATCCCGATGTTGAACTGAAGCTGGAGACTGCGGCCACTGGCTTGCTGGTTGATAGAGTGTTGAGAGGTGAGCTGGACCTGGCTCTGGCTTCCGATCCTGTTGAAGATCCAGGGCTGGAAGTCATGCCCATCTTTCAAGAGACTATGACTTTGGTTTCAGAGGCTCAGCATAAACCGATTAAAACAGCGGCTGATTTGGGCGAGTCTCCCAGTATCATCGCATTCAGTCCGTACTGTTCTTATCGAAAAAGGCTGGATAGCTGGCTGGAATCGGGTAGCCGGTTGGCCAGAGCAGTAGAGATCCCCTCTTATCATGCGTTGCTGGGGTGCGTGGCTGCAGGTATGGGGGTTGGGATGGTGCCTCAAGCTATAGTCGATATATTTCCTTTTCAAAGTTCTGTTAAAACGCACCCATTACCCGCACGCTGGGCGCACTCCAGAACCTGTCTTATCAGTATTTTCCAATCCTGAAATGAGCCTGAAGGCAGGTACTACTACCTAACCCTCGGCTTGTCGCTCATGAACTAATTGAAACAGGATTTCTCTGGCTTGTTGCAGCTTTCTGGCCGCTTCATTATCGGTCATGGCTTCCGCTTTGTCCTTTAGTGCATCGTGAAAACCCACGTCCTATGGACGTGGTCATGAATGGTTGGCTTCGCCTGCCATGAACTACCCATGCTACTCCTTATCTCTGAGTTGTCCCCACAACTACTAGAGATAGGAAGTAACATGAGTAGATTTGAAAAGTTAACGCATGTCATTTGGCATTGCCAATATCATATAGTTTGGGTGCCAAAATACAGGTTTCGAGTCCTGACCGGGGCAGTGAAAGCCGAGGTTTATAACAGCATTCAGGTCTTTTGTAGTCAGCTTGGATGTACGGTAGTGGAACTGAATATCCAGAATGACCATGTGCATTTACT
>NZ_LASA01000034.1 GCF_001562015.1 Endozoicomonas arenosclerae | reverse complement strand
GATAATAAGAAATTTTCAAAAACATACATCGTTTTCAAACAACCTGGACATTTAGAAAACAAAAGAAAATGTGAAGAAATGTATTATTAAACGACTGACTCTTTATTTTTAATTCCTAATTAAAAACACCTTGAAGAATTAACAAGCTCTTCTACTTTTCAAGCAGGTTAATTAAGTATTTACCTGGTATTATGAAACATTCAAAAGCTGCCTTATATTCATTATCGCTTTATGGCTGCATTTTATTATCTGCACCCATATTACATGCCCAGAGCACCACTGAAACTTCATCTACTACACAACACGAGAGCACTGCTGAACCACCTACTTCTACCTCTACTCCATTAATTGCAATCGATCATAGTCGGATAAGAACCTACGACGGGAGCCAAAACAATCTGGAGCATCCAGATTATGGCAAAACACACATTCCATTAGCCCGATTGCCTGGTTTACCCGCGTCATACGCAGATGGCATTGGCTTACCGATCATTGATAGGCCTAATGCCCGCAGCATTAGTAATGCCGTATCCAAGCAGGAAAAAGACAGCCCCGATCGTAAGGGCCTTTCAAATCTCTTCTGGCCATGGGGTCAGCTCATTGACCATGATCTTGACCTGACCGAAGAAACAGAAGAAGGACCACTGACCATTTCCAACCCTGGTGATCCGGATGGACCCAGTTTTGAAACCATGACCATTAAGCGTTCAGCTGCGTTTACTGGAACCGGTGAAGATGCCAGTGCACCCAGAGAGCAAATCAACCTGATCACTGGCTGGCTGGATGGCTCAATGGTCTATGGCTCTGACGAGAAAACGGCTGCTGACCTGAGAAGTCGGGAAAATGGCGAATTGAGGGTGAACAGTTTGATGGATGGTGTCAGAACGCTGTTACCGCAGGACGATACCGAAGCCAGAAACTTTGTTGCCGGGGATATCAGAGCGGGAGAAAACACAGCTCTGACGTGTATCCATACACTCTTAATGAGAGAGCACAACCGTCTGGCTCAAGTGTATGCTCTGGATCATCCAGAGGTCGATGGATCAACCCCTGAGGGAGATGAAATCATCTTTCAGCACAGCCGGAAAATAGTGACTGCCTATATCCAGAAGATCACACTTTATGACTTCCTGCCTGCGCTGCTGGGTGATAATGCTATCCCCGATTACGAGTCCTATAACAGCAGCATTCAGCCTGATATCAATAACAGTTTCGCCACAGCTGCCTACCGTTTTGGGCACAGTGCAGTAGCGCCCGTTATCCCACGGCTTAACTCTGCCGGACAAACCATTGCGGCTGGCAATTTACCAGTAGAGCGAAGCTTTTTTAACTCATCGCAACTGACAAACACCAACAATGGTGGCGTGGACGCCGTTATTCTGGGACTGGCCAGCAGTCGTCAACAGAGAATTGATACCGAGATTGTCGACGCGATAAGACAACATCTGTTTGATGATCGGGCCAGTGACCTGCCAGCAAGAAATATTGCCCGAGGTCGTGACCATGGCCTGGGTAGCTTCAATGAAGTCAGAAAAGCGATGAATATGGGTGAGCTGAATTTCATTGAAGAGATCAGCTACGACCTGAATACCCAAAACAAGCTTAAGGAGGCTTATAACGATGACATCAACAAAGTGGATCTTTGGGTCGGAGGTCTAGCTGAAACTCCCAGAGGTAACTCTCTGGTGGGGCCAGTCTTCCATACCATCATAAAGGAGCAGTTCCTTGCCCTCAGGAATGGTGACCGCTTCTGGTTTGAGAATATGGATGATGATACCAATCCTGATCATCTGACCAGCGACGAGCTTCAGGATGTCAGAGACACCACACTGAAAACCTTGATTGTGAGAAATACAGGTATTGCCGCTGGCCGCATTCCTGACAATGCTTTCTATGTTGCCAGTTTCCAGCCAGCAACCCGAAAGCCTGGCGTCGGTAAAGCCCTGTCCAAACTCACTGAAGTCGAAAAGCGTGGAGACGAGTTGGTTACAACAGCTTACGACCAACTGATGTGGGCCATAGTCAGCAGACAAAGGGCTAAGGTCGATAAGCAAAGACTGAGATAACCCCCCCCCCGACTAACAGCCTGAAGAAGCTTAAAGTGCTTCTTCAGGCTTCAACGATCAGTGAGTAGCAAACACACTCATCTTACCGTCAGCACTGAAGCTGATGACCTGGTAAGGATCTTTGCGATCACCGTATTCCATACCTGGAGAGCCCATAGGCATACCCGGTACGGTCAGACCGTTCACACCTTCAGGCTTTTCAGTCAGCAGACGTTTAATGTCTTCTGCCGGAACATGGCCTTCAAAGGCATAATCACCAATAAAAGCGGTGTGACAGGACTCCATTCCTTTTGGAATTCCGGCCTTGGCACGATACATGGCTGTGCCGGGCACATCATGCAGCATCACGTTAAAGCCATTTTCTTCCATGTGTTTTGCCCATTCAGTACAACATCCGCAGGCAGGCGTTTTATAAAGCATAACGGTTGGAAACTGTGCTTCAGCCCTGACCAGCATGGACGACATCAGTACCGCGACTCCCAGAAATAACGCTTTTATCTTTTTCATGGTTTCACTCTCCTGTTAAATGGATTTCAAACTTTGCTTTTTATTGAATAGATGTGGCCAAAGCCTTCTTCCGGCTATGCCACAGAAAATAAATGGCAGGCACCAGTACCAGTGTGACCGCCAAAGAGCTGGTAATGCCGCCAATCATGGGCCCGGCGATACGCTGCATCACCTCAGAGCCTGTTCCTTCGTTAAGCATGACGGGAATCAGCCCAAAGAGAATCGTGCTAACCGTCATCATGATGGGTCTCAGTCTTAGCACGGCTCCATCTTGCACAGCCTGTTTTACTGCCTGAGCGGATATCTCTGCGCCACTCTGGCGCAACTCAGCCAGAGATTGATTGAGATAAACCAGCATCATAATGGCATTACCTACCGTGACACCGGCAAGCGCAATAAAACCAACCCCTACAGCCACGGACAGGTTGTAGCCCTGCAAATACATCAGCCAGATGCCGCCTATCAGGGCAAAAGGTAATGTGCTGAGAATCGTGACTACCTCAAAGGCACTTCTGAAAGTCAGGAAGAGTACTACGGTGATAAACAACAGAGTTGCAGGAATAATAACGCCCAGACGCTCGCTGGCTCTTTCCATGTACTCATACTGACCAGCCCACTCCAGGGCATAGCCTGCTGGCAGTTCCAGATTCCGAGTCACAAGCTCTTTGGCTTCTTCAACATAAGATCCAAGATCCCGCCCGGCTATATCCACCAGCACACGCCCTGAAGGTCGAGCGTTCTCGGACTGAATGGCTCCCGGACCCTCTTCAACATAGATATTGGCAACGTCACCCAGGGCAATGGACTGGCCGGACGGAGTCACTACAGGCAGAACCTTCAGCTTTTCCACCGAGTTTCTGTAATGCTGTGGATATCGCAGATTAACTGGATAACGTTCTAAACCTTCAACCGCCTGAGTAACATCCATGCCACCAATGGCCGAAGAAGTGACTGACTGGATAGCTTTGACGCTCAAGCCATAACGTGCCGCTTTTATACGATCAATATCGACACGGATGTAGCGACCACCGGCCACTCGTTCAGCATAAACAGACAGCGTTCCATCAATCGGGCTCAGCAACTTCTCCAACTTCTTACCAATGTCTTTTATTGTGTCCAGATCGGGTCCGGTCACCTGAATACCCACTGGAGTTTTAATACCGGTTGAGAGCATATCGATGCGGGTTCTGATCGGCATCACCCAGGCATTACTGACNCCAGGGAGCTTAACCTTCTCCTCGAGTTCAGCTTTTAGCTTCTCAGACGTCATTCCATCCCGCCACTCACTTCTTGGTTTGAGCTGGACAATGGTTTCAATCATCGTCAAGGGCGCCGGGTCTGTAGCCGTTGCAGCACGACCCACCTTGCCAAACACAGTGTCCACTTCTGGCACTGTTTTGATCAATCGATCGGTTTGCTGAAGCAACTCCCTGGCCTTACCCGTTGAGATACCGGCATAGGTGGTCGGCATGTACATCAGGTCGCCTTCATCCAGAGGCGGCATAAACTCACTGCCCAGTTTTGATGCGGGTAAAATGCCCACCACCATGAGAATACAGGCCCCGGCAATCAAAGCTTTTGGGTATTTCAGAGCGAACTGAACCAGAGGTCGGTAACCTGCCATCAAGCCTTTATTGACCGGATTTCGCTCCTCGGACATGACTTTACCGCGAATCAGGTAGCCAATGAGAACCGGCACCAGAGTTATGGTCAGTCCGGCAGCCACCACCATGGCATAGGACTTGGTGAAAGCCAGTGGCGAAAACATTCGCCCTTCCTGAGCCTGCAGACTGAAAACCGGCATAAAGCTGATCGCTTCAATTAACAACGAGAAGAACAGCGGCGGCCCTACTTCAAGAGACGACTGACGTACAACCTGCCAGCGGTTAGCCGCTGTCACTTTCACCTTATGCAGATGTTTATGAAAGTTTTCGATCATGACGATGGAACCATCCACCATCGAACCGATTGCGACCGCAATCCCCCCCAGCGACATAATGTTGGCATTCAGCCCTTGCAGATACATGATCACAAAAGCCCCCAGAATGCCCAATGGCAGACTGATCACAATCACCAGTGAAGACCGGAAATGCAGGAGAAAAAGGGCACAGATTGCCATGACAATCAGCAACTGAATGAGCAGGGTAGAGCTCAAAGTCTTGATAGACTCGTCCACAAGCGTCGAGCGGTCATAGGTAGTGACGACTTCCACACCTTCCGGCAGGCCGCTGGCCAGTTCATCCAGCTTGCTTTTGACCCCTTCAATAACTTCTCGGGCATTTTCGCCATATCGCATGACAATAATGCCGCCGACCACTTCCCCTTCTCCGTTCAACTCGGCAATGCCGCGTCTCATCTGTGGACCCATGCGCACATCGGCCACATCGCCCACCGTCAAAGGTGTTCCTTCTGAAGTGATTTTCAAGGGTAGCTGTCTTATATCTTCGAGCGAGTCGATATAACCACTAATCCGAACAATGTATTCGGCCTCGGCCATCTCAATAGCGGAAGCGCCGGATTCACTATTGCCTGCACGCAGAGCCTGACCGAGCTGCTGAAGAGAAATACCATAGGCTCTCAGTTTGTCAGGGTCAGCAACCACCTGATACTGACGAACCATGCCGCCTACTGTAGCCACCTCACTGACCCCTGATACGGATTGCAGCTGAAACTTCAGATACCAGTTCTGCAGGCTGGTCAGCTGATCCAGATCATGCTTCCCGGTTCGATCGACCAGAGCATAATTGAAGACCCAGCCGACACCCGTCGCATCAGGTCCAAGTGAAGCTTTGGCAGAATCCGGCAAACTGGATTGAACCTGATTCAGGTACTCCAACACCCTGGAGCGAGCCCAATACATATCCGTGCCGTCTTCAAACAGGATATAGACGTAGGAAGTACCAAACATGGAGGCGCCCCTGACATCCACTGCACCGGGTACCGCCATCATGGCCGTGGTCAGTGGATAGGTCACCTGATCTTCCACAACCTGGGGAGCCTGACCGGGATAATCGGTCTTGATAATCACCTGAACATCAGAGAGATCAGGCAACGCATCCACAGGGGTTTTCTTGGTAATCCAGACACCGGCAAACAACAGAGCCAATGCAGCCAGTAACACCAGGAAGCGATTTCCCAGTGACCAGCGAATAATCGCAGTGATCATGGTGCGCTCCTCAGTGTCCCATCATGCTGTGGTCCATGTCGCCATGGTCCATTGTGCTGTGATCCATGGCAGGCATCTCGTGCTGACTGTGATCCATTGCACGACTTTCGTCTTTCATACCCATCCCGGACCTTTCCATAGTCGACATGTCATGACCGGAGTGATCCATGTTCATTCCAGACATATCGTGCCCGCTATGATCCATGCCTCCCGAACTTTCAGGCTGACTGCTTTCGGAAGCCTCAATGATCTCAATCTGATTAACCTGATAGCCACCTGCTTCAAGCTTCTCGGTTTCAAACCGGATTGCCTGTCCCTGAGCCAGTTCAGGCATCGCCAGATCCGGACTCAGGTTGAAGTCCATAATCATTCCTGGCCAACCCCACTCCTTGACCGGACCATGGGCCACGTTGATGACACCAGCACTTTTCTGAGCTTGGAAAGTACCTTCAATCCAGACACTTTCTTTCGGAGCCCCTTCAATGCGGCTGAGATCTGCATTAATACTGGATTCTGAATCCAGCAGGAATTGAGCGGAAGTCACCACCCGATCACCCGAATTCAGACCCTCCAACACTTCCACACGATTTCCGATTTCACGCCCCAGCTCGACTCGGGCTGAACGAAACCGGCCTTCTCCCAGGTCTTTCACCACTCGATTGTGAGATTCCATTCTCAGTACAGCTGTCACAGGAATACTGAGAGCCTTAAACGATTCCGGGAAAATACTCACCCTGGAAAACATATTGGGTTTGAGTTCACCGCCGGGGTTATCAAACCGAAGTCGTACACGCAGACTGCGGGTCTGGAGATCAAGCTCGGGGTAGATATAGTCAACGGTACCCAGCCATTCTTTGCCGGGAATGTAATCCACAGACATTGCAGCTTTCTGTCCGGCTTTAACCTGCTGCGACTGACTTTCGAAGACATCGGCCACCACCCAGATAGCATCCAGTGATGCCAGCTCAAGGATGGTTTTGGAAGGATTCACGTATCCCCCTTCCCGGGTGTTCATCTGCGAGATGTAACCATCTTCTGGCGCATAAAAAGACAGGGTCTGCTCGACGTTTTTATTCCTGATAATGCGCCGAATAACCTGATCGGATACACCGAGGGCCAGAAGTCGATCTTTCGAAGCTTTGATAAAACCCTGATTACCAGAGCGAGCCGCTGACAACAGCTCTTCTTGTGCACTCACCAATGCCGGGGAGTAGAGATCAAACAACTTGCTGCCTTTGGAGACAAATTCGCCCTGAGAAGAGACTTGAAGGTTTTTAATCCAGCCTTCTACCCGGCTGTTTACCTGACGCAGGCTGTCCTCGTCATAACCCACAAGACCTACTGTACTGATCCGGGATTGCAGAGTCTGTTCAATCACTTGCTCGGAGCGCACTCCAAGACTGTTAGCAACAGCAGAAGACACGGAGATAGTACCTGGCTTGTCCTCTGCCTTTTCTTCTTCATAAACAGGCACCAGATCCATCCCCATAGGCGACTTCCCTGGTTTATCCCGTTTGTAGTTAGGGTCCATTGGAGCTACCCAATACAACGGCTCTTTGGCAGTAGAAACTGTTACGCCGTCACTGCCGTTATCCATATAACCTTTAACTCCAATACCGGCAGCAAAAGCCACAACAGAGACTGAAGCCATCAAAATCCAGTTTTTCATAGTGCAGTCTCCCCTGGCATCAGGTAATCGAGTTTGGCTTTGCTTTGCAGGGTGTCCGCCTGAAGCCTCAGGTAATCAATTTGCAGGTTCAATTCTTCGATGTAGGACTGCATGACTGAGCCAAAGTCACTGGCATCACTCTGATAAGCGTTGAGGGTGGACTCGGCCTGGCGACGGGCTTGTGGCAAAAGGATTTTCTGGTACTGCTTCTGTCTTTTCTGCAGCCCATTAAAACGGGCATGCTCTTGCTGAGCTTCACCCAGGAGGTTTCGCAACAACTCACTTTTTCTGAAAGTGGCAGCTTCCCGCTGATAGTGGCTGGCAGCCAGCTGACGATCCTGACGATTGCCAGTAAACAACGGAATATCCACCATTAGCATCAGGGAATACTGATCTCGGCTGTCCGAGCCCATGCTGGAGCTCATATCTGACATGGATCGGCCGTATTTGATTTCAGCGCCCCACTGGGGCTTATAAGCTTCCTTGGCCAGGGCAACATCCTGTTCAGACTGTTGCACTACCAGTTCTTCACTATTAACCAGGGGGTGCGCTTTAACGGCTTTTATAGAAGGCAGAGGTTGTGAGCTTTTATCAGGCAGTTTACTGGAAAGTTCCATGACAGAAGCTTCACCCAGCCAGCGATTCAGTTTTGCACGGCTTTCATTCAAACTGCTTTCAGACGACAGAATACGATCATCCAGTCTGGCCAACCCCAGCTCAGCACTGATCAGATCCTGCTGACTTTTCTTGCCCTGACGGTACATGGATTCAGAAACACTGCGCAGACTTTCAAACAGATAACGACTCTCGGTCAGCTTTGTCAGTGATTGCTGCCAGTACCAGGTATCCAGCCAGGCCAGCCTGACTTCCCTGAGTACTTCCAGTTTGCGATTCTGTGCAGCCGAGTCTGAGCCTTTAGCCATCAGCTCAGTCTTGTTTCTTTTGATCTGATTACTGTCACCACGGGGCAGCATCTGCTCGATTTTCAGCTCCAGCATTCCCTGATTGGCAGGGTCCAGATCATTACCCGGCAGGTTCATGGTCCCCATGGACACTTTTGGGTCTGCCCAGCTCTCGTCGGCTATGGCCTGCTCCTGATAGCTCAGGGACTGTTTTTCATAGGCTTGAATCATTGGATCAGCGGCCAGAGCCGTTTGCTCGGCTTCGGACAGTGTCAGACTATTCGCACTGGCTCCGACTGATACCAACAACAGCCACGCACCGGATACCAGAATCCGGGCCTTGCTGCCTTTCAGTTGCATGCTTGTCTCCATAGCAATGCGTCTGGGCAATGCCCATGCAAACGCACTGCGAAATCAACGTTTCAAATGTGCTTAAACGATGTTGATTAGTCAGGAGCCTGACCAAGAATAGAGAGCCCGGCCTAAAATCCAGAAAGAACGGTCTATTTTTCCGATGAATTTGCTTAAATAGGTCAACTATTCGCACAAATCCATCGAAGCTGTCCAGAACGCTCAAGGCTGTAGCCTCGTTCTACTGAATTTTATGCTCGAGCACTATTCTCGGTCAGGCTCCTGGAGCTAATCAACATCGTTTAAGCACATTTGAAACGTTGATTTCGCAGTGCGTTTGCATGGGCATTGCC
>NZ_LASA01000033.1 GCF_001562015.1 Endozoicomonas arenosclerae | reverse complement strand
TTGCAATTAAACGTACATGAATTTACAGGTATGTTCGCTTGCTTGATCAGCATTTAAATCATTTCAAAAGCCGAAGCTTTTGTTGACCGATGCCATTCACACAAGCGCCCACACGAATTGTCTGATATGTTTTTAAAGAACATTGATTAGAACCGGAAGGTTTTAATCGGCTGAATCAGCGGTTGGCGCCGATCAGCGAGATCGCTCATCTTACCGTGGCGCCGTTCGTTGTCAAGCGATCATTTCAAGGAAGAGAAATAAAATACTTGAAAACATCGCTGAACATCCTACCCAGAAGATAGAAACCTCGTTCAGCGAGGTGTGCATATCTGCACTCACCAAGACATCTGCCAACAACTGCAATATACTGCTCTTGCAATGACAACTTGGCTGCCGGTCGGTACATCTCAGCCCCGATCGATGTACATAGATTACTCCTGCAACCGCTTTACTGAAAAGATCGGATTACACCTATCTTTGTGCGAGAGATACCTTAGAGGCTTTGCTACGCAAGGCCTTGGGGGAATATAGAAAGCCCCACTGATAATTAACGATGATTAGTCAGCCTTTATAAAAGGGGGCATAATCGCTGCCCACTTCTTCCTTCGTAAGATCAGTACTTATATATGTCTATCGAAAACACTCTGCAAGAACGCAGTGGTTCCAAATGCGAGCTCTGCTCTTCCAACGAAGACCTTTCTATATATGTTGTACCAGAGTCACCTGACTCTTCTGCTGAAAGTCATCTCTTGCTTTGCACAACTTGTGTTGATCAGATTGATCAGCCCAATAACATCAATGCAAATCACTGGCGCTGTCTGAATGACAGTATGTGGAGCCAGGTGCCTGCTGTTCAGGTCATGGCATGGCGTATGCTCAATCAGCTTTCATCAGAGCCCTGGGCTCAGGATCTGCTGGATATGATGTATCTGGAAGAAGAGGTAAAAGAGTGGGCAGAGGCAGGACTTTCTAATGATGATGATTCTGCCCCTACATTGGATAGCAACGGTACTCGCCTTGAAGCTGGCGATACGGTCACTCTGATTAAAGATCTTGATGTTAAAGGTGCGGGTTTTACAGCCAAGCGGGGAACCACCGTCAAAAATATATCCCTGACCAGCAACCCTGAACATATAGAAGGTCGGGTTAATGGTGTAAGGATCGTTCTGGTGAGCAAATTCCTTAAAAAAGCCTAGTAGATAATAGCTATAACCCTATCCGGGTTATACTTGGCTATCCTTAAAGCATTAATCACAAGGAATGTGGCTATGGCTGGTGGCGTCACGACAGGCGGGTATCCAACTGACTATTCATTCGGTCCAAAAAAGACTGAGGCTGATGAACTCCTTATTCGTCAGGCTTTTGCCAGAAAAGTTGAACTGCACCCCGTACAAGAAGCTTATTTAAAACTCCAACCTAAACAAGCTTTTCTGACAGACAGCCAACTCCTGGTAAAACCATTAAGGGAGCGAAGTTTAGAAAAGCAGAAAGTTGACAATCAGATACCAAGACCTGGCCGTGACAGCGACAACATTCCAGCCTCTCCTCCACCTGTCAGGCCCAAGCCAAAAGTAGATCGACGTTCGATAGACCTTGATAAGAATCCGTTCCTTAAATCTGATCACCGGGTACTGAATAAAAAAGAACCTGAAAGCCCACCTCAATCACGAAGGGGTAGCTTTCAAGCTCTTGCCAAAAAAGCCATTAATGTAGACTCAGTCCAGCGTGCCTTTTCCCGTAGAGGATCATTAAGTGAAAATGTGCTGATTGGTTTTAATAAAGTTTCTAACTATGAAAACCAGGGCATTCCTCCTGACTACTTGAAACAAACCCAGGCAGTAGCAGATCGAGAAAATGTCGTCATCGCCATCAGGCCGGTAGAGATGATCTGTCGAACTCTGATTGAGGAAGGTTTTCAATCAAAGCCTCTATCCATTAAAGGAAAGAGTTCCAATTGGGGGCCTATGGCAGGCCTGATTCCTGTTGACCAGCATTTCAGTAAACTATCAGGAAAGCCTGATAAGGTTGCAGATTCCAATGAGGTGAATCGCAAGGCTATTGAAGTTGATAAAGTCGCAGTACCTGAGCACCTTCATATATCCCAAAAGCGACTCAGAGAGCTGGAGTCAATGGGCATACTTGAGAACCTGACGCCAATACACCCCACCCCAGGCTACACAGAAGCTCTTACTTTCACATCAGCTCCTCGTAATGGCGCCGGTCCAGCAGAACCCTTTGAAGCTCATCTCAGAGAAGATGGTCAATGGGATATTTTCTCAGGCACAGGTGTGAGCAAACAAAAGCTAATGGTCTTACCTTATACCGCTGATTTTGACCTTCTATTTGTCCACTCCCGATATGAAGATGTCGACCTCGGTCAGCAGGATCGTTATGGCGAACTCGACCCGGTTCTCGGTATATATTCCAAAAGAAAACTGGAAGTCATTCACGCTCTCAACCTTGAATATGGTCGTGAAGACAATCCTATGGTGCATCACGGTACTGACAACAAGAACCCCTATACCGATATGAAAGCCAACCTGCCCACAACGGTTTTCATTCCAGAATCGATGCTCAACAAAATGGGTATCTACTCTGATACCCCTGTTCTGGTCAGGACTGAAGATGAATTATCCAGACTCTACAGAACCATGCGTGACAATGGCATCAAGATTGAAATGAATAATTTATGGGATGAGTTCAAGGATGTGGCTCTCGAACCCATCAGAGATAAAGTGAAGAGTTTAGAAAAGTCTGAAGGGAGAAAAGGTCAAAATGGATAGAATGGGACCCAAGGATGAAAAAGCCATAGGCTTTCAAAAAAGCTCTCCCCCTCCACGACGCAAGAAGTCAGACAAGGTGCAAGGAAGAACTCTGGAGGCTATTCAAGAAGATGTCGATCTTAAAGTCGGTCAGGAGCAAACTACAACGCCTTCAAGCTCAAGAAACCCGTCACCTAAAACCAGAAGAGCTAAAAAAGTAGAGACCAGGCAGTTTCTTAATCCTGAGAAAGGTCGCATTCTACTGCGACATCGGAATCTGGCTGAAGTCATCGCGTTGCTAACCCCCATTCCACTTCCAGAGAAAGGCTATGTTGAACCAGAAGTCATTGATGATCGAAGAGAGGCCATGTTCAAAGTACTTTCCATGGCTTCTGGCATTCAGCTTCTTCAACAGAAAGGGAAGAGCAGTAAAGTTAAAAGTACACAACTGATTTCGAAAGCTGAAACCCAGAATCTGGTGGCAAAACTCTTCGATAAACGTACTGATGCAAAGGAGATGAAAAAAAGTCTGAATTTGCACGAAGTACCAGATCAATTATTCAAAGAAATCAGCCAAGGTCTTGCGTACTGCGACAGTCCTGAAATGCTTTCAATACTGATCGCCTCTTCAGTGCTCTTACTTAAAAAGGAATTACCACCGACTGATGCTAACCACGAAGTCCTGGCTTATATCTTTCTCTACCTATGTGTCATCACTGGTCAAAATCCAGTAACGATTGACGTATCGGAAGCATTAGATGATGAAGCTTTTATGAAAAGCGTCATACCCCGAATTTTCAATCGCGATCAGGAGCCGCCTAAAGACGCTCGCCCCAAGCTGTCGCCCCACCTTAATGAAGCAAAAGATCGGTTAACTACAAAAAAAGCAGACTTGAGTGGCACCATGCCTTTATCCGAAGCAGATTTCTGGTTAACAGACGAGAATATTGAAGGTGATCCGTCAGACTGGGATTAAGACCTTTAAAGTGAAGTCTGCTGGTAAATAGCTTTTCATCAGACATAAAAAAACCCGGAACAAACCGGGTTTTTTTATAAGACGCAAGTTGCTTATTTACCAAGCTTCTTACGAATCGCCTGCAGAGTTCGCAGCTGGGCAGCGGCTTCAGCCAACTGAGTTGCTGCACGGGAGTAATCAAACTCACCGCTCTGATTTGTCAGCTCCTGTTCAGCCAGTTTCTTGGCTTCTTCAGCAGCTAACTCATCCATATCATCTGCACGCAGAGCCGTGTCAGCCAGTACCTTAACCTGGTTAGGCTGCACTTCCAGGAATCCACCCGAGATGTAGAACACCTCTTCTTCACCACCCTGGGTGATCAGGCGGATTGGACCTGGGTTCAGATCGGTCAGCAGAGGCGCGTGGCCAGGGGCAATACCCAGGTCACCCAGAGAACCGGTAGCAATAACCATCTCTACCAGCCCGGAGAAGATCTCCTCCTCGGCGCTAACGATGTCACAGTGAACCGTGATCGCCATTTGTGTCACCTCCTGTTATGTCCATGCACGGACGGTACGCTAGAAATGCAGGAGCAATTTCTAGCGTGAGGAGACGCTCTTCCTTATAGAAAGGTTGAGCGCCCCAGGCATTACATGGACTTGGCTTTCTCGATAGCTTCGTCGATTCCGCCGACCATGTAGAACGCCTGCTCAGGCAGGTTGTCATACTCACCAGCCAGGATGCCCTTGAAGGCACTGATGGTGTCTTTCAGGGAAACGTATTTACCTGGAGAACCGGTGAATACTTCCGCTACGAAGAATGGCTGAGACAGGAAACGCTCAATCTTACGAGCACGGGTTACTGTCTGCTTGTCAGTTTCAGACAGTTCATCCATACCCAGAATGGCGATGATGTCTTTCAGTTCCTTGTAACGCTGCAGTACAGTCTGTACGCCACGAGCAACATCATAGTGATCCTGACCAATAACCAGAGGATCCAGCTGACGGGAAGTAGAGTCCAGAGGATCGATCGCTGGGTAGATACCCTTGGAAGCGATGTCACGGCTCAGTACTACTGTCGCATCAAGGTGCGAGAAAGTGGTCGCTGGAGACGGGTCAGTCAAGTCATCCGCTGGTACGTATACCGCCTGGATAGAAGTGATAGAACCTTTCTTGGTGGAAGTAATACGCTCCTGCAGTACACCCATCTCTTCCGCCAGAGTTGGCTGGTAACCTACCGCAGAAGGCATACGACCCAGCAGAGCTGATACTTCAGTTCCCGCCAGGGTGTAACGGTAGATGTTGTCGATGAACAGCAGTACGTCACGACCTTCGTCACGGAACTTCTCAGCCATGGTCAGACCGGTCAGAGCTACACGCAGACGGTTTCCTGGTGGCTCATTCATCTGACCGTAAACCAGAGATACTTTGTCGATTACGTTGGAATCGGTCATCTCGTGGTAGAAGTCGTTACCTTCACGAGTACGCTCACCTACACCGGCGAAAACCGAGAAACCGGAGTGCTCGATCGCGATGTTACGGATCAGCTCCATCATGTTTACGGTTTTACCTACACCGGCACCACCGAACAGACCGACCTTACCACCTTTCGCGAAGGGGCAAACCAGATCGATTACCTTGATGCCGGTTTCCAACAGTTCGTTCGAAGCGGACTGTTCAGCATAGGAAGGTGGTTTACGGTGGATGGACGCACGCTCTTCTTCACCGATTGGACCCTTCTCATCGATAGGGTTACCCAGTACGTCCATGATACGACCCAGAGTCTTGGTACCTACTGGTACCTGAATGGGTTCGTTGGTATTGCTAACTGTCAGACCACGGGATACACCTTCGGTGGAACCCATGGCGATGGTACGAACGATACCGTCACCCAGCTGCTGCTGAACTTCCAGTACCAGTTCTTTGCCTTCGACGTTCAGAGCGTCGTAGACTTTGGGAACACTTTCCCTTGGGAATTCGACGTCAACGACGGCGCCGATGATTTGTAAGATACGACCGCTACTCATAGCCTTTCCTCTACCCTTTAATCTTTTATACAGCCGCTGCGCCACTGACGATTTCGGACAGTTCCTGTGTGATTGCAGCCTGACGGGCCTTGTTGTATACCAACTGAAGCTCATCGATCAGGTTGCCGGCGTTATCGGTTGCGTTCTTCATCGCAATCATTCGCGCGGCCTGCTCACAGGCGTTGTTTTCAACTACTGCCTGGAATACCTGGGATTCGATATACCTGACTAACAGGCCATCGAGCAACTCTTTGGCATCAGGTTCGTAAATGTAGTCCCAGGGTCTTTTCAGTGACTCATCTTCATCGGGGACCAGAGGCAACAACTGCAATACCTCGGGAGACTGGGTCATGGTGTTGACGAAGCGGTTGTGAACAACGTACAGGCGGTCAATTTCACCGTTTTCGTACTTGTCCAGCATCACCTTTACACCACCGATCAGATCAGCAATGTTGGGTGAGTCACCAATATGGGTTGTGGCTGCCACGACGTTCCCGCCGTAACTACGGAAAAATCCAACTGCCTTGCTGCCGATCAGGCAAAGATCTATCTCAGCACCCTGATCTTTCCATTGAGTCATACTCTCAATGGTTTTCTTGAACAGGTTGATGTTCAGACCTCCACAGAGGCCTCGATCCGTGGAAACGATGATAAAACCGACACGCTTCACCTCACGTTCTGTCATGAAGGTGTGCTTGTACTCGGCATTGGCGTGAGCTACATGCCCTACGACCTGACGGATACGTTCAGCATAAGGGCGGCTGGTTTCTCTCCGCTCCTGAGCTTTACGCATCTTACTCGCCGCCACCATTTCCATGGCGCTGGTGATCTTCTGCGTACCTTTGATGGACGATATCTGCGTCCGGATCTCTTTTGCGCCTGCCATTGTGTTTCCTCAGCTACCGTTGACGGCTACCGAGGCAGGCAGCCGTCAACCATGAGCCTGTTACCAGGACTGGGTGGCCTTGAACTTCTCAATGGCCCCTTTGATACCCTCTTCAATTTCACCGTTGTAATCTCCAGATTCATTGATGCGAGCCATCAGCTCACTGAATTCAGAGTTCACAAAGCTCAACAGAGCAGCTTCAAAGTCCAGGATCTTGTTCAGCTCAACGTCTTCCAGGTAGCCTTTTTCAGCGGCATAGATGACAACACCCATGTCGGCAACAGACATTGGCGCGTACTGCTTCTGTTTCATCAGTTCAGTAACACGCTGACCGTGCTCAAGCTGCTTACGGGTAGCTTCATCCAGGTCAGAAGCAAACTGGGCAAACGCCTGCAGTTCACGATACTGAGCCAGCGCCAGACGGATACCACCGCCAAGCTTTTTGATGATCTTGGTCTGAGCAGCACCACCTACACGGGATACAGAGATACCGGCGTTCATCGCAGGACGGATACCGGCGTTGAACAGGTCTGTTTCCAGGAAGATCTGACCGTCAGTAATAGAGATTACGTTGGTCGGTACGAATGCAGATACGTCACCTGCCTGGGTTTCGATGATAGGCAGAGCGGTCAGGGAACCTGTCTGGCCTTTCACTTCACCGTTAGTGAGGTTTTCAATGTGCTCAGCGTTAACTCGAGCAGCACGCTCCAGCAGACGGGAGTGCAAGTAGAAAACGTCACCCGGGTAAGCTTCACGACCCGGTGGACGACGCAGCAGCAGGGAAATCTGACGATAGGCCCAGGCTTGCTTGGTCAAGTCATCGTATACGATCAGGGCGTCTTCACCCAGATCACGGAAGAATTCACCCATGGTGCAACCGGCGAAAGGAGCCAGGAACTGCATGGAAGCAGGATCAGAAGCACCCGCAGCCACAACAATGGTGTGTTCCATAGCGCCGTGTTCTTCCAGCTTGCGTACTACGTTGGCAATAGAAGATTGCTTCTGGCCAATCGCTACGTACACACACTTGATGCCGGTGCCTTTCTGGTTGATGATCGCGTCGATGGCCAGAGCGGTCTTACCGGTCTGACGGTCACCGATGATCAGCTCACGCTGACCACGACCAACAGGAACCATGGCGTCAACGGACTTGTAACCTGTTTGAATCGGCTCATCAACAGACTGACGAGCAATAACGCCGGGCGCTACTTTTTCGATTGGAGCGGTTTCGGTAGCTTCAACAGGACCTTTGCCATCGATTGGGTTACCCAATGCGTCGACAACACGTCCCAGCAACTGCCTGCCTACAGGTACTTCAAGAATTCGTCCGGTGCACTGAACAGTCTGGCCTTCGGCCAGCTGACTGTAATCACCTAATACAACGGCGCCGACGGAGTCTTGCTCCAGGTTCAACGCCATACCGTATACACCGCCGGGGAATTTAATCATTTCCCCGTACATAACGTCTGCAAGACCGTGTATACGAACAATACCGTCAGTTACACTGACGATGGAGCCCTCATTGCGGGCTTCACTGGACACATCAAGTTGCTCTATACGGCTCTTGATAATGTCACTGACCTCGGAAGGATTCAGTTGCATAGCTTACCTGCCAAACCTTGTAACTATGAAATCATCGCATCGGCAAGCTTAGTCAAGCGTGAGCGGACACTACCGTCGATAACGAGGTCTCCAGCTTTCACGATGACGCCGCCGATCAGGTAGTTATCTACCTGTGTATGCATTCGTACTGAGCGACCAAGACGTTTTTCAACCTTCTCCGCGATCTTGTCCTGCTGTTCATCGGACAGCGGGAAAGCGGAAGTAACGACTACATCCTGATAACTCTGATCTTGTGCCTTCATCTGCTCGAAGATCGCGTCGATCTGGGGAAGCAGAAAAATGCGTTTTTTATTCGTTAGGATCCGAATGTAATTCTCGACTTCAACCGTAAGGCTGCCTTCGCACAGTTTGATAAAGGCGTCTGCCTTCATGTCCCCAGTGGTGGACGGGTCTTTAAGCATCCTGCCCACAGCCTCACGCCTGGAAACGCTCGCACATAAAGTTAGCATCTGAGACCATTCACACAATTGGTCATGCTCTTTTGCTATCTTGAAGGCGGCCTTGGCATAGGGACGGGCACATGTGGTTAATTCCATGATCTATCCCCTATTAGAGTTCCGCAACCAGGTCATCAACCAGACGGCTGTTAGCAGACTCATCCAGGTTCTCACCCAGAATACGCTCAGCACCCGCTACAGCCAGAGCTGCAACCTGGGTACGCAGAACTTCGCGAGCTCTGTTGGTTTCCTGCTCAATGTCAGCCTGTGCAGCGACTTTGATGCGATCAGCCTCTTCACGAGCCTGCTCTTTGGCTTCATCAACGATCTGTGCAGAACGCTTATTAGCCAGCTCAATGATTTCCTGAGCCTTTTCACGAGCTTCACGCAGTTCTTCGCGGACTTTTTCCTGAGCCAGTTCAAGCTCTTTCTGACCACGAGCTGCAGCGTCCAGTCCGTCAGCGATTTGTTTCTTACGGTCATTAAGGGCCTGCATGATGGGTGGCCATACATACTTCATGCAGAACCAGACAAAGACAGCGAAAGCGATTGTCTGACCAATGATAGTTGCATTGATATTCATGCGAACTCCAAATGCTCCAGTTGTTTTGTTTCAAACCCGACAGTACAGTCTTGTGCGACTATGAAATATCAGTGCGACTACTGGACCGGGTTTTGCTTCGGCTTTTGTTCCGACTCTGGTTACTTATAAAGCGTTACTCAATAAGTAACCGGCCGTACTGCAACACCTAGCCGGGCACTAAACTGCAGCTTTTACTGCACCAGGGCTACGAATGGGTTAGCGAAGGTGAAGAACAGGGCAATACCCACACCGATCATGGTTACAGCGTCAAGCAGACCAGCAACGATGAACATTTTAACCTGCAGCATTGGAACCATTTCAGGCTGACGAGCAGCACCTTCCAGGAACTTTCCGCCCAGCAGACCAAAACCAATAGCAGTACCCAGTGCACCGAAGCCAATCAGTAGAGCTACTGCAACTGCGGTCAGACCAACTACCAGATCCATATTTCCTCCCGACCTATGTCGATTTTTTAGATAAAATCAGTAAGTTTTGCTTTGATCCGGGTTGCAGTTTTTCAATCAGACTTGGCTGCAACCCAAATTTTTTGAACTCTTTTTTGAACAGTTACCCACTCAGTGCAAGTAACTGCTCATGACCTCGCGGCCATTCATTCGATCAGTGATCTTCGTGAGCCAGACTCAGGTAAACAATGGTCAGCATCATGAAGATGAATGCCTGCAGTGTCACTACCAGAATGTGGAATACAGCCCAACCGAAGTGCAATGGCAACTGAGCATAGCCCACCAGAGCAATCAGGATGAAGATAAGCTCACCTGCATACATGTTACCGAAGAGACGCAGAGCCAGAGAGATAGGCTTGGCGATCAGGGTAACGAACTCCAGCAGGAAGTTGATCGGAATCAGCAGAGCCTGAATAGCTTTATTCGGGCTGTTGAACGGATGCAGTGTTAACTCACCGAGGAATCCGCCAATACCTTTCACTTTGATGGAGTAGAAGATGATCAGCATGAAGACAGACAGAGACAGACCCAGTGTAATGTTAGGATCCGTACTTGGTACAATCTTCATGTATGGAATGCCTACTGCTGTAGCCAGACCTGGAATCCAGTCTACTGGAATCAAGTCCATCAGGTTCATGAAGAAAACCCAACAGAAGATAGTCAGAGCCAGAGGTGCGATCAGATTGTTCTTGCCATGGAAGGTGTCTTTCACACTGCCATCAACAAACTCAACAACCATTTCGACCAGGTTTTGCATACCGCCCGGAACGCCTGTAGATGCGCGTCTGGCAACCATGCGGAAAATAGTGACAAACACTACACCCAGCAGAACAGACCAGAACAAACTGTCTACATGAAACGCCCAGAAGCCCATCTCTTTAGCTTCAGCAGCGGTTTTAGCAAAGGTCCAGGTGTCTTCCGACAGAACACCCAGTTCTTTACCGTAATTATCGACACGTTCAAAACCTGCTGGCAGCTTACCGTATGTAAGATTCTGCAGGTGGTGACCTATGTACTCAGATGCAGTAGTCGCCATGAATTTTCCCGTACACCATCATCATTGTATAAATCTGTCGTCAGTAAACTGGCGTCAACTCTTTATGAGCAAGGGGGTCAGCCAGTTTACCGCCTGAATCAAAGCAAAAGCACCGAATAACGCCAAAGGCTCAATTGACGGTACCAGTGTAAAAATCAGAATGAACGCAAGGACAGTTAAAACAAACTTCCCAGCTTCACCCTGGTAAAAAGACCTGGCTATTTTCTGTGCTGCACTGGCTCCCCGATAACGAAACGCTCTCCAGACCAGAAAAGCATTGGGGATACTGCATGCCAAACCACCTGACAGAGCGGATATAGCGTAAAACTTACCCAAAGGTAACAAAAGCAGCGACAAACATACTGTAGCCAACAGCTGGGCAACGACAACACGATGCATTCGTGGCTGTTGCAAATGTGGGTACTTTTCCCCAACACCAGTTTTGAACATCACTTCACTTTTGCTTTTCCACGCCTTTACTACAGACATAGATTCCTGTGCCTGGCCTGACAACCAAGTCAGGCCTGAGTAAGTCTTAATCCGCCCCCTCAGAAACTAGCAGGGGTTTCAGCCTTTGCGGTGTGTGAAGACGGTGAAACATCAGATGACAAAACTTCACACGACTGAAAATCTTAGAACTTTTTTCACCCCTCCGGCGCGCGCAAGTATACTAGTGACATGCACCTACGTTCAACTAATATCTTAAGGGGTAGCGCTTATACGACTGCGGAATACGAACATCCCGCGACTCTCAAACAATTACACTTAATAGTTAACTGATTAAAAGCTTGTCTTCCCAGCCCAAAATGAATTCTGAGACTTTCTTGATCACTCCGCTTCGGTACTTTTTCCTGTTTAGTAACAGATAAAAATGACGATTCAGTGCCAGGTCTTTTATCTGGATCGTAGATACCAGACCCGCTTTCTTGGCTCGCCATATCGCCAGGTTAGAAATGCAACCAATTCCCAGCCCTTCCATCACTGCCTGCTTGACTGCCTCGGCCCGGTTCAAACTCATAATGACATTGGGAGTGCACAAACGTGTCGCCACTACTTCATCAAAAAGCTCTCGAGTCCCTGAACCTGACTCTCTCAATACCCACTCTTCATCTTTGAGTGCATCAAGATCGACAGTCTTTCCAGCCATTGGGTGATCTGGGTGACAAATGATTACAAGTTCATCTTCACGCCAGGGAATCACTTCAATATCCGGGTGCAGGCAACTGCCTTCGACAACCGCCATGTCAATTTCCATGGCTAGCAATCTCTGCTGGATACTCCTTGTATTATCAACAGCCAGCTCAGCCCTGATATGAGGGAACTCCCTGAAGAAGTCTCCCAAAATACGGGGCATAAGGTTGTTTCCGATGGTAGAACTCGCATGAATCTTGAGAGTCCCCTGCTCGTAACAACTGTCCTCGATAAACTGAGTTTCTATTTCATGAGCCCGATCAATCAGCTCTGCGGCCATTGGCAGTAATGCTCGTCCAGAGTCGTTCAAGGTCATGGAGGCGCCAGCATGTCGGTCAAACAATGGACCCAAATGCTTTTCAAGCTCTGACAGAGCCATACTGGCAGCAGGCTGAGAAATAAAAAGAGACTCTGCTGCGGCTGTGACTCTGCCGGACTGGGCGACCGCCTTGAATATCTCAAGCTGTCTCAATGTGATATGCATTTACTGCTCCGCTATCAATTGCCAACTCGAAAGATACGATACGACCTTGGGGTGGCATAGATTAAGGGCGATTGAAACCAATCTCAAGAGACATAAAAGACTCTTATATCTCTTGCATAAATTATTGATTTTTAATTAATAAGATAACTACTCATACTTCGCCCATCTTGTTTAAGCGCAAACGATTTAGGAGTCCGTATGAGCGAGCAAAGCATCAAGAGCTGGGTGGAACTGAAAAAAATGACACCCGCCTTTAAAGAAGTACTTCGCTATAAGCACATTATAAAGAAGAGCACCTCATCCCTCGACAGTCTTGAGACTTTCTGCAAAGAAGCCGACAAGGTTTTAAAGTAAAACAGTATTCCCCTGGATTAGCCTATTTTAAACAGCCCATAACTCTCGCTTATAAGTGTCTGTAGATTTATTGATTATTCAGGGAGCAAATTCGCTTCTTATAATGAGCTCACCATCACCAGACCAGTGAAACAAACGACTATAAGAGCCTTTCAAATCCGTACAGAGAGGTTCAAATAGTTACCTAGATAATCCAGGAACATCACTATGCACAGCGAGTATACTGATCCAGCCGTCAGACATTGGGTAGACCTTAAAAAGCAAACCTCGGTTCTTGAAAAGATCATGGATTGCAAACAAAAGAGAAAGCATACATCAACACTTGATAGTTTAGGTGCTTTTTTTCGCGAAGCGGACAAGCATCTAAAGTAATACTGCCAGAAAAAGTTACCGAGTTTTGTCCTCTCTCTTCCCCCTATAAAGGACAAAATCCGATAGCTTTTTCCAAGCTAACCAGTGTGCGACAAGGTATTAGGCTACTTATATAGTAGCCCTTTTTTTGTTTGAAATTTAAGAACAAAAAGCTCAGAACGGCTTATAGTATGATTAGGCATTACCAATCATCTGGGTTTAATGTCACCCTCCTCCTTCTATTTACCTGCATAACCTCTGATTCCACCTAAGGTCTCTTTTATTAATGCAGTCGACCTATAAAATTAATTTATCGGTGTATCTAGTTTTATTGATTATCCAGTGAGCTATTCCTCTCCTTATAATGAACTAACCATCATCAGACCAGACCAGTAATAACAAACGTCAGGTTGTTGCTTTCTAATCCGACAAAGAAAGATTAACAACTGCAAAAAAACCAGGAATTAATTTTAGTTAAGATCACTTTAAAACCTGTTTATTTAACATCTAAAAAGAACTGAAATATTTTTAAAATTCATAGCACATGCAAAGAAAAAATTATCATATTTTGTTTTTACTTCCATCATCATCAAGACAAAATCTGATAGCTTTTTCTAAGCTGACCAGTGTGCGACAAGGTATTAGGCTGCCCCAGGCAGCCGTTTTTTTATCTGCTATTTCTATTCCCATCACCTAAGCATCCCAAACTTTTCTTATACTTGGAATTAAATAAAGCTATTCAACAAGGCAATAAAACTAAGCGTCATCACTAAAACACTGATTCCTGATGTCATAGAAGCACTGTCAGGCGTAGGCGTTGCCGAAGGTGATGGCTGAGGGTATGCAATCAACGTCTGATTCAAGGTGTCTAATTGGGATTGGGCCCGCTGATAAGCCGCTTGATTATTTGCCACATTGGCTGCTTCTTTTAAACCTTCCAATGATTTTCTTCTTCTGGGAAAGAACTCATCCAGCTCCTTCTGAAAATATGTCACCGCACTGGCCATCTCCTGAGAAGGAACAATGACGACTGGAGTCGATCCTGCTCCTCCCTGCAATGCTGGCTGATAAGCTATCCCTGACCTGGCCATTTCCATATAAAGCTCACCGATGTATTCAAGCAGGGGCTTCACCACCAGCGGAACACCATGATCCCAGTGCATGTTCACATATTGGGATTCCACTGCCAGAGCGGTCTGGAGTGCACCACTCAGATTCTGCTTTTGTCTCAACTCTTCTGCTTTCAGTTGTTCCACCATGACCGGGATGGCGTCATTGTTCATAGGGGAAAGATCAATGCTGCTATCAGTGAGCAGTGCTTGCAGCTGATTCCGAAAGCTTTCAGCGCCCGAATACTCTTGCTGCTGCAGAGCATTCCAACTCTTCATAAAATAGTAAGCGGTTTTACCCCACCCCGATATCAGATTGTCTTCCAAGGCCTGCTGATCAAGATCAGTCAAGTGGGCGTTATTATCGGGTAGCTCAAGTTTCAGGTAAGCCTGTTCAAAAGCGTAATAAGTTCGCATAACTCTGGTATCTGCATCCGTTGTACCCGACTTGGCCTGAAGACTGGTAATTCTCTGATAAAGATCACTGGCATCACTCCAGGCATCTTCATAGAGTCCGGCTTGAAGAAGAGCGTAAACCCGCCACAGATGTTCATGAAAAGCTAAAGATGAATCACTTAAGTTCAGATCAGCCGCCCGCTGCAAAGCCTTACTCCAGGCAACACTGTTGATGGAGTAGGTGTTCACCCAGTCTCCTCTGGCAAAGTAATAATGAGTCGGCATATGAGTTAAATGAACAGAGCTGGTATTTTCTGGAGATATGCTCAGTGACTGCAGCCAGAAGGCTGATTGCTGAGAGGCAGGCATTCCCTTTGCCAGTTTTGGACTTTCAGACGCGTGAGTCAGGTAATGGTGCAAGCCGGGATGATTTTGCAGTTCAACTCTCTGCATCAAAGTGCTCATTTCATTGATCACCTCGGTTTCTAGCGGGTAATCCAGAACACTCTGGCGAGTGGCCAGATGAGCCAGACTCCTGAAGACCAGGACTTCTGATTCCAGTTGATCGCTATCTGTGACCTGCTGATCCAGATACTGATAAAACAACTGAACATTTGAGCCTGCTTCAAAGGGTTGCTTATTACGGCTATTAGTCTCATTGCCAAACAGTTTGCCCGCTGCGGTGATGAGAACCTGCTCTGAGAGGCTGAATGTTGCAGATGAATCCCTTTTCGCTTCCTGCAATCGGGTCAAAGTACTGTCACCAGCATCAAAGTCACGGGTAAACCACAGAATCTGGTAGTTACACATAAGTTCACCCCAGATAGCCATGACAAAATCCTGGTCGTCATGCCTTTTCTGGAGATCTTGAGCATTCCTGAAGGCGGCTCTGGCTTCGGGGTATTCAAAAGCATGAAGCAGCTTCAAACCGGTTAAAAATGAAGAACGGGCTTGTTCAGTGACAGGCTCCGACAATGAAAAGGAAACCCCTCCCAGATCTTTCCCTCCCTGCCAGGGGCCATATACTTGACCGTTGTCGTAGCTATAGGGTGTAGAAGATCTTGCCACTACCGCAGCGGTAGTATTGAAAGATAACCAATAGAAGAAAAAGGCAACGAAGAGAGCAGAGAATCGAGACTTCACAGAAAACATAATGATAGAGCTCCATTCATATAAGAACTCTATCACTATAGATCAGAAATATGAGTATATTTTTATACTGATCCTAAGAAGGAATGTACCAGATTGGAGAAGACCAGGCTCTTTCCTGAATAACCGGTTGATGTTCAGGTGAACAGCATCCTTCCAAACCCTCACCAATGGTTTCCGGCTTGCTGCAATCCAC
The DNA here is from genome assembly GCF_001562015.1 of Endozoicomonas arenosclerae. Lineage (GTDB taxonomy): Bacteria > Pseudomonadota > Gammaproteobacteria > Pseudomonadales > Endozoicomonadaceae > Endozoicomonas_A > Endozoicomonas_A arenosclerae. The sequence continues at coordinate 31,191 of NZ_LASA01000033.1, read as the reverse complement.
TTTATTGGCATTACAGATGTACTGGCTCCATCGGCAACTGGGATTCTCGACAACTCTCGTGTAATAAAAAGCACTCTGCCCGGGATCAAATTCCGGATCTTTCCAGACTGTACAGAGACTGGCGAAGCCTTCTCCTTTTCTTTCACAAGTAGCCAGATCCACCGTAGCCCCATTGTCAGGATTGCCCGCTACATCGAAGACTTTTTCCCGGCTCTCTCCCTTTTCATCAATCCAGCCTTTTATAACCTGAACACGCTGCAAAGAAGTACCGGGATTTGCCTGGGTGCCTGCATCCTTTAGGGTAGAAATCGAGAAAGTAAGGGGTTTATCGCCTCCGGAAAGGTCACCTCCCATGGGAACACCTTTAGCATATCCCTCTTTTACAAAGTCATGGCTTTGACAAAGGTTGTCTGGATACTCATAACCACCAAAGAAGCGTAAAGAAATTCTGGGTCCACTGGTTCCGTAGGCCTCTCTTCGCTTCATAGCTGAGAATAATGATTCCCGGGTATTCTCTTCAGCCCAGAGAACAGCTAGCCCTCCAGGGTTATATTCCAGCGCATCCGGCAATCCGGGTTTCACTTTATCTTTGTTAGGGCTTCCTGCACCGCCATGCCCTTTAAAATTTTTCTCATCCACTTCACCCGGTGCGCCCAGATGAGTGTCAGTACTGGCAATCATGCCGAACTTAAAAGGGTTTTCTCCCAGTTTCTTTTCCTGTTGCAGCCCTTCTCTTAGCACCTGTCGTATAAAACCACCGCTGGGTTTTGGTGCTTCCTTCATGAAGCTAAAGGTTCTGCCAGAAAACTGGTTATAGGGTAACTGCTCAAAACCACAGAGCTCATCAGCATTGTTCAAAGGCGCAGCTTGATTGAAATAGCACTCTGAACTGCCTTTATGCTGCATGACTTCCACCAGTTTTTCATAAGATGCCCTTAACTTTGCTTCTTCAGCAGTAATAGGTGTTCCGTCTTTTTTCAATGTCGGGAACATCAAGCCATTACTCAGATTGGAGTTATGGGGAATCGCCAAAGCATCACAACCCTTTTTTCCCTCTCGACACTCTTTTTCCAGTGACTGAAAAAGTTGCTCTGCAGAGGGCCCATCGATATAACTTACTGGTAATTCTGGAACCTGATTGTTTTTGAAAATCACATTTCGGTGGATGTTCTGACTGTCTGGTGCCCCAGTCCATTCGTAACCAATAAATGAAGTGAATTGACAACGATCATAAGCGCTTTCTGCCGCCGCCTGAATTTTCTTCCAGGGACCGATAGCTGCCTGCCGACAGAACTCACCACTCTCACCACAAAAACCCAATCGCTTACCTTCTGACATTCCCACCAGATTGAAAAGAAAATAACCACCACGGGGAAAATCCCTCAACATCACGCATTGCCAGGAGGAATAGAGCTCACTCTCAGGATTGTTGCAGATGCTCACTTCTCCCAGCAGTTCAGCATGGTCACTCACCATGGCAAAATCGAGAGGTCTGCTCAGCTGCAAAAACCTTTGAGCTTCGCCCTTACTATTCCAGGGCTGAATACCCAGTTTTTTCCCTCGGGCAAACTCATAAGCTTGTTCAGGTGTTGTCCTCGTATCCTGGGTACTGGCATCCAGAGAGTAACGGGAATGTATGTGGGTATCGCCAAAAAAGGCTGTTCGGTGGGGGTTATAGTCTTCACAAGTGGCAGAGTTGGTCACCGAATCCGCCACACTTAAATCAGTTATGAGTGAAGAAAAAATCATAACGACCAGGGTTCGCAAGGACTTATACGACATAAGTTTTATTCTTATTGTTCTTATGAGTGGTCAGTAGACCAACTATTTAAGTCGCATGCAATAATCAACCGCTTAATGAAATCCAGATCAACCTGAAGGCCAAAACTGTAATCACCCAACGAAAAACGGAATGGAAGGAAAACTCTGGCAGGAACTTTCTTATCCAGGTACCAGCCCAGGAGCCTAAAATGACACTGATGGTCATCCAAAGCATTAGCTGCCAGTAAGGTAAAAGATTAAATCCCAGCACACCAAATGCCACTGTTTTTAAAGCATGAGCTGTCCCCATGCACATACCCACCGTTGTCACCAGAGCATCACGTTTCAGACCTTCTCTTGAAAAAAAAGCCCCTGCCATAGGGCCTGTTGCTCCGGCCAGGGTGGCCATAAATGAATGGACAATACCAAAAGATAAAAATCGGAAAGGCAGTTTCTGTGTCGGGAGAACGGGCAACCAGGTCATCAGAAGAATCATGATGCCCAGCATCATAGGGATGTAGTGACTGTTGATCGACAAGACAATTTGAGAACCGATCAAAGCCCCAATAAAGGCACCTGGGAGATAACGCCACCACATATCCCAGCGAACATTTCGCCAGTCGAACAAAGCTCGACTGATGTTGCTGAAAAACTGCACAACACCATGAACCGGCACAATGGCAGCCGCTGGAATCAACCCTGGCATCAGGGTAATCAGTAAAACCCCACCTCCAGCACCAAGGACTGCCGTAGCTGCAGAGGTTAAAAAAGCAGCCACGACCAACAGGAGATGAGTGAATTCCATACAACTTCTCTATAGATAGCGATAAGCAAAAAAAGAGGACAACATGACGTTATCCTCTTCTTTTATATCACAGCTAAGACGTTACATTCAGGCAACGACTCTGCTATTAACCACGCTTTTCAGACAGATCGATCTGATACAGAGCAAATCCTGCTTTATCCGTAGCTGTCTTCTCCATTTTATAAACAGAGTTCTTCTCAACGAAGGCTTCTGCTTTTTTGCTTGGAGAAGTTTCCACCACAACATTCAGATCCACTTCGCTGTCGATCGGCGCAATGCTCCAGTTATTGGTAGCACTAGGGATAACCTGGCCTTCTTCTTTGGTGGTTCTGCTGATGTAATCTGCCACTACCTGACGGTTTTCATCAGGGGAAGCGAAGGCAATATGCTTCTCACCCGTCCCGGCAAAGTTACCCCCACCAAAGGCTCGGTAGTTGTTGGTTGCCAGAATAAATGGCTGATCATCTTTTACCGGCTTACCGTTCAGGGTCAGCTCAGTAATACGACGCGCGTCAGCATTGATCAGTTGGCCATCGCCACTGTATCGAGCAGGTTGAGTAATATCGATCTGGTATTCAACACCTTCTACAACATCAAAGTTGTAAGTACGGAAGCTATTCCAGTTAATCAGATGTTGTGGTTCTGTGCTGGCTGGATCAATCTGATTGAACTGACCGGCGGACATTTCCAGGTATTCTTTCAGGTCTTTACCGGTAATCTTCAGGGCTACCAGGGTATTAGGGTAGAGATAGAGATCTGCAGCATTACTGAAAGTCAGTGTGCCTGCTTCCACTTCGGTGTAGCCGTTTGGATCATCTTTACGACCGCCAGCTTTGAAAGGAGCAGCGGCAGAAATAACCGGGATACCGTCCAGGTCAGGATCGCCTTGAATAAAACGTTCAACATAAGCGATCTGGGCATCGTTCACGATCTGAACAGTAGGATCATCCTGAACCAGGGACAGGAAGCTGTACATACTGTCCGATGCTTTACCGATGGGCTGATTAACAAAGTTTGTGGTCCCTTTGTGTTCAGCTTTAACAGCTTTGAGCACCGCTTCATCGGACTTAGCCAGAGACTTGTTCTGAGCTCGATCAAAAATAGGACGGCTAATGGCCTTACCTTCAACCACTTCCCACTGACCATTACTGTCATCCAAAACCAGATCAACAACACCTAAGTGATCACCCCAACGACCAGGCATTACGGACGGCACACCATTGATGGTGCCTTTTTCCAGATCAACACCTTTCAGGCTGGCAAAGGTCTCACTTGGGAATACCGCATGGGAATGGCCAAACATGATGGCATCAATGCCTTCTACCTGTGTCAGGTAATAAACGGAGTTTTCAGCCATAGCCTTGTATGGCTCCTGGCTCACACCAGAGTGAGGAATGGCTATGATGACCTCGGCGCCCTCTTTCTTCATCTGGGGCACGAGCTGCTTGGCGGTTTCAGTAATGTCTTTGGCAATGACCTTGCCTTCCAGATTCTTCTTGTCCCACTGCATGATCTGCGGAGGCACGAATCCGATGTAACCCACTTTTACCGTCTGCTCTTTGCCTTCGGTATCCGTGAAAGTTTGTTCTTTAATAAGGTAAGGCTTGAAGAGGTGCTTGCCCGTTTTAGCGTTATAGACGTTAGCACTGATATAAGGGAAGTTGGCACCACTGGTTGCCTTGTCCAGGAAATCCAGACCGTAGTTGAATTCGTGGTTACCAATGTTGCCGACATCATAATCCATCAGGTTCATGGCTTTATAGACTGGATGGACATCACCTTTCTCCAGCCCTTTATCGGCCATGTAATCACCCATCGGTGAGCCCTGGATCAGGTCGCCATTATCAACCAGAACGCTGTTTTCAACTACAGAACGAGCTTCACGAATCAAAGTAGCAACACGGGCATAACCAAACTGGTTCGTTGGTTGTCCCTTGTAGTAATCGAAATCCATGATATTGGTATGAATATCAGTGGTTTCGAGTACTCTCAGCTCAATGGTGACAGCCTGAGAAAGGCCGCTCAGTGTGGCCAGACCAGCAAAAACAGCTGCGGAAAGAGTCGTTCGGTTGAAACGCATTGAAGATCCTGATGCTGTGGATGATATCTGGTGCTGAAGTTTATATTCGTTCAGTCCCCCTTAATATCAGGGTCTTTCGCAATTATTTTCACAATCAGGGAACATGATTCTTCGGTATTCCCCCTTTTTCAAACAAAAATGCACAACCGAAACGAAATCAGACCAAGACTCTTCGTCGAGATCTCTACAAAAGGAAGCTTTTTAACGAAAATTGCAGCACATACTGCAATCAGGGAGAAGTGATATACAAGGGCTTCAGGAAAACAGCCAGTTATCCTTGAAGCCGGGAGACGACTCTTCATCGCGCCCCGGTTAATGAATAATGATTTCAGAATCCTGTTGAAAAGGATTCAAGGCCTGAGTGAAAAAACAGATGGTCTCCACCTACATCTTCCGAAGTCGATGTACTGTTTTCTCATGACGACATGAAAGAATGATTAGCGGGTGAGCGCTAACCACTCCAGCTGCTGGTTCTTCAGCATGATGTTCAGCTCTTTTTCCAGAGATTCCTGATCGTTAAAAAGAGTGAGCCCTTTATTGATTTTCAACAAGTGCAGGGCAACCGCCTTTGAAGCACTTTCAATATCAATATTATAAGAGTGATCAATACCTGACAGACAGGATCTAACCAGATTCAAGACGGTATCTTCCACTCTGAAAAATGCTGTTTGAGGTTTATAGAAGTTAGCTATCAAACCAAGTGCCTGAATGGCATCGTTCAAACATTTAGGCTTTACAAACCAGCTTAATAATTTATCAGGATCTTCATTAAACAAAGTCTGATAAAAAACATAGTCTGCTGTAACAATATGAGAGAAAACTCTTGCTCGCTGTGGACTGCCCTCAAAGAGCAGATTCGCTAAACGACTGTGATTTTGTGCATGGCTCTGAATCTTACTGCAAAAGAATCGCCTGAAGTCCATCTTTTTGCCCCTGCCTAGTGTTCCCAGATCTCTTTATTATGGATTATTATTCAAGGCCGTTTACCAGCATACGCCATAAAACCAACAAAATAGAAGAGTTATTTTTAAATAAGTAACTCATTACTGAAATGACTATCCGTTTTTCATATTTGTATACATTTTATTCGACCGGATAATGAAGGAATAATTAAATATTTATGCAACATAATGGGCATGGTTTTACCCGTTAGGTTAATAAGGAATCCATCTATTCATTAAATAGCCATCATCTTTTCTATAAGCACAGATTATGACGAACGATATCAGTGTCGAGTCTGATAATGATTATGGAATTCAGTTTGAGCTAGCTACCCAGCAGCTTTTATACGTCAGGGTAGCCAGTCAGAAAAGACTATTGAATGTGTGCCAGAACGCCATCCAGTTCATCCAGGCTGTTATAGGAAATAACCAGTTTTCCCTTGCCTTTAGCGTTATGTGTAATGGCTACTTTTGCGCCAACACGATCAGACAGATCTTCTTCCAGACGTTTGATATCAGGATCTATCTTCTTCTGGGTCTTTTTCTTGCCCTGTTCTTTTTCCTGAATCATACGACGAACAAGCGCTTCTGTTTGTCGTACAGAAAGTCCTTTGGCAACGACGGTTCTGGCCGCTTCCAGCTGCTCCATATCGGATAATGGCAACAGTGCACGGGCATGACCCATTTCCAGATCGCCGTATTCCAGCATTTTCTTTACATCTGCGCTCAGGGACATCAGACGCAGAGTATTGGCTACCGCTGTTCTTGATTTACCTACCGCTTCTGCCACCTCCTGCTGGGTCAGCTCAAACTCTTTCTGAAGACGTGACAGGGCAATAGCTTCTTCAATAGGGTTAAGATCTTCACGCTGGATGTTTTCGATCAGGGCCATGGCAATAGCCGCTTCGTCGGGAACATCTCTCACCAGCGCTGGGACTTCCGCCAGACCTGCTATCTGGGCAGCACGCCAACGACGTTCACCGGCAATAATTTCATAGCGATTCTGTGAGACCGGACGCACCACAATGGGTTGCATGATGCCTTGAGCTTTGATGCTTTCGGCCAGCTCTTCCAGCGCATCCGGATGCATATCCCTGCGTGGCTGGTATTTGCCTCGAACGACAAACTCAACTGGAATCTCCTTCAGTTCTTTATCCTGAGGAGTTTCACTTTCAGAAGCATCAGTGGGAACGGTCAATTCATCAGACACGGACGAGGAGAGGTTCGCGCCTCCCATTAGCGCACTTAAATTGGTGCCAAGACGTTTTTTAGCCATTAGGTCCCTGTCTTCCTTTCAGTCTTGAGCTCTTTGACACTTTTTTCGTGTCTGCGAACCAATTCTCCCGCCAGAGCTAAATAAGCTACGGCCCCTCTGGATGTTCTGTCGTATGCCAACACCGGCTTGCCATGACTGGGGGCTTCAGCAAGGCGCACATTTCGTGGAATCACGGTACGGTATACCTGCTCACCAAAATGCCCGATCAGCTGCCTTGATACTTCGTTAGTCAAGCCAATGCGCGGGTCATACATGGTTCTCAGCAGGCCTTCAATGTGCAACCTGGGGTTGATGGTCTGCCGAATGCCGGTAATGGTTTCCATTAAAGCGGTTAACCCTTCCAGTGCATAATATTCGCACTGCATGGGAATGATCACCCCTTCAGCGGCCGCCAGAGCATTCAAGGTCAGCATATTAAGCGACGGCGGGCAATCAATCAGAATAAAGTCATAACGATCAGCAACGGAAGTCAGGGCATCTCTCAGCCTCGTTTCCTTGGCATCCATCGACATAAGCTCTACTTCAGCCGCAGTCAGGTCAGCATTGGTGGGAACTACATCATAACCGGCTTCTTCCGAACTCTGGATAGCGTCATCAATCGAGCATCGCCCGGTCAGAACATGATACGAAGAATACTCCAGATCATGTTTGTTGATGCCACTGCCTGTGGTGGCATTCCCCTGGGGATCCATATCGACCAGCAGCACCTTTCGTTTGGTGGCTACCAGGGAGGCGGACAGGTTGATGCAGGAAGTGGTCTTCCCTACCCCACCTTTTTGGTTCGTTACCGCAAGAATTTTTCCCACTGCCAATTGCTACCGTATCATCGTTGTGTTTGTTAAAAGCTGTCTGTTTAAATTACACGTCTGCCTTCAGAATAACCAGATGCCTCTGAGCTTCACAACCCGGGACATCCAGGGCATGACTTTCTAACAGGGATATTTCCGGTCTTTCCTGTTTCAGATCAGCCAGCTCCTGTTCAGGAAATATTCCCTTCATAGCCAGAAACTTACCATCCGCCTTGATCAGATGACGGGTACCATTGATCATATCGATCAGAGAACTGAATGCTCTGGACATAATAACGTCAAAAGGCTGTTCAACCTCAAAGGATTCTACCCGGCAATTCGCCACTGTTACATTCTCAAGGCCCAGCTCGGTCTTGGCTTGAGTCATGAAACGGGTTTTCTTGCCGTTGCTGTCCAGAACTGTGAACTGTTTTTCCGGATTCAGGATAGCCATGGGAATACCCGGCAAACCAGGACCTGATCCTACGTCCATCAAACGTTCCCCTTCCATGAATGGCGCAATACTCAAACTGTCGAGTATATGTCGGGACACCATTTCAACCGGATCACGAACTGCTGTCAGATTATAGGCTTTATTCCACTTGGCAAGCAGCTCCAAGTAACGCGTCAGCAAGTCTGCCTGGCTTTCTGTAAGCTCAGGGCTGTCCGTCAATGACAGGGATTGCGCAGCTGCGCCTTTGCAGATGCGTTCACGTAAGGACAGAAATGACATCAAGAAACAGTCCGGATAGGGTACATGGATTAATAGCCATACGGCTTGCTGGATAGTGTATTGCAAATAGCGGATTCAGTCGAATTCAGAACTTTGAGCCCGAGAGGTGATTTTCATAGCCAGCTTGATCGAAAAACAGTATCAATATAATTATGAAAAAAATAATCAAACGACTTTCTCAGGCTATTGCCAGCTCGCTAAAGTCAGGCATTCATCTTTTCTGTGATCGCACCACTGAGCATGGTCTTAGCATCAGAGAACAAACGCAGCTCATCACCGACTTCTCTCATTCTCTTCTTATACCTGTAAAACCAGCCAGCACTTCACGGCATAAAAAAACCCTTAGCTTGAGAAAGGGACGACTCCACGATCGCATTATTCTGAAAACAAAAAGACAGTCTTTGAGAGACTCCTCGTTAAAAAAGAGATCTCATCGAAGAAGGAAATGAGGCTTCACTTTCCAGAGCAAAGAGTGAAGCCTGTTTTGGGTCTGTATCAGGCGATCATTGATCGCTTTTTCAGATGGATCAACAACAGAGAAACCGCTGCTGGTGTCATCCCCTGAATGCGAGAAGCACGACCTAAGGTGTCAGGCCGGTTGTCGGTCAGTTTCTGCTTCAGTTCATTGGACAAGCCTTCAATGACGCTGTAGTTCATCGCTTCTGGAATCTTTGTGCCTTCGTAACGACGGAGGCGATCAATCTCTTCAGTCTGACGGTTGATGTAACCTTCGTATTTGGTAGCAATCTCAACCTGTTCACAAACCTGAGCATTTTCTTCATGTTCGCCCGACAGAGAAGCAATGTCGTCGTAAGTCAGTTCCGGACGACGCAACAATTCCTGCAGACTGTATTCACGACTGATGGGGTTGGAAAGCTTCCCGTCAATCTTGGCAGACGCTTCTGTCTTCGGATGAATGTAAGTGGTCCGCAGGCGTTCATTTTCCTTTTCAATCCGCTCTTTTTTGTCACAGAACGAAGCCCATCGCACGTCATCTACCAAACCTAACTCGCGACCTTTTTCAGTCAAACGCAAGTCTGCATTATCTTCACGCAGAATCAGGCGGTATTCAGCCCGGCTGGTAAACATACGGTACGGCTCACTGGTACCGTTGGTAATCAGATCGTCTACCAGAACGCCTATGTAGGCTTCATCTCTTCGAGGACACCAGCTCTCTTTGCCCTGGGCTCTCAGACCCGCATTCAAACCAGCCAGCAAACCTTGGGCTGCCGCCTCTTCATAACCTGTGGTGCCATTGATTTGTCCGGCAAAGAACAATCCGCCAATGGCTTTGGTTTCCAGAGAGTACTTCAGACCTCTTGGATCAAAGTAATCGTACTCAATGGCATAACCCGGACGAGTGATATGGGCATTTTCCAGACCACGAATAGAACGAACCAGATCCACCTGAACATCAAACGGCAGACTGGTGGAGATGCCATTAGGGTAAAGCTCATTGGTATTCAAACCTTCCGGTTCAAGAAATACCTGATGAGAATTCTTGTCGGCGAAACGGGTGATCTTGTCTTCAATGGAAGGACAGTATCTTGGGCCTATACCTTCAATAACCCCGGTAAACATGGGGGAACGATCCAGACCACTACGAATAATGTCATGGGTTCGTTCGTTGGTATGAGTGATATAGCAGGATACCTGACGTGGATGCTGCTCGACCGATCCCAGATAAGACATCACCGGAATGGGCGTATCGCCAGGTTGTTCTTCCAGAACAGAGAAATCCACTGAGCGGGCATCAATACGGGCAGGCGTGCCTGTTTTCAGACGCTCAACCGCCAGATCCAGATCTCTGAGACGGTTTGCCAGAGCAATGGATGGGGGATCACCGGCACGACCACCGCTGTGATTCTCCAGACCAATATGGATACGACCACCGAGAAAAGTACCTGCGGTCAGAACCACATTGGCTGAAAGGAATCTTACTCCCATATTGGTAACCACACCGGCTACCTGACCCTGCTCAACAATGAGGTCATCAGCGGATTGCTGAAATATCCACAGATTGTCCTGGTTTTCCAGAATGTTTCTGATGGCTTCTTTATAAAGTGCACGATCTGCCTGGGCACGAGTGGCTCTAACAGCGGGCCCTTTACGGGCATTCAATACCCGAAACTGGATACCGGCCAAATCAGTGGCCAGTCCCATAGCACCGCCAAGAGCATCCACTTCTTTAACCAGGTGACTCTTGCCAATCCCGCCAATGGCCGGGTTGCAGGACATCATTCCCAGAGTTTCGATGTTGTGGGTCAACAGAAGTGTGTTAACGCCCATGCGAGCAGAAGCCAGAGCGGCCTCTGTACCAGCATGGCCACCACCAATAACGATCACATCAAAACGGGTTGGAAAGTCCACTGCCAAGGGTAAATCACCTGTATTTGTTCATGGGATTAAAAAAGAGCGCGGATTATACATCAGCTCTCTTGTTCACAACATGCATCCTTTCATCTCAGAAGTTATTCAGTCTGTTTTACAGGCTGACTTCTCTCTACTCCGTTAGCTGAAGGCTCTCTATTCCATTAGTTGAAGACTCTAATCGTCTCATAGCTTAAAGGGGTAATGCCCAGTGGTTCAGTCGTAAAGCCCGAAGTTCTGTATGTCACCTCACTAAAGCTTCTAGAGACCCTTACTTGTGAATAACAGTAAATACAATTGCCATCGCTAATGTAGTGTTTAATAGATGTTTTTATAATAAATAGTGTGAGTACTTTCTGTGGATAACTAAAAAATAACTATACACATCATAAAGTTAGAAAATGGATAAGTCTGTCAGTCTATTGTTAGAATCTTCCTGTTAAGGTGTTCTTTAGTTGTGGATAAATGTCGTTTTATCCACAACTGGAATTCATCAAGATTTTATCCCTATACCTATAAATAGCTTCTTTATATAGCTTTCCACAGGACCGTTTCTTAAGACTGCTCTCACTGAAAGCGTTATAAAACCTGCTTCTTAGGTGTATTTAGACTTATAAAGCCCAACTTTTTATCCACAGCGATTTTTTTACAACTCAGACTTCAGTTCGAGACTTTGGTATCAGAGGAAGGTTGGTTGAATAGAACGAAATAGTTAGTACTTATGTACTTAAATAACTGGCGATCGGAGGGAATTTCTGTAGAATGCGCGAATGATAATGTTTCTTGTTTAGATTGATTGTTAATAAAATCAACGGTTGTCGCCCATGTTAAAAAAAGCCCTCATCGCACTGTCCGCTACAGGCCTTATGGCCGCGTCTGCTATTTCTCAGGCAGCAGAAGTCGTAAACGTCTACTCCTATCGCCAGCCATTCCTGGTTGAACCTCTGTTTAAAGAGTTCACCAAAGACACCGGTATTGAAGTCAAAGTGGTGTTTGCTAAAAAAGGATTGAGTGAGCGATTAGAGCGTGAGGGTAAACTGAGCCCTGCAGATCTGGTTCTGACCACTGATATCAGCCGACTGATGAATCTGGTTAACAAAGATCTGAGTCAGCCAGTGAAAAGTAAGACTATCAATGAAGACATCCCGTCCCAGTTCCGTGATCCAGACGGAGAGTGGTTTGCTCTGACCAAGCGTGTAAGAAACATTTACACCACCAAGCGTTCTGATAAGCCTGAAGGCATCACCTACGATGATCTGGCCGATCCTAAATACAAAGGCAAGATCTGCACACGCAGTGGCAAGAACGCATACAACGTAGGTCTGGTCGCTTCTTATGTAGCCAATAATGGTGAAGAAGCCACCCGTGAATGGCTGAAAGGCTTCAAGGACAATCTGGCCCGTCGCCCACAGGGTAACGACCGTGCCCAGGTTAAAGCTGTAAAAGAAGGTGTCTGTGATCTGGCCATCGGTAACAGCTACTACTTTGGCGCCATGATGGCGAACGAAGAACAACGTCCATGGGCTGAGTCTGTTTACATCAACTTCCCCGACCAGAAAGGTAACGGTTCTCATGTAAACGTCAGCGGCATGGTTCTGACCAAGTACGCTCCTAACAAGGACAACGCTGTCAAACTGATGGAATTCCTGGCGGGTGACAAGGCTCAGGCTACCTATGCTGAAGTGAACATGGAATACCCTGTTAATCCAGACGTACCGGTTTCTGACATGGTTGCTTCCTGGGGTGAGTTCAAGTCCGATGACCTGCCTGTTTACAAGCTGGCAGAAAACTACGCCACAGCTCAGAAACTGTTGGATGAAGTACGTTTCGATCTGTAATTAATTTTTGTTCTGCCGCAGCTTCTCGCTATGGGGTGATCGCTCACTATAAATAGATTGAGCTCGCTCAATCCATAGTAAAATAGGCTGTAAATTCTACTGAGATTCATTTCAGTTTCTGTAGAATGCGCAGCTCGGCAGAGCTTACTTAAACAGACTTTCATGAAACACGTGCCCACCGCACAGGCCAATGTACATACTCCGCTCTCGCAAACCGAGAGCGGCAAGGCCCGCTCAATCTCACGACAAGGCCTTTCAATCTATTGGAGAGCTGGCAGCTGGTTGCTGGCTCTTTTGCTTTTTACTCCTGTACTGGCTCTGATTTATGAAGCCTCTGCCCCAACAGGAGAAATTTTTGCCCATCTGCGCAATACCGTTCTTGGTACCTATATTCTCAATACTGTTTTACTGATCTCTGGTGTAGGCATTTTAGGTCTGATTCTCGCCTTGCCGGCAGCCTGGATCATGGCAAACAGTGAAATACCGGGAAAACGCTATCTGCAATGGCTCCTGGTTTTACCCCTGGCCATGCCTTCTTATGTTGTCGCCTATATCTATACCGACCTGCTTGAATATGCCGGTCCTGTACAAAGATTACTGAGAGATGTGACGGGTTGGGAAAGCGCTGCCGATTATTACTTCCCTGATATTCGCAGCCTTGGGGGTGCCATTATTATTCTGGCTCTGGTGCTCTATCCCTATCTTTACCTGCTGGCCCGAACCGCTTTTATGGAACATTCCCAGAGCCAGATTCTCGCCAGCAGACTGTTGGGCTGTTCTCCCATCAGCAGTTTTTTGAGAGTGTCCATCCCAATGGCCAGACCTGCCATCATTACCGGCCTGGCACTTATGGGAATTGAAACGCTCGGGGATTTTGCCACTGTCGATTATTTTGCCGTACCAACCCTGACCACAGCGGTATACGACACATGGCTAGGCTATGGCAGCCTGAATGCTGCAGCCAAACTGTCCGCTATTATGCTGGTTGTAGTCATGCTGCTGATTTCCATGGAGAAATACAGTCGGAGAAGACAGCAGCTATATCAGAAGAATACTGGTCAGGATCATAAGAAAGCCTCATCACTCAAAGGCTGGAAAAAAGCTCTGGCCCTGTTCTGGTGCTGGATGCTGGTTTCTCTGGGCTTTTTACTGCCAGCCATGGTTTTGCTGGATTATGTCTTCCGGTATTTCAGTGACTCCTGGAACATTGAACTACTGACGTACAGCCTAAACAGTTTGAAGGTTTCTCTGGGGGCAGCGACTTTCGCTACTCTGGTGGCTCTCTTTCTGGGTCTGTATCAGAGACTGCAAAAAAGCCGTTTTTCCAGTATTCCATCCCGTCTGGTTTCTACCGGTTATGCCCTGCCTGGTAACGTTCTGGCAATAGGTGTGCTGACGCCTCTGACTCTCTCAGATCATGGTTTGAATGGCATCATCATGGCCTTTGAATACCCTCCTGTGGGTCTGGTGTTCAGTGGTTCCATTTTTGCCATTATTTTTGCCTATGCCGTGCGCTTTTCAGCCGTCGCAGTAGGCAGTGTTGAATCCAGTCTCGGGCGCGTCTCTCCTTCTCTCGACATGGCCAGTAGAACTCTGGGATGTACTCCATCTGAAATGGTTCGTCGCGTCCATATTCCAATGGTTCGCAAAGGTCTGCTGACCGGCTTCCTGCTGGTCTTTATCGAATCCATGAAAGAGTTACCTGCGGCATTACTTTTAAGACCCTTTGGCTTTGAATCCCTGGCCACCTGGGTGTTTCAGTTCGTTTCTGACGAAAAGCTGGAACAGGCGGCTCTGGCCGCACTGATACTTGTACTGGCAGGGCTCGTTCCCCTGATACTTCTGAACCGATCACTGGAGGCAGAACAAAAATGACAGCCCTGAATATTTCTGGCCTGAGCTGCCAATACGACCAGACGACGGTGCTCTCCAATCTGGACCTTCAGGTTGAAGACGGTGAGATTGTTTGCCTGCTGGGCAGAAGTGGCTGCGGTAAAACCACTCTTTTGAAAGCTATTTCCGGATTACTACAACCTTCGGCAGGGTCGATTTCCCTGCATGGTCGAGAAGTCAGTTCTGCTCGTGGAACACTGCCTCCGGAACAGCGTAGTATTGGCATGATTTTTCAGGATTATGCCCTCTTCCCTCACCTTACCGTGTTTCACAACATCGCTTTTGGCCTGAAAGATTTATCCCGTAAAGACACTCGCAAACGGGTTGAAGAAATGCTTGAGCTAGTTAATCTTTCTGGCCTGGAAAAACGCTATCCTCATGAGCTGTCTGGTGGTCAACAACAGAGAGTAGCTATTGCCAGAGCGTTGGCGAACAATCCTTCACTGCTCTTGCTGGATGAACCTTTCTCAAACATCGACAGTCAAGTTCGCCAGCGACTGGTGAGAGAGATCAGGGATATCCTCAAGCAACAGAAAGTAGCTGGATTATTCGTGACACACAGCCGGGATGAAGGCTTTGCTTTTGCAGACTCTGTAGCCGTAATGCATGAAGGAAAGATTCTTCAGAGAGGCCGTTCCTTTGACGTTTATAATCGTCCGGCCAACCGCTTCGTGGCTGAGTTTATGGGGTCAGGCAACCTGCTACCCTGCGAGATCATTAACAGTCGAACCGTTTCAACACCGCTTGGTCTGGTGGAATCTTCCAAAGAAATTGCTGCGAAACCTGGACAGGTTGCAGAGTTGTTTATTCGCCCGCAAATGTTCTCCATTGAAAAATGTCAGTGTGAAAATCCGGCAGATCCCGCCCAGATCAAAAGTCAGCAGTTTATGGGAACGAATCTGAGAACCGAAGTTAAGCTGAAGGAAAGTATTCTGGTAGTAGAGAACTCCATCCCCTTCCCGGAAAGCACTGCGGTAGAGCTCTCAGTCCAACCTCATGATTTGGTGTTGTTTGATCAGAAAGGGCACTCACTCTGAGCTCAGTTCAGAGCTCATCCCTTTCAGGCTTGATCGCTGCCCCGAGCGTGGGATCGTGATATCTGCTGTCTTCACGAGCTTTGCTTAAAGGGTAATTGGCTGGATCACAGTAAAGACCTTTCTCTGACATCATTTCGCAAGCCATTTTGGCTATGGCGTAGTGAGCTTCTGCACTGGGGTGAACACTGTCAGCAAAAAAAGCCACTTTTTTATCCACAACCTTCTTAGAGGTGGCTTCTTGTCTGGAGCGTCCTTTCAACTTCCAGTTATCATCAAAGGCATGGTTATCAACCAGTTCCTGGACGACAAAGTTTCGGGTAGCTTCGGCCTCCTTTCTGACCTCCTCCTTTTTATCCACACCCGGCACTTCAACATCAAGCAAAGGATTCACTGTATCCCAGTGCTCCTGGGCCAGTAAAACATCGAAAATACGATCAGCATGAATGGTCGTTACCTGATAACCCCCTTCACCGTTAAAACGTGCTCTTAACAGCTGTAATCTTTGCTCCATGCTGTCATTGTATTTTGTTATCAGGCTGGTCACTTGACGGCCTTCATCGGTCCCGTTGAATCTTGGAGTTCTACCAATATCAGGCAAGAGAACTACAACCACTCTCCGAGCTCCGGACAAGAGAATGTTGAAGATATCGTTAATGTGCTCCTGGGACACATCGTCAGGGTCTGCCCACATATTCAGGAAGTCATTGGCACCGTTAAAAAATACGACCAGAGTATTATCGGGTATCAAATCATCCTTCAGCTTTGGCTTTCTCTGGTGGTCTTTTTTAAATATTTCCCGCTTTTGATTGAGATAAGATCGGACGATAAGTCCTTCACAAGGAGGGATCAGACTGCCCTGAAACAACATAACGAAACCTTCTTTCAAGCCAGCAGCCGTTTTTTTCAGGGTTTCCATATGCTCCACTTTAGATGAGGCACAAAGAGTCCAGCTACCCGCCATTGCCCGATTATCCAGCTTGACCTGCTTTTCAGTCGTAGACATCATGCGAATCACATATTCTGCCCAGACTTTGTCCAGTTCAACACCCGCTGTCCACTTTCCGGTTATGTAGTATTCGGGATCAGGCACTAGTGGAATCATATCTTTCAGTTGCCCCGTGATTTCCAGCAATTGATTCTCTGAAAAATCCAATAACAAATCTTCAAGATCCTGTTCAATAATGCCAGTCAGAAAGTAAATCTGTTTCTTCAGGGATCTTAATGCCGTCCAGGCAATGCCATTTTTCTTTACTTTTCTCATCCATGAATCAACTTTTCCAGAAGCCTGTTCCAGCGTCCACAAAATGGCTTTATCAAACCTTTCCTCCAGTTTATCCAACCAGCCCAGGACGCCAGTAATCGCCTCTCCTATAGCTTTAAGTCCGTCTGCTTTGAGCTCTCCAAAAAAGCGACCCGGAGCATCTTTCTCCTGACTTTCTCTATAAATCTCCCTGCTCATCAGTTCGAGGTTTATATGGATATTGTTGATGCTGGCTCTTTTACTGATGATTTCACTGAGATTCATGGGACGTACTTCTGAACCATTATCATCCTTCACCATGTCTCCATTAAGCGTTCTGAGCAGGTTATAGGTGGAATAGGCTCTCTCGGGTTTTAGAAAACTGTCACCATGGCTGTCGCTCAAGCTGTCACTGAATAAAGCCACCACGTCAGGCTGCCAGATTTCAGGCTCAACCTGTTCAGGTGAACCGATATCACTTTTATCAATGGCAAAGGACGTCAATGGAAAAACAATCAAAGAGCAGATTAGAAACAGTCGGGAAAGAGTAAACATCTTGCAACCCTGTATGGCACTATCACAGGTTTAGCACAGGGTCTGAACGACAATAGTCTTTTGAATTATGCTAAGAAGTTTATCAATAACAAAATTCAGGAATAAACCTTAATCTCAAACTGAAAATATCAGGGCTTTTTTCGGGGCTCAAGGAGCCTATCCATTTTGTATGAAGATTAACGATTATGGTTCTTTCAGCCCCTGTTCAGATCCGTCATACTTCGTCCATCAACCATAAAGCCACAGGTATGACAGGATGTTGGACTTTCTTTTTACGGCCATTGATGACCGGGTTATTGATTTCGACACTCTCAAGCTCCACGAAAAACCCAATCAGTATCTGGTTCTCCCTAAAGGCGAGTTCTCTGCCAGCCCTCACTTGGTCAGTCCTGTTCTGGACATGAGCGTAGAAGAACTTCAGAAACAGTTTTCTGAAGTTGCACAAAGTCAGGAAAAAGTGGAAGTGATTAGGACCAGTCAGGATGGTCGGCAAATTGATTACGTCCAGAGAACCCCATTTATGGGTTATCCGGACACCATTACGGTACGCTTTTACAGCCAGGGAGAAAACAGCAGTACTCTGGCGATCTATTCCCGCTCCAGTTACGGCTATTCCGATCTTGGGGCGAACCAGAAACGCATTGATGCCTGGCTGGATAGTCTGAAAGCATCGCTGACAGGCGCGGAAGAGTAGCTATACGCTATGTTCTGATGAAAAGTGCGTTCTGATCTATTCTTGAGCCTTATTGTCTGTTCTCCGGCTTGAAAATGACAGAACTCTTATCTTTTGCAGCCACTGTCTTTGTTGGCTTCTTTGCCATCATGAACCCCATTGCCAATACCCCTATTTTTCTGGGTTTAACCCATGGGATTGAGCCGGCCGAAAAGCGAAAAATCGCCATACAATCCAACTTTCTGGCTTTTGTCATTGTCAGTCTATTTTGCCTGTTGGGACATGTGATCTTCAGTCTTTTTGGCATCACACTCCCGGCTTTCAGAATTGCCGGGGGTATTCTGGTATTCCTGATTGGCAAGGACATGCTGTCGGGCAATAACTCAGAGTTGCATACTCCGAGTGTCGAAGATAATCAGAGAAGCCTGGATCACCCTCATGTCAGCATTGCTATCAGTCCGCTTGCTGTTCCCATTCTGGGTGGGCCAGGAACGATTGCAACAGCAATGAATTTTGCGACAGGCAAAGGCATCCCTGAAGTAATCATATGTATCACCGTTTTTGGGGTGCTCTGTGGCATCAGTTGTCTGTTTTTTCTTTCAGGTGAACGCTTTCTCCACTACATAGGAGAAAGCGCTGTAAAAGTAATCAGTCGAATGATGGGGCTGATTCTGGCAGTGATCGGTACCCAGCTTGTCATACAGGGTGTCTACGGTGCTTCGAAATTGAATCTCTGAAAAAGCTTACTTGCCAATACAGAACGAAGAGAAGATTCGGCCCAGCAGATCATCGCTGGAGAATTCTCCGGTAATCTCACCCAATGCTTTTTGAGCATGGCGGAGGTCTTCCGCTAACAACTCCCCTGCGCCCATGTATTCCAATTGCTTCTTACCGTTGTCCAGAAACTCTTCTGCTCTGCGTAAGGCGTCAAGATGTCTGCGACGGGCCGAGAATCCACCTTCCATAGCCCCCTCATATCCCATACAGGCCTTCAAATGCTCTCTGAGGGCGTCCAGGCCATGTTCTCTCATAGCACACGCCTTGATCAGGGGAACACCAGAAACGTCCTCTACGCCCGCCTCTTCGCCTGTCAGATCAATTTTGTTACGAATCACAGTGAGTTTTTCACGGGAGGGGAGGCGGTCAACAAATTCTGGCCAGATATCATGAGGATCCGTTGCATTCGTTGTCGAGCCATCAACCATCAGTAACACACGGTCGGCATCTTCAATTTCTTTGAAGGCTCTCTCCACACCGATTTGTTCTACCTTGTCGTCTGTTTCACGCAGACCTGCGGTATCAATAACATGCAAAGGCATACCATCGATATTGATATGCTCTCGCAGAACATCTCGAGTAGTACCGGCGATATCCGTTACGATGGCTGAGTCGCGTCCAGACAATGCATTAAGCAGACTGGATTTACCGGCATTGGGACGGCCAGCAATAACTACGGTCATCCCTTCTCTCTGGATGGCACCCTGACCGGCTTCTCTCATCACTTGTGCCAGATTACTGATAATGCCTCTCAGATCTCCAGCTACCTTGCCGTCAGCCAGGAAGTCGATCTCTTCTTCCGGAAAGTCGATGGCCGCTTCCACATAAATTCTCAATTCAATGAGAGATTCAACCAGTTCATTGACTCGTCTGGAGAAGGCTCCCTGAAGTGATCTCAAGGCAGATTTTGCAGCCTGCTCTGATGTACTGTCGATTAAGTCAGCAATAGCTTCGGCCTGGGCCAGATCCATTTTATCGTTCAGGAACGCTCTTTCAGAAAACTCTCCCGGGTTGGCCAGACGAATACCCAGGGCATTGATCCTCTTCAGCAGCATATCCAGGATCACAGGGCCGCCATGTCCCTGGAACTCAACTACATCTTCACCAGTAAAAGAATTGGGATTAGGAAAATAGAGAGCCAGGCCTTCATCCAGAACTTCATCTTTCTCGTCATGAAACGGACCGTAATGAGCATAGCGAGGCTTAGGTTCAATTTTCAGAATGTCTCTGGCCACTCGAAGTGCCTCAGGGCCGGACACACGAATGATACCCACCCCACCCCTACCGGGAGCGGTAGCTTGAGCTGCAATGGTGTCTTTATGAAGTTCACTGAGGTCAGACATAACGCGATTACTGGATGAGAAAAATGATCGCGTAGTCTAATCCATGGGAGAAACAGGCGCTATGGCCGTCAAGTACTTGGGACGTCAGTATTACCAACATACTGGTCAGTCACAACGAATGAATAGAAAGATACAGTCTTCAACTCAAATCATTTATCGGGGGAACTTATCTATGAGCCTGAATATCAGTATGCCAAGCCTTGCTACCATTGGATCAACCATTGCTGCTTTACTAGGGAATATTGCTGAAGGTATTTGTCGCTTTGGACGTATGGTGAGAAGACACACAACAGGAAGACTTTTAGAAAGCACTGTTAACCGGGCTATCCGTGATGGCTCTCATGACAAGATCACAAACCCTACAAAGAAAACCGTAGGTGAAAGAGGCACTTCTGTCGTCAAAGGTAAGACTCACTATAACCTTAAAACTTCTGAAGGTGATGTAGTTCGCTCCAGAGGATTTGGTGAGTACTGTCTGGACAGAGCTCTGAAGCCTGTCATGAAGGTTTTGATGAACAGTGAAAATCCTGCCACGTCAGTGTGATAAATCAGACTGGATGACATCTCAACCATAAAAAAACGGACCGTAAAGGTCCGTTTTTTGTATGAGACTTCAGGCTCAGGAGCCTTCTTTCTCAATCTTCTTGGTAATGAAGTATTGCTGAATAATGGACAGGGTGTTGTTAGTTACCCAGTACAGTACCAGACCTGCAGGGAACCACAGGAAGAATACCGTAAAGATCACAGGCATCAGCTTCATCACCTTGGCTTGAACAGGATCAGGTGGTGTCGGGTTCAGCATCTGCTGAATGAACATGGAAGCACCCATGATCAGAGGCAGAATGAAGTATGGGTCCATCTGGGACAGATCCTGAATCCAGCCTAACCATGGAGCCTGGCGCAGATCAACAGATTCCTGCAGTACCCAGTACAGAGCAATGAATACCGGCATCTGTACAAGAATCGGCAGACAGCCACCCATTGGGTTGACCTTCTCCTTCTTGTACATCTCCATCATGGCCTGGGACATCTTCTGGCGATCGTCACCAAACTTCTCTTTCAGCTCCTGCATCTTTGGCCCCAGCTTGCGCATTTTAGCCATAGAACGGAAGCTGGCCTGGTTCAACGGGTAGAATACCGCTTTTACACAGACAGTCAGCAGAATGATGGACCAACCCCAGTTACCCACCAGAGAATGGATAAATTGAAGCAGTATGAACAGAGGTTGGGCCAGGAACCACAGAATGCCAAAGTCCATGGTCAGCTGCAGGCCATCGGCCAGATTCTTCAGTACAGGCTGATCCTTAGGACCAGAGTACAGAGTTGCACCGGTCGAAACCTTCTCACCTGGATTCGCTACCAGTGGGTCGTTATAGAAACCGACCATGAAGTATTCATTGTTACGTGATACTTGCGTGTAGTAGGTGTGAGGCTGGTTCTGACTGGGCACCCATGCGCTTACAAAGTAGTGCTGAAGAATGGCAGCATAACCACCGTCAACTCTTTCCTTGAAGGTTTCTTTCTTGAAGTCATCGAAAGGCAGCTTTTTGTATGGCTCGTCAATGGAACGCACCGCGGCACCCAGATAGGTGTTCATCGGAGCATTGGAGTTCACAGAGCTGGGATCTTCAGAACCGTCACGCTTCAGCTGAGCGTAGAAGGTATCCCGCCAAACCTTGTCACTGTTGTTTTCAATGTCATAGGCCATGGCGACTTCATAGGTGCCACGCTCAAATGTATAGCGTTTGGTCACCTGAACATCGCCTTCGTTACGGGTCAGTTTAACGATCAACTGATCCTGCCCGGTTGGCAATGTATAGCTTGTCTGTTCAGAGCTATAGAGAGGTCGGTGATTCTGGTCGTTTTTAGGACCGTCAGTAGTGATCAGACCGCTCTGTGCGGTGTAGACACAGGTTACGTCTCCAGGTGTGCAGTCAGACCTGTTAACGAGCAACTGGAATGGTGTTGCTTTTTCGCCATCTTCAGGCAGCCAGGCAGGGTATTTTGGCAGGCTGAGTCCGATGATGTCACCACCGGCTGGGTCAATCTGAACGTCCAGAGTATCGGTCTTGACGCTAATCAGTTGGCCCGTTGTCTGAACCTTGGAGTCCAGAATTTCAGGGGAGGAAGATGACGTAGACGTGATAGTGGGTAAATCAGAACCACTTTGGGAAGTGGAGACATTAGCCACAACAGCTTCGCTGGCCGGCCGGGTCTGATTGTAATCTTCATTCCATTGCTGAAGTGTCAGTACACCAACAACGGCTATAGCACCTATCAAGAGTGTTCTTTGCAGATCCATGATGTCCGAGCCAAAGAGTCTTGGTGATGAATATGATCGTCTGATGACCGGTGTTGCTTGTCAGAGGGAGCGGGCACCGGATCAAAACCTCCTGGATGCCAGGGATGGCAACGCAGCAGTCGTTTCAAGGTCAGAAAACTGCCTTTCAGAAAACCATGATGTTCGAGCGCTTCCTGAGCATAGCTGGAACAGCTGGGATAAAAGCGACAATGCCTGGCCATGATTGGACTCAAGCAGTAACGGTATACCTTGATCAACCCCATAGCGATGCGTCTGGGCAAAAGCTTGAGAAAGTTCATCACAGGTCTGGTCATGTCGGTTTTACTCTGTCTGTACCGAATCGACAGGAAACGGTCGGCTGATTTGTGTGAGACAGTATGACTGGCCTTCTGAAGAGTGACTGGAGGTAATATCACTACCTCCACTGTCACGCAGCTCCATAGAGTGCCTGCTTCAGGCTATGGTTGACTGAATGACCATGGAAATACCAATGTATTTCAGCTCATGGCTGTTCAGAAACCTTCCGCTCATTCCTACGTCTGGCCAGTTTAAACCATTGGTTGGCGAGCAGTTTATTCATATCGCAGCTTTCCAGCTCACCCAGGCCTCTTCTGGCCAGAACAACAATATCCAGGTTTCCCAGTTCCTCCTGATGGAGGCGGAAGGTTTCCCGGATATGCCGTTTGACTCGATTACGGCCGGTGGCTTTACGGATATTTTTCTTGGCAATCACCAACCCCAAGCGGGGGTGGTCCAGCTCGTTCTCACAAGCCAGTATCAGCAAATGACGACTGCTGACCTTGATATCCGTATGGTCGAAAACCTGCTTAAAATCAGCTGCTGAGCAAAGTCGCAGATCGCGACCAAAAGCGAAGCTCACCTGTCAATCCAAATCAGGCGGCTAGACGCTTACGACCTTTGGCACGACGACGGTTGATAACCGCACGACCGTTTTTGGTTGCCATACGTGCACGGAAACCATGGCTACGTTTGCGCTTCAGATTGCTGGGTTGGAATGTTCTTTTCATGACGTTACTCGTTTTATCGATTTACAAAAAGACGGGCATTCTAAGTAATTGAGGGATTAGCGTCAATTTGCATTTGTCAAGAGTTTGCCGTTGGCACTAAAGGTCAAATCCCTAGGGCTCTGGCAGCTGGCTGAGGATATCCAAAAAGGCTAGTAAGAAAGTGCATTTTTATAAGTGAAATTACTCTGGCTATATATAGGCGTGAAAGGAATCCACTTTCTGTCAATACAGCCCTGTTTAACAATTCACTGACTCATAGGAAAGAGTAAATATGAAATATATATAGTACATATGTACTTGAGTAATGTTGTTTTGTTTTTACTATAGATATAAGGCAACTCTTTTTGTGTGGATAAGTCGTATAAAGCCAGCAGTTCTCTACCTTCAACCTTGTGTGTGATTGTGTAGAAAATGAGCGATTATGCTGTTCTCTTTCTGCAAACAGCTTGTGTATAAGTTGGCACTTTATTCACAGCCAGAAAATCAGGGCTACTTATACACAGCTCAGTCAGTATTCATTACCCCCTCCCAACACAGCCTTTTCCACATTATTTTTTGATTGTTTGTAGCGCCCCTATACGCACTTTTTTATAACTAACTATTTGATAAATATAGATATTATTGGTTTTAAGCTATGGTGTGGCGAAAATTTAAGGTGTGGATAACTTTTCCCTGAAAGGATACAATTGAAGCTGTTTTTTAGCTTATTCTTACCGCATTTCTGCATTGCTCAGCTGTGGAAGGGTAAGTGTTTCTGGACAGATTCTGTTTCCTGCCTTTAGAGAAGTCGACCAGCAGGCAGGCTGACTGACTTCCATGTCACCCATTTTCAGGAGAGCGCCTGTGCCCCTAGAGCTCTGGCAAAAGTGTGTGGACTTACTTCAAGATGAATTGTCCTCACAGCAGTTCAATACCTGGATTCGCCCATTAAAAGTGATGGGTGATGAGCATGACCTTTGCCTGCTGGCTCCAAACCGCTTTGTCGCTGACTGGGTAAAAGAAAAGTTTTTGCCTCGCGTAGAAGAGATTCTTGATGAATTGACGGATGGCCAGTCTCCAGCCGTTGCTCTGGCTGTTTCGAATCGTCGTCCCCAGTCTCTTAGCCGCAGGGTATCTCCACCTGTAAGCAGGCCAGTCCAGACAGAAACCGTTAGACCTGCTACTGAAGAAAAGAAAGTGGTGACAAGGGGGCTAGTGTCCAGCCTTAATGAAGCTTCATCCGGTTCTTCACAGGTACCCGTTCAACAGGAAGCGCCTGTTGTTATAGAGCCTCCTGTCATTCAGAAAAAGGTTAATCCTCTGAAAGTTAAAGAGGACTCTGCCAGAAGTATCGTAACTGAACCTGAAGAGCCTGCACCAGGCCGACAAATAGAAGTCGAAGGTTCAATAAAACACAATAGCTCACTGAATGCTCATTTTACCTTTGACACTTTTGTTGAAGGTAAATCTAACCAGTTGGCGCTTGCAGCAGCTCGACAAGTCGCTGAAAACCCGGGTGCGGCATACAATCCGTTATTTTTATACGGCGGTGTTGGTCTAGGTAAAACCCACCTTATGCATGCTGTGGGTAATTCCCTGGTTCGTCAAAATCGTAATGCCAGAGTCGTTTATTTGCATTCTGAACGTTTCGTAGCCGATATGGTAAAAGCGCTGCAATTGAATGCTATTAATGACTTCAAACGGTATTACCGGTCAGTTGACGCCTTATTAATTGATGATATCCAGTTCTTTGCCGGTAAAGAGCGTTCCCAGGAAGAGTTTTTCCATACTTTTAATGCCCTGCTTGAGGGTGGACAGCAGATGATTCTCACCTGTGACCGCTACCCCAAAGAGATTAATGGTGTAGAAGAACGTTTGAAGTCCCGATTTGGTTGGGGTTTGACCGTTGCTGTTGAGCCCCCAGAGCTGGAAACCCGTGTTGCTATTTTGATGAAGAAAGCTGAACAGCAGAAAGTGGATTTACCCCACGAAGCCGCTTTCTTTATCGCTCAGCGTATCCGTTCCAATGTTCGTGAACTGGAAGGCGCTTTGAAAAGAGTTATAGCCAGTGCTCATTTTATGGGACGCAAAATTGATATTGATCTGATCAGGGAATCTTTGAAGGATTTGCTGGCGTTACAAGACAAACAGGTCAGTATTGATAATATTCAGCGAACAGTGGCAGAGTACTACAAGATTAAAGTCGCGGATATCCTCTCTAAGCGACGTAGCCGTTCAGTGGCACGTCCCAGACAGATAGCCATGGCTCTTTCCAAGGAGCTGACCAGCCATAGTTTGCCTGAAATTGGTGATGCGTATGGTGGACGTGATCATACTACCGTTCTGCACGCCTGTCGCAAGGTGAAAGAGCTGGTGGATGAAGACGGTGAAATCCGTGATGACTACAAGAATCTGTTGAGATCCCTGACCAGCTGATAGGGTTCAGTTTCAACAGAGAGATATTTATTGAATTAAGGAAGAAAGTCACAGGGACTTTCTTTCGGCTAGCCAAGAGAAAGGAAAGCGATGAAATTTACCATTAATCGGGAAGCATTGCTCAAGCCACTGCAATTGGTGGCTGGCGTTGTTGAGCGCAGACAGACTCTACCTGTATTGTCCAACGTCCTGATGGTGGTGGACGGTGATCAACTCTCTCTGACAGGTACTGACCTGGAGGTAGAGCTGGTGGGCAGAGTCACCCTGGATGAAGTGTCTGAAGGTGGCGAGATTACAGTTCCAGCCAGAAAGCTGATGGATATCTGTAAATCCCTGCCTGAAAATGCTTTGATTGAATTTTCTCAGGATGAACAGCGAGTGAAGCTTAAAGCCGGACGTTCACGCTTTACGCTGTCTACTCTGCCTGCTAATGAATTCCCGAGCATTGAAGAAGAAGCGGGCTCTATGACCTTTACTATTGGTCAGACCCGTTTACGTCGACTAATTGACCGCTCTGGTTTTGCCATGGCGCAGCAGGATGTTCGTTATTACCTTAACGGTATGCTGATTGAAGTCAGTCAGAATACATTGCGTTCTGTCGCTACCGACGGTCACCGTCTGGCTATGTGTACTGTAGATGCGGATATTAATCAGCAAGATCGTCACCAAGTCATCGTGCCCCGTAAAGGCATTCTGGAAATGGCTCGCCTTCTGACTGAAGGTGATGAAATGGTACATATTTCTCTGGGTGCCAATCATATCCGGGCTAAAACCGGCGACTTTATGTTTACCTCCAAATTGGTAGACGGCAAATTCCCTGATTATGATCGTGTTGTCCCTCGTGGTGGTGACAAGATCATTATTGGTGATCGTCAGGAGCTCCGTCAGGCCTTTCAGCGAGCATCTATTCTGTCTAACGAAAAGTATCGCGGCATTCGCCTGATTCTTTCTGATGGCATGCTCAAGGTTATGGCTAATAATCCAGAACAGGAAGAAGCTGAAGAAGAGATCAGTCTGGCTTACCACGGTGAAACTATGGAAATTGGCTTCAACGTGAGTTATCTGTTGGATGTACTGTCAGTGATTTCAGGAGAGTCCGTGAAAATCACACTTTCTGATCCAAACAGTAGTGCCCTGCTGGAAGAGTCAGATACCAGTGATTCCACCTATGTTGTTATGCCTATGAGACTTTAATGAAGGATCAACTTCCATCATTAAAGGCTCTTCTGCCGTCGGTTTCGATGAATAGCATCATTCCTGTGAGTTGCTGTGACTGATGACTATTCACAAGCTGATGATCAAGGATGTCAGGAACCTGGCATCCGCTACCTTCTCTCCCTCCCCTGACATTAATATTCTCTATGGTCTTAATGGCAGCGGGAAAACCAGCATTCTTGAGTCTATTCATCTTCTGGGTTTGGCAAGATCATTTCGCAGTGCCAGACTCAAACCTGTTATTCGACACAAGCATCGAAAGTGTACGGTCTTTGCCCAGGTGCAAACCAGTAATGATCGATTAATTCCTGTTGGTGTTTCCAGAGACATTGAAGATGAGTATTTTCAAATCCGTGTGGCTGGAGAAACACTGAAGTCAACTTCAGAGCTGGCCAAGCTGTTACCGCTCCAGATTATCAATCCAGATACTTTCAAATTACTTGAAGGTTCTCCTAAGCAGAGAAGGCAATTTCTGGATTGGGGGGTGTTTCACGTGAAACATAGTGAATTTCTACCACTCTGGAAGAGAGCTCAAAAGGCACTTAAACAGCGGAACAGTTTGCTTCGTCATGGTAAAATAACGGGTTCTTCCTTGTCATCTCAGCTGTCAGTCTGGGATGCAGAACTGGTAAGAGCATCTGAGGCAGTAGATCAGCTCAGACAGCAATACTTTGATCAACTGACACCCATTTTCCAGGACGTCCTTAGTCAGCTTACTGATCTGGCTGATATCAAAATCAGCTATTACAGAGGATGGGATAAGGAACGCTCCCTGGCTGAAGTTTTACAAGAAAGTGCAGTGCGAGACCTTCAGACTGGGTATACACAATCTGGACCACAAAGAGCGGATATTCGCGTTCGGCTGGAAGGCAGTAATGCCGTCGATATATTGTCACGTGGTCAGCTAAAGTTAGTAGTTTGTGCGTTAAAACTGGCGCAGGGTTATCTTTTTTCTAAAGCAACCAATAGTCAGTGCATTTTCCTTGTGGATGATCTGCCGTCAGAGCTGGATGCTCCTCATAGGAAAGCCATGTGCAAAATATTACAGAATATGCAAAGTCAGGTATTTATTACCTGTGTTGAGACGGGCTCCCTGCTGGACTGCTGGGAACCTGAAATTGATCTTAAAGTGTTTCACGTGAAACAGGGATCTGTGAACTTGGAATCTGGGCGTGAGATTCGCCAGACTGAATCGCTGGAGAAAGAGTATGAGTGAACAAAATTACGATGCGTCCAATATTAAAGTGCTGAAAGGCCTGGATGCAGTACGTAAGCGCCCAGGGATGTACATAGGCGATACAGATGATGGCACTGGCCTTCATCACATGGTGTTTGAGGTCGTAGATAACTCTATAGATGAAGCTCTTGCAGGTTTCTGTGATGAGATTGCTGTCATTATTCACCCTGATGAATCCATCACTGTTCGTGATAATGGCCGTGGTATCCCAGTTGATATTCATGAAGAAGAAGGCGTTTCTGCGGCCGAAGTTATCATGACCGTTCTCCATGCCGGCGGTAAATTTGACGACAACACTTACAAGGTTTCTGGTGGCCTTCATGGTGTAGGTGTATCTGTGGTGAACGCTCTCTCGAAAGAGTTAAAGCTGACGATTCGCAGAAGTGGTCAGGTGAACCAACAGATCTATTCTCACGGTGTTCCACAAGAACCGATGAAAGTCATTGGAGAAACTGAACGAAGCGGTACAGAAGTTCATTTCGTGCCTTCAGAAGAGACTTTCTCCAACATCCAGTTCAGCTACGATATTCTGGCAAAACGCCTCAGAGAGCTCTCATTCCTTAACTCTGGCGTATTTATCCGACTGATTGATGAGAGAACCGGTAAAGAAGATGAGTTCCGTTACGACGGTGGTCTCAGTGCCTTTGTTGAATACCTGAATACGAATAAGACCAATATCAACAAGGTTTTCCACTTCACCAA
Source organism: Endozoicomonas arenosclerae (assembly GCF_001562015.1). Classification (GTDB taxonomy): domain Bacteria; phylum Pseudomonadota; class Gammaproteobacteria; order Pseudomonadales; family Endozoicomonadaceae; genus Endozoicomonas_A; species Endozoicomonas_A arenosclerae. The sequence goes on along the minus strand of NZ_LASA01000033.1, from coordinate 2,182 downwards.
AGTCAGAGAAGACGGAATTGGTGTTGAAGTGGCTCTCCAGTGGAACGATGGCTTCCAGGAAAATATTTACTGTTTTACCAACAATATTCCCCAGCGTGATGGTGGTACCCACCTGGCTGGCTTCAGGGCAGCCCTCACCCGAAACCTGAACTCTTATATTGAGCGAGAAGGTTTCGCCAAGAATCAGAAAGTATCAACCTCCGGAGATGATGCTCGTGAAGGTCTGACAGCCATTATTTCGGTTAAAGTCCCTGATCCCAAGTTCTCATCCCAGACTAAAGACAAGCTGGTTTCTTCTGAAGTTAAAACAGCGGTCGAGCAGGAAATGAGTAGCTATCTTGCTGACTACCTGATGGAAAACCCTCAGGAAGCCCGGGCTGTTGTGAACAAGATGCTCGATGCAGCAAGAGCTCGTGAAGCCGCCCGTAAAGCCCGTGAGATGACACGGAGAAAAGGGGCTCTCGATATAGCTGGGTTACCCGGAAAGCTCGCAGACTGTCAGGAAAAAGACCCTGCACTGTCCGAACTCTACATAGTGGAGGGTGACTCTGCGGGTGGTTCTGCCAAGCAAGGACGTAACCGTAAAACACAGGCTATCCTGCCTCTGAAAGGTAAGATCCTGAACGTTGAGAAGGCCCGCTTTGACAAGATGCTCTCTTCCCAGGAAGTAGGTACCCTGATTACGGCCATGGGTTGTGGAATTGGTCGGACTGAATTCAATATTGAAAAACTCCGCTATCACAACATCATCATCATGACCGATGCGGATGTCGACGGTTCTCACATCCGTACCCTGCTGCTGACTTTCTTCTTCCGTCAGATGCCTGAGCTGATTGAAAACGGTTATATCTACATTGCTCAGCCTCCTCTCTATAAAGTGAAAAGAGGCAAGCAGGAACAGTATCTGAAAGACGATGTTGCACTGGATGATTACCTGACTCAGTCTGCCCTGGAAAGCGCCACTCTGCATGTTAATGAGAATGCTCCTGGCATTGGTGATGAGGCTCTGGAATCTCTGGTTAAAGAGTACAGAAAAGTCATAGCTACTATCGATCGCTTGTCCCGGGTTTATCCTTCCGAGATCATGAAAGAAATGATCTATATGGATGCAGTCTCTGAAGAAAACTTGAAAGATCAAAGCACAATGCAGACCTGGCTGGACGCTCTGAATGCCCGCATTGAAGAGCTGAAATTAGCGGGTCGAACCATGAGCTTTGAACTGTTTGAAGATCGTGAACATCAGGTTTGGTTGCCTAAAGTCACTATCGTTTCTCATGGTGTACCCACAGAGTACACCTGGAATGTAGACTTCTTTGGATCGGGTGATTACAACAAAATCAAACAGTTGGGTTCCAAGCTGCAGGGGTTATTGGAAGAGTCTGCGTTCATACAGAAAGGTGAGCGTAAAAAGGCTATAGAAACCTTCGAAGAAGGTCTGGAGTGGCTGATGACAGAGTCTACCAAGCGTCACAACATTCAGCGCTATAAGGGACTGGGTGAAATGAACCCTGAACAGCTCTGGGAAACCACAATGGATCCAGACGTGCGCAGGATGCTGAAAGTGACAATTGAAGATGCTATTGGTGCTGACCAGATTTTTAATACATTGATGGGGGATCAGGTTGAGCCTCGCAGAGACTTCATTGAGTCTAATGCTCTGAATGTGGCAAACCTCGATATTTAACTACTGTCAGGTTACTGCTGGTATACGAGAGCCACTCCAAGAGAGTGGCTCTTTTATTTTAAGTATTAGTTTTCCTTTGGGCACATAAAGGTCTGGTGTATCGTTAAAGCAGTAGCCGGGCAATTATAAGCACCCTGCCAGCTTTCTCCTTCTCTGACCTCGACGGTTATCTTGTCCTGGCCACTCTCACCTTCGCTGATAGTGACGTTTCTGATATAGAGTGTTGGTGCAGTTTTGACATCGTCAGGCAACATATAGTCATTCAGCCTGAGGTTGTAACTAGGCTTGATATCAGCTCTGCTTCGACTGAAAACCTTGGTTGCGGTAGCTCCTTTGAGACTGAAAGAATATGTCCAATCATCTTCTTTTTCTGTTGAGGGCTGGTCACTACGCTTCTCCAAATTGCAACCACTGATATCAATGACTGCTCGGTAATCACTGCCGTGATCATAACTGTGTTCTACCCATTTAAATGTTTCACCAGCATAACTGGATGGC
>NZ_LASA01000032.1 GCF_001562015.1 Endozoicomonas arenosclerae | reverse complement strand
CGCTATGAAAACATGATGACCCCTTACGAAAAGTTCCTGTCACTGAAGGAACCAGAACAGTACCTGAAAGAAGGGATTACACTGGACCAACTAAAGGACAAAGCGGAAGCCATGACCGATAATGAAGCGGCCAGAAAGCTGCAACAAGCCAGAGAAATCCTGTTTCAATTAGTTCATGAGCGACAAGCCGAGGGTTAGGTAGTAGTACCTGCCTTCAGGCTCATTTCAGGATTGGAAAATACTAGAAAAGACTGCATATATTGGTTGAGGTTGGTTAACGTTTGAAATCCTGTTTCAGTAATTTCCAGCGTAATGCTACTCACTCTTCAGACGCTCCAGAGCTTCTTCAGGGGTCATTGTTTTTTCTTCTCTGATATCGCTTTCAGCCATCAGGCACAGTTTAAGCAAAGCAATGCCTTCATCTCTCATCTGGGCCTCTTGTTCGGAATAGATTCGGTAGACGGGTAATCCATGCTGGGTGATACGAAGAGGCCCGTCTTCAAGGTCAAGCTTTGCTGCGTTCTGCTTTAAATAACTGAGCGTTTGAATTTCCATTATTGTCTCCATCTGTTAACAGTCTATTTATAGACCATATTATAGGAAGAGGGGTTCCCCTGTGTCTATCTGAAGAAAAAGTAACCTGATTTCTAGGAACCTTCAAACGGTTAAGAGTGGACTGACTGGACGGGCGGGAAAGCCCTGGAGCAAGGAAGAAGATGAGCAATTGAAAGCGGACTTTCAGAATGGACTGGGCACTAAAGAGATGGCGGAAACTCTGGAAAGAACACCGTTCGCCATCGAAGCCCGGTTGGTCAAACTCGGGCTTCAGGATGCAACACCCAATATGGCTTATGCGTTTGCCAAACCCAGGTAGGTCTGGTGAATGCGATCCAGTTGATGAAACAGCTGCTCAAGGGAGCCGCTGTTATCAACAACTTCGTTGGCCTTAGCCAGTCTCTGATCCCTGGAAGCCTGTTTAGCCATAATGGCACGAGTTTGTTCTTCACTCATTCCATCTCGGCTCATGGTTCTTGCCAGCTGAACATCTTCTGGTACATCCACAACCAGAATCCGGTCCGTCAGAACATGCTGATCCGTTTCTACCAGCAGTGGAGATACCATTATTGTGTAGGGAGATTCAGATGCTTCCAGATCCTGAACAATCTGGTCACGAATCAGCGGGTGCAGTAGTTGTTCCAGCCATACACGTTCACTGTCGTCATTAAAAATAATGTCCCTGAGTTTTCTTCGATCAAGGGTTCCTTCGTCGGTGAGAATATCCTGACCATGGCGCTGGGCAATTTTTACCAGCGCAGGTCGACCGGGTTCAACAACAACACGTGACGTCTGATCCGCATCAACAACAGTAATACCCAGACTGGAAAAGTAGTCCGTTACAGCTGTTTTTCCGCTGCCAATCCCACCTGTTACTCCAATAACCAGCTTACTCATAATCTACTTACAGCCCCATGATCTGCAGATAGGATTGCACCAGCATCTCGCCCCAGAGCAGGGCGATAAAGCCGGCTGCCGCCAGGTAAGGGCCGAAAGGAATAGGATTACTGCGTTCCTGTTTCTTAAGGATAATCAGGACAACAGCCACAACCGTTCCTACCAGAGAGGAGAGCAGAATGATCAGGGGCAGCATCTGCCATCCCATCCAGGCTCCGAGAGCACCCAGAAGCTTGAAGTCGCCATAGCCCATACCTTCTTTGCCAGTCAGCAGCTTGAATAGCCAGTAAACTGACCACAGTGACAGGTAGCCTGCAGCGGCGCCAAACACGGCATCCTGCAAAGGTACAAACAAACCAAAACTATTTGCCAGTAAGCCTAACCAGAGCAGGGGCAAGGTAATACTGTCTGGCAGCAACTGGGTATCCAGATCAATCATGGTCAGCGCCAGCAGTGCCCAAACCATAAAACACAATAAAACAGTCTGGAGAGTAGCCCCGAAATAGATACCCACTGAAACCGTCAGCAGGGCAGAAATAACTTCAATGGTTGGATAGCGGGCAGAAATAGAAGTCTTACAGGAAGAACAACGACCTTTCAGGAAAAGATAACTCAGTACCGGAATGTTTTCCCAGGGCTTGATTTTGTGACCACAGCTTGGGCAGGTGGAGTCCGGTTTGATCAGGTTATAAGGCTCCATCTCGGAAGGCACCTTATCCGGGTGCAGAGCTTCCAGGCATTCCAGTTTCCACTGGCGCTCCATCATGACGGGCAGGCGAAGAATGACTACATTCAGAAAGCTACCTACGAGCAGACCAACAATAGTCAGTGTAATGAAAAAATAAGTGGGTGATGATTGCAGCAGTTCTAGGAGTGCCATTAGTGAATAAGTCCGGTTTTTTAATATGAAAGTGCCGCTATTGCAGGTTTAGAAACGCGTTTTTCATTCGATGTCAGCGACACTTTAGCTCATGCTGTTTTATGGCCTTACTCTACTTGATTTTCGTAGTAAGTGCATGCTCGAAAGGATTGAGAAAAAGGTATGAATAGAGTCGAAATTGCCATAACAACACGAATATTCATCCTGTGTTGTTATGGTTAGCTAGATTCTCTACACCACAGAACCCAGCTGGAAGATAGGCAGGTACATGGCGATGATCAGGCCACCTACCAGTACACCCAGTACAGACATGATCAAAGGTTCCATCAAGCTGGTGAGGCCGTCTACCATGTTGTCGACTTCGTCCTCGTAGAAGGTGGCTACCTTGTCGAGCATTTCGTCGAGGGCACCGGATTCTTCACCAATGGCTACCATCTGAACGGCCATGGCCGGGAATATGCCGGAGTTTCTCATGGAGAACTGCAACTGCTGACCACTGGATACGTCTTCCTTGATCCGTTGGGTTGCATCGGAGTATACGACGTTGCCAGAGGCTCCGGCCACCGAGTCGAGCGCATCAACCAGGGGAACACCTGCAGCAAACGTTGTTGAAAGTGTTCGGGCAAAACGGGCAACCGCCGATTTGTCGAGAATCGTGCCGATTACCGGGATCTTAAGAACGATCCTGTCCATTCGGTCCCGAGCTGCTTTGGAGGTTTGCAGCAGCTTTTTGAACATGAAACCAAAAACCACCAGTGCGGCAATGGCCATGTGCCAGGAGCTCTGGACTACTTCCGAAATTCCGATTACCAGCTGGGTAAAGGCTGGCAGTTCTGCGCCAAAGCCCTGGAAAACTTCCTCAAACTGGGGCACTACATAGACCAGCAGAATACCCGTTACGATCATGGCAACACCCACAACCGCGATGGGGTATTTCATCGCTTTCTTGATTTTGGCCTTCAGTGCCTCGGTTTTCTCTTTATAGGTGGCGATTCTGTCCAGCAATGATTCCAGAGAACCGGACTGTTCACCTGAGGCAACCAGGTTACAGTAGAGGTCATCAAAATAAAGAGGGTGGTTTCTCAGAGAGTCGGCAAGCGTAGTACCGCCGGCGACATCGTTCTTGATCTTGCCAATCAGATCTTTCATGGCAGGCTTTTCAATACCGTCTGAGGTGATATCAAAAGCTTGCAGCAGAGGCACCCCTGCTTTCATCATGGTGGCGAGCTGGCGGGTGAACAGGGCGATATCCATGGGCTTGATCTTGCCGCCCTTGGTGCCCAGTGTCATACCCTTCTTTTTGACTTTGGCGGAATTGATTCCCTGCTTACGGAGTTCAGCCTTAACCAGGGCAATACTGGTACCCTGAATTTCTCCCTTGGCCTTCCGTCCACTCTTGTCTTTGCCTTCCCAGACAAATGTGGCTGTTTTTGTTGGTTTACGTGCCATATCTAGCCCGTTCCGTAGCTTCTTTTGTAATTCTTAATGAAGAGCCATTGCGCTTCAATGCAGTGGCGTTATACCGCTCTTAACGGAGTCCGCTATAGGGATTTCTTTATAGCGCTAATGGCTTTGTCGGCGACTATTGTACGAGACCTTAGGGAAACTTGATACGAAGCAAGGGACAAAATCAGAAAAAGGTGACAAAAGTCCTGAGGATTGTTGAAATTTTGCACTGTAATCAGGGTCTTAAGGCTTGTCTGAAGTTAACTTCCTTGTTGATACCTTCTTAAAAGCGGTTTGGACTGAGTCTGACGAAGTCAAATTCCACCACCCTTCGACAAGCACAGGGTTAGTGGAATATGTGTGTAAATCGGGAAGTTATTTCGTGAGAAATCCTAAGCAGCTCATGGGTGTGATACAGGGCTGACAAAATGGTCAGACATCACGATAACAGCAATCGACAGAAGTGGTGCTGTAATCGTCCAGATTTAGAGCAGTCAGGCATTTTCCCCAGACACAGCCGGTATCCAGAGCGTGAATCTTTTTGCGTTGGCTGTTGCCTTCAAGAGCTGCCCAGTGGCCAAAAATAATTCTTTCCTTGTAAACAGGGCTGTCAGGGAAGCTGTACCAGGGGGCAAACTTTTTTCTGGCTGAAGCTGTTTTGTTATCCAGATCCAATCGTCCGTGTTTGTCACAAAATCGCATTCTTGTCAGATAGGCTGCCGTCAATTTCAGTTTTGCGCGGCGAGTGTAAGCTTCTTCCATGGAAGAAACAGTATCTGATTTGAACAGGAACTGCAGAAATTCAGTATGGTTTTCACCTTGAAGGGCTTTTTCCAGTTTACGGGCATACAGGCAGGCCTGTTTGAGGGTCCAGATAGGGGGGATACCGGCGTGAACCATGGTAACTTGGCGTTCGGCATCATGATGAAGCAAAGGGCGATGTCTGAGCCAGTCAATCAATGAGTTACTATCTGGAGCACTTAACAGGGGGCCAAAAGTGTCTTTCTTTTTGGTTCGACGTACTCTAGCAGCCACGGCCAGAAGATGAAGGTCATGATTACCAAGCACTGCTGTACAGTTGCTGCCCAGACTTTTCAGGTAACGCAGGGTGGCCAGGGAGTCTGGGCCACGGTTTACCATGTCTCCCGCCACCCATAACTGGTCGCGGCCGGGCTTGAACTGGACTTTATCCAGCAGGCGTCGTAGAGGCTCATAACAGCCCTGGATGTCGCCTACGGCATAAACGGTCATTAACAATCATCTCCTGAACCTGCACACATGGGTTGGCCTCCACGGTGTGGGTTTTAAACTTACAACTCATTTAGGAAATCTTTATTTTGAAATGCTCAGTGACCAGCTCTGTTCAGGGCTGGCAACTGGCCGGTTCGAAAAATAATCCTTTTCTTCGTTAACCGGATGATTGCTGTTGCGGAGTCAGAGTGAATGGTTTATTGCCAGTCTGTTCTGCAACAGCATTAGAAACTGTCTTTCCCTGTTAATAGTAGTAACTCACTCACTTGCAGGCATGCAAGTTGCCTTGTCGTATAACTTTAATCGGCCGATTTCTGGTGCAGATAATTGGCGATAGAAACGAACTCGGGAAGGGTTACTTTTTCAGGACGACTGGCAGGATCTATGCCCAGTTCTGTCAGTTCGTCAGCGGAAATCAGTTTTTTAAGCGTGTTGCGCATGGTTTTGCGACGTTGTTGAAAAGCCTCGCGAACAACTCTTTCCAGCAACTTTACGTCATCGGCTGGATAAGGAAGTTCCATATAAGGCTCAAGTCGTACGATAGCAGAGTCTACTTTAGGGGCAGGTTTAAAGCAGCCAGGACCCACTACAAACAGATTATCAACCTTACAGTAATACTGAGCCATGATGCCCAAGCGACCATAGTGCTTTTCGCCTGGTTGAGCAGCCAGTCTCTCCACAACTTCTTTCTGCAACATGAAGTACATGTCACTGATCATTCCCTGGAATTCCAACAGGTGAAAGATCAGAGGGGTAGAGATGTTATAGGGCAGGTTGCCCACCAGTCTGAGCGTTTCCCCTTCCTTGATAAGGGAAGAAAAATCAAACTTGAGCGCATCCCCTTCATGAATTCTGAATTCAGGGTTTAAGCCAAATCTCAGTTTCAGGGTTGGGATCAGGTCTCGGTCCAGTTCGACAACATCCAGCTGTCCAGCGCCGCCCAGCAAATACTCGGTCAGTGCACCCTGACCAGGGCCGATTTCCACAATCCGGTCGCCCGCTTTCGGGTGTATGGAACGGATAATCCGTTGAATGACACCGTGATCGTGCAGAAAGTTCTGGCCAAATCGTTTACGGGCCTTGTGGTAGGGAATTTCAGCCATGCTTTTGACAAACTAAACCAGCAATAGAGGGGGCGCTATGATAGCGGTTGATAGTCCTTTTGGCTACCAGTGGTAAAGCTGGTTGGACACTTGTGAATATCTTCACTACTTTGACCTCTGGCTCAATAAAATGCTTATAAGGAAGCCAGATGTGCAGGCCTTCGATCGCCGTTCATTTACTGATGCTGGCTATTATTGCCCTTTTTTTTATCCAGCAGGCTCAATGTAACTTCTACTTCAATGGTCATGGTGAGGGAGTGCTGACCAGTGATGATGGTGGTTTTGTCGATATCATCGCAACCCCTCAGGGAACCATTCTGAGGTCAACGGGCAACATCCGTATTGAAAATGCTGAGATTTATTCCGACAAGCCTATTCGCTTTCAGGCCCCTGAAAGTACGGTTTCTTTAACCCGTACTCAAGTTAAGGCTCAATCTATAAGCATTACTGCTTTGGCCTTGCACTTGTTGGCAACCCGGCAGGCAGAAGAGTGGCAAACTGTCAGCAAGAAAAGAGGGGTGGGAAGCAAGCGAACCGCTGTCCACACCGAGCATCATTCCCGGTTGAGTGCAACGCTTCTGGAAGCGGCTGAACGGATTCAAATCAATACACAAACGCTGATATCTGAGGCCGCATACCTGAAGGCGGGCACGGGCATTGACCTCAATGCAAAGCACTGGCTTGCCCTGGCAGGAGTAGAGTCGCATTTTGTACAGGATGAAGTTCGTCGTAAGGGGTTGGTTCGGAACAAACATAAGGTCAGTGGCCAGCAGTGGACGAATGTTGTTCATACCCGTATTGATGCACCTGAAGTTAACATCAATGTTCAGACTGTAGAAGCCCAGATCGGCATAGTGACGGGCGAAAGTCTGGCCGAATCCCTGGAGCGGTTGGTCACAGCCTATCCGGAGTTGACCTGGCTTAACACCGTCAAGGAAAACGATACCCACTGGCAGACCATTGAAACCTCCTATAAAAACTGGCGTCAAAAACAGTCCGGCTTGTCGCCCCTGGCCGGTATTGTCATAGGGGCAGCGGTCACGGTGGCTACCTATGGTGCGGGTGCGTCATTCCTGCCCGCTGGCTTCAGTGCCAACCTGATGGCGACTAATGCAGCCAATGCGGCGTTTTCATCACTGGTGGCACGCAGTTCTGTGGCTATTGTGAATCATGGTGGCAATATTTCTGCGGCTATGGATGAGGTGTTTTCCAAAGGTTCACTCCAGTCCGTAGGCGTAGAAGTGCTCGCAGGTGCACTTATGGGTGGGTTTGATGTGCCCTATAGCATGACACCCGAAGCGCCATTGGCCGTGCAGATCCACAATGCTGCGGTGAGAGTCCCGACCAGGGCAGTGTCTGAATCAGTCATTAAAGGAGGTTCGCTGGGAAAATCACTGGAAACGGCCGCCACAACAGAAGTTTATTCCGAGCTGGCGGCACAATTGAATTATTGGGCGGGTAGCCATGCCCAGCAACAAGGCTGGCAAGAGGGCAGTCCAGAAAAAGTGGCACTGCATGCAGCAACAGGCGCGGCGTATGGTTTATTAAAAGAGGGTAAGCCCCTGGCCGGTGCGGCTGCAGGAGCAGCGGCTCAAGCGGTGAGCCGAGTTGCAGACTACTGGATTGATGTTGATGAGTGCTGGGACTCATTTTGTCCTCCTGAGCCACCAGAGATAGAAAAATTTTCTCTGACACACAAGGAGCAAGAAGAACTCTATTCCAAAGTGCTTGAAGTTCTGAGCACTGTAGCAGCTGCAGTAGCCGCCCAGATGACCGAGGGTTACCCTGAAACCGGCGTGGAGATTGCCCAGGCACAATATCGGTATAACCGGCAGTTGCACTCCAATGAAGTGGGTAGGCTCTGGCAGAAAATAGAGAGTCTGTCATCTGAAGAGCAGGATCGCTATAAGGCTGCGGCGTGTTTCCTGACGCAATGTTCGCAAGGGGTACATCCTTCGGATGATTATTACAGTGTCCTGAAAAGGTGGCAGGAGACAGGTGCGCAATTTGGCCAGGAAATCTGGACACTGCAGGCAACAGGGTTATTTTTGTACAGCAATGTCGATGGCTGGAAAGATGCCATCAAGGCCAGCCGGGCAACGGCCGTCGCCCATATCATTCTGGCAGGCATAGAAGGCGTTGGTTTTGTCACCGCTGATGTCATGGCCATAAGCGTGGGCAATATGCCCTTGGCTGCAGCCCTGTGGACAGCAGGTACTTATGTATCCGGTGAAACCCTGAACAAGGGAATAGATCAGTTACAGGGTCGTACCGGTGAAGGGCAGAGGGTCATGGATTCCTATCGCCCGGATACCCATCCCGGGGATGAAAGCCTTTTGGAGAGTTTTGCGCCACTGTCTGATCTGGCCGTTGAAGGACTGACTGCGGGTGCTGGTGGAGCAATGGGTGCGGGTGTAAAGCTTCTGAAAGTGGTGGGGCAGGGACCAATTAGTGGTGGTAAGGCTCAGGCTGGGAATGTTGTCGCAGACAGTATTTTAAACAACCTTCTTCCAAGCGGTGATGCGCCGGGTGTAAAGTTTGCTAACAAGCCTTTAGATGGTTCAAAAGTGGGACGAACGGAAAACTGTGTAAACTGCGTTGTTGTAGGTGATGTTGCATTGGAAGGACGCTATGCGACTGCGCTTCCTAGCGATGGGCCAGTTCCTGGTGGGCTTATTAAGCTGCAAGAGCATTTTGCTTCTCAGAATGGCGGTGATATCTTCCGCTATATCCCACTTAAAAAAGTTGACGCAATGTTGTTGAAGTCAGGTGATGGTGCTCGCGGTGTCGTTTATGTGCAATGGAAACAGGGTGGAGCCCATGTTTTTAATGCTGTAAATGATAAGGGAGTAATTAAATACTTGGATCCACAGACCGGAGGTCTTCAAGATCTAAGTGCAGGTATTAAATCGTCTGGTACTGCGTTTATGCGAACAAACACGAACAATTAGTCGAGGTTTATTGTGGTGGAGTATAGTGAGGCAAAAACAATGGTCCTAGAATTCATTAACGAGCGGTTTGAAAATGGAGATGATGAACTTGTTATAGTGGATGAAGATGTATTAGAGATAGAAGTAGGCTGGGTGTTTTGCTATGACTCTAAAATCTTTTTAGAGACAAATCAGCTGGCATTTGCTTTAGCAGGAAATGCACCTGTGCTATTTGATAATAGGGATGAAACCCTGCATGTTACAGGGACCGCTAAACCACTTAGTGAATATATTCAGGATCACCTTTCAAACTATAAACCCCAATCAACTTAATCAGGTTATAAGTCCACACCATTGGCTGGATTTATGTTTTTTGTCTAAATCTAAATGTGGCTGAACGGTAGCTGGTGGCTGGAAAGATGCTATCAAGATCTGCCGGGCTATTCTGATAGGAAGAATTGCTGCTGTTTTACGACTCTTTAAGCAGTCGATACTTACGTATCTGTAGAAGTCCTGCTGGTGCGTTTAGAGTCACTTATTGATCATTTCTCATTAGTCATACCTAGTGCATAGGATATTGCTGTGAGCAAGCTGCCCGAGTCCGCTTTGCCAGTTCCCGCAAGATCCAGAGCTGTGCCATGATCAACCGAGGTGCGAATGATGGGCAGTCCCAGGGTGATATTGACGGCGTTGCCAAAGCCTTTGTATTTGAGAACCGGTAATCCCTGATCGTGGTACATGGCCAAAACCGCATCAGCACTTTCAAGGTATTTAGGGTTGAAGAGTGTGTCAGCAGGTAAAGGACCCACCAGATTCATTCCTTCTTCGTTGAGCTTTTCAAGGACAGGAATAATGGTTTCTATTTCTTCTGTGCCCAGATGACCTCCTTCACCAGCATGGGGATTCAGACCACAGACCAGAATTCTGGGTTGTTCAATGCCGAATTTTGTCGTCATGTCTTTTTGCAGAATTCGGATGACTTCTTCCAGTGATGATTGGGTAATGGCAGAAGATACATCTTTCAGTGGAAGGTGAGTTGTAGCAAGAGCCACTCTTAAACCTTCCGTAGCCAGCATCATGACCACTTTCTGAGTGTCCGTCTTCTCGGCCAGAAATTCAGTGTGACCACTGAAAGGAATATCTGCATTGTTGATGACTTCTTTGCTCACAGGTGCAGTCACCATCGCATCAAACAGTCCCTTCTGACAGTTTTCAACAGCGTAAGTCAACATCTCCAATACATAGGCACTGTTGCCAGTATCAAGTTCTCCCACAGTGCAGGACTTTTTTAGAGTTATGGGGGCAACAAGAAGCGTGCCTGCTGGAGCTGGATTTCGATCGTCGGGATTGAATGTTTTTAACATCACATCAATACCCAGGCTCTGAGCGCGTTCAGCCAGAAGCTCAGGGTCTGCTGCAACAATAATTTGTGCCGGGAGTGGATGACTGGCTAGCTCAAGGCATAAGTCCGGTCCAATACCTGCAGGTTCTCCGGAGGTGATGATGAGTCTGGGGAATGAGTTGGATGTCATAAGTCAGCCATGAGCATGAATTGTGAGCGTGTAAAAACTAAACGCCCCGGAGGTCCGGGGCGTCAGTTCAAGCGGTTGTCATCAGAGACTAGTTCTGAATCAGAGGCGAACTTCTACGTAGCTCTGGTCTCTGATTTCACGCAACCAGACCTGCAGTTCTTCTTCGAACTTGCGGTTGCCCAGAATTTCGCGAACCTTGCTTCTGCGAACCTGGTTACTGATGTCTGAGTTACGTTTGCCCAGAACCTGCAGCACGTGCCATCCGTAAGAACTCTTGAAAGGCTCACTGACGATTTTCAGTGGTGTATCTTTCATGGCTTTCTGGAATTCAGGGACCAGAGATTTGGGAGAAACCCAGTTCAGGTCACCGCCATTCAGGGCAGAACCGGTGTCATCAGAGTATGCCTTGGCCAGTTCACCGAAGTCCTGTCCGGACTCAATCTTGTCGTAAAGACTCTTGGCCAGCATCTGGGCTTCCAGGTCGCTGCGAATCTCGTTGGGCTTGATCAGGATATGGCGAACATGCACTTGCTGTTCCATATGCTTTTCATTACCACGCGTGTCGTTCAGCTTGAAGATATGAAAGCCGCCAGGGCTGCGGATCGGTGCAGAGACTTCTCCGTCTTTCATCTTCAGGGCCTGTTCGGCAAACAGTGAGGGCAGCTGGTCAGCAGAGCGCCATCCCAGATCACCACCTTTCAGGGCATTCTGGCCGCTGGAGTGGGTGATCGCCATTTCCGCAAAGTTGGCACCTTTATCGAGCTGGATCGCAATATTGTTGGCTTTCTTTTCAGCCTCGCGAACCTGTTCAGGTGTTGGATTATCCGGTGTGGCAATCAGGATGTGGCCCAGACGATACTCAATCTGCATGCTGGCCAGGCCTTCCGGTGACTTGAGGAAGTTATCCACTTCCTGTTCACTGATCTGAATGCGCTCGGCAATCTGACGCTGACGCACACGGTTGATGATCATCTCACGACGGATCTCTTCCCGGGCGTCGGCATAAGACAGGCCGTCGGATTCAAGATTTTTCCTGAAAGCTTCCACGGACATGCCATTTCGCTTGGCGATTTTGCTGATGGCGTCATTCAACGTCCAGTCATCAATACGGATACCGCCACGCTGGCCCATCTGTAATTGCAGATTCTCAAGAATCAGCTGCTCAAGCACCTGCTTCTTCAGAATATTATCCGGGGGCATAGGAATATTTCGGCTGTTCAACTGACGCTGGACGGCTTCAATACGATTGTTCAGCTCGCTTTGCATTACCACGTCCTTGTCGACGACGGCAACAATGCGATCCAGTGGTACGGGCTTGGCGTTAGCCGTACCTCCGACTACTGCAAGTGCGCAGCAGGCGGCTAAGAATAGATTCTTCAATCCCTTCATCATTACTTCTCGCGAATCTCGTAACCTTGGATACCTTGCAAGTATTCCGTTCCGGAGCTGCCGGTAATATTACCCAGTCCACGCAAGATGAACTGGAAGAAAACACCGCTCTTCGGATCAGGGTGGTCGATATTATCATCCGTTTCGATCCATGAACGCCAGAAAAACCGAACCTGATAACAGCAACTGTTGTATTCGACACCAGCAAGGCTCTCAAGGTTCCTTTTGTTAGTCAAATCATATTGCCAGCGTCCCAGACCCACCCAGCTGGTGGTCATGGGGATCGGCCAGGCAAATGACAGGTCGGACTGTTTCAGGTCGTTTTTGGTGGTCTGGAAGCCTTTGCTGGGGTCATTGGGATCCACCAGCACATTATGCCCATCCTTGTTCTGAACATAACGCTCTACCTGGTCCCTGAAGCGGAAACCAAGATTGACCGTCTTGCGCTGCTCAGGCTGCCAGCGATAGTACAGACCATAATTGTCCAGGCGATTCTCATTGGTATTCCATGAGAAGTCCTGTCTCAGGCTCATCGAACGGTTGAAATTGTAGATGAATTCTGATGCCAGCGGCGAGGTCGGGTCGGTCAGCTCATTTCTGAGCCTCTCGTCCATGGCGGCATAGTTTTCATCGATATCAATGGGGGGTTTACCTTCCTGTCCAAGATTGCTGGCAATATAAACCCTGCGATCCTTGAAGTAGACAATCTGGCCAATGCCAAAGCGCATCCGCTCAAAACCATCATCTTCAATCAGACGGGTGGTGACCCCCAGTGAAAGCTGATTGGCATCACCGATGCGGTCGTAACCACTGAAGCGGTTATCCAGCCACAGTGAACCATAAGTGAAGCCCATGGCTGCAGTGTCAAAAATCGGGTTGTACTCCTGATTTTCAACATAGGGCACATAGAGGTATTTGGCTCTGGGTTCCAGGGTATGGGTAAAGTCTGTGCCGAACAGGTTGGTAAAGCGCTCAAAGTAGAGACCGCTGTCAAGGCTGAAGGAGGCTGCAGTAGTGTTTGGCGACTTTGTGAAGTCACTATCGTTAAATGTCTGACCAATATATGAATTGCGAAGATCTTCCATCACTTCTTGCTGATTCAAGTTGTTCAGGTTGTAGTTAACACTGCGCACCTTCACTTCCGGAGTCAGGAAGCCCCAGATTGTTTGCATTGGATAGCTGATACCCGCCTGGCCATAGGCACGACCACCTTCAGCGCGTTTTATGCCGAAACCTTCATCATAAATACTTTCTTTGATGTCCGGGTCATTGAAGTCCGGGTGCTGGATCTCCCTGACATAACGCCAGTCATCAGCTCGGCTGAACTGGGTGTAGTCAGCCAGGTAGTTGACCTGAAGGGTTTCACCTGCCTGCCAATTGCCACTGAAGACCATCTGTGGAAGCTTGTTGTAAGGGTCATCAGAGGTCTGGCTCATGTTCTTGAACTTGTGAGCATTCAGGCTGAAGGTCCAGTTGCTGTAATCATTACCACCCAGGTATTGTGTCCCGACCATCTGGTTAAGTGGGGCACTGCTGGACAGGTTCAGGCTGGTGCCAAAATCCTTGATGTAATTCTTGTCACTGGCGTCGGCATAATCCAGATTGGCGGTCCAGCGTTCGGAGAAACGCTGGTTGTATTGAACATTGGCCAGCCAGCGTTCCTGATCGTAATAGGGGTTCTCGTCCTTCAGCTTGTCCTTGTTGGTCAGTCCGGCCAAGCCGACTTCACCTTCTCCACTTTCATTCATGTAGCGGAATTCATTCTCAAGCAACAGCCCACGCTTGGACATGATGCGAGGCGTGATGGTGGCGTCGTAGTTAGGGGCAATGTTCCAGTAATAGGGCAGTGTCAGGTCAAGGCCATTATCACTGTCAGATGCAATGGTTGGATACAGGAATCCGGATTGACGACGGTCATCGATCGGGAAGTACATGTAAGGCGCGTAGAAGATCGGTAGCCCTTCTACACGAATCACAGCATCCCTGGCAGTACCAAAACCAGAATTGGGATCCAGTGTGACGTTATTGCCGGTCAGCAGCCAACCTTCGTCACCGGGACGGCAGGTGGTGTAGGAAGCGTCATCCAATACCAGAGTGGAATCTTCGTTACGGATAATTTCATCGGACTCACCACGGGCATGAGCCTCGTGCATGGCATAGCTGGCATTTTTAATTGTGGCGCGGCCGGTATCCAACAGCATGTCAGCATAATCACCCACCAGCAGGGTTCCAGGCTCACGGAACACTACGTTGCCCTCAAACTCGGCATAGTTGGTAGAGCGATTCATCCGGGCCGTATCGCTCTGGAGCTGACGGTTGCCCTGCCTGACTGAAACATTTCCAGTCAGGGTAGCGATGTCATCCTGGTCGTAGGAGGATTCATCTGACTCAGCAACAATGGGAGCTGTGTCCGGATTGCCCTTGAAGTTCTTGCCAGGGCGAGGAGGCTCGGAATAATCACCCACACACCAGGGGGTTTCCTTATCGAGTTCTTTGAGTTGCTTCTCACTGAGCTGAGACTTTGGCACCCAGTCCAGTGTCTGGCGGAGATTCGCGCGGCTATTGCTGGTCGCGACCGTCACTGTCTGGCTACTGGTTTTTTTGCGAGCGCTTTCTGTCATGGCGGGTGCAACAGGCCTCGGCGCCCGCTTCATCACACCTGATTTCATCGGCTCGACGGAACACTGCCAGCCGGAACCGTCAGAACTGGGCTGACAGCTCCACTGGTCGTCAGGCGACAGTGTTGATTCGGCATAAACCCTGGCAGCCGGTTGGCTTGCAAGCAGCACGGTGGCTATAGCCAGAGGCAATGTCCTAGGTTTGAAAGGTAGAGGGTGTTTCTCCATGAGCTCAACTATCCCGGGCCGTTCTTATTACCATTGATCGACTGTATTTCCCCTGACACCTGAATAAATGAGTGCGGGAGAAAACGGCACACCATGGTCGATGGCTGTTTAAATCTGCTCTGTCATGCCTGAAACCCGCACAGGGAACCCTGTTACTCATTGGGCTGCTGAATAAGGCCGTGAGTTCAGCTTTGGTTCTGGTCTTGTGTGTGGTTGTCATGATCGCCAGCTGTTTCGAATACATGAAAGTTCAGGTCAGTAGCCAGTCGTAAAACGACGGCCCCTGAAAAATCGTAGAGCGAACATCTGCTTTTTACCATGTAATCTAACTATAAAAATAAAGGCCTGCTGTATCTCATAGCAGGTGCTGTTTATTTACATGATTTTTTGCAGCGGAGGATGATACCTGAATTCCCCTCTGAATAGTCTGCTAAATGGCGCTTCTTTTGATTTTTTTACTTTTCGCCTGATGACTTCATGCGCCAGGGCCTGTTCACAATTTCAAGGTTGAGTCTTGTCGTTCTCGTTGTGAACACGCCACAGGGTCAGTTATCACTGTTACTAGTCTGTGTTACTCTGTCTTTCAGTGCAATAAATTTCATCACTTTGATGTTAAACCTTCAGTTGCTTAGCCCGAATATTGCATAGTATGAGTCACTCCAGCTTCACCGGATTCAGTGCTCGACTGCTTGACCCCCCAATGAGGAACCTCATCAGGGCAGGCAGGTCAAAGGATGCTTGTAGCCTGAAGGTGAATGCTCAGCTCAATGAACACAGGACATGCAAAACAAGTGACACCGTCTGCTCGCGAACGCCTTCAGCAATTAAAACAATGGGCGCACAAGGTTTTAACGCCGGGTCAGGAGTTACCCGCCTGGGCTGCCCATATGAGCCCTGTGGGGGGCGACGCAGGGTTCAGAAACTATTATCGATTGCAGGTCCCGGAAGGCTCATTGCTGGCTGTGGACGCTCCACCTGAAACAGAAGATTCCCGAGCCTTTGTGTCCATTGCCGGTTTGCTGAAAGCTCAGGGCATTTGTGTGCCCAATGTTCATTCCGTCGATTATCAGTCAGGCTTTATGCTGGTGGACGATTTGGGTGACACCCTGTTGCTTGAAGCCTTGGACGACAACAGTGCCGATGAGTTTTATCGCAAGGCGCTGGATATTATCCTGCAGATTCAGAAATGCGAGCCGGACTCCCTGCCACCATACAGTCGCGAACTGTTGATGACAGAACTGGAAATTTATTCCCAATGGTTCCTTGAAGAACTGATGGGCCTGGAGATCGATAACAGTACCCAAAAACAGCTGGATCAATTGTTTGAACGGCTGACCGAAACTGCTCTGCAACAACCCAAGGGTGTTGTGCATCGCGATTTTCATTCCAGAAACCTGATGGTTCTGTCGGAAGGTAACCTGGGCGTCATTGATTTTCAGGGGGCTCTGCACGGACCGGTTTTGTACGACGCTGTTTCTTTATTAAAGGACTGCTATATCCGTTGGCCAAGGCACAAGGTGGAAAGCTGGCTAAGACTGTTCATCAAAACCCATCCACAACTCAAGGATGTGAAGTTCGAAACCTGTCTGAAATGGTTCGACTGGATTGGTCTGCAGCGGCATCTGAAATGTCTGGGCATTTTCTCCAGACTCTGGTTCAGGGATCACAAACCCCAATACCTTCCGGAGATTCCAGCCACCTTTGCTTATGTGCTGGACGTTTGTGAACGCTACGAAGAACTCGCTTTCCATGCCCAGTGGCTGAAACAAAGTGTGGAACCGCTTCTTAATGAGCGTATAGCCGATACCCGGGTAGAGATAGAACAGTGAAAGCGATGATTCTGGCGGCGGGTCTGGGCAAAAGACTGAGACCACTGACGTTAAACAAGCCTAAGCCACTGGTCGAAGTAGCGGGTAAGCCCCTGATTGTTCATCATCTGGAAAAACTGTCCGAAAGTGGCTTTACAGACGTTGTGATCAACCATGCATGGTTAGGTGAGCAGATCGTTACAGCATTAGGCTCTGGGCAACAATGGGGTCTCAATATTGACTATTCAGCTGAGAGCGAACCGCTGGAAACCGGTGGTGGCGTCTTTAAAGCATTACCACAGTTAGGTGAAGACCCTTTTCTCCTGGTCAACGGTGATGTTTATACCAACTATGCTTTTCAGTCTTTACCTCAATCCCTGAAGGGCCTCGCACATCTGGTACTGGTGGATAATCCCGAGTTTAAGGAAAGCGGAGATTTTGCCCTGAATTCAAATGGGCAGGTTCAGGCCAGTGGTGATCACAGGCTGACGTTCAGTGGTCTGAGCGTATTGTCACCAGAACTCTTTGCCAATTGTAAATCAGGGGCCTTCAAGCTGGCTCCCCTGTTGATTGACGCGATGGCCTCGGGCAAAGTGACGGGCGAACATTATTCCGGACTCTGGACCGATGTCGGTACAGTGGAAAGATTGCAGGGTCTGGAAGAGCATTTAAATCAGAGCAGGGCAATATGACGGCAATTTTGATCGGTGTATTCATCGGTTTTGTATTCGGAGGACCTTTTGGGGCGCTTTTTGGTGGCATCCTGGGTGGCTGGATTCACCGGAATTATATCAACCCCAATCAGCAAGCGGGTGGTGGCCCCAGAGGTCACTTTAATCGCCAGCGTGCACAAAGCGCCTTTTTTGAGGCTACTTTCCTGGTGATGGGCCGGCTGGCCAAAGCCGACGGCCGGGTCAGTGAACACGAGATTGAGATGGCTTCGGCCATTATGAATGAAATGCGCTTGTCGCCCGATCAGCGCAAAGCTGCCATTAACCTCTTCAATCAGGGCAAACAGCCTTCTGCCGACATCAGTGCGGCCCTGGCCGAATTTCGCCGTGTGGCTGGCTCCAGCACATTGGTGCCTTTGTTTTTGGAAATCCAGCTTCAGGCCGCTTATGCCGATGGTAGTCTGACCCAGGCTGAACGGGCTGTGTTCAAACATGTTTGTGATCAGCTTGGTGTCAGTCAGATCAGTTTTGAACTGCTGCACAAACGTTTCCAGGCCCAGCGGGCTTATTACCATGCCGGTGGTCAGCAGGGTGGCGGCTGGGCCCGTCCTGACAGTGGCCAGAGCCTTTCCAAAGCCTATGAAGTGCTGGGTGTGGAATCGACTGCCACAGACAGTGAAGTAAAGCGGGCCTATAGAAAGCTGATGAGCCAGCACCACCCGGATAAGCTGGTGGCTAAAGGTTTGCCGGAAGAGATGATGGAAGTGGCCAAGCAGAAAGCCCAGGAGATTCAGGTAGCTTACGACCAGGTTCGAGACCATAGAAAGAACAAGTAGGGAACTTTTTCGGGAGGGAGTGGACTAATGTTCCACTCAATCGCAGAGCATGGACTGCCTGTTGTCATGGAAAGGAAGCTTTCCCTCCACAGGAGAACCACCCATGTATATGATCAGAAAGCGCTTCATGTATTGGCATGTGCCTGCCAGCTCCCGAATCACCTTGAAAAGAGAGCGCGGAGAAGTTTACTGCTTCTTTCCTGCCAAACTGGTGAAAAAGTTGAAAAGTGCTGTGAACTATATCGTCAGCCAGATTCACGATCCGGTGGCTAAAACCATCCGCGACCGAAAAGTAGTTTTGAGCTGAGCTCGAAAATAAGGTCTTGTTCTGTTTCATTCACAGAACGAGACCGCTATCAGCCTGAGATACTATTGAGCTGCTTCAAACAGATCCGCCTTCATCATATTTTCAATGAAAGCTTCTAACGCAGGTGACACCCAGCGGTTGGCGCTCCAGACCCTATAAAGTCCCAGCGATAAATCATCGTCATGCCAGTCCAGACTGACCGGCTCTCCTCGCTTCAGAGACTCTGCCACAGAAACCATCACTGATGGCTTTAATAGTGATGAATTCCATTCTTTGTTCTGGAAATATCCCGGCTTTTCAGGTCTGCTTTTTTTCTCCAGAAGGAGTCGGCTCACCCTTTACTGGGCTTAAAAATAAAGCGATTGAAGTCGTTCAGCTGTTCTTGAGTTGTCACGGGTACCATTTTAGTAGCCTCTCCTTTACTGGAACCGCTCTGGACTCCATACACTTCAACTCCATCCTGCTTCATCGCATAGTAGGCGTTGGTTTGATTCAACCGATAGGAGAGGGTCAGGTTGAAGTGGCCTGTGACAAACCCCTTGATATGGAACAGATCTTCCCCCCGCTGTGGCTGGTGCTGTTGAAGATAATGGCATCGGGCAATCTTATCCTGCTCTTCAAGCTGGATATGAGCAACTACTGATTCAAGGAATTTAAGGTCTTCCACAGTTTGAGGCAGTCTGCTGTCCATAACGTGATGAGGGCCAAACCAGCGTTGGAACAGTCTCTGTCTTTCACAGTCTGGCATATCGTCAGAGCCTGCCGCTTCGAGGGCTGCAGAATACTGTTGCGTCAGAAGCAGGCAATGGATTGATTCAGGAGAATGCCCTTGTAAACTTCGGTTAGGATTACACACTCTGACGGAGCGAACGTATTTGAAGTTCTGTATGGGCGACACTTTCGACATGGCCTGAAGCACTGGATATGTGGCTTCATAAGGTTCACTGAATCTGAAACTGTTAGAAGACGGTGTATCAAATATTCGCTCCCAGAAGCCCCTATCAATAATGAGCTTTAACAATGGCGCATCGATCAGGCCTTCTTGCAGTGCCAGACACAATTGGATGGCATGACTGTATTCTCCATGAAACAGGTTCCCGCTCCAGATACTGTCGAGAAACCCGTGTTCTTTGACCATTTCGTTGGCCAGATCCTTGGGAATGAAGCCGGAAAAGGTGACGGGAGCATGCCAGCCAATTGCTTTTGGCTCTTAATGGATTCTGGGGAGCTGGTTGAGGACGAGTTATTTGACTATGAATAGAAGACGTTTTCTTGTACAAAAGTGTCATGAAACTTTATGACCTCCTCGACAACGCCAAGTGCTTTGAACAGATACGCCAGATTCGCTGGCCTGACGGGGTGAAATGCCCACACTGTGCCAGCTCAGACATAACCCGCCAAGGCAAGGACGATTCACAGCCTGACAGACAGAGATATTCTTGTAAAGAATGTCAGCGTCGTTTTGATGACCTGACACTTTCTGTTTTTTCAGGACACCATAAGCCTTTGAAAGTGTGGGTAAGCTGTCTGCACCTGATGTCACTCAATCTTTCGAATCAGCAGATCGCCCGTGAGCTCGATTTGAACGTAAGTGACGTACAAAAAATGACTCGGCAACTCAGGCAGTCCGTATACGATAAGCGCCCTGAGGTAGTCCTCAGTGGTGAGGTAGAATGTGATGAGGTTTATGAGGTGGCTGGCCACAAAGGTCATCAAGAGGCTGTGAAAAAAAACGTCGAAAAGGACGAAGAAAAAGACTGAGAGCTGCTCGTGACCGAGGAACCTTGGAAAAAGAGAAACCACCTATCTTTGGTATGATTCAGCGAGGTGGCCAGGTAGTGATACGTATGCTTGCCAATGTTAAACGGGCAACCATCAAGCCACTGATCAGAGCTTCTATAGAGCCAGGCGCTCTGGTGTACACGGATGAATACTCGATTTACAACGAACTGGCAGAATGGGGTTATGGCCATAAATCTGTCTGCCATGGAGCCGGTGAATATGCACGAGATGAGGACGGCGACGGTTTTCATGAGATTCATGTGAATACAATGGAGGGGTTCTGGTCGCTGTTGCGTTCCTGGTTGCGTCCTCATCGGGGTATATCACAAGAGAAGTTACCGCTGTATTTGGGTTTCTTCGAGTGCCTGCACAATATCAAGAAGCGCGGGAAAGCAGCTCTAACCGGTCTTCTGGGAGTGTTGTTTGGATAACTCCCCGGAATCCATTAAGAGCCAATAGGTATTCATATGTCGATGCGAGCCCAATTAATTTTTCAGATAAATTTGGCTTGCATAAAGGTGATAAGCGATATGGCAAGCCAGATAAATTTTGGCGTTGGGTGCATAGGAAGAAGAAGCAAAAAAGTGGAAGAAAAGCTCACGATAACTACACAAGAGATGAAGTGGAGGAGATGTATCAAGAATGGGAATACTCAGGTAAACCAGATGGGGATAATGATAAGAATAGTAAGGAT
>NZ_LASA01000031.1 GCF_001562015.1 Endozoicomonas arenosclerae | reverse complement strand
CAATTTGGATTTATAAAAGCCAGGTATCGAGGTTTGAAGAAGAATGACAATAAACTGTCTACTTTATTTGCCCTGGCGAATATTGTTCGACTGGATCAAATGATCCGGGCACAGGGTTAGTCCGCCCTGAAGTCACGAAAGTGGCTAAATATCATACAAATAAGGGGTTGAGACCTCTGATTTCAGTCCTACTTCGAACTCGATTCAAGAAGGGAAGTAAATTAGAGGTTATTCGCAGGTTCCCTAATTAATATTTATAAGCCGTCTGTTATTTAACAGGCGGTTCAAAAGTTTTATAACGAACAATCAAAATCTAAAGGCTCTGCTAAAATCCATTCCAGT
Organism: Endozoicomonas arenosclerae; assembly: GCF_001562015.1. Classification (GTDB taxonomy): domain Bacteria; phylum Pseudomonadota; class Gammaproteobacteria; order Pseudomonadales; family Endozoicomonadaceae; genus Endozoicomonas_A; species Endozoicomonas_A arenosclerae. Next base: position 2,259 of record NZ_LASA01000031.1, on the reverse strand, counting down.
TCTTGTCATCAAAAGAGCTGGTGTACCCATGTATTTTGATAAAACGATAGCGGCTTTATTCGGTATTTTCTCAGGTATTATTGCTGCTCAAACGGATGTTGTGGTTGAACCAGATCTTTTTGAAAAAGGTTTTCGATCGAGCCGCTCAGTGGAAAGTTCCTGGATTCCTCAAAGTCATCTTTCTTTTAATAATTCTCCTTTTAATCTGGATGCAAATTCATCTTCACAACCCTTCTACCCAGAATCAAAAACATCTGAGATTGAGTACACAGACCAGGAAACGTTTACCGAATGCCGAAGGGATATTAGCGAACTTGAGTATCTGGATATTAATCAGGCAGCAGGGGGGGTTTCTCCCAGAGCTGCATGTTCCTCTATGGATGAAAATGCAAGTGAACAAGGTGATGAAAGTACCCTCCTGACACCAAGCTTTCTGATCAAGATCACTTCGACGGAAAACGGTAAAATCTATCTTGTTGTGGTTACGGTTGATCGTCAGGGAAGGGCTCAGATTCGATATGTGTATGCTGGCAACAACTTTCAGACTGAATGGTTGAGTGATGAGTTTCGAGTGGATTCAGATGAAAGTGAAGGTTTGACTCTTTGGACTCTGGGAAGAGAAGAAAATCAAGTCAGTATCCGCAAGACTGTGCTTTCAGAAGATCTCTTTCGTCGTCTGAGTTTTGGAGAAAGCGGTACGTTTCATGTCTTTATAAGAAACAATGAGCTGATGATAATTGATCAGCAGGGGCATCCCCAAATTCTGGATTTACCTATTCTCAAGCGGCCTGGTGCAGCCTTTGGGGTATTTGGATACAGCTTTGTCCGTGCTGATAAACCGGTTGCCAAGTTAGCGAAAAAGGGAGTAGACCGAAGAGGTGTGGTTTCAACCGATTATTCATCACGAGCTGAGTTTGAACGTTTCTCGCGTCTTGCAGAAATTATGAACAAGCTGGTCAGGCTCTTTCATCTCCGCCATCAATTTCAGGGATTTTACGAAGACATACAACAAAGAGAGGCGGTAAAAAAGAGTCTGCAAAAAATCAACATGCTGGCAGGACGTGCCATTAGCCTCTTGCTGCCGACGACAGCGCTCTATATAAGGCTGGACGATCTATTGGGGACAGGCGCTCCTGCTTATAGAAATGCTTCTCTGGAAATTTCTGCAGATAATCTGGCTTTTATGTTGATGGACTATGAAAAGGATGATCATTGGCCTGAGTATATGATGTTGTTTTTTACCCTTACAGATATGGGTGTAGAGGGGGTGGATGCCGATAGGATTGAGACTACTTTCAGGGAGCAAATGCAGATACATGACTTCTGGCGCTATGTGGTGGATGACAGTGGCCAGATGCGTCCTAACCTTCAGCATTTAACCAGAGATCAGTTGTTACTGGGGCCCGATCAATCCCGTGATGATGAAGACGACGATGAGCCTATGTTGGATATTACGGGTGACAATGTTGTCAATGATGCCCCCCTTCCTGCTCAGCCTGCAGAGCCACAGATTGGTCAGTTGATTGATATCTAAATGTCTCTGGTTTGGCTGGTTTTTGATTTAAAAAGAGTCGAAAGTGAATGGGACAGATATTTACTTCTGTCCTACACTCGCTGGGTCGCCCAAGAAATGAGGTTACTCATGTTGTTAAAGACGACACGGCTCAGGATCATCTTCTTTTGTTTGAGCTTCTTTGCTTCAGTCTTATGGGCCAAAGAGATCATTTCTGCCCCGCCTCTGGAACCCGCCACAACCTTTCTTAAAAGACCAGTTGATGAAACGGTCAATCGTATTGTATTAGACCAGGATTTCAGATCACCCAGTAATGAGTCTGAAAGGTTTGAATCCATCAATGACTCTGATATTCAGTCACCGGATATGACGGTCTTGCTTGAAGTTGATCAACCCTCCTGGTTCAGAGTGGTTTACCCGGAAAACTTCAGTATTCAGTCACAGAGTGTCATGAGAGCAGAACCCTCGGAAGGTGAAGTTCTGTGCATTCAGCCCGGGCAGTCCTATCTGTTTTCAGACAGTCATGGTGCATCAAGAGACATGCATCTGTTGGCCTACTCAGCTAATGGTTTGAGTACAGGCACAACAGAATGTGTGCTGGATATACCTTTGCACCCTGAAACGCTTGATCTCCGTCAGGTGGATAGTTCTTCCAGAGTGCTTGAAAGACGTTATTCCAGTGCTGAAACAGGTGCAGTTGAAAGCCATGTAGTTATGCCTCACCGGGATGATGTTGAACCCTCCTT
>NZ_LASA01000030.1 GCF_001562015.1 Endozoicomonas arenosclerae | reverse complement strand
ATGGCAGCCCCATTCAGATTTAGAGTCAGTGTGTCGAATTCTCCCTCTGCAGGGGTCACAGAACCATCACTAGCAAGAACTACTCCTCCCGCCTTGATACGCACTTCATAATCAGCAAATCCCTCATTGGACCGATTACCAATATCTACCTGTAGTTGATAGGAGATACTACGATCAAAGTTTTCCACTAAAGTCTGAGAAATGGTTCCATCAGTATTAAGAAAACCGGCATTAATACCTTCAGTGGCAGGCTCATTCAATCCATTGTTGTTGTAATTATGAATACCGTCGTTTGCCCCACTGAACGTCCAACTGCTGCTAGTGGGTTGATGGACAAAGGCGCCATCAGTAGTCAGTGACTGACTTTCAAAACTGTGGTCGTTGATTACCACATTACGTGTCACCGGGCCTGTGGCCGTAAAGGTCAGACTTTCATCCCAACTATTTCCAGTACCGGACATCGTGAGACCGGGCAGGTCTTCACCGCTCAATGTCCAGGTACCATCACCATTATCAGTGCCTGCTGACAGGGATACGCCACTGGCAACATCAACGACAATGGACGCTTGACTGGAGGCCGATATGAATGAGGCACTCACATTGACAGGAACTGGCTGATCGTCATCCCCTGTAATGATGTCGCTTCCTGTACCACCAAAGATAATATCTGCCCCAGCATCACCTAATAAGGTATCGGAGCCACCTTCGCCCCTCAGCGTATCAGCTTGATGGGAGCCGTCCACGATTTCGTCATCACTGCCGCCTGACATTACACTGTTAGATAAATTGCCACGGACGTCTACGCTAAATACTTGGGGATTACTGGAGAGATTACCGTCACTGACCGTAAAGCCGAAGCTGGTCCCGACGTCGGGATCGGTTGTGGGTGCGGTGTACGTCAGGTTGCTTATGTCA
>NZ_LASA01000003.1 GCF_001562015.1 Endozoicomonas arenosclerae | reverse complement strand
TTGGGTGGTGGGTAGTTTGACTGGGGCGGTCTCCTCCCAAAGAGTAACGGAGGAGCACGAAGGTTGGCTAAGCACGGTCGGACATCGTGCGGTTAGTGTAATGGTACAAGCCAGCTTGACTGCGAGACGTACATGTCGAGCAGGTACGAAAGTAGGTCATAGTGATCCGGTGGTTCTGAATGGAAGGGCCATCGCTCAACGGATAAAAGGTACTCCGGGGATAACAGGCTGATACCGCCCAAGAGTTCACATCGACGGCGGTGTTTGGCACCTCGATGTCGGCTCATCACATCCTGGGGCTGAAGCCGGTCCCAAGGGTATGGCTGTTCGCCATTTAAAGTGGTACGCGAGCTGGGTTTAGAACGTCGTGAGACAGTTCGGTCCCTATCTGCCGTGGACGTTGGAAGTTTGAGGAGAGCTGCTCCTAGTACGAGAGGACCGGAGTGGACGAACCACTGGTGTTCGGGTTGTGTCGCCAGACGCATTGCCCGGTAGCTACGTTCGGACGGGATAACCGCTGAAAGCATCTAAGCGGGAAGCCCCCTTCAAGATGAGACTTCCCTGGACCCTGAGGTCCCATAAGAGACGTTGAAGACTACGACGTTGATAGGCTGGGTGTGTAAGCGTTGTGAGGCGTTGAGCTAACCAGTACTAATGACTCGAGAGGCTTGACCATATAACGCCAAAGCGATTTTACTGACAACGTTCCAGACGTTGTTCAGCATACACTCCATCCGTGGAGATAAGCCATACACATGGCGAGAGTGCGCAGCAAGAAGTAAAAAACAGCTTAAGTTAAAACGGATTCCAGAAGGCCGTCGGAAACGACGAACTTCAAACCAGTTTTGCCTGGTGACCATAGAGTGTTGGAACCACCCGATCCCATCCCGAACTCGGAAGTGAAACGATACATCGCCGATGGTAGTGTGGGGTTTCCCCATGTGAGAGTAGGTCATCGCCAGGCATTGAATAAAGCAAAACCCCAGTCGAGCAATCGACTGGGGTTTTTCTTTATCCGTTGCAGGGCAACGGAATACCCTCCATAGAGAGACATCTCCACCGTAAATCAGCGATACGTCGTTTATTGCCGAGTTCGGACCCGAGCTCGGAAGTGACAAATTCGTCTGGAACGAATTTGGACGCACTTTATGCACAGGGATGTGAGGTATGTCGATGTTGCAGGAGCGTTCATCGACCAGTGCGCCCGCAGGGTGAAACACAGGACGTGTTTCATCAAACGATAGGCCTCGCTTGCGAGGCCCTCTCACTAATAATACCGATCTATTTTGAGTACCAGCAGCCAGGCATTCCCAGTCAAAACTCGGTGGGGTTCGTAAGGACTTGCCTGAAATTAACTGCCTTATGGAAACCCTCTCAGAACCCGTTCGGGCTGAGCCTGTCGAAGCCCAATACCAGGACTCTTCGACAAGCTCAGGGTGAACGGAATCCTGTGTAAATCTGGAACTTATTTCCTCTGGTTCTCATGCTCCAGCGTGGGAACTTATACCCGCCAGAAGCATGCATTCCCACGGAGGATCGTGGGAACGAGGATGTGTTTCATCAAACGATAGGCCTCGCCTGCGAGGCCCTATAGCCAACAATCCCCATCTTCTTTTGAGCATTAGCGGCAAGGAGGGTATAAGTCATGTTAGAGCTTTCTAGTCAGAAGCTTGATGATGACAAGAAATACATTGAGTTGGTACATCAATAGCACCCAATATATTCATTGTCACTCCATATGGCTTATCACACGAAGGGCAGGCTATTCCGGAAATACTAGAGAAAATATATGTTGATGAACCAATAATACCTATAAATAGCAAGAGAGCAGCTGCTGGAAAAATAAATATGCTTAGGACAAAAGCCCCCAATAAAAATGTTATTCCTATGGCGACTTTTTTTATTGCTTTCTTTTTTAACTGCTTCATAGACGTTTTATAGATTAGTAGAACAGTGTATTTTGAGCTTAACCCCTAAACTCATCAACAGTCATAAAACTCCAAGTCAACATATGACTCACTTTCTGCCCCTGGCTCATCTGTTTAACTTTCACCTGACAAGCACCCACCTCAGTAAGAAGTTTGCGTAGAGGTGCGATATTATCTTTCTTGGAAACCAGCGTAGTGAACCAGAAGACCTGTTTTGAGAAGCTGGCACTTTCCCTGACCATATCTTTCAGAAAACGTATTTCTCCGCCTTCACACCAAAGCTCATTAGCCTGACCACCAAAATTAAGCGCCTTTTTGTCCGGCTTAATAGTATTCCTGCCGCGTTTGGTCGAGGAGCTCTTCAGATTTTTCCATTTCCTTTGAGTGCCAGCTTCAGCATCTTTTTTTGAAGCATGGAAGGGGGGATTGCATAGAGTCAGGGCAAACTGATCAGAGGCTTGAATGATGTTTCTGAATAAACTGTTTTTGTCGTTTTGCTGTACGACCTGAATGTTGCCAGAAAGATTTTTATTGCTAGAGACTATTGCTCTGGCCGACTCAACAGAAACAGGATCAATATCGCTGGCTACAAACTGCCAGTTATAGGTCTGACTGCCAATGATTGGGTATATCAGGTTGGCCCCGGTGCCAATATCCAGAACCCGTACCGCTTTCCTTCCCAGATTCAGCGAACCCAGCAGGTCTGCAGCATAGTGGATGTAGTCCGCTCGACCTGGAATAGGAGGGCACAGATAACCTTGAGGAATCGACCAGTGCTGCACATTGTAATAATGCTTGAGTAATGCCTGGTTGAGACAGATCACCGCGTCTGGATTGGCAAAGTCTATGGTCTTTTGACCCCTTGGGCTCAACTTCACAAACTGCTTTAGCCCTGGATGGGAAGAGCAGAGCTGATCAAAGTCATAACGCCCCTGATGGCGATTACGAGGGTGTAACTGAGCAGCGGGTCGTTTCCCGGACATAGTCATAGCCAATCTAGAAAGTGGGGGCGAATCTTAGCGAGTTTTGGGCATAAACTCTAATAATACACTGAGCGTAATATCAACAGATCGTTCAGCCGTATTGGGGTTATGAACCACCTCCAGAACAGGTGTTTGTTCTTCCAGTGTTAGATTATTGGTTTGAACATAATGATGAAACGCACTCCAGGCAGAGTAATAACCTGACAGATCACTGTATCTGAGCCTGCACTCAAGAAAGCTGCCTGCAGGTAAAGCTTGGGTAGCTTTATCAGGTGCGCAGGGATAGCCGAGCTGTGACTTCTGATTCTCATAGAGCTCTTCAGTATCTTTCCAGGTGCTCAATAATACTTGTGACTCTGTATCGTCAGGGGCTATCTGGCTCCAGACCTTTTCTATGCTGTTGGGCTCGTTAATACTGATGGGCGTTGTGTGAAAGTATCTTTCGGGGTGATTGGATATTGAGAAATCAAGCTCTCCGGCTAAAGAGGTTTCCAGAGGAAGTTCTGCTTGTTGGTGTGGTTGCCCAAGTAATAGTGCAATTCTGTTAGCAAACTTGGGATCCATATCATAACGTCTATCCCGAAGTTCAGACGCTGATACGCCCAATTCTCGTTTTAGAGCTTTAGCTAATGCCTGTGACGATGAAAATCCGGCTCTGGCGGCAATATCCTTTACAGTCAGGTCGGATTCGGTCGTCAGAAAATAGGCAGCCTGCTTCAACCTCATGCGACACTGATACTGTCCTGGCGTTTCATGGAAAATAACCCGGAACATATGCAGAAAGTGTTTAGGGGATATATGACACTGGTTGGCAATGTCCTGCCAGTTGAGTGGCGCTGAAAGGTCGCTGTGTATGAGTTGTATGGCTTTTTCAAAGCGCAGGCGCCAGTGAGGGGGAAGAGACTCTGTCAATTTTTCTTCCGGAACAAGACTGGCTATTTTCAATTCCTTTTGTATGCCTTGTTCGCTCATAAACAGTACTGCTGAATAAGTGATAGGACATAGAATTTCAGTATTGAGATAAAAAAACAAGCGCTATGAAAAATGCAGTGCCCGTAGGCACTGGTTATCCATCATGCCTCAACTTTCTCTTTCAAAGGCACAAAATCCAGTACATTTTGCTGGAAATAAGTGAGTGCTGTTTCCCCTTCACCATTACTCAGAGGGCCTACCTCAAAAGCCGGTGACGCCATGGCTTTTTGTACCATCTCTACCTGCCAGACATCTTCTGCATGGAAGTTTCCGGATTCCAGAGGGTGGACCGGGAAGTTTTCCAGAGTGATCGGCTCACCTTTATTGGCTACACCATTCTCATCAAATTCCACCTCGGGCATGGGAGCAAAGTTGAGAAGGGTTTTCAATCTGGACTTGCGCTCACGCTCATTTTTAAAGGGTGCCATCATGACCCAACCCTCAAAGAATGTCTCAGTGGGAGAAACAGGAATCAGTTTTGCAAAGCCAACGTTATCGATCAGTGGCTGCATCAGGAAGGTTGGGAAAAAGCCAAACACTTCACCTCCATAAGTCGAAAGATCGGTTCCTTCCAGAGGTTGCCAGTCACCCATAAGTGCAGAGAGGGAAGCTTTGACTTTCTGGCCTGTGGACATTTTCTTAGTGGCTTCTGCAATGGCTTCATCACTCATGATGGGGTTCAGTCCCTGCCAGTTCCAGTGGCGGCCCAGAGGTCTCCAGGTCTGACCATCCACTCCGGGACCACCCAGAGTGTTTTTATGGAGATGCATCAAGTGATAGCCGTCCTGGGCATTTTCAACAAAAACCTTCCAGTTGCATTTCATGGTCCAGTTGAAACGAGCAACAGTCATCAGGTTTTCGGTTTTGGCAGGCCAGCTGTTGTCAGGCAGCTCGGAGAGATAATCGGCAAAACTTTCTTCAGGATGTTCCTGGGGATTAATAAAAATAAGGTTTCTATAATTGCCCATTGCCCCTCTTTTAATGGAGTGCTCACATTTGTTAACGCCATGCTCCCCAAAAAGTGTTTTCTCCTGAGGTACACCGCGTAGAGAGCCATCCGTGTTATAGGCCCAGCGGTGGTAAGCACAGATCATGGTACGTTTTATGTTACCACTGCCGTCTTCCAGGAGCTGTGAGCCACGATGCCGGCAGATATTGTGAAAAGCTCTGATCTCTCCGTCATGACCATGGATCACTACCATGGGGTACAGGCCCACCTGAACGGTTTTGTAATCACCCGGTTCCTTGACATCATCTTTAGTGCATCGTGAAAACCCACGTCCTATGGACGTGGTCATGAATGGTTGGCTTCGCCTGCCATGAACTACCCATGCTACTCCTTATCTCTGAGTTGTCCCCACAACTACTAGAGATAGGAAGTAACATGAGTAGATTTGAAAAGTTAACGCATGTCATTTGGCATTGCCAATATCATATAGTTTGGGTGCCAAAATACAGGTTTCGAGTCCTGACCGGGGCAGTGAAAGCCGAGGTTTATAACAGCAT
>NZ_LASA01000029.1 GCF_001562015.1 Endozoicomonas arenosclerae | reverse complement strand
ACCCTGAAGTTAAGCAAAAGTTATGGGGTGGAGCATTCTGGAGTTCAGGATATTTTATGAATACTGTCGGCCAGCATGGTAATGAAGATGTAATTGCAAATTATGTCAAAAACCAAGGCAATGCGGAGTACAAGCAGCTACACCGGAAGGAAATAAGTCCGAACCAAATCAGTCTGTTTATGGACTGACCACTCAAGTTGCACTGAGGATACCCCGCAGCTTGCTGCGGGGTAGTTCATTAAAAAACGTCTGTCGACGTTTATATCTCCTCTCTCCATGACCTCCTGTAGTAGGTCTTGTCTCCATGCTCATCAGCTTACAGCGAACGCGCTCGCATATATTAAGAAAGCTGTCTCTACTATGAAAATGCCGTTCTATTAAACTCTGTAACTATTTTTATGGTTCGGGGTGGCGACATTTCCGGCTCATGGCTGTTTGTGTCAGATATGTCATTAAACAGTCATCTGCAAACGTTATAAAAATGCCTGATCCAATTAATAGAATCAGGTACCTCAATGGAACCGAAACTTGCTCGCACTTGTCTTCTCCTGGCTGCTCCCTTTGTTATAGCTGGCTGTTCAACAGTTCAGGAAACCGCTGAAATTAACCATCCTACTATGGAGCCTATAGGGCGTTATGCCTCGGGTAATTTCCATAAAGGCGCTGCGGAGATTGTCGCCTGGCATAAAGCCAGCCAGTCCATCTATGTCGTTAACGCCAGTGATAAAACCGTAGATATTCTTAGCGGTAAATCCCTCAATGGTCAGCCGTTGGCCAATCCTACAGAGGACTCAAACCTGCTGAAAATTGGCAAGATCAATCTTGAGTCCAGTGTTGATGGTATGAAACTGGGGACTGCCAACAGCGTTTCTGTCCATGGTGACCTTCTGGCTGTTGCTGTAGAAAACAGTAACAAGCAAGAAAAAGGTGTCGTCATTGTTTATAAACTGGATGCTGAAGGTGGCGCGGTATTCAGTGACTATGAGGTCGTCGGTGCTCTGCCCGATATGGTGACTTTCACACCGGATGGCGAATACCTGTTGGCCGCAAATGAGGGTGAGCCCTCTTTTGATTATAAAAATGACCCTGAAGGTTCTGTCAGTGTTATCAAAGTAAGTCCTGATGGCAAACTGGAAGAGCCACGTCATGCTACTTTCACTGCTTTCAATAAAGGCCACTCCAGAAACAGTGAACTGCCAGAAGACGTCAGAGTCTTTGGTCGTAACGCCACTGTTGCACAAGACCTGGAGCCAGAATACATCGCTGTTTCAGAAAACTCTGACACAGCCTATGTTTCTCTTCAGGAAAACAATGCTCTGGCCATCGTAGATATAGCCAATGCACGCATAGATTCCATTGTACCTCTTGGTTTCAAAGATTTTGGTCAGTCTGCTATTGATGCCAGCAACAAAGACGGCGGCGTGAATCTGCAGAAGTGGAGCGGTGTTTATGGCATGTATCAGCCTGACACTATTGCTACTTACAGTGTTGACGGTCAAACCTTTGTTGTAACCGCCAATGAAGGTGACGCCAGGGATTACTGGTATAAAGCGGCTTCAGAAGATCAGTGTCTGGCATCGGGTGGCCTCAAGTTCGATGATGAAGATGGTTGCCTTGGATACACAGAAGAACTCCGTACCAAGAAGCTTAAAGTCGACGCAGAGCATCCCAATGCCGATGCTGCCAAAGACAAGAAGAAGCTGGCAAGGCTGAAAGTCACCAATACTCTGGGTGATATCGACAATGACGGTGAATTTGAAAAGCTCTACTCTTACGGTGCCCGTTCGTTCTCTATCTGGAACGAGCAGGGAGAACTGGTATTTGATTCAGGCAGTGACTTTGAAGAAGTGACAGCAGCTGTTCTGGGTGATGACTTCAACAACAATGATGAAGAGACCAAGGGCGACAACCGCAGTGATGACAAAGGCCCAGAGCCAGAAGCGCTGGCTGTAGGTGAAGTGAACGGACGTCAGTATGCGTTTATTGGTCTGGAAAGAACCGGCGGTGTCATGATGTATGACGTCTCTAACCCCGTTCAACCAGAGTTTGTCAGCTACGTTTATAACCGTGACTTCTCTGTGGATACCGACAAGACACCAGAAAAGGCTGGTGATGTATCTCCAGAAGGCATGAAGTTTGTTGATGCGGGCGAGAGCCCTACCGGCAAACCACTGCTGATAATTGGGCATGAAGTGTCCGGCTCTACACTGGTTTATCAGATCGACTGATTGATCAACCCTGCCTGTTTATTGTTCTGCTCAGGTCATTTCATCGGCTCCTGTCTTGAAATGGTCTGAAGCAGTTCACACTCCTGCTATACACCTCTCTACGATAGACGACTTCCTCTGTATTCTCTGCGTCGGTTGATTCTTTCAACAGCCCATAAGAAAAGTTCGTGGTATAAAAAAATATTTTGAGACATAATTGACTCAAAATATAAAAATACAGTTCAAGGAAGTTTTGGGATATGTCTCAGCAGATACTTTGCAGCAAGGGTTCTATTCGATCCAGGCTGGCTCCCTTTCTTGTCGCCCTGACGTTAACGCTAACGGGCTGCGGAGGCGGTGGAGGCAGTAATGATGGGGGAGGGGATAATGCCCCGGACCCAGGTAATAATAACCCAGGCAACGGTGGAGGAGGTGATGGCGGAGACAATCTCCTTCCTGGTCAGCGTCAGGCTGGACCCAACAGAAACCTCAGCTTTGAATCTGCTTCCGTCAGACCTCTCGCAAAATCCGTAGATGGCTCAAAACTGTATGCTGTAAATACGCCGGACAATACCCTTCTGGTGTTCGGTATTGCCAGTGATGGGCAATTAACACTTTCCACAAGAATCAATGTAGGGATGGAACCAGTTGCCGTTGCTGTTCGTCCCAAGCTGGCGAATGGCTCAGATCCGCAAGAGGTTTGGGTAGTCAACCATCTATCGGACTCCATCAGTGTTATTGATACAGGCTCAACCGTTCCCTTTGTGAAGAAAACACTGCTTGTAGGTGATGAACCCAGAGACATTGTTTTTGCCAAAGACAAGGCCTTTGTAACCACAGCACGAAGAGGGCAACAGAGACTTAAAGTTCCGGAAAACATCGGTGGTGGTGATCCAAAGCTTCATGAACCTGGAACTCCCCGTGCAGATGTCTGGGTTTTCAATGCTGCAGCAACGGGTACTGAGTCTGGAGGAATGCCTGCCAGAATTATTAATCTGTTCGGAGATACGCCCAGAGCACTGGCTGTAAATGGCGCTGGCGATAAAGTGTATGCGGCTATTTTTAACTCCGGTAATCGAACCAGTATTGTTCATGAATCTGTATTGTGTACCACCTTCCAGGACTTTGCTGCTGGCCCATTCCAGGACAAGCCCTGTACGACACAGGATGGCCAACAACTGCCTGGTGGGCGAACAGCTCCGTCCATCAACAAAGACAATGCTGTGCAGCCCCTTACTTCCATGATCGTTAAATACGACGAGAAGGACGGCAAGTGGAAAGACAGTGGTGGTTGGGATTTCAGTAACGGAGTCAGGCTGAATCTGCCCGATAAAGATGTTTTTGCCATTGATGCTGATTCGCTGCAGGAAACGGATAACTATAAAACAGTGGGTACCACACTGTTCAACATGGTGGTTCACCCCTCATCTGGCAATGTCTATGTCAGTAATACCGAATCGAATAACGCTACACGTTTTGAAGGTCCCGGTACCTGGTTGAGAAATGTCATTGATAACGACTATCGGGGTTTTGCCCCTTATGACCGGATTAAAGACAAGCCGACGACCGTTCAAGGCAATATTGCGCAATCACGGATTACAGTGATCAAGCCTGATGGAACCGTTACACCGGTTCATCTCAATCCGCATATCGATTACAGCAAACTGAAGCAAGGGAATGATAAATCCAGAAGCCTTGCAACGCCGACACAGATGGCTATCAATAGTGATGGAGATCGTCTGTACGTCACAGCGCTGGGGTCTAACAAGATTGCAGCATACGACATCGACCAGCTTAATACCGGCAGTTCGCAGAGTGCACAGTCAAATGTCCGGTATATTACTGTGGATGGTGGTCCTTCGGGGTTGCTACTGAACAGTGATTACATTTACGCCATTACCCGCTTTGATAACAGGGTGGTGGTTTTGAATGCCGATACAGGCGCAGAAATTCAGCGGGTCGCTATGTATAACCCGGAGCCGCAAAATGTTCAGGCGGGTCGTTTCATGCTCTATGACGCTCATCGCTCATCATCCAACGGTGAAGCGTCCTGTGCCAGCTGTCATGTTTTTGGAGATACTGACCATCTAAGCTGGAACCTTGGTAATCCGGATGCGGCTAATGCCTGGAACCCTCTTGACCACGAAACTCTGAATATCGCGAGACTGGATTGCAGTGTGGCCAATGGAGGCGTTCTGGGTCAGGATGGCGAAGCCTGTAAGATCTTACCGAGTGTAAATGGTCAGGGAGATCCCAATGTTAAAAACTTTGATGGTCAAACAGTAGACGACAATCTGGCTCAGTTTGCAGCACTCAAAGGACCCATGGCGACCCAGACCATGCGTGGTATGAGTACACACGGCGCATTGCACTGGCGTGGTGACCGGGCTAATGGCTTCTTTTCCAATGCCAGTAATATAAACGACGAAAGGACTTCATTCAGGAACTTCATTGTGGCTTTTGAAGGTCTATTAGGTCTGGACGTCAATCTGGAGAATGCAGAAAGTCTGGATGCAGAAGCTAGAGCGCTGGCATCAGACATGGATAAATTTGCTGACTTCATGTTGGCGGTTCAGCTACCACCAAACCCAATAAGACCTCTGGACGGCACTTTCAGTAACTCGGCCCAGCAAGGGAAGTTGTTCTTTATGGGGGATGCTCCTGGTCGATCCCGATCTGATGGTCTGGCCAATGATTCCACTCTGAATAATGCTCAGTTTGGTAACCGGCCTGACGGGGTTTCCTGTGAAGGCTGTCATACCTTTGAACCTGAAAATGGCTTCTTCGGTGCAGACGGTAAAGTGGCTCATGGGGGGGAAATACAGATTTTGAAAGTACCCCACTTCCGTAATTTATATACCCGTGTTGGCATGTTTGGATTGCCCGACAGAAGAGGATTTCTGCCTTCCACAACCAATGACCTGGCTGATCGCGACCAGATAAGAGGTTTTGGCTTTCTGCATGATGGTGCAACGGACACGCTGTTTAACTTCCTGAAGGGGGGCGTGTTTGATGATGGCGCCACAGACTGCAGCAATGTCGATACAGGGTTGTCTGATAATCTGGATGCGGCAAAGCATGGCTGTCAGTTCAACTTCGGTAATGTGGGTATCCCGAACGATGCCGTTCGACAGAGCCTGGTGGATTTCCTGATGGAGTCGGATTCTGACCTTGCTCCAGTTGTTGCCCAGCAGATTACCCTTAGCAGTGACAGCCTGGCAGGTAACCTTGATCGTGTGAACCTGTTGATAGCCCGTTCGAAAGCACCTTTTAAATCAAAAGTCATGAGTGATGTTCTGAATCGAGGTGGCGCTAACCACACCCTGACAGAGTGCGAGCTGGTTGCACATGGTCGGGTAGAGAATGAGCTGAGAAGTTATCTGCTGGAGAATGGCAGTTTTACTCCAGATCGAACGGGTGAAGATGCTTTGTCTGAAAGTAATTTCCTTGATCTGGCGAGAAGAGAAGGCAATAGCCTGACATTTACCTGCGTGCCGCCAGGTTCTGGTGAACAGATGGCTTTGGACCGGGATTTGGATGGTTTCTTGAACCGGGACGAGATAGTCGCTGACAAGAATCCGGCGGATGCCAGCAGCTTCCCTGGTAGTTAAAACGAAAGATGATGCAATTCATTGATGGATTGCATCCTGAAGAGAACTGTCTTCTACATAGGTGGTTGGTGACGGTTATCCAGTGAACCTTGAATGCCCATCATCATGCCACGAAGTTCAGCCAATCCCCGCATTCTTCCTATACAGGAATAGCCGGGGTTGGTCTGCTTGCTCAGGTCATCCAGCATCTGGTGGCCATGATCAGGCCTCATGGGAATACAGTAGTCCTGCCGACCTTTTGATTTTCGAAGCAGCTGTTCCTGAAGCAGGTTGTGGATGATGGGGCACATATCATGATCCCCCTGAAGATGATCGGCTTCGTGAAAGCTGCGGTAACTATCTTCTACTGTGGTATTGCGAAGGTGAACAAAGTTAATACGATGTCCAAGTCGCTTGGCTATTCCAGCAAGATCCGCATTCTTTCCAGGGCCCAGTGAGCCACAGCAAAGTGTTATGCCGTTGGCAATGCTTTCCTGCATGGCAAGTATGTCCAATAAATCCTCTTCGGTACTGGCGATTCGGGGTAAACCCAGTAATGCCCAGGGTGGATCGTCAGGGTGAATCGCCATTTTTATTCCATGACTCTCTGCTACAGGAATAATGTGACTGAGAAAGACCGCAAGGTTTTGTTTTAACTGTTCTGCGTCAATGTCCTGATACTGGTCGATAGCCTGTTGGAGTTGTGCAAGTGAGTAACCTTCCTCTGAGCCAGGCAATCCGGCAATAATATTGGCAGTGAGCTGGTCAACTGCCTGCAAAGACATGGATGAGAAGCGTTGCTCAGCAAGATTAATGATTTCTTTGTTGTAATCCTTAGGAGCATCAGGTCGTTTGAGGATAAACAGTTCAAAGGCGGCAAAATCAACGGCATCGAAACGAAGGGCTTTTGATCCATCCGGCATCGTGAAAGCCAGATCGGTGCGGGTCCAGTCCAGAACCGGCATAAAGTTGTAGCAAACGGTTTTGATGCCACAATGGGATAAGTTAATTAACGTCTGTTTATAGTGCTCAATGTGCTGAAGGTAATCGCCTCTACTCAGTTTTATTGATTCAGTAACCGGGACGCTTTCTACTACAGACCACCTTAAGCCAGTAGGCTTTCCATTGAGGTTATACTCTATTTCACTTTTTCGATGCTGAATGTCAGTAACCGGCCAGACCTCTCCATTGGGAATATGATGCAGTGCGGTGACGATACCTGTGGCACCGGTTTGTCGAATGTCCTGAATGCTAACCGGGTCTTTTGGACCGAACCATCGCCAGGTTTGTTCCATCATAATGAGCCTCCTTTAGCCAGAATCCCTACGGCGGCTTCAGCGCCGATTTCATTCAGCGTTTGATAGGCCCGACTCACTTTGTTCTGCAGTTCTGAGTGTTTGGAAAGGTTTTGCCCAAAAACTGTTTCTAGCTCGAGAATACTGGAGAGGTATTTTTCAGGAGAATCAGCATTCTGTTGATAGAGCTGTTGAAAGTGTTCGCTGAGTGGATCAGATACTTCTATAGGCTCTCCTGAGATGTCTTTGCCACTGATGTATCGAATCCAGCCAGCAATGCCTAACGCCAGACAATCATAAGAAGCGTTATGATCCAGATGCCATTGAACGCTATTCAGCCATCGTTGCGGGATTTTCTGGCTACCGTCTGATGCGACTTGTTGGGTTTTATGTTTAAGGCAGGGGTTACTGAAACGCTCCAGTAATTGCTCAGCGTAGCTTTCCAGGTCGACCTCTTCAGGCATATCCAGTGTCACCATCGCTTCCTGACATAGCAGTCTTTTAGCAGCTAGTCGAAAGTCGGGTTGCTGGATTGTTTCTCCAATGGTCTGGTATCCCGCCAGATAGCCAAGATAAGCCAGAAATGAGTGGCTACCGTTGAGCATTCTCAGCTTCATCTGTTCATAAGGGCGAACATCTTCAACGAATTCAGCACCATCAATCAGATCCCAGTCTGGTCGCCCCAGAGGAAAGTGATCCTCAATAATCCATTGGCGAAAGCTTTCCGTAGCCACTGCTGCAGAATCCAGAAAACCATTTTGATCGGCCATTGTGGATAAGTCTTTCTCGGTCACAGCGGGAACAATTCGATCAACCATACTGCTGGGAAAAGCGACATGCTGGTCAATCCACTCAGCCAGCTCAGCATCCACTTGTTGAGCTAATTGAGTCACTGCAAGCCGAGAACGTTGGCCATTTTCTGGAATATTGTCACAGCTCAGAACGGTGAAGGGCGGAATGTTAGCTTCTCGTCGTCTTTTCAGTGATTCGATGATGAAGCCCATAGCCGTGACAGGATGTTCAGGGTATTGGACATCATGCAGGATATCGGGCTCATCTTTAAGCAATTTTCCGTTAGCAGGATCAAGGTAGTAACCTTTCTCTGTGATGCTAAGAGAGACGATTCTGGTCTCAGGCTGTACCATCTGTTCCAGCAGTGGCTGTGGATCTTTACGGCTGAAAAGGCTTTGGGTAAGAGCTCCGCAAACAGAAACTGAGTGTTGACCGCCTGCATCCCACTCAGTAACGCTGTAGAGGTTGTCCTGCTGGTTCAGAGTTTCAACCAGTTGCACATTACTTCTTATATTGGCCGCACAGATTCCCCAGTCTCTCTCGTCGCCAGCACTCATGGTTTCGCAGGTATACAGCGCCTGGTGAGCTCTATGAAAAGCGCCCAGCCCGAGGTGCACTATGCCTGTTTTTATCTGCCTGCGGTCGTAGGTAAATCCGTTGATCCAGGGAGCAATGGTTAAGCGGCTGTTCAGACTGTTCATTAGAGTTTATACGCCTCTTTGGGCAATCGATAAGTCAGGTCTTGCGCTGTCTCCATCGCTTCATCAAGACTCATGCGATGTTCACAGACCAGGTTGGCGAGAAAGCGGCTATCCATCCTGCGGGAAACATCGTGTCGGGCAGGAATGGAAAGAAAGGCCCGGGTGTCGTCGTTAAAGCCCACCGTATTGTAGAAACCCGCGGTTTCAGTGGTTTGTTGTCGATAGCGCAACATGCCCTCGGGGCTGTCATGGAACCACCAGGGAGGGCCAAGTTTCATCGCTGGATAGTGACCAGCCAGTGGAGCCAGTTCTCGACTGTATGTTGATTCATCAAGGGTGAAGACAATCAGTGTCAGAGAAGGAGAGTTACCCACTTCATTCAATAGAGGTCGCAAGCCTTCTACAAAGTTGACGGGCATGGGAATGTCGCATCCCTTATCCATGCCAAAGTGATCAAACACAGTTAGATTGTGATTGCGACAGGAGCCGGCATGGAGCTGCATCACCAGACCATCCTCCTCACTCATTCGGGCCATTTCAACCAGCATGTGTCCGCGGAATTGCTCTGCATCTTTGGCGGAGAGTGTGCCTTCCAGCGACTGGCTCAGTAATGCCTGGCACTGCTCTTTAGCAAGAACCGTAGTGAAAGGGGTTGGGAACCCATGATCAGTGGCCGTTGCTCCAGACTCTGCGAAAAACCGACGCCGAATCCTCAAAGCTTCCAGATATTGATGCCAGTCATGGGTATCCTGACCTGTGAGCTCAGCCAGCTTCTGGATGTCATTCTGAAAGTCAGGATGTTCAGGGTTGGTAACACTGTCAGGACGGAAAGTAGTAATAACACGCCCCTTCCAATCCGAGTTATTCAAGTTTGTATGGTGATAAAGGGAGTCGACGGCTGACTCGGTAGTGGCCAGAACTTCAATGCCAAAACGTTCAAACAAAGCTCTTGGGAGAAAGTCGGATCTACAGAGCTGCTCACTGATTTTATCGAAAATCTGATCGGCTGAATCTGTGTTCAGGCTTTGTGAGATACCAAGGACTTCGTGAAGTGCATGGTCAATCCATAGCCTTGTGGGTGTACCTCTAAACAGTTGCTGGTAATGTCCGGCAAACAGTTGCCAGATTTTTCTCGGGTTTGGTTCTGTCTCTCCGTACTGGTTTTTTACTCCCAGGCGTTCCAGTGCAATGCCCTGACTGTAGAGCATTCTGAAAACATAATGATCCGGCGAGATGAAAAGGGCGGCTGGGTTTTCAAAAGGACGGTTTTCAGCAAACCATTTGGCTTCGGTATGCCCGTGGGGGCTGATAATGGGTAAAGCCTGAATAGATTGATAAATCTCTCTGGCTACCTGCCGGACTGCAGGCTCAACAGGGAACAGTCTGTCCGGATGCAGGTGCTCTCTGGTCATGGCTCTACCTCAAAGTTAAGGCTTGGAGTGGGTTCAATAGTCTAGGAGCCTGTCAGACTTAAGGCAATTTCGGCCTAAATTCCAGAAAGAACGGCCAAATTCTTCGATGGATTCGTTTAAATAGGTTAACTATTCGCACGAATTCATCGAAGAATTTGACTCGTTCTACTGAAATTTATGCTCGAAAGCATAAGTCAGACAGGCTCCAGGTTAATTCAAACCAAATAGCTGTGGCAGAAGTAATGAGATCTGTGGAACAAAAGCGATGACCATCAATAACAGAAACAGGATGGCGTAAAACGGCAGCATGGGTCGGATCACCTGATGAATATCCACTTTGCCAACACTGCAGCCTACAAACAGGGCATTGCCTACCGGCGGAGTAATCAGGCCAATACAAAGATTGAAAATCATCATGATGCCAAAGTGCAGCGGGCTCATGCCCAGCTCGGTTGCTATAGGCAAAAAGATAGGCGTAAACACCAGCACAGCAGGTGTCATATCCATAAAAGTTCCAATCAGCAGCAACAATAAGTTGATGGCCAGGATGATTAATATTGGATTGTCCGAAAGCCTGTGCAGCTGATCACTGATCAGATTGGGCAGGTCAGCAGCCGTCAGAACCCAGGACATACTTACGGATACGGCAATCAGCAGAAGTACAATGGAGGTGGTGACCACCGACTCCAGCACAATAGAAGGCAGCTGTTTGATAGAAACTTCTTTATAAATGAATACCGCCAGAATAAAGCTGTAGGCCACAGCAAAGGCGGAAGCCTCTGTTGCAGTGAAGAGGCCACTGAGGATACCTCCCATAACCACAATGATCAGAGAGAGACAGGGCAGGGCATCCAGAAAAGAGCGAATGACCACCTGAAAAGAAGGGCGTTCAGTGGTTGGATAATTTCGATCAGCTGCTATCCAGGCTGTGACCCCCATAAGGCAAAGCCCCATCAAAATGCCTGGCAGATAGCCCGCCATAAATAGAGCAGCAATGGAGACGGAGCCACTGGTTAGCGCATAAATAATCATGACGTTACTGGGAGGAATCAGCAGTCCTACAGGGCAGGAGGCTGCATTGACGGCTGCAGAGAACTCCGGGTTATAGCCGGCTTTTCTCTGAACCGGATTAATAATACTGCCAACCGCCGCAGCTGAGGCAGCACCGGATCCTGATATGGAGCCAAACAGCATATTGGCCATGATATTAACGTGGGCAAGAGAGCCCGGCAGTGTGCCCACAAGCACCTGAGAAAAGTTGATGAGCCGCCGGGCAATGCCTCCCTGATTCATCAGAACGCCGGCAAGAATGAAAAAAGGGATGGCCAGCAGAGAAAAGCTTTTCAATCCTGAGCAGAGGCGCTGGGCAATCATGATAAGCGACGTTTCAAACGGCAGCATGGTGATGGCTGAAAGCAGAGTAGCCAGGCCAATCGCAAAACAGATAGGCACACCCAGAAAGAGTAAAACCAGAAAACAACCGAACAGAATAGCAATGGTGACGGGTTCCATTATTGATTCCTGAGTGCAGATTTAATAGGGCTGTTTGAGGCCGAAGATTTTGCTTCAGTCTGGTATTGGTTGGTAGAAAAGCATTCAGTGATAAAAAGCAGGCTGTAGAAAACGATGAAGCAGCCCGCCAGAGGCACCACCAGATAAATCGTACCGATGGGGATATCCAGGCCCGGAGCCATCTGTCCCAGACTCAGGGACCTCAGAGCAAACAGCGAACCGCCAATCATCATGGTCAGGAAGGCAAACAGTGCTACTGATGCGTGAAAGAGAAGATCTGCAAGGCGTTTCTTTTGACCGGTAAGCTTTCCGCTGATCAGGTTAATAGCCAGATGCTTCTTTAATCCAGTCGTGTAAGCCGCACCCAGCATGGCTACAGCCAGCATCAGGTGCCTGGCCAACTCTTCAGTCCAGGTACTGGGAGTGGTGAAGGGTAAAAACCGACTGATGGCTTGCCACAGCACTGCCAAAACCAGAGTGATCATGGAAACGGTGGTCAGAATGGCAAGAAGACGATCAACCGGGTGTTTGATTTTTTCTATGTTCATATAGCTGCCTGAAGAGGTCGGTATTGATTTGCTCTTGGCTGATTCTAGGCCGGTGGCTTTTTGGGAATTGGGGAAGAAGGTATGGAGGCGGCGGACTGAATTTTTTCCAAAAGTTTGGCCTGCTGGGGGTCTTTGGAGAATTGTTTGTAGAGGGGCTTTATTGCTTCACGAAAAGCGGTCTTATCCACTTCGATAAAAGTAACGCCGGATTTGCTGGCTGTTTCACGGGCATTTTTCAGTGTTTCATTCCATAAGGTTTGCTGATATTTCTCTGACCGCTCAGCTGCAATTCTGATCATGTTTCTTTGTGACTCTGTCAGCTTGTTGTTCCAGGTTTGAGTCGAAATCATCAGGTAATCCGGCACACTGCTGTGCTGGTCTTCAGAAAAGTAACGGGCAACTTCAAAGTGTCGTGTATCGACGTAAGAGGGTTCGTTATTTTCTGCCATATCCACGACCCCTTGCTGGAGTGCTGTGTAGGTTTCTCCAAAGGGAATGGGGGTGGGAGTGCCTCCCATCAGCTTCACCATTTCAATAACAGTAGGGCTGGGTTGGACCCTTACTTTCATACCTTTAAGGTCTTTAGGGCTATGAATGGGCTTACGGGCATAGAAACTTCTAAAGCGAGTTTCGTAGGCGGCAATGGCAAAGAATCCCTTTTTAGTGGGTGAGGCCATGATCTCCCGGCCCACTGGGCCAAAAACCACCTTGTTAAAATGCTCGGGGCTTTCAAAAAGATAGGGCAGGTTAAAAATCGCGAAGGTTTTATCAAACAGTTCAAGGTCACTGGCTGTGCCCTTGGTCATATCTATGATTCCGTGCTGCAGCATCTGTAGTGTGTCCACGGCATCTCCCATCTGTCCTGCCGGGTAAATTCTTAGCCGCAGATTGCCCTTTGAAAGTACGTTCAGCTGTTGATCCATGTAGACCGCAGCTTTATGCACCATATGTTTTTGATTGAGATTGTGGGCGAGCTTGAGAGTGACGGATTGTTCAGACCATGTGCAGGTGGAAGCCAGGCAGAGCAGGGTAATGCCAACAAGATTCAGGATGTTTGAATAGCGCTTCATCATCAGTCTGCAGTATTCCTGGAAAATGGATCTCGCAGGGACAGGACATCAATAAAGGTAGTAAGTTTGAGGCAGGTAATTGTAATTTTTGTTTTCGAAAAGTACTGCGCTGTCTATTACAGCGGGAACAGGGGCCGGATTGAGAGAAGCGGGTTCAGAGTTAAGTTGAGTTAGCAGTGAAAAGGTTGCCAACGACCAAGCTGGCAACCTTCTTCAGAATAATCATTAAATCACGGAGATTTTTTCTACTTCGATTTCGGTGGTTTCAAAAGCACCGGCTTCAACTTCGCCAAAAATTTTAACCTGGGTTTTTTCGTTAATGGTCACAGGTGGCAGATCTTCGGAGTCGATTTCTACCTGAATGCTGTCCTTGCCGTCGGAGAACAGGTAGGTCTCCTTGTCGATTTTCTTGGTCAGATAACCTGTCAGCTCTACCTGGGCATCGTCTACCGGATTGGCATTAATAGAAGCAACATCACTGGCTTTTGGAGTGCTGCCTGGACCTGTGTATTCAGCAAAGGCATTACCAGTGGTCAGGGCGATGGTGGAAGCAGCAAGAAAAGCAGACAGTGTTTTGTTCATGGTGTAAGTCTCCGGTTGTTCTTTCGTAATAGGGTCTGTGTTTAAAAGATGGGTCTAGAATACCAATGGGCAGGTAACCGGAAGATGAGTGAATCATTAAACTTTGTTCATTTTGAAAAACAGCTTTTCAAAATGGCTTTCCTGCTCAAGGAATACCGGCTTAGCAGGTATACTCGCAGCATTTCGCAAACGGTTCTCAGAATGGAAAGAATTGATCGTCTGTTGGTAGACCAGAAGCTTGCCGCTTCCCGCACCCAGGCCCAGAAGTACATTGCAGAGGGTAAAGTGCAGGTTATGCAGACTGCCGTCTGGCAGACCGTAAAAAAGCCCAGTGAAAAGTTTACTGCAGATACCGAATTGAAGGTTTCTCTGGATGAGTCGGATCGCTTTGTCTCTCGGGGTGGGCTTAAGCTGGCAGGGGCTCTTGAGAAAATCGGACTCGATATCACCGGGATGACTGTGATTGATGTTGGCCAGTCCACGGGAGGCTTTACTGACTGTGCTCTTCAGTCCGGGGCAGCAAAGGTAGTCGGTATTGAAGTAGGTCATGATCAGCTGGTTGAAAAACTCCGTCAGGATGAACGAGTGGTTTGCCTTGAGGGGGTGAATGCCCGTGAGTTGAGTCCTTCTCTGGTTGAGCATACTGATGAGCAAGCAGGTTTTGATCTGGCAGTGATGGATGTGTCTTTTATTTCCCAAACAAAAATTCTGCCTTCTCTGGCTCCCCTGTTAAAAAAAGGTGGAGTGTTGATCAGTCTGGTC
Source organism: Endozoicomonas arenosclerae (assembly GCF_001562015.1). GTDB lineage: Bacteria > Pseudomonadota > Gammaproteobacteria > Pseudomonadales > Endozoicomonadaceae > Endozoicomonas_A > Endozoicomonas_A arenosclerae. The sequence goes on along the minus strand of NZ_LASA01000029.1, from coordinate 8,730 downwards.
AAGCCTCAGTTTGAGGTGGGTAAGTCTGGCCTGGGCAAAGGGGGTATTGTTCGGGATGAGAGTCTTTATCCAAAAGTTCAGACCTCCATCAAAGAATGCTGTAAGGATAATGAGCTGAAAACCCGGGACTACTTTGAAAGTCCCATAAAGGGGGGGGATGGAAACCGGGAGTTTCTGATTATTGCGGTCAAAGAGTAACCCCGTGCTTCCAGATAGCCAGCTCTCTGAACCCGTTCTTCTCATTACGTGTGGGTTGTCCGCTAATGGTTTGGGCTAACTGATCCAGTAATTCGTCACAGAGTTCGTGCAGGGATTTGCCAGCAGAGATCAGTTGACCGGCATCAAAATCAATCCAGTGTTTTTTTCTGTCTGCCAATTCTGTATTGGTAGCCAGTTTATAGGTAGGGACAAAACCACCATAAGGTGTCCCTCTACCTGTGGTAAACAGAATCATCTGACACCCGGCAGCAGCCAGTGCGCTGGTGGCCACTGCATCATTACCTGGGGCATGTAACAGATTAAGGCCGGGTTTTATTATACGTTCACCGTAGTGAATCACGGCCTTGACCGGGCTGCTGCCTGATTTTTGAGTGCAGCCAATAGACTTTTCTTCCAGTGTACTGATCCCACCCTGTTTGTTACCTGGAGAAGGGTTTTCATAAATAGGCTGGTTGTGACTCAGATAGTATTCTTTAAAGCCTGTAATCATCTCTACGATTTGCTGAAAGACTGCCTGATTTTCTGCTCTTTTCATTAATTGTTCTTCGGCGCCAAACATTTCGGGTACTTCAGTCAAAACCGTTGTACCGCCCCTGACGGTCAGAACATCCGACAACAGTCCGAGCAAAGGGTTGGCCGTTATGCCTGAAAGGCCATCGCTGCCCCCACATTCCAGACCAAAACGCACTTCGGACAGTTTTCCTGATTCTCTTTGGTCATTACGCATATTGTCATACAGGCTCTCCAACAATCTGAGTCCCTCGGTGAGCTCGTCTTCGCATTGTTGGGTCGACAGGAATTGAATATGTGCAAGCTCTGAATCATCAAAGTTGGATTGGAATGCTGCAACCTGATTGGTTTCACAACCAAGGCCGAGCACCAGGACGCCACCTGCATTAGGATGTCTGGCCATGCATTGAAGCAGCTTACGGGTATCTGTGTGATCATCGCCTAACTGAGAACATCCAAACGGATGGGAGAAGGCGTAGACGCCATCAATATCTTTACAGGAATGTTTTTCCAGAAACTGTTTGACCAGAGTACTGGCTACACCGTTTACGCACCCCACTGTCGGAATGACCCAAAGCTCATTTCGAACACCTACCGAACCGTTCTTCCTTCTGTAAATCTGTACGACTCTGTCCGTATGAGAATCGAATGAAGAAATAGAGGGCTCCTCAGGTTTATAGTGATAATGGGTCTGGTTTTGCAGCAGGGTTTTCAGGTTGTGGCAATGAATCCATTCACCTTGGGCAACAGGAGCAGTGATATGTCCTATGGGGTTGCCGTATTTGATGACAGGTTCACCTTCAGCAAGATCAGTCAGTGCGACCTTGTGAAAAGGGGGAACATCCTGCTTCAGGCACAAAGTTTCTTTGACTGCTGAAATAAGGGTACCTTGCTCAAAGGCTTTTAGAGTGATCAAGACATTGTCGTCTGGATGGATCTGCAGGCAGGTTTTCATGTGTAGGCTCGAAATGACTTCAGAATTATAAAGAAGATAGTGGATTCACAATCATCGAATTGAGTTTTGAGAGGATATTCGAAAAGTCAGGTCTTTGACGGCTTCCAGGTATTGGAGTAGCAGACTGTTACGATTGTCAGAAAAGCGTCTTGCCCAATGGTCTTCGACACAGATAAAGGCAGTAAAGGTAAATCTATACTGGAGATATTAGACAATAATCTCAGGGAAGACGGTAATGGCAACAGGTGGAGGCGGCGTAGACAGACGCAGCGGCAGTCCATACAGCTCTCAGGTTTCTTCTGATTCTGAAAGTGATTCCTCAATTTCTACGAGTTCTTCGTCCACGACCCGGGACGGTCGAAGTGTCTCCATAGCCAGTGATGATGTTTTTACGCCAGCGCACCGGGAAAGGCTCTCAACACAAACCGATGAAGTCCTCAGGTACAGACGAAGACCTGTCTCAGCCAGGTCAACCACTTCGTCCACGTCCCATAGCTCTGAGCTTGAGAGTACATCCACTACTTCCCTTGAAGAAACCACAGAGCCCAAATCTACCAAGAGAAGCGGGCAATATTTGAGTAAACGTGCCGCTTTGACGGATAAGTACAAGAAGAGACGAAGTGAGAATAGAAGTAAGCTGGCAGAAATGTCCGACCTGAAAACCCCGGGAAGCAGAGGTGTGGAGTTCTTTAAGGCGACTACCGGCTTAAAGGATCCACAGTTTGCTTTTATGGAACATGAGCTGGATTTTCTTCAGGATGAAATGAGAAGACAGCTGGAACCGCACATTAATAGAGATGACTTTGAGGTCAAAGCGCTCACGATTCTGCCCAAAGTAATTGCTAAAGGGGGGTTGGGATCTCAATTATTGCCTGAGCTGGATCAGTGGCATAGAGAGCGGACAGGGAACCCTAATGCTCCGATGATTTTGTCACAACTAAGTCCTCCAGCTGAGTTAGTAACTGTTTCACCTGAGTTGGCAGCCCAAGACCCTGAACAGGTCGCCCAAAAAGCCGAACTGAAAGTGCTTTGGGCCCAGTTACAGCACGAATTCAAAAGTGCGATCCCTGCTCTGAGAACCTGTTATTTCGATGAAATTCTGAAAGAAGGAACGATGGAAGAACAGGTCGGAGCCTACGATAGGCTCGAGAGAGGTATACAAGATCGTGTTGACAGGCTGAAATCTCTAATCACTGAATTGAAAAGGCTGTCTGTTGCTGTACAGGATCAGTCCGGTTTTATGGCTGCACTTGAGCAAGGGGCTGAAGGGGTTGTGGCCAAGCTGGAGAGTCAGCAGGAAACATTAGAAGTCTATAAACGTTCAGATTTTCGATATCAGCAGGCTTTCATAGAAGAAATGGCTTTGACTATGGCTTCTGTTGAAACCTTCTTAAAGAGTGACCTTGTAAAAGACATCAGCCAAGACCTCAAACCAAAAAGCAAGCAGGCAAAAGCGCTTAAAGAGCTGGGTGACTATATAAAAAGCTTCCAGTTACCCAAAAATCCTCAAGAACTGAGCCCTACCATCGTAGCGGACATGAAGCTGATCAAAGAGTGGTGTCTGGATAAGGTTGAAGAAGCGGGAACGACCAAAGAGCAGAAAAAAGCTCTGAAACATGCTCTGAAAGATCAGTTGAGAGATGATCGAATGCAATTGAGTTGGGAGTCAGTTGTTGAAGAAATACCCGCCAGAGCGGGTTTGCACCAGGAGTTATTTGAATCCTCCAATGAGCCTGTTGAAGCCATGTTTGGTCGGGTGGGTTCTGTTCCTTCAACGGCACAGGGTGTCGAGGACAAACCTTGTAATGCTTGGGGTCATAAGCTTCGCAGTATTGGAGGCAGAGGGATTTTGAATAAATGCCTGCGATCTGCAGTCCCTACACCTTACGAACTAAAAAAAGAAAAGGGAGTGAAAGATACGGAGCGTGCGAAGGAGCTCGCCAAGGCTAGAAGAGAGAATGCTGCGGCCGAACGAGCCAGGCAGCAGCTGATATCCAACTTATTACTGGAATTTGATGGCAGTGCAGAAAAGTTGGAAGAAGCTTTGGGTACGCCTGATAAAGCTGCAGAATGTCCGATGATGGTTATCAGTTACCTCACTACCGATAAAACACGACATAGAACCGGTAAGCACGATGATGAATTTACGATGCAGCTCGAAGCAGTTAAAGGCTTTGGTGAACTGACAACCAAGAAAGGTGAATTAAGGGAGCTTGCTTTTACCGATAAAGAGGGCAAGCCACGAAAGATATTCTTGAAGCCCAAGCTGGCACCTGTCGCCTGTGCTTGTAATGACCTGGCTCTCACTGCCCTGAAGTATGTCATGTTTCCCTGGGAGCTGGCGGATAAGCTTAATCAATCTTCGGTAGAGGATGTTACGGGCTCAGAGTTGCCGGAGGAACCTGTTGGTGGATGGGCTGGAGAGTATCTGGCTGATTATGAGCTTAAATATAAGAGGCCTCATCCCCATACTGAACTGGTAGAGAACCTGGTCAATGAATGGCGGATCATGTTGCTTTTGGAGGAGCAGCATGAGGCTCAGAACGATACCTTCAAGCCTGCAAATTTTCCTGCTGCCATCGCTATGCTTCTGAGGGAAGACAACCCATTTGTTATGGATGATATCGATCGTGCCTTAAGAGCAAGAAGTCGGGAAAGGCTGGACACTATTACTGAAGAACCTACTGATGAGGTTCAAAATGACCAGTCTCCAACTGACTCCATTTCATCACTGTCGGGCGCAGAACCAGAGGTTTTGCCGTATAGACTACCTATTCAAGTATTTGGATTCTGTAAGAGTGGTAAAGACAGAACCGGTGCTGGAATGGGGTCACTGGATCGTTTTCTCGTAGAAATTTATCTAAATCATCTGACCGCCATTGGCGAGCCTGTACCGACACTGGATAGACGATTCAATGCACAAAATTTTGCGCTCTTTGTTCAAATGAAGATTCAACATAAAAATGGCGCGATGGGCTACAAGACCAATGGCGAGGACAACCTGGTAGGTTCAACAGTGAAAAAAGCCAGAAAGCATTCGTCGAAAAGCACCGTTACGGTTGATGAGGCTACGTTGAAAAAGAAAAAATCTATCAAGAAAAAAGGTACAGTTTTAGGGCCCGAGCTTCCAGGTGGTGACCGGTAACTGATAATGCTTAACAACCTGCTGTAATCGATCCCAATATTGTTGATCTGAAGGCTTTTTCAGAATCAAAACAATACCTGCCTGCTTCTTTGTCAGCATTGCATAATCAAGAGACTGGCCAATGGCTTCGGGCCACTTGTTGGCAAAATCCATTTCTATGGCATGACTGTCGGTAATACAGTCGACTCGTCGTCCATCTTCCAGGCGGGATTCAACCTTTCCACCATTCCCTTCACACCAGACCTTTTGATACCAGAGTTCGGGTTCTGAAGCTTTGATGGAGCATGAGACTGAAGAGACAAAAAGAGTGGTAAGTATAAAAGGCAGTGTTGCTTTCATGATCTCATTCCATTGAGTCAGTCTTTCAACGCTACCTTTATCAGGCGTCAGCTACAAGTCGGCTACTTAATGCCACGAGCCTTCAGCAGTGCTTCTTTAAAATCGGGAATGGCATCCTTGGCAATGCCTGGAATCATGGCGTCCTTCTTTTCACCCTTCATTTTCAGGTGGTATATCAGGGTATCGTCCGTCAGGGAGGACAGATCGCCTTTGTGACCTGCTTCTTCGGCCAGCTTCTTGAGTACTTCAACCAGGTTGAGATGGGCTTCTTTATTCCACTCAGGGGCAAGCAGCTCGAACAGTTCGTTGATTTTGTGACAGCTCATAGGGACTACAGCAAATGTATGAGGAGGGGAGGAGGAGCCAACCTTCTGAACAAGGCTGGCTCATAGATTAAGGGAGATTAAAGAATAACACCCTTGATGTCATCATCTTTGCGGTCCAGATAATGGATAGACTTGATGCGACGAATCGTACGGGATTTACCACGGATAACCAGTGTTTCGGTTTCAGCGATGTTACCTTTTCGTGAGATGCCTTCAAGCAGATCACCTTTGGTAATACCTGTGGCTGAAAAAACGACATTGTCGGAGCTGGCCATATCTTCAAGGCGCAACAATTTACCAGGCTCAATACCCATTTCCTCGCAGCGAGTCCGTTCAATGGCGCCGGCCGCTTTGTTTTCTGGACTGTCTCCTTTGGCTTCATCACGAGTCATCAGTCGACCTTGCATGTCGCCACCCAGTGCGCGAATAACAGCTGCAGAAATAACCCCTTCTGGTGCTCCACCCACGCAATACATCATGTCAACTTCGCTATCAGGCATGCAGGCAAGAATGGAGGCAGCAACATCACCATCAGGAATGGCAAATACTTTTACACCCATCTTCTGCATCATTGCAATGGCGCTGTCATGACGGGGTTTGGCCAGGGTGATGACGGTCAGGCTTTCAAGAGGTTTGTGGAGGGCTTTGGCAACATTATGAATGTTTTCTTTAAGGCCAAGAGATAAGTCGATGGCATTTTTGGCACCAGAACCAACAACCAGCTTCTCCATATACATATCAGGAGCTTTCAGGAAAGAACCTTTTTCACCGGCAGCCAAAACAGCAACAGCATTGTTCTGACCCATAGCAGTCATGCGTGTGCCTTCAATAGGGTCAACGGCAATATCAACGCTCTCGCCCTGACCTTGGCCCACTTTTTCGCCTATGAAGAGCATGGGCGCTTCATCAATTTCGCCCTCACCAATGACAATCTCACCGTCCATCTCAACTTTATTGAGCATGGCTCTCATGGCTTCAACGGCTGCACCGTCAGCTGCATTCTTATCGCCTCGGCCAAGCCATTTGTAGCCAGCCAGGGCTGCCGCTTCGGTCACACGTGAGAATTCAATCGCCAGTTCGCGTTTCATGGTATTCCTGATGGTGATCTAGGGTATCGGCGGGACTTTAGCACAACTCGGCGAAGGAGGGGGATGTCAAAAGAGTGTAAAAGCGGTCTTATGCACCTGACTAAGAAAGAAGTCGAAAGGCTACTTATTGGCGCCCTATAATTTAAAAAGTATTCGTAGTACTATGTTTTTACTGCCTTTTTTGACGTACGACAGTACTTGAATCCTCCCCGCGAGTTCTCCACTTATCTCATTTGTGTTATCCACAGGCTTGACGCCATTTCCTGCATTCCGTAAAATTTCGCGGCTTTATATTGCCCCGAGCTGTATTTGCGAGGGCGGGTGGATGCCGGTTTTTACGCCGGCTTTTGCCGTTGAAGCAAAGAATTATCTGCGCACTCCTCTGACGCGGGTAGTTCTATTTACTTAGAAACGACTGGAGTTCGCCAATGGCAACAATTAACCAGCTGGTTCGCAAGCCTCGTAAGCGCAAGGTCAAAAAGACCGACGTTCCTGCGCTTCAGGCCTGCCCACAGCGTCGCGGTGTATGCACACGTGTTTACACCACTACACCTAAGAAGCCTAACTCTGCGCTGCGTAAAGTATGTCGTGTGCGTCTGACTAACGGCTTCGAAGTGACTTCCTACATCGGTGGTGAAGGTCACAACCTGCAGGAGCACAGTGTTGTTCTGATCCGTGGCGGTCGTGTAAAAGACTTGCCAGGTGTTCGTTACCACACCGTTCGCGGTAGCCTGGATACCCAGGGTGTTAACGACCGTAAGCAGGGCCGTTCCAAGTACGGTACCAAGAAACCTAAGTCCTGATCGAAGTTTCGTCAGAACAGGGTTTCATAAACTGGCGGCCTGAGGTTGTCAGTACAGTCGGGTTCAAGACCCGAAAGAATTTAACAGTAGGTTGATAAGAGTAAGGTCAGGTATTTACCTGAGCTACCTGAAGGCCGAAAAGAGGGCTTATCAATGCCAAGAAGACGCGTAGTCGCCAAACGTGAAGTACTGCCAGATCCTAAGTTTCATGACAAAACGCTGGCTAAGTTCATCAACCACGTGATGGTTTCCGGTAAGAAGTCTGTTGCCGAGAAAATCGTTTATGGTGCACTGGACAAGGTTCAGGAGCGCACTAGTAAAGAGCCTCTCGAGCTGTTTGAAAAAGCTCTGGAGTCCATCTCTCCAATGGTTGAGGTTAAGTCCCGCCGCGTAGGTGGTGCTACTTACCAGGTGCCTGTAGAAGTTCGTCCAAGTCGTCGTACCGCTCTGGCGATGCGCTGGCTGGTAGACGCTGCGCGTAAGCGTGGTGAGAAGTCCATGGATCTCCGCCTGGCGGGCGAGCTGCTGGATGCTGCCGAGAACAAGGGTGCTGCTGTCAAGAAGCGTGAAGACGTGCATCGCATGGCTGAAGCCAACAAAGCGTTCTCTCACTACCGTTTCTAAGTATCAGAGGATTGAGTCGTGGCCCGTAAAACCCCTATTGACCGCTATCGCAATATTGGTATTTGTGCCCATGTTGACGCGGGTAAGACAACGACCACTGAACGTGTACTGTTCTACACAGGTCTGAGCCACAAAATTGGTGAGGTGCACGATGGTGCAGCTACCATGGACTGGATGGAGCAGGAGCAGGAGCGTGGTATTACCATTACTTCTGCTGCTACTACATGCTTCTGGCGTGGTATGGATGCTCAGTTTGACGAGCATCGTGTAAACATTATCGATACTCCAGGGCACGTTGACTTCACCATCGAAGTTGAGCGTTCCCTGCGAGTTCTGGATGGCGCTGTTGTAGTGCTGTGTGGCTCTTCTGGTGTGCAGCCGCAAACTGAAACTGTATGGCGTCAGGCTGACAAATACGAAGTGCCTCGCATGGTGTTTGTTAACAAGATGGACCGTACCGGTGCAGACTACCAGATGGTTGTCGATCAGTTGCGTGAGCGTCTGAATGCTACTGCTGTACCAATGCAGATGACTATTGGTGCAGAAGACGAATTCAAGGGTGTAGTCGATCTCGTTAAGATGAAAGCAATCATCTGGAACGAGGCTGACCAGGGAATGACCTTCAAATATGAAGATATTCCTGCTGATATGGCTGATGTTTGTGCAGAAATGCATGAATACATGGTTGAAGCTGCAGCTGAAGCAACCGAAGAGCTCATGG
>NZ_LASA01000028.1 GCF_001562015.1 Endozoicomonas arenosclerae | reverse complement strand
CGCCCTGATTATTGGTTGGATTGGTGATAGAACCAATCGGCGAACAGCCCTGTTGCTATGCAGCTTTACTACGGGATTGGGTACGTTTGGGATTGGCTGTCTGCCTGATGTTCAGACCGCAGGTATTCTGGCTCCTTTGCTGCTGGTATTGATGAGACTGCTGCAGGGTTTTGGCATGGCCGGGGAATTCTGCTCGGTTCTGGTAGTCACTGGAGAACTAAGCCCTCCTGCTCACCGGGGTATCCTGACCAGTCTGGTTCATAGCAGTGCCATGATGGGGACCCTGATAGCTTCTCTGGTGGTTATGCTGGTGTTCTGGCTACCAGAAGCATCACTGTATAGTTGGGGATGGCGTTGCCCTTTCTGGTTGGGTGGGATGATCTGCTTTACCGCCTGGTTTCTGCGAAAACAGCTGCCTTCTGAAAGACCTGTCAATCATCTCGTTTCCACCAAAACGAGTCTTTGGAAAAACAGAGCTGGGTTGGTGCGCATGTTTCTGGTGGTTTCAGGTAATACTCTGATCTATCACCTGTTCTTTGTTTTTTTCAGCACGCAAATGATTGAGATTCAGAATATCGCTGGTGATCGGGCCATGTTGATTAACTCTCTGAATATCTCGGCCCTGGTTATATTCTGTGCTCTGGGTGGGTGGTTAGGAGATCAATTTGGGCGAAAAAGAGTGTATTTGCTCTGTCTACTGATCATTGCTGTCGCAGTTGTTCCTGCTTACTCATTCCTTTCCCCTGCATATTCATGGCACTACAGCTTGGTTGTACAAGCTCTGTTTGCACTGCTGGGTGGCATATTGTTAGGAGTCAGCAGCGCACTGTATACAGAGCTTTTACCGGATAACATAAGAATGATGGGAACAGCCGTACCTTACAATCTAGCCATTGTCGTGTTTGGTGGAACAGCGCCCTTAATTGCATTGGCGCTGACAGAGTGGTCGGGTCTTTATTTTGCACCAGGCTTCTATGTGGCAGTGGTGTGCCTGATGATTTTGTTGTCTATGAAGGGGGTTGAGGATATCTCTGGGAGGCGCCTTTTAAACACAATGAGGTGATCTCAGAGTATGAAGGCTTCTAGCAGCCTGTCGGACTTGAACCCATAAACGCAGTTCAAGTAATTTCAGACTCTGACTATTCCGGAGAGAACTTATAAAACCCTCTCCGGCGCATTACATTTTCAACTTGTCCTTATGATTTTTCTCACTCTTGGCCTCAGATCAGCCCAATAGTGCCACAGATAAGTCGCCAACAAGACCAGTTCCAACCACTGCTCTTCATTCACTTGTTTCAGGCTGAACATCCGCCTCAAGTTATACGCAAGACAAACCAGCGACCACTCTTTTGTCACATTGTCCAACCCTCGCACCATGAAACGCCGATACCCCAYGGCTTCTTTCTGTATCCCAAAGGTCGGTTCTATCGTATGTTTTCGCTGGCTGTAAATCGCCCGTCCTTCTC
>NZ_LASA01000027.1 GCF_001562015.1 Endozoicomonas arenosclerae | reverse complement strand
TGATAACGGCACGTCGACCATCAACGTGGCAAGCATGACCTTTACCGGCAGTGAGAGCTATACCGGCTCCCAGACGGATGATGCCACGGATATCGTCACTGATAATACGGGCGGAGCCTGGACGGTGACCGGTACCCAGACGCTGGAGAGTGGCAGCCGATCACTGAGTGGCGTGGACCGGGTCAATACGTCCGGAAACATTACCGACAACAGCCCCACCGACTGGTCCGTGGACGGTGCCAACCTTATCTCGTCCAGCGGTCGGGGCCTGACCATTGGCAGTACCACCCAACTGACCACCCAGGGCAATGTTACCGACGCCACCAATAAAGGCTGGGCGGTACGGGGCGATAATCTGGCCTTCTCCACGGACAATGCCCTGACCGTTGCAGGCACCGACCGGATCACCACCACCGGTGCGATCACCAATGAGATGAGTTCGGGTCAGGAAGTCCAGCTGAATGCCACTGACATCACGGTGGGCGGCATTGCCTTTGCGGGCAGTAAGGCTTACACCGGCCGGGCTGAAAATGATGACACTGTCGTAGACAACAATAAAAACAACTGGACGTTAACCGGCGCGAACGAAGCCAATGATAACAACTACTATCTGTCCCGGATCGGTGGCTTGAGCAGCGAAGGTGGCATAGTGACCAGCTCGATGGCGAGCCAGGACGTGGCAGTGAACAGCGATACCGACGGTGAGTTTTTGCAGGCCGGGGGGATCAAGTTCCGCAACGTCGATGAGTACGTTGGAGCCAGTGCCTACGACACCCTGACGGATAACCGGGCCAACAGCACCTGGTTCATCCGGGCCAGCCGGACCGTCAATAACGGCAGTTTCACCTTCAGTAATATTGATGAGGTGACCACAAGCGGCTCCGTCACGAATCAGTTTGCTGGCCAGGATGTAGACATCGAAGAAGGCGTGTCCGGCTATAAGGTGGCCAACATTCACTTTGATGCCAGTACGGTGTACATCGGCTCGGGCACTGACCGACTGGTTGACAGCACCACGGTGGCAGACAGCGATGAAATGAATCTGGCTGCGGCGGGGCAGATCCTATATAAGAACTATGACTTCAGCCAGATCAACCGGGTCTCCAGTACCGCCAAGGTGGACGATAACGCCAACAGCGGTAACTGGACAGTAGAAGGCAATACCATTGCCAAAGGAGGCTCGATTACCTTCACTGGCGTCAGTCAGATCAAGACCACCCAGGGCATCGCTAATGGCCTGACAGTGGGTCAGACGGTGACTCTGGACGATGATAACGGCACGTCGACCATCAACGTGGCAAGCATGACCTTTACCGGCAGTGAGAGCTATACCGGCTCCCAGACGGATGATGCCACGGATATCGTCACTGATAATACGGGCGGAGCCTGGACGGTGACCGGTACCCAGACGCTGGAGAGTGGCAGCCGATCACTGAGTGGCGTGGACCGGGTCAATACGTCCGGAAACATTACCGACAACAGCACCACCGACTGGTCCGTGGACGGTGCCAACCTTATCTCGTCCAGCGGTCGGGGCCTGACCATTGGCAGTACCACCCAACTG
>NZ_LASA01000025.1 GCF_001562015.1 Endozoicomonas arenosclerae | reverse complement strand
AGGTCATCGCCAGGCATTGAATAAAGCAAAACCCCAGTCGAGCAATCGACTGGGGTTTTTCTTTATCCGTTGCAGGGCAACGGAATACCCTCCATAGAGAGACATCTCCACCGTAAATCAGCGATACGTCGTTTATTGCCGAGTTCGGACCCGAGCTCGGAAGTGACAAATTCGTCTGGAACGAATTTGGACGCACTTTAGTGCGCCCGCAGGGTGAAACACAGGACGTGTTTCATCAAACGATAGGCCTCGCTTGCGAGGCCCTCTAGCAAATAAGATTGATCTATTTTTGAGGATCAGCATCTTGGCATTAACAGTCGAAACTCGACTGACCTCTTAAAACAATTCAATCTTGAATTTAGAAACACAGACTAGACAAACCTCATCACCAACAGGAAAGAGCCTTTCCAGCTTTCCAGCCCTAAACGGTATATCATTCACCAAAACACAAAAATCAGAAAAGATATGCAACGTTTCATCGTATCCGACATATTTGGCAGAACTGACGCTTTAGAAAACATGGCAGATCAGTTACCTGGCCAGGTTCAAATTATTGATCCCTATAATGGCAAACATATGAACTTCTCAGATGAAGCTGATGCCTATGAGTACTTTGTCAGTCATGTGGGGTTGAAAGAATACAAGAATATATTGATTAACCAGGTAAGAGAAATATCGGAACCACTGACTTTATTAGGCTTTAGTGTTGGTGCGTCAGCTATCTGGTCGATTTCTGATAATGCCTTGCTCAAAAGTATTACCGGCGCTTTGGCTTTTTACGGTTCTCAGATCCGTAATGCTCAAGAGGTCACTCCTCGGTTCCCTGTTAAACTGATCTTTCCTGAAGCAGAAAAACATTTTGATGTTTCGGAGCTGATCCCATCATTGCTCAGGAAGAGAAATACAGATGGTATACAGGTTGAATACCTTCATGGATTTATGAATTATTACTCTCCGAACTATGATTCAAAAGGCTATGAAGAGTATCTAACAAAGTTACAGCTCATACCTGAAGAAGAATGTTTCTGTAGAATAAAGTTGGACAATAATTAATCCTCCAGCCTCGTTGCCTCAATTAAAACATCATTATCTAAATCAACTGTCACGGATATAAGAATGGGTCGGCAGCAGACCTGGCAGTCTTCTACATATTCCTGGTTGGGGATTGAGCAGTCGATGACAAGTTCAATAACTTCACCGCAATTTGGACAGTTAAGCTTTCGGGTTTCAAGGTGCAACATAATAAAGTGACTACAAAATGAACAACCAAAAAAAGTTAAAATATAAACTTAGGTATTAATACCTGAAGTTACAATTCTCTATTGATCAAACCTGAATCCTCCGTATACTACGCCTCCACTGATCGGGGCATCGCTCTTAACGAGCCACGCAGCGAACCATTTCAAACATCGAAACAAACGGTGATTGACAATCGGATCGAAGCGCGTAGAATGCAGCGCCGCTGAGACAGAAACGCAACGCTTACTGAGTTAAACGGATGCGGTCACAGCGAGTTGAAAAGCTTCATTTTTCACCACGAAAAATGATCGCTTGACAACGAACGGCGCCACGGTAAGATGAGCGATCTCGCTGATCGGCGCCAACCGCTGATTCAGCCGATTAAAACCTTCCGGTTCTAATCAATGTTCTTTAAAAACATATCAGACAATTCGTGTGGGCGCTTGTGTGAATGGCATCGGTCAACAAAAGCTTCGGCTTTTGAAATGATTTAAATGCTGATCAAGCAAGCGAACATACCTGTAAATTCATGTACGTTTAATTGCAAAAGATTGAGCAGCGGATTGCCCTCGGGCATGAAGCAAAACGATTTAAACTGAAGAGTTTGATCATGGCTCAGATTGAACGCTGGCGGCAGGCCTAACACATGCAAGTCGAGCGGTAACAGAACTAGCTTGCTAGTTGCTGACGAGCGGCGGACGGGTGCGTAACACGTAGGAATCTGCCCAATAGTGGGGGATAGCCCGGAGAAATCCGGATTAATACCGCATACGCCCTAAGGGGGAAAGCAGGGGATCTTCGGACCTTGCGCTATCGGATGAGCCTGCGTCGGATTAGCTTGTTGGTGGGGTAATGGCCTACCAAGGCAACGATCCGTAGCTGATCTGAGAGGATGATCAGCCACACTGGGACTGAGACACGGCCCAGACTCCTACGGGAGGCAGCAGTGGGGAATATTGCACAATGGGCGAAAGCCTGATGCAGCCATGCCGCGTGTGTGAAGAAGGCTCTAGGGTTGTAAAGCACTTTCAGCGAGGAGGAAAGGTTGTACGTTAATACCGTGCAGCTGTGACGTTACTCGCAGAAGAAGCACCGGCTAACTCCGTGCCAGCAGCCGCGGTAATACGGAGGGTGCAAGCGTTAATCGGAATTACTGGGCGTAAAGCGTGCGTAGGCGGCTGATTAAGTTGGGTGTGAAAGCCCCGGGCTCAACCTGGGAACTGCATCCAAAACTGATCAGCTAGAG
>NZ_LASA01000024.1 GCF_001562015.1 Endozoicomonas arenosclerae | reverse complement strand
GTAAAAGGCATGAAAGCAGAATATAATAAGGGATATTTATACTCAAAAATGATCCCATTCACCGGCCCTGGGATTATAAATCTCGTGGCTGAGGCTCAATAACGACTCAAGTCGTACAAAGATAAATACATAGAAGGGCCCGTGCAAGGGCGCGTCCAACAAGACGTTGTAATCCGACCCAATGAACTTCAGAGTGTTTTGCCTAAGTCTTGTGGCGCTTCGATTACTTGCAGTGGGCGGTTAAACTAAGCGTTATAAGCTATGATGGAGTTTCGAAATATGGATGATAAAATTTTGGTGGCTGGCATTGCTGCATTAGCTGCTCTTCTAGGCTCTTTAATACCTCAAATTTTTAGCTACTTTAAAGATCGTTCTGAAAGAGAGTTTGTTAAGCAGAAGGAACAACGAGACATTCAGATCTTAGTATATGAAGAGCTGTTACTTGCGCTGCAAGATGTTATGAATAATGGTAATCCTTCATTTCCTGCATTTCAAAAAGCTATCCTAAAAGTGTCACTGCATGGTGATGGAAATACTTCTAAAGTCTCTTTGGAATACTTCAATACTTTGGTAAAAAGAGGTCACGAATTGGGACCGAAAGATCATGCGGATTATCAAACAAAAATCATGAACTCAATGAAAGTACATCTTTCACTTCCAGAGTTAGAACGTTTTGAACTCATTAGATTTGGTGCTCACTAATAGCACGCTTATAACAAGTGCCTTGAGTACATTCCGCCCTAAAGGGCTCCATCCGACGCGCCTTCGGCGCTCGGCTCAGGCAAGCGTTAAATGTCTATGAGTGAGTATCCAGTATTGATCGGCGGTGTAGGCTTAGTTAAAGGTCGCATCAAAAACATTGGCCAGGCCATGGTTTCGGTCTGTGATGAGGTGAATGATCTTCCCCCGCTTTAGTGGACACCTCATTACTCACTGAATGAGGTGTTAAATGGGAACCTACAGACCCGATAAACCGACACGCCGTTTTTCCAACGAGTATAAAGTCACTGCTGTTCGCATGACCTTCAAACCTCATGCTTTGATCAAGGATGTAGCAAATTCACTGGACATCCATCCCTTTATGTTGTCCCGTTGGCGCAAGGAATATTTCGAGGGCAAACTTGTGGCTGATGAACGCAAAATCTCTAAACAGTTAAACCGCATTCCCAGAGAAAAGGAGCTTACTGAAAGCCAACGCATCAAGAAGCTGGAAGCGCAAGTTGCTGAACTGAAGAAGGAGAATGATTTCCTAAAAAAGTGGGAGAAGTTTCTCGCGGAACAACGCAGATAAAATTCGAGTTTGTAGAACACCATCATAAACGTTTTGGTATTAGTTTCCTCTGTAAGCGGCTGGATGTCTCCTGTAGCGGGTTCCATGCCTGGCGTGATCGCACTCCCTGCTTAAGGAAACAGGATGACCAAAAATTGCTCAAACGCATCCGTGCCATCTTTCAAAAAAGTAAAGGACGCTATGGTAGCCCACGTGTCTTCATGGAACTTCGAAAGCAAGGTATTCGGGTGGGCAGAAAACGTGTAGAGCGTCTGATGAGAGAAGCTAATCTGCAAGGTCGTGTTTCCAGGGTCTATCGTCGTAAGCCCCGACCACCACGTGCCTGTGATCCTGTACCGAATTTACGCAAAGATCTGGAAAAGCCCACAGCCATAAATCAGCACTGGGTTTCTGATGTCACCTACATAAAACTCAAAGGTAAATGGGTCTTTCTTGCTGTAGTCCTAGATCTTTATTCGCGCAGAGTGGTGGGCTGGTCATTGAAAAATAATCGTACAGCTGCTCTGACCAAAGCGGCTCTACTCATGGCCATTCGAAATCGACGACCACCTGAGGGACTGATTTTCCACACCGATCAAGGCATCGAATACAGAGCGATTCAAATACAGAATGTGCACAAACGCTATGGTTTTATCCCAAGCATGAATCGAGCTTATCACTGCACAGACAATGCTGAGATGGAGTCATTCTTCCACTCATTAAAGGGAGAGTTGCTGACAGGCAATACCTTTAGGGATGTTTATCAGCTGCGTGATAGCATAGCGGGCTACATACAACATTTTTATAATCGTACTCGTTTACACTCGAGCCTTAATTATCAAACCCCGGTAGAATACGAAGCAGCTGCTTAGGGAACCTGCGAATAAGTCCCTGATCATGAGATAATAATCTCAGCAGCTTGATCAGAGGTAGTCATGGACCAACAACTCTCTTTTTCCGACAGTGAATTCAGCCAGAAGCGACGCAGAACTCGTAGGGAAATTTTTCTTGAAAGAATGGAGGTTCTGATTCCATGGAAACGCTTAGAGGCCGTAATCGAGCCCTATTACCCTAAGCGTGGCAACGGAAGACCTCCTTATCCTCTACCCACTATGCTGCGAATTCACTGTCTCCAGCAATGGTATAACCTCAGCGATGAAGGTATGGAAGACGGTTTGTATGAAATAGCTTCCATGAGATTGTTTGCCCGATTAACTCTGGACAAACCTATACCCGATCGCACAACAATCATGAACTTTCGCCATCTTTTGGAAAAACATCATC
>NZ_LASA01000023.1 GCF_001562015.1 Endozoicomonas arenosclerae | reverse complement strand
TCAATTTGGATTTATAAAAGCCAGGTATCGAGGTTTGAAGAAGAATGACAATAAACTGTCTACTTTATTTGCCCTGGCGAATATTGTTCGACTGGATCAAATGATCCGGGCACAGGGTTAGTCCGCCCTGAAGTCACGAAAGTGGCTAAATATCATACAAATAAGGGGTTGAGACCTCTGATTTCAGTCCTACTTCGAACTCGATTCAAGAAGGGAAGTAAATTAGAGGTTATTCGCAGGTTCCCTAGACAGTCAGACTGACAAAGCCGGTTTCCATAAAGACTATTCAGGGTAGAATGGCTGAAAGGCCCCTCTTAAGGCTTAATCAAAGGAAGAATAAAAATGGCCAAAGAAATCCTGGCAGCCATGATTGAATTTGATGATGTCGGTGAGTTTGGCGGAGTTGATCCCAAAGGCTATGATGCTTTTGATCAGGCCCTGGCCCGTTCTCACGCTATGATGCAAGACTATTCAAATGATAAATACATAAAAATGATGGTGGCGCCTGAATATTATTTTTCAGGTCATAGTTTTAATAAGGGAACGACAACCGTGACTTCCCTGAGTCGCGATGACAAACACAGCCTCTATACAAAACTTCAGGCTTCATCACGTAAATACCCCAACATCCTGATTGTGCCTGGCAGTATCGCCTATTCCAAAGCTCGCGGCCTGTCAAAAAGGAAGTATTACAATGTCTGCCCGATCCTGTTTGGCGGCAATATTCTCCTGAAAAAATACAAGGTGGGGAATGACAAGTATCAGTCAAAAGGCGATTTTAAAACCAAAGACAAAGGCAACACATTTACTCATAAAAGCCTGAAGTTTGGCATTGATATCTGTCTGGATCATGGCCACAAAGTGCTTAAGTCTTCTCTAAAAGGGGAGACGGTGGATGTCCATGTTCTGATTGCTGATGGTGCGGCTCCGTCACCAAGAAGTTTGGCCACGACGACCAACGGTGTTGTGGTTTACTGCAACATGAAAAGCCAAAACAAGGACAAGGGCGTTAACGGTATTTTGTCTGTCAAAAAGAATGATTATGGCAATCTCAATACTCATAATCGACAACTGGTGAGTGAAACCTCTCAAAGCCTGACCGGTGGCTATCGGATTGCTCTGTATAAAGGTCAGGTGAAAAGCTGATCTTCTTGGGAGCCTGAACAGTCAGGCTCCTTGCTGTGTCAGTCACACTGCTCAAATTTCCTAAAATACTTCTTTGCTCGTTCTACTCTTCGCTGTTTTTCCTGAATCTGTGTTGAAAAATTCATCTGGCATCCAACTTTTATCTTAATTAAATAGTGTGTACACTAATAATCGATTATTAGAGCTCCCTTGATTAAACGTCAAAGTTCAGGCTTTTGTCAGTGTTCAACAAGCAGTAAAAGAAACCGGGCATGGAACAGCCGTGAGCCAAGAAAAAAATAAAGAGGTATCTCAGTGAGTAGCGATCAGGAAGCCCTCGGGGCCGATGCCCAGTTCTTTCAGCACCTGCGGGAAGGACGTTTCATGATTCAAAGGTCAGAAGGTACTGGCCAGTTTGTCTTCTATCCCCGCATGATCTGCCCTAAAACCGGTAAGAAAGATCTTTCCTTTGAGGAAGTCTCGGGTCGTGGCGTTATCTACGGAACCACTGCCGTTCAAAGACCCGAGAAGTATGGAGGCAATTACAATCTCTGCCTGATCGACCTGGAAGAAGGTGTTCGCATGCTTAGCCGGGTGGTCGATGTTGATCCTGATCAAATTCAGATAGGTATGAAAGTTCAGGCGCATATTGAGAGTGTGGACTTTGGCACATTTAAAAATAGCGACCAGCCAGTGGTTGTTTTCAGACTTGTTGAGGCAGCATAACAATGACGTACACACTAAAAGGTAAGGGCGCTATTGTTGGGGTGGGCTATGACGGTCTGGGCAGTCGCTTGAAGCGTTCACCCATGGATCATATGGCCAATGCCACCTTTAAAGCACTGGAAGATGCCGGGCTGGAGCTTTCTGATATAGACGGAATCTGCGGCGGAACTTTCTACCACATGTTCCCGACACTGGTGATGGCTGAATATCTTGGTATTCGACCTAAGTGGTCCAACTCGGATCAAACCGGTGGATCTTCTTTTCTCTCCCATCTTCAGGAAGCCGTCATGGCTATTGAAGCAGGTCTGTGCAGCACGGTCCTGATTGCCTATGGATCGAATGTGGGGGCTGTTCGAAACTTCGGTATTCTGGATACTCCTACCTATGATGGTATCTATGGCAATGATCAACCCCTGCCCGGTTATGCCATGGCCATGGGGCGTCATATGCATCAATACGGCACCACTCGGGAGCAGATTGCCGAGGTAGCGGTTGCTGCACGACAGTGGGCTGCTCTTCACCCTGATGCTGTCATGCGTGATAAACCTATCTCCGTTGAAGATGTAGTGAATTCTCCTCTGATCTCTACCCCGATTCGTGCCCTGGACTGCTGTCTGATGACCGATGGTGGTGCGGCCATTATCGTGACCAGTGCAGAAAAAGCTAAAGACTTGAAACAGAAACCTGTTTACATGTTGGGTTCTGCAGGTGCGCACTGGCACCGTGAGTTGCAGGAGATGGAAGATCTTACGGTCACTCCTGCCAAAGAATCAGCTGCCCGGGCCTTTGCCAATGCCGGTATTTCCAAGTCTGATGTTGACGTAGTCCAGCTTTATGATGCTTTTACTATCAACACCATTATGTTCCTGGAAGATATGGGCTTCTGCGAAAAAGGTGAAGGTGGTGCGTTTGTTGCTGAAGGTCGTATAGCTCCAGGAGGAGAGCTGCCTGTGAATACCAATGGTGGTGGTTTGTCGTTCGCTCATCCGGGCAAATACGGTATGTTTACCCTCATTGAAGCTACTGAGCAGCTACGAGGAAGTGCTGGAGACCGGCAGGTGCAGGGAGCTGAAATCGCCGTTGCACACGGTAATGGTTGTGTATTCTCTCATGAGTTCACAACGGTTCTTGGTACTGAAGCAACCCTGTAACAGGGTCTTAATC
The DNA here is from genome assembly GCF_001562015.1 of Endozoicomonas arenosclerae. Classification (GTDB taxonomy): domain Bacteria; phylum Pseudomonadota; class Gammaproteobacteria; order Pseudomonadales; family Endozoicomonadaceae; genus Endozoicomonas_A; species Endozoicomonas_A arenosclerae. Next base: position 12,046 of record NZ_LASA01000023.1, on the reverse strand, counting down.
AGACGCACCAGGGCTTTGGAAAGCGAGCAGTACAGCTTTCCATAAGGCGTTTTGCCCTGAGTAGGGAAACATAAAATGACAAACAGCCTCTTCCCTGTTCCCGAGATTGAACGTACTGACGAAAATGAGAATGGATTTACCCTGAGATCCAGAACAGCTCTGGGGCCTTACCCGGACAGAGTGTTGGCTCCACTGTTGCATTGGGCAGGAGAGGGGCGGGATCGACCTTTTATTTCCCAACGCAATGCTCAGGGTGGTTGGGACAGCATTTCCTATGGAGATATGTATAGCCGGGTGAGAAGTCTGGCGCAGGCTTTACATAGTTCAGGGTGTCATTCAGAAAGGCCGGTGGCGATTCTTTCGGAAAACTCCATAAACAGTGCAACGGTTATTTTGGCCTGTATCTATGCCGGGATACCTGTGGTGCCTGTTTCAGTGGCTTACTCAACCATTCCTGAAGCCTTTGACCGGCTTGAGTATTGTCTGGATCTGGTGACACCTGGAGCTGTGTATGTTGAAGACAGTGCCCGTTTTGATCCTGTTATTGAAAGACTGAATCTAAAAGACGATGTTCTTGTATTTGCCAGTCAATTGTCTTCGGCCAGGCAGTCTTCCTCAATGCAGTCTTTGGCCAGTTTGCTGGATACTCCGCCGGGGGATATCGACAACATTTATCTGCAAACAGGCCCTGAAACAGTTATCAAGATTCTGTTTACTTCTGGCTCCACGGGTACTCCAAAAGGGGTGATCAACACCAATCGGATGATGTCTGCTAATCAGCAACAGCTTCTTCAGGTTTACCCTTTTCTTAAAGAGCAGCCACCGGTTGTGCTGGACTGGTTGCCCTGGAGCCACACATTTGGTGGCAACGAAGTTTTCACCATGACTCTCTGGCACGGTGGACATCTATACATCGACAGCGGAAAGCCTGTTCAGGACGCTTTTCAAACGACACTGGATAATCTCAGGGAAGTACAGCCTACTATCTATTTCAATGTGCCCTTGGGTTACGACATGTTGGCAACCGCTCTGGAGAAAGATCCGCAGCTGAACGAATATTTCTTTGAGAAGCTGAGCATGCTTTTTTATTCAGCATCGGCATTGCCCCAATCTATCAGGGATCGGTTGCAGCTATTGTCTGAACAGGCTGGCAAACAGATGGCCATTGTCACGGCCTGGGGCGCTACTGAAACGGCACCTTTGGCCACTGCCGTACATTATGAGTCCAGCCGGACAGACAATATTGGCGTACCGGTTCCCGGTTGTGAGATTCGATTGGCTCGCAGTCACGACCGATACGAGCTCAGAGTTCGTGGACCACAGGTAACTCCAGGGTACTGGCGTAATCCTGAGCAAACCCTGCAGATATTTGACGAAAATGGATTTTATAAGGCAGGTGATGCCGCCTGTTTGATGGATGATAACAACCCGTCTGCAGGCATCCTTTTTGATGGCAGGATTTCTGAAGACTTCAAACTGTCTTCAGGGACCTGGGTCGCAGTGACCAATCTGCGTAAGGCCATAGTGAATGCTCTGCTGCCGCTGGCACAGGATGTTGTAGTTCTGGGCCAGAACAGGGATGCGATTTCTATCTTGGTCTTCCCAAATCAGGCTGAATGTCAGGCTGTTATGGAGAGCGGATCAGAGATTCCTGATAACGATCTGCTGACGGATCAGGCTTTGCTGCACGAGTTTGAGAAAAAGTTGGACCAGTTCAACCAGCAGCATACTTCCAGCTCTACACGGGTACAGGGTTTTGCGATTCTGCGAGAACCTCCTTCGCTAAAAGAACATGAGATTACTGAAAAGGGCGCTATCAATCAGCGGGCCATTATCAAAAACAGGGAAGCTGTCGTGAGTCGTTTGTATTCATACGACACCGGATGCATCCATTTAGAATTCAATTAATAACGAAGTAAAAAAACAAAAGGAGAGTTCCATGAATATTCAGGGACAAGCAGCCATCGTAACCGGTGGTGGTTCAGGACTGGGTGAAGCTACAGCCCGTGAACTGGCCAGCAAGGGCGCTAAAGTGGCTGTGCTCGACGTAAATCTGGAAAAAGCCCAGGCTGTTGCAGCGGATATCGGTGGTTTAGCCTTTCAGGCCGACGTTACAGACACTGAAAGTGTCAGCAAAGCACTGGAAATGGCTGAGGAAGCCCACGGTGTTGCCCGTATTATTGCTAACATAGCCGGTATTGGCGGTGCCAAGCGTGTCTATAACAAGAAAACAGGCGAGCCTGCACCACTGGAAGACTTTGAGCGCATTGTCAAAATCAGCCTGACGGGTACCTATAATGTGACCCGCCTTGCCGCAGCTCGAATGGCCAAGTCAGAGCCTCTGGAAGACAATGAGCGTGGTGTAGTGATATTCACTTCTTCCGCTGCAGCTATGGATGGTCAGGTAGGTCAGCAGGCTTATTCAGCGGCAAAAGGTGGTCTGGCAGCCATGACTCTGCCTATGGCCCGTGACCTGGCTCAGTTTGGTATCCGGGTAATGAGCATTGCTCCGGGACTCTTTAATACCCCCCTGATGCAGACCCTGCCAGAGCCTATCCAGCAGTCATTGGCTGAGTCCATTCCTTTCCCTAATCGTCTCGGTAAGCCAGAAGAATTTGCCCAGCTGGTCAGCCATATTGCTGAAAACACTCACCTTAATGGTGAGGTTATCAGGCTGGATGGCGCTATTCGTCTGGCTCCCCGTTAAACGACGGTCAATAAGCGAGCTGGAAATGCCGCTCATTCGAGCTATGAAGAGCGGCATTGCCTTTGAAAAATTAATGATACGTCTCATGGATGCTTTCAGCATGAAAGCGTCAATGGCCTTCTATATCCTGAAAAAACAGCCATAAGATGACATGGCGTTCACGGTAAAGGGGGCATTAAAGGAGCTCCCAGTAATGATTACCTACCAAGCCCCGCTAAAAGATATCTCTTTTGTACTGAATCAGGTTCTGGGTTTTCCAGCTCACTATCAACAATTTCAGGAAGGTGAGCAGGCCAGCCCGGATATTGTTGCAGCCATATTAGAGGGAGCCTCAAAGTTCTCCGCAGATATTCTTGCACCACTCAATGCTGCGGCTGATATTGATGGCTGCAGGCTGGTAGAAGGGCAGGTTCAGGTACCTGCTGGTTTTAAGGAAGCTTATCAACAGTTTGTGGACGATGGCTGGATGAGTCTGGGTCACCCTGAAAGTTATGGTGGTCAGGGGTTGCCAAAGTCGCTCAATATGGCGGTTCATGAAATGGTGGTATCTGCCAATCATGCCTGGACCATGTATGTGAATTTGACCTGGGGGGCGGTCACTACGTTGATGCATCATGGCAGCGAAACATTGAAGCAGCAGTACTTGCCGAAAATGGTTGAGGGTCGCTGGTCGGGCACCATGTGCTTGACTGAAGCCCACTGTGGTTCTGATCTGGGGTTATTGAGAACAAAGGCTGAACCCAGAGACGATGGCAGTTACAGTCTTACCGGCAGCAAGATTTTTATCTCCTCCGGCGAGCATGGGATGACAGACAATATTATCCACCTGGTTCTGGCCCGTCTTCCTGATGCTCCGGCGGGCAGCAAGGGCATATCACTGTTTCTGGTGCCAAAATTCAATCTGAACGCTCAGGGCAATCCGGCTGAAATCAATAAAGTCAGCTGTGGTTCTCTGGAAGAAAAAATGGGCATTCATGGTAACGCTACCTGTGTCATGAATTTTGATGGTGCCCAGGGCTTTCTGATTGGAGAGGCTAATAAAGGACTGAGTTGCATGTTCACCTTTATTAATGAATCCCGCCTGGAAGTTGCACAGCAGGCCAACGGTCATATCGAAGCGGCTTATCAACAGTCGCTGGATTACGCTCGTGAACGATTGCAAATGCGTGCTGCTGTCAGGAAAGATCCAGCTAAAGCGGCTGATCCGATTATTCAGCATGCCGATGTTCGGAGAATGCTTTTGACACAAAAGGCGCTGGCTGAAGGCAATCGGATGTTGAGTTATTACTGTGCCAAACAGGTTGATCTTGAGCACAGTGAAAATCCGGGGGTACGGAAACAGGCACAGACACTATTGGCTCTGTTAACGCCTATTGCCAAAGGTTTTGTAACGGAAACCAGTCTGGAGTCCACCAGTCATGCCATACAGATTCTCGGAGGTCATGGATACGTTAAGGAGTGGGGCGTTGAGCAGCACTACCGGGATACCCGAATTACAGCCATTTACGAAGGAACCAACGGTATTCAGGGGCTGGATCTGTTGGGACGTAAGGTTCTGGCATCTCAAGGCGCGATTCTTGAACCTTTGATAGAAGAAATTCTGGGGTTCTGCTCCACTGCAGATTCAAACCCTAATACAGAGGCAGTGACAGGTCTTGTAGAACAATGGCGCTCACTGACTCAGGAGCTGGGTCGCAAAGCTTCAGGAAAGGCTGATGAAGTTAATTCAGCGGCCTGGGACTATATGATGTTTTCAGGCTACCTGGTTGTTGCCTATCTCTGGTTGAAATCAGACGTTGTGGCTAAGAAAGAAATTGAAGATGAAAGCAATCTATCCGAGTTCTCTCACGCAAAGCTTCATACGTCGAAATTCTATTTTGAACGACTGCTGCCCAGAGCTCAGGCTCATGCATCGGCATTGCAGACCGGGGCAGATAATCTGATGAGTTTGCCGAAAGACTCTTTCTGGTTTTAATCTTCGTTACTAATTAATAAAAACGACGATAGATGTATTTTTTTTATTAATCATAAGAGATATTCAATTTTAAAATAATAATCACTATATATACGCTTCTTATTTATTTTTCATAAACCTGAAAAATAAATAAGAAGCGTTATTTTAGAATACGACAGTAGATTGTAATGTAATTGTAAATTGCATCTGCTATATTGCGCGCAAAATTGCAGAATTTCCCTATCAAGAAGATACAAGGATGTTGTATCTGCAAGCACAAATAAGATCTTGAACTGCAAGATCTGTTTCAGGGATAGACTGAAGGGATTCAATGGTGCGTGCTTGTTATCGTTTGTTGATACTGTTTGCTTGTCTCGTTTTCAATGTAAGCAGTCATGCTTCTGTATATACAGAAAAAGCTTTTGAATGGTTGTCAAAACAGCAGATGGATGACGGAGGGCTTTTCTCTGTTGATGATATCTCACTTCCAGGGCAGTCTACTTCTGAGACCTTAGAAGCATACCTTCTTTATTCTGGCGATTCCCGACCCAATGTTGCCAAGGCGAAGGAATATCTGGTTCAACAGTCCAGTCTATCTACTGAGTTTCTTGCTCGTGCCGTTTTGCAGGGTGTTCAGTCTACGGATTCTATACCTTCTCTAAAAGTGCTCTTAGAAGATCGTCAGAATTATGATGGTGGGTTTGGTGATCTGAAGGGATATAACAGTTCTACTCATGATGCATATTGGGCTTTAAAAGCTTTAGATCTCAGTGGTCGAATGAATAGCCAGCGCAAAGGACGTGTTGTTGGGTATTTATTAAACCAGCAACTGCCTGACGGTTCCTGGGGCTATGCAGGCAGTGCATCCCAGTACTTAACTGCCAGAGTTGCAGGACTCCTCTCCCGATATAAAACCGTTTATGCCGATGTGCCTGTTGCAGTATCCAGAGCAGAAACTTTTCTGCGTAATGCTGTAGCAAATGGTGAAGCGCTAGATACATTTCTTCGGTCAGTTATTTTGAGTTCAATGTCTGACGTTTCCTCAACACCTGAATCATGGAAAAACCTGGCTAATACCTTACAAACAACACAGGATGATAGCGGTAGCTGGAATAACGATGTTTATATCACAGCGCTGGCCGCCAGGGCTCTGAGTATTTATGAAGCTCGTCTTGCAGTTGGCAGTAACCTTGGAGTAATTCGCGGGAAGGTGGTTAAGGCTGGCTCTCTGGCTCCAGTCAGTAATGCCATGATCTCGGTTGTCGGTCTGGAGGGAGTGCGAACGCAAGCAAATGGTGACGGCAGCTTTGTCATTAATGGTCTGTCGGCAGGGCAATATAACCTTCTGATTTCTCATCCGGGCTTTAATAGGGTTGCTGTGAGTCAGACAGTTAAACGAGGACTAGTTGCAGATATTGGCAACATTGCTATGGCAATGGCGTCTGGGCAATCTGTTTTTAGTGGTCGTGTTACAGATACTGAAACGGGTAAGGCAATCAAAGGTGCCAGAATTGAGTTATCAGGTAGTGCTTCTCTGACTTTGACCGCCAATGCTGATGGCAGGTTCAGGGCATCAGATTTAAAACCAGGTGGGTATTCAGTCAAGTTCTCGGCTTCTGGCTATCACTCCCAATCTGGGAGTTTTACACTGGAAGGTTCAACTGAGAATAAATTGATAACCAGCCTGGTACCGAATACTCGTGTACTTGATGATACGCCTGCCCAAATATCTGGTCGCTTGCTTAATGGTGAGACTCAAACCCCTCTGTTGGATGGTTCATTAACGCTCGATGGTGGCTTAAATGCTCTGTCTCAGGCAGATGGTACATTTGTTTTTTCCGATGTACCCCGTGGCTCCCATAGCCTGACTATTCAGGCTGATAATTATGTTTCTTCTCGGGTTTCATTTGATTTCGTGCCTGGCAGCTCAGGAAGATTAGGTGACATTGCCCTTTATCCCAAGTCAGATACCCAGGCTCCTGTTGTCACCGAATTAGGTGTGAAGGTTCAGCATGCGGTGACTAAACAACCTTTGGCCGGAGTTGAGGTTTTTGTTGGCGGTAACTCTAAGGGGATAACCAATGCATCAGGGCAGATTGTTGTTTCGGATATCAGTGCCCTTCAATTCAGTCTCAAAACTGTTTTGGACGGGTATATCGATTTCTCAGGCACACTGTCAACATCGGCATTTGGTTCTTACAGCACAACGGTAGAGCTGACCCCAAAAAATGATGAGACATTCACAGAGACAACCCTTAGCGGAGTGGTTACTGATCAAAGTGGAGTTGCTGTGGCTGGAGCTGTTGTTGAATATCCTGGTCAGCAGCTTTCTGTCACATCTGATGACTCAGGGCGATATACCCTGACAGGGATCAAGTCTCTCTCTGGTTCTGTTGTAGCAACCAGGTCTGGATTCCAGACACAGCAGTTCCGTGTTGATGTGCAACAGCATGGCCAGTATCAGTTGGATATTGTTCTGGAACCTGTTGGGGACTCAGTTTTCCAGGTGGCTTATGTTTCTCTGAGTAACCCCGCTCCTGATCTGGATGAAAATGTAAAGGTCAAGGCCAGGGTCGTTAACCTTTCTACCGACGCTCAGAACGTTATTCTTGGTGGCAAGGTGCAAAGTTTTGATGGCAGTGACGTCATCACCAGCCTTGCAGCCATTAACCCTGGTCCAGGTGGAGGGTTGGGAGGCGTTATTGCTTTTGCTCCCGGAGAAACGCGTGAGATCGAATTACCCTGGAACGTGGGTCAAACCCCTGCAGGTGAATACAGCATTGTAGTGAATGTAGTGCGTGAAGATTCAATTTCCCGTGCTCTTCCTGAAGGTGATATTTATGCCAGTGGGCAGGATCAAGTAAGCCTTACACCGCAGATGCGTATCAAGGGGGGCTTCCCATTTGATCCACCTCTGAGTCAGGCTGGCTCAACTAAACCTGTTAATCTCAAACTGGTTATGCGCAACAGTGGTAACACAGAACTATCTGCGGGTGAGTATACCCTGTCCATAGCTACAAAAGATGGTGATGTGGCTATGAGTCGTGATATTGCCATACCTGAACTTGCCTTGAATGAAGTAATTGAGATGGCGCTGGGAGAATGGCAGCCTGACGATCCAGGCCATTACAGTGTATCTCTTACCCGAAAAGGTATGCCCGAAGTTGGGTCAATCAATGCTGTTTATTATGTGGGAGATGTGGCATCGGACCGATTCACTCTTGATCAGACAGTGTTACCTCAAGGAGACCAGAAGACTCGTGGCCATATTGAATTAACCGGTGTGGATACCACCGCAACTGAATCAACAGACCCGTTGTTTGGGCAGGTACGTGAATCGTTGCGAAGAGGTGCAGGGAGCGTTGGTCCTGCAGCAGCAGTCTGGCACAAAAACAACCGGTGTCTTGGTTGCCACACTCAAACCCAAAGTCTGGTAGGTCTGGCAGCCACACAGGGACGTGCTGATTTCGATAACAGTAATAGTAAGTTTTTATACAACGCCATTGCAGGCAGTCAGCAAACTGATGGCATTCTTGCTATTTCCCATAATGTCTATAAGAAAACCCAGACTGCTTTGGGCGTCTGGGCTCTGGCTGAATGGACTGATAAAGAAGCCAGCTATCGAACGCAATACAATGCTCTGAAAAATCTATGGGGATTACGAAGCACCTCTGGAAATAATATCTACTGGGTTAATGAGCACCAGACAGGCTGGTTGGTTCTGAACTATCAGGCCAGCAGTGCTCTGGTTGCACGTTCGGCGGCGGACTTGATTAGAAGCTTTGACAATGGCGTCGCAAACTCTGTTAAGGACTACAGTCTAAAGGAAGCAGGTGCTTTACCTAATCGTAGTGGCAACCTGGGTGGCATTACTGCAGTCAACAATGAATTGTTAGTCGCCAGTCAGGGCAAGATTCAACGCTTTGACCCAGATTCTGGTGAAAGCAAAATCCTCTATCAGGATAGCGCCAATCGTACACTGTACGATGTCGTGCAGTTGTCAGATGGGACTCTGTACGCTTCTGGTGATCAGCGCTTAGTGAAAGTCAGCGACACTGGAGAGATAACTGAAATCAGTATTCCGGGGGGAGCTTTAACGAATCTTGCTGTATGGCAAGGCCAAGTTTATGCCTCGGTACCCTCCAGAAACCAGGTTTTGGCTATTGCGGTAGATGATTCATGGCGAATCTTTGCATCTTCACTCAATCACCCATTGGGACTTGCTGTATCTGAAGCAGACGAACTGATTGTTGCTAATCGCAATAGTTATAACCTGCTTGCATTCGAACAGGATGGACAGTCCAGTATCTATGCTGATGGTATTGCATTTCCACCTGAACAGTTGGTTAGCCTTGATGATGGCCGCCTCCTGTTGATCACGGCCAACTATAGGAAAAGCGGGCAATACACGCCTCAGGGTGTAGCGTTAGTGCGTGAGGATGGCACTGTTGAGTCCATTACACGTTTTGATGGTATGGGAGATGTATTTGTTGTTGGAGACGAGTGGTTTATTACCAACAGGTCAAACTGGAGACTGAATAAAATAGTTCCTGCGCCTATTTCCTCAGAGATTGTTGAAGCATACCGTCAGGCTCTGCCGAGTATGGCTGGTTACTTTCTGTCAGGTCACACCAATAATGACCATGAAATTCTCAGGATAGCATTCCGCCTGGTAGGCCTCGCTGAGATTCGCAATGTCAGTACCAATGAATCATTAAATGAGCAAATTGATGCAGCTATCAAGACCATGGCGGACAGGTTGCGTCAGCGCCAGCGAAGTGATGGAGGCTGGGGTCGGTACAATGGCTCAGGGAGTGATCCATTAACAACGGCCTGGGTAGGCATTGCTTTGGATTATACCAATCCATCCGTTAATGATCCGGTGGTTCGTAAAACCATACAGTATCTGTTGTCTGCCCAGCAGGGGAACGGTGAATGGACAGGGCAATATTTTGGTACACGACTTGGTACTACCAGTATGGTGATGGCCTTTATGCCAAAGGCTCTGGCACGTCTGGGAGGACTGGATGTCGAGCTGGATCTTATACTGCCTGACAGTGTTTCTTTGGACAAGCCAACAGTCGAACCAACAAAGGTTGAAACGACGAATGCTGGAAAACGCTATCAGTGGAAGCTGACAGGTGTGACTGAAAGAGGGCAGAAGATTGATTTCGACCTGGCTATTAACGATCTGCAAGCGGGTGAAATCCGGCCTGTAGCTGACGAGGCTCGCTTGTATTTTGCCAACTCCTTTAACGGTGAAAACCTGTCCAGAAATATTGATATCCCTACCGTAAGGGGAGTCTCTGAGATGGGGCTGAAACTTTCGACAGATAAACCCACGTATCGCTCTGGAGAATCTGTTTCACTGCAAAGCGTCGTTAGCAGTTTGTCGGGGGCCATCACCAGTGCAAGAGTGGAAGTACAGATTCAAACGGCCAATCAGGAATTTGTTGCTGATGTTGGCAGCATTCAAGGAATTGATGTTCTGGCGGGTGAGAGCATCAGTAAAAAACTTGTATGGAGCTCTGAAAATGTGCTTGCTGGCTCCTATAAGGCAGTGGCCAAACTCTATGATGCCAGCGGACAACTCCAAGGCGAAGCTGCTGATAACTTTACTCTTGTAGCATCCAATGCTTCAGGCCAACCTGCGGGTCGTTATGTCACTTCCGTATACTCCGACAAGCCGGTATATCGCCAATGGGATGCTGTGAAGCTTAATGGGCGAGCTATTAATGCTGCAGTTAATCAGATTCGAGAGCCTGCACTGGCAATAATGGAGGTGACTGATTCGAACGGTCAGCTGCTTTTCCAGCGTAAGTGGGTTGTGCCGGGTTTGGCAGCCAATGGTTTGAGAGATCTTCCTCATAGCTTGCAGTTAGATGAAGCGCCTCCCGGAGAGTACAAGGTTTCTCTGGTGTTGTGGAATGCTACAGTGGATAAGGTTTTATCTTCATCTACTGGCAGTTTCACCGTTCAGGAAGATTTAGTACAGGCTCTAACAGGTAATGTCTCTGTCCAGAATAGTCTTGTGGAGCAGGGTAAGTCGGCCATTTGTACTGATAATCTGCTGAACCGCTCAACTCGCCTGACGACACAGTTTACTTATCGACAGCTGGTGGTTTCTGCAGCCGACCAGACTGAAATATCAAAATCTGAAAAGAGTATTACTCTGCTTCCAGGCAAGAAGTGGGACTCAGTGCGTACACAGTCCACTGATAAGTTGCCTCTGGGTCAATATGCTTGTGTGCTTCAGAGCAATCTTGGAGGGCAATGGCGGACAGTGGGGGCTGCCGCTTTTGAGGTGGTTGAGCCACCAGTGAATCTCACGGGCAGTTTAATCAACTCCGATAAAGATAGGCTTCTGGCCCTGGTTGACGGACCAAAGCAGTGTGAGGCGGTGGATTCCATAACAGTGGCTTTTGATCTGAAACGATATTTCACACTCTATAACAACGACGTAACCGTTGAACTGATATCGGAAGATGGCCAGGTTCTGGATACTGAGGTATTAACGCCGTTTTCCAGAGGCTGGATCAATGACCAGTCGACAGAAACGGACCTGTCAGGCTGGGTCACAAAGGGTCGTTTGCTGAAAGTTAAGCTGGATAAAAACAGTGGGCTGGATGATCAATATCAGATCAAGGCCACTTACTACAAAGGCTATCAGTGGAAAACCAGAGCCTGGACATTGACGACAGGTTGTGACCGCTCATGGAAAACCGGCAACTGGTGGAGCGATCATCTGCTGCTGGACTTCTCCTGGCACGAATCAGCCATGCGTGTTGATAAGCGAGATCCTTATGGACCTGTGGATCAGCCGGATCTTCCAGCACAGCGTAAAGCGCTGGAGTCACTGTTAAAACAGAAACAGTGGTCTTACACACTGGTGGATAACAGTGAAGACTTTGCCCGAGAGCTGAGGACAGGCAGTTATTCTGCTATGGGGCTGTTCAGTGAAAGAGTCACTCTCGACCACTGGACACAGAAGGCAATACGTGAGGCTGTACACAGTGGCTCAGGCTTGCTGGTAGCCGGTATACACGATACCCGTCATATGATTCTTGAGCCTGCTCTCGGCATTATCAAGCTTGGTGAGCATCATGGTTCCACAGGTTTGACTCTGACAGCCCTACCTGGACTGGAGGGTGAGTCGGCTTACCCTATATCGGGTGACTATGCTGTTGCTATCTACCCTCGTACCGCCCAGGTATTGGCTGAGTTTGTATTGAAAAACTCTATGGATGACCAGGATCACAAATGGTATGGAGAGGAAAGCCAGAAAGTCTGGCATGAACGAGTACGCCAATTACACGACCGGTCGGGCATGGATGTTCTGGATGACGACTGGATTCGGTGGTACTGGGAAAACCCGAGGTCTATGG
>NZ_LASA01000022.1 GCF_001562015.1 Endozoicomonas arenosclerae | reverse complement strand
TTGGATTTATAAAAGCCAGGTATCGAGGTTTGAAGAAGAATGACAATAAACTGTCTACTTTATTTGCCCTGGCGAATATTGTTCGACTGGATCAAATGATCCGGGCACAGGGTTAGTCCGCCCTGAAGTCACGAAAGTGGCTAAATATCATACAAATAAGGGGTTGAGACCTCTGATTTCAGTCCTACTTCGAACTCGATTCAAGAAGGGAAGTAAATTAGAGGTTATTCGCAGGTTCCCTAATAACTATAGAGCACCTGGAAGATAGAAAAGGTCATATTATCTAAAAGTAGAAGGCGTTGCTCAGTGAACCAACAGGGTAAATCAGAACACACTCATATTTACAAGAAAGTACTGATCTGAACCACAAAAAGCCTCCCGTTAAAGAGCCACACACGGAGGACTGAAACACCGAGTAATTCAGGCTACCCCAACCTCCTCTACAAACTGTTCTTCATGGCTCAGTAACGTCCAAAAGTTAGATCAGGGCGACAAGTAAGAGTGGCTCACTACTTATGAGTAAGAAAAAATATTTATTCGCACCATTGCTGAGTGCAATGGTATTCACTGCTTTCCCAGAACAGACAAATCAGTTTTATGCACTGACAGACAGAGAACCCAATGCCGCCTTGAGCAGACAGAGAGAAGACCAGTTTTAGGGACAACTATCCTGATTCAGGCGCCCTCTCCGTGAATAGCACTCTCTTTCTGGTCGCAGCAAGTTCAGGCTGGAACACTTGCAGCAAGATTCTCTGTAAAGGCCAGTCCCTTTAAATCTGCCTGTTCTACGACGTCCACCAGTTGTTTGGAACAGAACATCTCAAAGCTGATCTCATTCTCATGCTTGAAGATATCATCGCTTTCATCATCAGAAAAAACTATAGACTCAACATCTGCAAAGATATCTTTATGCATTCGATATTTTATTTGTGCAGCATCAGAAGGTTTCAGGTTCAGGCAGTTGAAAAAATAGGCTGGGTTGCCATAGAGCTCACAGGGCAGAATTTCACCAAAGGGAGCAAGTATACCTTCCAAGGCACGAAAGGCTTTTTGATTCATCAGCAAAACACCCGACCGCCAAATACTTATATCTGCGAGACTTACTGTTCCTTCATTGTGGTAATAGCCAAGATCTAGAGGCTCCCAACATGCTTTTATCGATACATTTTTTTTACTGAGCTGCATAGCCGCAGCTTCACCGATATGGGGATCCAAAAGATCCAGAAAATCATCAACATCCAGCGTCAAACTCTGGTAGTTGGCTGCGTCTTCATGAACTTTATACAGAGTCACGACTTAAAAACCTCCTCCAGTGGCGGCTCAGTCACATAATCAGGCTGCTGCCCATCCCGCAATAGGGTTCGTATAGATAAAAGCTTACCTCTAAAAGCATCTTCATTATCGATGTTTCTGGTTCTGTTATGAACCCAATGCTCGTAGTTATAAGTGTGAATCTCAGCATGGGCATTGGCATGCTTCATAGCCGGATGGCCTTTATCGGAAATTTTTCTAGGCATCCAAACCCCATTATCAGGGTCATTGATCCTTATTCCGTGAAAATGCATATCAACTCTAGCTTCTGCAGCAAACCGAGTTCTACCTTTCCCCTGAACAATATGATGGGCTGTAAATCTCGACTTAGGATCTGGCGCATGTCGCCCATCATCCTCCATAAACTTTGCCAGAACTTTGGTGGGGTGATGAGCCTCTATACCCATAGCATTGCGAAGAATGGAACGATCTTTTCGTGTTGAATCTTCTGAAGGCTTCAGCTCTGTTCGATACTTTTCAAGACCATCCTGTACACTCACCTGAGTCAGGGTTGCCAGGCGCTCTGCAGCTAATTGTTTCAGCAAACGGTTGAGTTCACGGGACTTCTTGGAAAGAGCTTTCTCATCCGCTTTTGAAGGCTTAATACCATTTCCTTTCTTAGCCGCTTTTTTAGCAACATCGAACTCGCCTTTATCAGTGTGGTATTTCTTACACTTTTGCTCAAAGTCCGCCATGATTCGTTCAAGCGGGGTCATCTCGTGTAAACGTTTTGTTACGCACACACCGTGATCGTATTCCATACATCCATTCCATGATAATCACTTTTCCAACGCAGATTATCATAGAGTGGAATAAGGTCTAAAGGGTAAACGACTCATTACTGGCACTAAGATCAGAGATAAACCAGAGCACACAAATATTGAATAGAGCAGAGCAAGAAAATACAAGCAGCAACACCCATTTATAAGCTATTTAGACGCTGAAGAATGGAAATTTTTCTCTACATTACCCCCCGCCCCTGTGTTTTTTTCTCAGAGAGTAGCTGAGATCGAAGAAAGCAATGAAGTCGATGAAAACCTGAAAACCGAACTATGGAAACTGTCTTTACGAGCCTCTCGCTATACATGCCGCTTTAAGGACAACCGCTATAGTGTGGATGCAAACGTTCACCGTTCATACCTTCTGGCCAAGAGACAACTCTCTAAAAGAGGTATAGAAATTACTTTCTGATCATCAACCTGGAGGCATAGAATACCCTCTCTAATCATTCACCAAGGAACTTCCAGTGCAACAATTCGATCAAAACAGTCGGGAGTTCCTCTCCAATAGCTTTGAAAGCCTGGATTTATCCAACCAGACAGTTCAAGACACAGAATTCGACGACTGCACCTTCACAGGCTGTGATTTCAGTGAGGCAACCTTTGATAAGTGCCGATTCATCGACTGCCACTTCCAGAAGTGCAATCTAAGCCTGGCTCAACTCAGATACTGCCGATTTAATGATGTCTCATTCCAGGAGTGTAAGCTGGTAGGCGTTGACTGGACCAAGGCAGACTGGCCCAGTTTGGCACTCCCCTCCCCCATTCACTTTGATCAATGCATACTCAATGACTCCAGCTTTTTCGGACTTCATTTAGCTTCGATTCGTCTGCGAGAATGCAAAATTCACAATGCTGACTTCACCGATACTGACCTCAATCATGGGGAGTTCTGCTATTCAGACTTTACTGGAAGCACTTTTGCACGAACCAACCTGGAAAACTCAGACTTCACCGAAGCCAGCCAATATGACATTGATATCAACAATAATCGGGTTCAGGGAGCAAAATTCACACGCTACGAAGCCGCACGACTCTTGAGTTATCTCGGCATTGAACTGGTTAACTAGTCTCCCAGCCCCCGAGCCATCTATATAAAAAATTGTCTTAATTACATAGATGGCCTATAACTAAATGATCCCAGAAGTTTTGAACCGGGGGCGATCTGGATTCGACGACGGTATCGAAACCTAAGGTGCATGCCGAGGACGTAGTGGTTCTCGTTAATCAAAACACTACAAACCTTATAGTTGCCAACTTGGTAGCTCTTGGAGACGCTCAAAACGAACTCTTCGAAGAAGAGTTTGCATTTGCAGCTTAATCGTAGCTAAACCCTACGAGTTTCCCAGTCTGTCCGGCTCGTCTACTGGCCGGTTTTCGGACTGTCATCGTAAGTAGACTCGCGAGGCCCAGTATGCCTGTGGCTGGCCAGCTAAAACTTAACAGGATCGCTTGATAGAACCCCGACCGCTGGGTCGTTATTGAGTTAAATCCAAAGGCGGATCTAAGCATGTAGAGCCGAAGGCTGAGAATCGGCGGACGCGGGTTCAATTCCCGCCGCCTCCACCAACACGAAACCTCATGTCGCAAGACATGGGGTTTTTTATTAGCCGAAGGATGCTGGTGATGCACTTCGACAGGCTTGTATGTTTAACCTGTCTCTAATTATTTGTATAAGGTTAGAGGCGGGGGTGAGGGGCATCGACTGCTTACTGCCTTTCGGACAGACTGACTGAGAAATCCCCACCCACAAGCATGAGCGACGATTAGGAGCACTCCTACCTTACGGTAGACAATTTTTGCAAGCTAACGCCAGCTTGTGGTCACCCCCCCCCGTATGAAGATTAGATCTAGGTGACCGTTATGGAAACAATAC
>NZ_LASA01000021.1 GCF_001562015.1 Endozoicomonas arenosclerae | reverse complement strand
GAGAATATCCTGACGACCTGCACCACTGTCTGCATTGGAAATCGTGGTATTGCCATCACCCGCTGCAAACAAATAAATATCGTTTCCTGCATCCCCAGAGAGCGTATCGTTACCTGCTCCCCCTCTCAGTGTGTCATCACCAGCGCCGCCATTCAGTCGGTCTGCACCCTCACCACCGTTAAGGACATCATTGCCGTTGTCACCATAGAGCGTGTCATTACCGACATCGCCATTAACAACATCGTTGTCATTACCGCCGTGCAAACGGTCATCACCTATTCCACCTGACAAGCTATCTGCGCCATCCATACCCTTGAGGGTATCGTTACCACCTAATCCCTCCAGGCTATCCTCCGTGGCATAACCCGTAATGGTATCTGCGGCTTCTGTTGGCACCAGCACCATCGCCTTGATGGTGGCTACATCCCAACTGGTACCATCCACAAACTCGATAGCATTCAGTTCAAAGCTGCTACTCAGGAAATAGTTGGATACCGTCACCACTTCACCGCTGCTTTTCAGAGTCAACGTCAAGCTGTTACTGGCACGCTTCACGATCACATCTGCTGGCGTAATACCTTCCAGGAAACGGAGAATATCCTGACGACCTGCACCACTGTCTGCATTGGAAATCGTGGTATTGCCATCACCCGCTGCAAACAAATAAATATCGTTTCCTGCATCCCCAGAGAGCGTATCGTTACCTGCTCCCCCTCTCAGTGTGTCATCACCAGCGCCGCCATTCAGTCGGTCTGCACCCTCACCACCGTTAAGGACATCATTGCCGTTGTCACCATAGAGCGTGTCATTACCGACATCGCCATTGACAACATCGTTGTCATTACCGCCGTGCAAACGGTCATCACCTATTCCACCTGACAAGCTATCTGCGCCATCCATACCCTTGAGGGTATCATTACCGCCCAACCCCTCCAGGCTATCCTCTGTGGCATAACCCGTAATGGTATCTGCGGCTTCTGTTGGCACCAGCACCATCGCCTTGATGGTGGCTACATCCCAACTGGTACCATCCACAAACTCGATAGCATTCAGTTCAAAGCTGCTACTCAGGAAATAGTTGGATACCGTCACCACTTCACCGCTGCTTTTCAGAGTCAACGTCAAGTTGTTACTGGCACGTTTCACGGTCACATCCGCTGGCGTAATACCTTCCAGGAAACGGAGAATATCCTGACGACTTGCACCACTGTCTGCATTGGAAATCGTGGTATTGCCATCACCCGCTGCAAACAAATAAGTATCGTTTCCTGCATCCCCAGAGAGCGTATCTCCATCCCCAGCTCCGCCTCTCAAAGTGTCATTTCCAGAACCACCAAAGAGATAATCCCGGCCGCCTCCACCTTCCAAAATATCATTACGACTACCACCACGCAGAGTGTCATCACCTTCGAGACCTAAAAGAAAGCTGTCCACATCATTTGCAAATAAGGTGTCATTCTCAGCGGTTCCTTCAAGAAAATGAAAGCCACCAGACACTTTATCTGATATCAGTTCAAGTTCTTCTGAATTCATTGCACTGAGATTCTCAATGACCAAGTTCTCTCCACCCCATTGTGATGTAAAAGAAGCAAGTCTCGTAGCTTTGAAGAATTCAACTAAATCAACAGTTCCAGATAGTTTATTTTCTTCTATTTTGCTATTTAGGGAACCTGCGAATAAGTCCCTGATCATGAGATAATAATCTCAGCAGCTTGATCAGAGGTAGTCATGGACCAACAACTCTCTTTTTCCGACAGTGAATTCAGCCAGAAGCGACGCAGAACTCGTAGGGAAATTTTTCTTGAAAGAATGGAGGTTCTGATTCCATGGAAACGCTTAGAGGCCGTAATCGAGCCCTATTACCCTAAGCGTGGCAACGGAAGACCTCCTTATCCTC
>NZ_LASA01000020.1 GCF_001562015.1 Endozoicomonas arenosclerae | reverse complement strand
TGCCAGCCTTTTGATCCTGTGCCTCGATAAGAATTGATCAGTGGAGACAGGTCGAGCTGGTCAACAACATCCACCACAAAGCGAGCCATATGACCTTCTGGAAGATAATCCTGGATGCTGGCAGGGAAAAGGTCGGGAGTGTTTCGGTCGACCGGTTTGAACTTCCACTTATTCATAGTGCTTTGAGTGTTACTGGTACTGGAATCAGGATTTTACCTGTTTTGCTGGTTAAGTCCGACAGGCTCCTAGGGATATTTATGACTTATCCACAGTTCATTCAGGGGGTTGATCAGGTATTTTGTGGAAAAGTGGATAACTTTTTCTGAGGCTGGCATTCAGGCTGGTTTATGTGAACTTTGGCTTTCTCGTTATTCAACGGATTGAAAACAATTTGTCATTCTCTATGGGCATTTATGATGACCATGTTACAGTGACTTTGTGGGTCACTCTTTGAAGGCTGTCTGAGGGTGATCGTCATCCGCAGTATTACTCAAGACCAAAAGACAGCAGTATGTCTTCTGATTAACGAGTTCTGGGTGCTCTATAAGGACTGAGGAGACACTTCATGACTGATCAGGAAGAAGCTTATCTTGCCCTTCTGTGTCTACGCAACAGCACTTTTCGGATTGCTCAGTTGTATTGGACCTATATCAAGCTTCGATCCCTAACAGGGCAAGCTCCTCCCATTCTTATCATTATGTTGAGTACGCTTTGGGAAAAGCAACAGAATCTTCATGACAAACTGCTGGCTGCCTATCCGGAAGATATGGCTTCTGAAAAATGGCATGGCCTGGAGGAAATGAACGATCGACTGGGCGATATGAGCATTGAAACTCAGGAAGATCTTCAGAGAATTTGCCAGACAGAGATGCAAATGTTGCAGCTGGTTGGCATGATGATGAAGCAATAAAAATGACACGAGAATAATCTTTTGTTGTGCTCTGAATAAAAGATTATTCTCGACTCGAACCTCTGGTTAGGTCTAGCATTTCACTTTTTGAAGAGTCACCTTTTCTGGCAGCTATAGCCCTGAACTCTCACCTGTAAAAAACCTTCTTATCCTGTGGGTAACTTGTTGGATAACTGTGTCTTTACTGTGATTTTCCCGGAAAGTTTTCCTCAGGTCTGTGATCTTTCTTCATCTTCGCAGTAAACATCCGCCTATACTTCATTTCCTGATGATGTAGGGGATAGTATGCACAGGCTCGGTTTTCCTCTTCGAAGTGTCTTGTTGATGCTGGTTTTAATTACATACGGGGCCAGAGCATCTTATTGGGTTGGGGTAAGCAAAGTCGATATTACCGGGGCAGCCGTAGGCAGTGGCATGATGTGTTATGCAGACAGCAGCCAGATCAGCTCCGGAATTAATGATCGTCAGTGGGCTCGTGCATTTATAGTCAGTCAGGGAGAAGAAGGGAGTCGTCTTGCCATAGTGGTCATAGATGCTGGAGCTGTCTTCAACAGTGTTTATCAGGCTGTACTCGACCGACTGGAAACTCAGTTCTCCTCTCTTTATAACCGTCACAATATTATCCTCTCTGCCACCCATACCCACAGTGCTGCAGCAGGACAATCCCATCACTTTCTCTACAACATGCCTTATGGCATGTTTGATGATCGGGCATTTGAGAAAGGCTCTTAATGGATTCTGGGGAGCTGGTTGAGGACGAGTTATTTGACTATGAATAGAAGACGTTTTCTTGTACAAAAGTGTCATGAAACTTTATGACCTCCTCGACAACGCCAAGTGCTTTGAACAGATACGCCAGATTCGCTGGCCTGACGGGGTGAAATGCCCACACTGTGCCAGCTCAGACATAACCCGCCAAGGCAAGGACGATTCACAGCCTGACAGACAGAGATATTCTTGTAAAGAA
>NZ_LASA01000002.1 GCF_001562015.1 Endozoicomonas arenosclerae | reverse complement strand
CGTTGAGCTAACCAGTACTAATGACTCGAGAGGCTTGACCATATAACGCCAAAGCGATTTAGCCATACACGGCGAGAGTGCGCAGCAAGAAGCAACTCAAACAGCTTAAGTTAAAAACGGATTCCAGAAGCTGAGATTAACATCTCAACTTCAAACCAGTTTTGCCTGGTGACCATAGAGTGTTGGAACCACCCGATCCCATCCCGAACTCGGAAGTGAAACGATACATCGCCGATGGTAGTGTGGGGCTTCCCCATGTGAGAGTAGGTCATCGCCAGGCACTAAATATAAAAACCCCGACAGCGTTGCTGCCGGGGTTTTTTATTTATACGCCTTTTGATTGGACTCTCACAGAGAACCCCACACGCATCGACGATGACTGTCGTTCACACCGCGTTCGGGCCCGAACTGGGAAGTGACAAATTTGACCGGATCAAATTTGGACGCACTTTTATGCACAGGGATGTGAGGTATGTCGAGTTGCAGGAGCTTTCATCGACCAGTGCGCCCGCAGGATGAACTACAGGACGTAGTTCATCAAACGACACATCGGGCCTCGTTCACGAGGCCTGCTATCAGCACATTCAGAACAAGATCGGTCAGCAGCCAGGCATTCCCAGTCGAAACTCGATGGGGTTCTTAAGGACTTGTCTGAAATTAACTTCCCTATTGAAACCCTCTCAAAACCCGTTCGGGCTGAGCCTGTCAGAACCCTTCGACAAGCTCAGGGTGAACGGAATCCTGTGTAAATCTGGAACTTATTTTGAGACAAATCCTAAGACAGAAACTTGACAGAATTCCAGCTCAATAAATACTGACTGTCCAGCTTTCCAGCTTTCCAGCTTTCCAGCTTTCCAGCTTTCCAGCTTTCCAGCTTTCCAGCTTTCCAGCTTTCCAGCTTTCCAGCTTTCCAGCTTTCCAGCTTTCCAGCTTTCCAGCATCCAACGAAAATCCGTTATATTATTCACCCCATAAGAAAAAGCTTTAAACACTAGCGGAGAAAAGTATGTCTAAAACTGCTGTGATCATTGGTGCCACAGGCCTGATTGGCTCCGAACTGCTAAGACAGCTCCTGGAGTCCAGTGAGATTGAAAAAGTAATCAGTCTCAGTCGTAGAGAATTACCTTTGAATTCTGCAAAGCTTGAAAGCCATATTGTCGACTTTCAGCATCTGGATCAATATAGGCACCTGATCAAAGGCGATCTGTTCTTTTCCTGCCTTGGCACAACCAAAAAGAAGGCCGGCTCCCTCTCTGCCCAGAGAAAAATCGACTTTGAGTATCAGTTGGAAGCTGCCCGTATTGCTGCAAGCAATAGTATTCCCCATTATTTGTTGATCAGCTCTAGTGGTGCGAATCCCAAGAGCTTCTCTTCTTACTTGAAAATGAAAGGCGAGCTTGAAGATAGAGTGAAGGCGCTATCTTTTCAGTGCATCAGTATTTTTCAGCCCTCATTACTGATGGGTGAGAGAAAAGAGCATCGATTTGCTGAAGAGCTAGGTGCCAAATTATTGCCTTTACTGTGCAGGCTTCCTGGTTTGCGGAAGTTCAGACCTATTTCAGATAGACAGTTAGCCAGTAAGATGCTGGAAATTGCTCTCGCTGGAAGATCTGCTGAACAAGTTTATAGACTTGATGAGTTGTTCCTCTAACAAAGATGAAGAGAGTCAGCTTTTCCTGAAGGCCATTGCAAGCAGTTTGGGGTCACGAAGATAGACAACATAGCCAAGTCCAATCAAAAAACTAAGAAGATCTGTCTGAATGAAGTAACTGACCATTATATTGGCAGACATATAGAGTAATGAAGATAGAAGAAGGGCACTTCCAGCCAGATTGACATAGTCTATGGGGTCTTTGTGTTCGAAGGCTTCTAACATGGTCAGCGGCTGATCTTCGCTGCAGTAAGCTAATAAATAATCGACGGATGTATGTTGTGCAGACTGACAGTATAAACGTCCACTATCGTTTCTTATTTCTTGTCCTAACAGAAATTGCTTCTTTTGGTCTCTGAAGGCACAGAGGCACACGCAATCATGATCTTCACAGATAGCAGAAGCGCTTCCATGGTGTTTCATACAGAACTGATCATGCCTGTTTCCAGGCTGCTCCCAGAGTATGGTTGAGAGAAGAGTTATCCCTGGAACTCTGGAAATATGACCTTCGCCATATACTCCCTGACATCGTTCTTCATTTTGTGCTGCCCACTCAAACTCGAGCTCTGGGTTAATCATCATACAGGATGGCAATTTTAGCTCTTTCCACTCTAGGCTCATTGTTTCTGGTGTCTTGGCCATCAGATGATTTTGAGCGAACAAAATCATGAGTAACAGGGGGAATCTGTTAGGAACATGAGCAAACCAGAGTGACATATCTTTTATCTCATTCGAGTTAGGCATGAGCGAATGAGTATAGGAAGGAAATGTCGTTTCATCCTGAATGAGGCTGAACTTTCGGCATTGTACTGATCCATTGTCTATGCTCTGGCCAGTTTTTTCTGGTTGTACTGACTGTGATATGTCCCATGAAAGATGATCATTCCACTTGTTGGATGAAAGGCCAGATGAGTCGAGTAGACTCAAGTGTGATCAAGCTGAGTGAAGAGCAAGTGATGTGTCTGGAGCAGCTTGTGAAAGCAGCCTTGAAATCATTCCTTATCAATAATGAAAGACTGTTCTTGCCTGAACCTGCAGAGCTTTCAGAGTTGGTCAGTCAGTGTAAACATATTCTCAACTCAGAGAGTGGACTGCTCATTCTACGACAAATACCTCTGGATAGACTCACTCCGAGAGAACGGAATTTTATGATGTGGTCTATAGGTAGCTGGATCGGCAGACCATTGCCCCAAAACTTTAACGGTGATTTATTGGGGCGCGTAGAAAATGCTTATGAGGAAGGTGACGATCTAAGAGGCTACCAGCCAGAAAAAGAACTGCCCTTGCACACAGATAGAGGTGATGTGGTATGTCTTCTATGTGTCAGACCAGCTTTACAGGGAGGGGAGAGTCTTTTTGCCAGTGTTCACTCTATCCATCATTACCTGCTGACGCATCATCCAGAGGTTTTGTCTGTGCTGGCGAAAGGCTTTCATATGGGGCTGCCCTTGGAGAAATACAGCATTAGTGGTTGTCAGGTCCCGGTATTGGCAGTCGAGAATGGCTTTATGAGTGCCTATTATGTTCGTGCATTTATCGACTTTGCTGCAGAGGTTATGGGTTGGGCCTTTAGTACAGAAGAACTTCATGCTTTAGCCTGTTTCGAAAAAGCCTGCAGGCATCCGGAAATACGTTACCAGATCAAACTTCAGCGTGGAGATTTGGCGATATGGAATAACCATACATGGCTTCATGGCCGAACAGCATTTTCAGATTTCAGTGGTGGGAATAAATCTGATCATCGTTTAATGCTCAGGCTTTGGTTGAGGTCAGCTACTGATTGGCCGATGCCTGTATCTATGTGGCTTCACAAATGTACGGATTTGGGTGTGGTTAACAGACATCGCTGAGTTTGGCGTAGACTGAATTAGAAGGATGTTATTTATTAAAAAATGATCAGGGATCGATCATGCGTTACTTATTGTTCCTGCTTTGTGCAT
Organism: Endozoicomonas arenosclerae; assembly: GCF_001562015.1. Classification (GTDB taxonomy): domain Bacteria; phylum Pseudomonadota; class Gammaproteobacteria; order Pseudomonadales; family Endozoicomonadaceae; genus Endozoicomonas_A; species Endozoicomonas_A arenosclerae. Next base: position 50,646 of record NZ_LASA01000002.1, on the reverse strand, counting down.
ATACGTCTTTCGGCTGGGCCATGCTGGAAATACCTTTTTCCAGTTCTGACTGGCCCAAAGGGAATTATCAGAAAGATTGTAAGGACTGTCGCATTGATGACGGCCGCCTGAGTTGTTCCTGTGAAGCGCCGGACAATAAGTTCTACAATCGCTCCCTGGATCTGTCTTTATGTACTCTGGATACCGTTTCTGTCAGGCGAGGGGTTTTGTTTTGTGAAACTGACTTGAGCCTTGTCCCTGAACCTGAAGAAGTTATTGAGGAAGACACTTCTGAACCCATAGAGCCCATAGAAGGTCTTCCCAAAGGTGATTACCTGCGATATTGCTCTGAATGCAGGGTTGAGGATGGCGTTCTTGATTGTCGCTGCAAGATCGGCGGATGGGTCTGGGATTCCTATTATAAAGTGTCCCTGCCGTTGGCGAGCTGTGAGGAGCCAGATAGGGTGCTCTATGCCGGTGGTTTGCTGTTCTGTTCACTGCATGAGCTTCTGGAATTTCATGGATTAACGAATCGGTGTAATGACTGCCGGTTGGCTAACGGGAAGCTGATATGCCGTTGCCAGAAAACCAGGTGTGGATGGAGCAGCACCGACATTAAGAAAGGCAGAAACATTACCCGATCGAGTCTGCCCTCTATGCAGAACTGCACGTCTGCCATCAATAACTGCAATGGTAAGCTGAGATGTGGTGAATGCTGGTCCTGGGATTATTCGGATGAGACTGTCCTCAGCAGGCCTGTTGAGGGCCGAAACCCCAAGCACGGCTATTGTTATCCGGATTCTATCTGGTGAGCATGATATCGATAGACTCCTGATGGAATTAGACTAGAATTGCTTCTCTTGCCCTCCAAAAACAAGAACGAAGTACGGGCCATAGCTGCCTGAGAGATAGCCAATGTACAATGTCGCGTTATATGCCCTGACCGTAATGATCTGGGGTTCAACCTGGATAGCCATTACCTTTCAGCTGGGTGAAGTGCCTGTTCCGGTATCAATTATTTACCGGTTCGCTATTGCCGGGTTGCTGCTATTTGCGATTTTAAGCCTGACTCGAAAACTGCAGAAGCTGGATCGAAAAGATCATTTCTATACCTTGCTGCAGGGTTGCTGCCTGTTCTGCTTTAACTTCTATTGCTTTTATTCATCCATTCAGTACATCAACAGTGGCTTGAGTTCTGTGGTTTTTTCGGTCGCTACAGTGACTAACTGCGTGGCCAACTGGTTGTTTTATAAGAAAAAACCCAGTTTCAAAGTCGTTGCAGGCTCTTTTGTGGGTCTGATCGGGATTACCGCCATGTTCTGGCCTGAGTTTTCATCGGACGGTAACTGGCAGGAGACTTTGAAGGGCGTTCTGCTGGCCATGCTGGGTACGGTTTTCTTTTCCCTGGGCAATATGATTTCCATTCGCCATCAGAACAAGGGGCTCAAGCCGCCAAGTACCAATGCCTGGGGCATGTTTTACGGTACTTGTATCTTAACACTGGTGACGCTACTTCAGGGGATTCCCTTTGTTCTCGACGGGCGGACTGAATATATAGCGGCACTTTTATACCTGGCCATACCGGGTTCAGTGATAGTTTTTACTACTTATCTGTTGTTGGTGAGCAGAATTGGGGCAGACAGAGCGGCTTATGCCACAGTTATGTTCCCTGCTGTGGCGTTGACCTTATCTACCTTCTTTGAAGGCTATCAATGGAGCAGTCTGGCCGTTGTGGGTTTCGTTTTGGTTGCTTTGGGTAATGTGATTATTTTCTTTAAGTGGCCACTTAAAACAAAAACGCCTTTAAGGGCTGAATCCTGTTAGTCAGGGGTACTGTCTGTTTTGTTATCCATTCTCCATGCTCCCTCATTTAGAGTGAAGGAGCTAACACACAAAAGGAAGTGGATTATGGACGTACAAGGACTTTACTCAGCAATGGGTCATGGTAAATCCTATGAAGCAGACAGAGCTGCTGTTCACAGCAACATTGCTACTGCGGCAAAGTACACTGCCAAAGCTGCTTGTTGGTTTGGTATTGCAGCAGTCTGTGTGGCTTTGATTCCTGTAGATCTTGTCATGAAAACGGGTATCAGTTTGCTTGCACCGGAAGAGAGTACACCGTTGTCAGAGAGAAAATCGGGTAAGTGGGATACTGATCAGGCTTCTATCCGAATGGATAAGCAGACCCTGCAGGATGGGATTAAGACGGCAACCACAAAGCTCGCATCAGCTGCAGCTTAATATCGTTGTCAAAGATGAATACCAGCCTAAGGGCTGGTATTCATCAGGCAGGGAGGCCTTAATTTGAACAGGACAGGAGACTCTTTAAAGCTCCCCTCATTCCAGAAAGCGGATCTGGAAGCGAAGGATGGTCAGGATTCAGGACCTCGAGTAACGAGATCAAAATCCACAGAAAGACTGTGCCCGTTGACCCTTCATGTGCCTCCCTCCAGTTCAGCACCAGGAACCCCTCTTAGCAGAAGGCGATCCAATACCCAGCCCGACATGCCAAGCCCTTTAATTGTCGTTTCCAGACAGAACAGTGACTCCAGTGACAGTAGTGCTCATGGGTTTTATGACGACAGGAGGAGAATGTCTGGCCCTGAGGTTGTTATTCATGATCCCAGACGCAGGAGCTCTGACTTACCTGATATTCCTTCTTCATCAACCCTGCCTCAGGGTGAGTATTGGAAAGTCCCGTTGAGACCGGTGAGTCAGTCATCAACAAGAAGAGGGTCTATTCAGTCTCAAACCTCTGAAGATGGAGAGCTAAAGCGTTTTCTGAGTTCGCCCAGGTCGCTTTTGAGAAGAGGGTCTGCTCCAGCACCAAAAATTTTTAGAAAGTCTCCTACACCGCCTGATGCATCTGATCATAGAAAAGATCTTCCCACTGTTTGCGGCTTTGAGGCGGTGATGTCACATCCTAAACAGGGTATTCCAGCGGAGCATTTGCTGAGCCTTGCCAAAAGATTGAAATGGGATAAAGCCATTTTGGGGATACGCCCCTTTGAACGAATTGCGACTACTTTGGCGCTCTCAAAGAAAAAGTCCAAGAGCCTTATTTATAAGCTCAAATCTGCAAACTGGGGCCCTCATGCTGCGGTCATGCCTCTTTTGCAAAGACTGAGCAAGCTGTTTGGGGACACAGAGAAAACCATTGCCAACTTCCAGGGCTATGCAGACTTGATCAAGCGAGAAGCTGTACCGCTGGTGGTAACGAGGGAGAGAATCCGGGAATTATCAGAACTCTATTTTGGCAACAGTAATCAGGCTGTTTTGGAGAATCTGAACTGGAGCAGTGACCGGGAGCTTTTCTTTACTGCCAGACCAGAAAGCCAATCAGAGGATTATCAGTTCAGGGCAACGTGTAATGAGGAAGGGGACTTTCTGGTTGAGATTAAGGAAGGTGATGAGTTTGTACCTTTCTATGTGATCGATCTTATGCCTGATTATGATCTCAGCTTTCTGTTCTTCCCCTTTGAAAAGGTTGATCTGGGAGGGGAGGATAAAGTGCCGATCCCTATGGTCAGCCATGAAGTGGTTCAGCACCGTTTACAGGTTTATCTGGAGAAAGGCAGAAGAGGCTCTTCTGCGGGAGAAACTACGCCGAGTTATGCCATTTTGGAGGAGGGCGCTGCTAACAGGAAAGTGTTCCTGAAAGATATGGATCAACAGTATGGCAACATGACGATGCGTGAAAGGCAGTATCTGAGGATGCTGAACAGGGCAGTAAACCGACACCCGGACAAGAACCCTCTCTTCCATCATGGTGCTGATAACCAGAACCCGGTAACTGACTTGAAAACGAACTTCCCGATGACGGTTATTGTGCCTGTTGCAGTGGGTTGTCTGACAGATACATTCTATATGGTAGAGAACAAACAACAGCTGAAAGCGTTGCTAAAAGAGTTAAAGGATTGCAAATATTATGTACCGGTCAATCCTCTCTGGGAGGATGTCATGGAGGTACGTGCCGAATCATTCACCCTCTATGAGCGAAGAGTCAGCAAGGTCTGATCAGTCCTGTGGTGGCCTCTTGGGTTTAAAGGCAAGGTCGGGTGAGTCCAGATCTTCTCGTGATGGGGGCGGAGAGGTTAATACGGGGGAAATATATTCTTCTGCTCCTTGAATGAACTGTTCTAGAAGTTCTTTTGAATCCAGACGGTGTTGCATCAGTTCCTGAATAAATACTTTGGGGTCTTTTCCATAAAGGGGCAGGTATCGACAGCATTCAGCAAAGCCATTCCTGAGTTCCTGCTGTAATGACAGTGTCGAGTAATCCCTAATGGTCCTATCGATCTGCTTCCTCAAAAAACGCTCAACTTTGGAGGCTTTCTTTTCACAGCAAGCTTCCTGGCTGTCCGGTGGTAACTTCTGGAGTTCATGAACGCAATGCCGTTTGGTGAATTCGATACTTTTGAAGTGTTTATCACCTGACGCAGGAATTAATGGGTATATCCAGCTCAGGAGGTCTGAGCAAAGGGCATTGGCTATTTTTGATTCACATTGACTCAAAAGTCCGGGTGCAATTTGATTAGCTTCACCCCAAAAGAAAACCACCAGGAGTGAAGCTGGACAGTCCAGACCTTCAATCGTTTCTTTAAATATCTGTTCAACAGAAATACTGGGATGTCTTTCCAGATTCAGTCCCAACTCTTGCTGAAGGCGTTCAGGCGTATATTCGGATGATTCAGGTTTTGAGGTTGAATACAGCTCTTCAGGAGTAGGCTCTCGAATAGTGATCTTACGGCTTGATGTCGCTTGAGGGTTATTTGTTGAAGAGGATGCGTTTTTCAGGATTGGTTTTACGCTCGAAGAAATCCTGGGGAAATCTTCATATTGCTGTGACCCCTGCTCTTTTTGTTCTGCAGATAAGCCGGGTTGTATGGCAATTAAGGTCAGGCTGTCCATGCCGCTTCTTCCTGATATCAGTGATCGATCAATCCTTAGTTAGATCTGACTGATATCAGAAAGTTCCCTGTAATCTCTGGCAGTCAAGCTACTCGCAGGCTGGCGTTCAAGCCATTGTTACTGGCATTGGCAAAGACAAAATAGAGGCGAACAGCCACAAACGCCAAGCCTGTAATCAATCCGAGAGTGATGTTGGCAACACTCATCATGTACAGGCCCGCCAGCGCTGCAAATGGCAGCCAGGGTAGAAAAAGATACATGAAACGGAGATAGGCCCTGACTTTATTCTTTTGTCTGGCACCCAGAAGACCCAGAAAAACTGCGGGCAACAGAATCAGAGGGAGGACTGCTGCAATCAGGACCAGAAGAGCCATCCATTCGGGTGATTGGCCAAGCAGGTTTTGAAGAGTCATCAGCATGATATTGCCTCCAGATTTGATGCCGTCATAGTGCCGACTCCGGAAAGGCAATACTGTAAGAACTTGCCGTTTGCTGATTAGAATCTGCTTTCACCAAACTGAGTAGATATACTTCGAAAAAAACAGTCTGACGAAAAAGAATGGGGGTATGTACCGCAAATAAAGAGGGTGGCAGACACCCTCTCGGGAAATGTATTGAGCGACTATTTCGCTATAGGCAGCTGCTTTATCATCCAGCTTTCAATATCCGATTTGAACCAATAGGCGTTATTGCTGAAAGGCAGTTTGATAGGCCTTGGAAAATCCTTTTCTTGCGTGGATCTTCTGGAAACCCGGGTAAGCACCTGAGGGAAGGAAAGCAGTTTGTCTGACATCTGTGACTACCTTGCAGAGCCTGACAATTGAAGGGCGCTCTGCGTTGTTTTCTACGAAATAGTTTTGATATCCGTTCCAGGATAAACGTCACAATTATGTCCGGCGAACCCTAAACATCAGATTAACAGCCTATTCATTCATTGATATGGCGTTAACCAGAAGCCAGCATCTTGGCTCCAAACAGTGTGAACAGTCCACCCGTAAAGTAGTCAAAAATATTCGATACTTTCTGGTAAGCCTTCTGGGCTCTGGCCCTGGAAAAGGCAAAAGAAAGGAACAGGTGCCAGAGCAAAGTGATCACCCCCATAATGGACATAGCCATAAAGACAAAAGGCCAGGTGACCGTCCCCTTGATCACAACAGAGAAAAGACTGATGACGAAAAGTCCGGTTTTTGGGTTCAGCAGGCTGGTCACAAAGGACAGAGTGAAGAGTTTTCTGCTGTTAAGAGACTGAGGCTGGTTGCTGGAACTAAAGGTTGAATGGCCATTTTTGCGGGTGGAAATAATCTTGCTGATTCCCAACCAGAGAAGGTAGCAACCACCCAGAACTTTAAGAGAAGTCTGCAACCAGGGGAAAGCTTTGAGTATAACCAGCAAACCTGTGGCTCCGAGCAGGCTCCAGAGTAGAACGGCTGCAGACACCACGAATGCTGCAGAGCGGGCTAATCGACGATTGCCTGTCAGTGCAGTGTTCATTGTGAGGATAACATTGGCGCCCGGTGTCATGACGGCTATTGTCCAGATGAGGGTAATCTGAACCGCTGCGTTTACATAATCCATGATTTTTCTACTGCTGGTGGATCGAAACATTGAATAAGCCGGATTATGACACTTCCTCAGGGCTGATCAATGAGCGATTGACCTGCTCTTTCACGAAGTCCAGAAACATTCGAACCTTGGGTGGCGTTCTCGCCCTGTCATGAAAAACAGCAAACAGTGGCGTTTTGGGCAGGTTGTAGCCCTTCAGAACCCTGATCACGCGTCCCTGGGCTAATTCTTCCGCAATAACATAGGGTGGGAGAGCAACAATGCCCCCGTGATTCAACATGACATTTTTCAGTGCAATGGTGTCGTTTAAAGTCAGCTTTCCAGCAACAGGCACAAGATGTTTTTGACCTTCTTTGTCTTCAAAAAGCCAGTGACTTTGCTTCTGAACATTGGGCAGGTTCATCAGCAGTAAGTCATGCTCAACCAGATCTTCGGGATGGGAAGGTGTTCCATGTTTGGCAAGATACTCGGGCGATGCACAAGTCATTACTGAGATATCCGCCAGCTTGGTAGCTACCATTCCACTGTCGGGTAATGCACCAAAAATAATCGCCAGATCAATGCCGCTCTCCAGTTGGCTGATGGACGTGTGGCTGAGATCCATGTCTATGGAAAGCTCTGGATGTTGAGCAAGAAAGCTGGGCAACACCGGAGCAATCATCGTCTGACCAATAGCAGTAGGAATACTGACCCTGACCAGCCCTCTGGCCTGATTGGCTACCTGATTAATCTCAGCCATGGCCGTTTCATACTCAGAAACAATGACCTCGCAGTGACTGAGTAACCGCCCCCCTTCTTCCGTCAGGCTGAAACGCCTTGAGTTTCTGTAGAGCAGCGCCACCCCACATTCTTTTTCTAACTGAACAATAGCTCTGCTGACAGAGGATTTGGCAATACCCAGGGCACTGGCTGCCTGGGAGAAACTGCCCAGTTGAGCGACTTTCTGGAAGATTGCAGTGGCATTGAGGTGTTTCATGGTGAGACGGTTTGTAAATCAACAACTGTTCTAATTTTGGAACTCATTGTTCCTTTTATCGAACCCAAAAACAAGGTTCACGGTGATAGACTCGCTTCACACATAGCCGGAGCTAATAAGAATAATGAAGAAGTTCAAAGCTGTTGTTGGTTGTCTATTGGCATCCTCTGTCTATGCCGGTTCAGTGTCTGCTGAGAACCTGGCCTACGATAAGCCCAGTAAAACCGTCCATCCCAAACTGACTGCTCACTCACAAACCATGGAGCAGCGGGTCGATAAGATTGCCGAAGGTGTTTACAAGGCGATTGGTTATGACATTGCCAATAGTGTCATGATCGAAGGCAAAGATGGCGTCATCATTGTTGATGTACTGAGTACTGTAGGCTCTGCCAAACAAGTTATGTCCGAGTTCCGGAAAATCACCGATGCTCCAGTCAAAGCCCTGGTCTACACCCATCATCATGGTGACCATATCAATGGTGGACCGGGCTTTATCAATCCGGAAGACGCTACTAATGGCAAGGTTCGTATCTTTGCCCATAAGGATCTGACCAAAAACCTTTCACAACAGGCCGGTATGCTGGTACCCATTACCGCCAGCCGGGCTTTCTTCATGTATGGAAACTATCTGGATAAGGGCCCAGAGGGGGTCGTTAATACCGGTATTGGTCCTGCTTTATTGACGGGCGAAACCCGCTTTCTTCCTCCTACCGACTTAGTTGATGATCGTCGTGTAGAAACCATTGCCGGTATAGAAGTGGAAATGGTCCATGTGCCCAGTGAAGCCAAGGATGAAATTGCGCTCTGGTTCCCTGAGAAGAAAATTCTCCACACTGCTGAAGTACTGCAGGGAGAGAGCTTTCCGAATATCTACACCATTCGTGGTGACGTAATGCGCGACCCCGTCGAATGGGTAAGATCTATTGATCAGTTGAGACAATACCCGGCTGAAATTCTGGTTCGCAGTCATGGCCGGGCTATTGTCGGAAAAGAAAATGTAGCCAGCACACTCACGGCTTATCGCGATGCGATCCAGTACGTTCACGATCAAACCGTTCGCTACATCAACAAAGGCTATACACCGGATGAAATTGTGACAGTAATTGACCAGCTGCCTCCTCATCTGCGTGATAACCCTGATCTTCAGGAATTTTATGGCACCGTTAAACACTCAGTAAGAGCGATCTACAACCAGTACCTTGGCTGGTTTAACGGTGATCCCTCCACTCTGGATCCGCTGCCTCCTCAAGAGAGAGCAAAGCGTTATGTTGAAGCTATGGGTGGTAGAGACGCGGTTCTGAAGAATGCCGAGAAAGCCCTGTCTGATGATGATTTCCGCTGGGTGGCTGAAGTGACCAGCTATCTGATCACTCTGGATAAAGAAGATATGGAAGCAAGACAGCTTAAGGCTAAAGCTTTCCGTCCTCTGGCATTCGATCAGATCAATGTGAACTGGAGAAACTTCTATCTGAGCTCAGCTCTGGAAATGGAAGGCAAGGCACCAAGACCTCTGAATACCCGTGCCAGTGGTGTTATGGCTGCTATGCCAGCCAGTGTTGTTTTGCAGCATATGGCGGTCAGGGTTGATCCCGTAAAAACAGCTGAGCTGGAAATTGTTGGTGCCTTCGAGCTGCCTTCTGGAGAAAAGTATGCGCTTGAGCTGAGGAGAGGGATCGTACAGTTCCACAATAAACTGCCTGAAAAAGTCGACTTTACCGTTAAGGCTGCCAAAAGGCCCTTGTTAGGCCTGACTCTTGGGATGAGGACCGTCGATCAGCTGGTGGCTCTGAAAGCACTGAGTGTCAGTGGTGATCAAAAAGCTGCGAGTCAATTCTTTGCCGGATTTGACCAGGCTATTCCCTGGGATCAGATTCCTGTGAGTTTGCACTGAGTCGTTAGTTGTCGAGTGAGTTGAGAGTGGAGTGAGTATGCAGCAGTTTGACTTTATTGTTGTAGGTGGAGGCAGTGCGGGCTGTGTACTGGCAAATCGTCTGAGTGCCTGTGGACGCTTTCAGGTCTTGCTGGTGGAAGCGGGTGGTAAGGATTCCAATCCCATGATCCACCTGCCATTGGGATTTACCCAGGCGATGTCCATTCCATCCCTGAACTGGGGATACTCTACAGAACCTGAGAAGGAACTGGCTCAACGTCGTATATCCTGGCCCAGAGGTAAAGTGCTGGGAGGGTGCAGCGCCATCAATGGCATGATTTATATCCGTGGACAGAAAGAAGACTTTGATCTGTGGAATGAAAACTGTTCCGGATGGTCATACGACGACGTTTTGCCTTACTTCAAGCTCAGTGAACGAAACAGTCAGGGAAGCAACGCCTTTCATGGTGCCGATGGTGAGTTAGCGGTCCGTGACGGCTCTTTCCATCATCCCCTGACAGAGCTGTATTGTCAGTCTGCCAGAAGGGCCGGGCTGCAGGAGAATAACGATTTTAACGGCGAGCAGCAGACTGGCGTGGGTTATGCCCAGTTTAATATTGATGAGAAAGGACGAAGAGCCAGTTGTGCAAGAAGCTTCTTGAAACCGGCGTTAAGCAGAAAAAACCTGACGGTATTAACAGAAGTTCAGGTTGAGCAACTGGAATTAAATGGACATGAAGTTGAAGGCATCCGTTGCACCCGAAAGGGAGGGTCGATGATATTTTCTGCCAGGCGGGAAGTCATACTCTGTGCCGGTGCCATCAACAGTCCACAAATACTGCAACTGTCGGGTATTGGCCCGGAATCCGTCTTGGCAAAAGCCGGTGTTAAAACAAAGTTGAACCTTCAGGGGGTAGGCCAAAATCTTCAGGATCATCTGACGGTAGATGTGGTCACAGAAGTTGATGAGATTGGCACGGCGAATGACAATCTGAAACCTTTGAACTTTATCCGTGAGCTCATTCGATATGCCACGAAAAGGCAGGGATTTCTTTCCATGGCTGCGGCTCATAGCCTGGCCTTTGTAAAAAGTACACCGGATCAGGTACGCCCTGATCTTCAAATTCACTTTGCCCCGGCTTCCGGAACGACCAATGAAAAAGGTCAGGTCGTGCCGTCGAAAACTCCAGCCATTACTTCGACGGCTTGCCAGCTCAGGCCGGAGAGTCGGGGCTCAGTGAATATTATCAATCCGGATCCATTGAGCCCTCCTGAAATCAGGGCCAACTATTTAAGTACTGAAAATGATCGCAGAGCCATGATTGAGGCTGTGAAGTGGCAACGTAAGATCTTCGCCCAGCAGCCAGTGGTAGGTCATATTACAGGTGAAAGCTTGCCAGGGAAGCAGGTTCAAACGGATGACGAGATTCTGGATTACATTCGCTCCCATGCCATCAGTGTTTATCACCCGGTGGGAACCTGCAAAATGGGCGCTGATCCAGAGGCGGTGGTGTGTCCGAAACTAAAAGTGCATGGTATTAAAAAGCTTCGTGTGGCTGACGCTTCTGTCATACCGACACAAATATCCGGGAACACCAATGCTGCTTGCGTGATGATTGCTGAAAGAGCGGCTCAGTGGGCCTTGCAGGACGCTTCCTGAAAGAATATTGGGGTAAGACAGTCTGGGTTTTCCCAGGCTGTCCTAAATCAATTGAATCAGTACTGGGATTCAGGCAGATGAACAACAAGGCCATCCATCTCTTCGGTAACAGTGATCTGGCAGCTTAAACGACTGCTTTCTTTGGGTTCGTTGACGACTTCCAGCATTTCTTTTTCAATGCCGTCGGCATTTCCTACGACCTGAACCCATTTTTCATCTACATAACAATGACAGGTTGCGCAGGAGCAGGCACCGCCACATTCAGCCAGAATACCATCGATCATATTCTCTGTTGCGCCTTCCATGACAGTTTTTCCGACTTCGACTTCCGCTTCGAACTGATTACCGTCATGGGTGACATAATTGATGATTGGCATTGGATATCCTCACTCTATCTGGGCTTTGTCATGGGAATGCTGCAGCTCTTCGTTTTATTGCATATGGCTGCTTTGCAGGCATTCCCATCTCAAGAGTTACTGCTTTTCTTTCGCTATGGGCATTTTTGAATTATTGCAGTAACTCTTTAGGGTCAACAGTGTCATCAGCCAGTTTGCTGGCATCCACCTCAACACCGGATTGAATCAGCTTTTTGGCTGTCATGAATTCTTTTCCGCGATTGACACAGTCAGCCGCCAGTACTTTCCCATCCTTCAGATACCAGGCTACAAAACTTCTGCCTTGTTCGTAGTCACCACGAATAACCACCTGATCATAATCCTGGCTGAGACCGGCAATTTGCAGCTTCATGTCATACTGGTCTGACCAGAACCAGGGCTGGGCAGCGTAGACTTTTTCTTTGCCACAAATAGAGGCCGCAGCACTTCTGGATTGTTCCATGGCATTAGGAACGGATTCCAGACGCATTCTCTGACCCAACAAAGGGTTGGGGAAATTGGTGCAATCTCCCGCTGCGACAATATCAGGATCTTCGGTTCTGGCCTGTTCATCCACCAGGATACCGTTATCGACTTTCAGGCCGGCTTTTTCTGCCAGCTCAGTATTAGGAACTATACCGGCTCCAATAATGACCACATCCGCATCCAACTGGCTCTGGTCACTGAGAACCACCCTTTCTGCTTTACCATTACCTTCAATAGCTCTGATGGCCGTACCGGTTTTGATGTCGACACCTTCTTCTGTGTGGACTCTGTGGTAAAAAGCAGAAATCTCAGGGGCGGTTACCCGTTGCAGGACTCGATCCATCATTTCCAGTACGGTCACCTCAAGACCCAGCTTCCGAAGGGCGGCTGCTGTTTCCAGACCGATATAACCACCACCGACGATCACGGCTTTTTTACCGGGTGCTATATCTTTCTGGATCGCTTCAATATCTGCGGCATTTCTAAGGTAGTGGACACCAGGCAGCTGGCTGCCTTCCAGAGGCAGGACTCGAGGTTTTGAGCCTGTGCACAGAGCCAGTTTGCTGTAGCTGATGATCTCTCCACCTTCGAGAGTCAGACTTTTCTTATTGCGATCTATCGACTCAACCCGTGTATTCAAACGAAACTGAATGTTTTGTTTTTCATAAAAAGCAGCGGGTCGAATCTGAATATCTTCGATGCTTTTCTCGCCGGATAAAAAAGTTTTGGAGAGCGGTGGGCGGTGATAAGGGAGGTAGGCTTCGTCGCCAATGACCAGAATTTCGCCTTCCCAGCCTTCGGTTCGCAGGCTGGCTGACAGCTGCGCAGCAGCATGGCTGGCACCAATGATGACACAGACTTCACTCATAAGGGGATCCTGAACTGATTTCCTTGTGGTGGTTATTTTCAGCTTTTTTATTGTGAAATTTCTCAAATCTTCCCAGGAGGATTTAAAAAAATAGCTTCCGCTTATGGCTGATTTAAGTTCAGTACCTTAACCCGAATAGTGCCGAAAGGCACTATATTCATGCAGGCTAAGAACCGTATTTCGGGTAAGAAAAGGTTTATGACTGCTGCTGAGGCTTTGCTTCAGTAGTGGCCACACTTTCGAGAAAATCCATGATGCCCTGAACATCTTCCAGTTCGCCGTCTTCATTCCAGAGCACGGCGACACAGCCATTCCTGAAAGTGATTCTGACTGCAGAAGCAGGCAGTTTGGAAAAAAGGGCTGGTTTGACCATCGTGTGCTCAGGCCATTGTTCGTTTGCAGATTTTTCCAAAACAACAACCGGGTCATCTTCTTCAGTGAGAGAAACTATCGAGTATTCGAGCCAGGGACCCTGCTCAATATCGATGGTATCAGGTAGTGATTCTCTGTCTTTTATTTCCCGGCAGGTAAGACCGGACATAATCGCTTTATTTCTTAGCTTCATACGTCGTCTTTCCGACTTGGGAGGCAGCAGCCAGATGAAGTTTCCGAGAATAACCAGAATAATAAGAGCGACAATCCAGATCATATTTTTATTCTACTGCAGCGTTATTTTTCTATTTGCTGTGAAAAAACAGACACTCTTCAGGGTAAGGCAAGAGACTGAATCTAATTAGCTCAAGGTGTGGGATAACACCATGCCAATAGCAAATAGCCATTGGCATGGATAATACCATAAGGTGTTAGTAGGCGTTAATGCTGTGAAGCAGGGCTGATATAGACAGCAGACCAATAGGAACCGCCAGGCCACCATTGGGGGAAAGGCCCTTTCTTGCTGTATTGCCTGTCATTAACCGTGTAAGTGCCGTCTTCATTTCGAACATACACGGGCTTGCCACTGCGCTGAAAAATCAACATATCAGGGAGTTCAGCTGCTTCTGACCAGGCTACTTCAGGCTGGTTACCATTATTCCAACCTTTCTCTCTTCTCAGTGGATGCGCCATGATTTTCAAACTGACATCATCTTTCCATGGAATTGAATATAGATATCCATTGAAGACGGACATGACATCATTATTGAGCCAAGACTTTGGATCTTTTTGTTTCTCAAATACCCGTTGAACAACCCTGTCGTACAAACTGTAGTAATTTGGCTTCATGTTTACAGGCTTCTCCTCAAAATTATAAAGCCTTACAATTTGGCTATGCAGGGGTAAGATGGGTGGAGTAAGCTGATCTTGACTTGATTCTTCGAATAATTGGTTATATTTCTCGGGGTGAAAGGTCAGTTGAGATAGCTTCTCTTCTCCCTGACTCTTGATCCAATCCTGTACATTTGTGCTTACAGTATACGGGTCATGAAATACACCGATATTATTATGATGCAAATGAGCGACAAGTGTACTGTTCACATCAAGTAACGTCTCGGCTGCAAGATAAGTGATATCTGCTTTTAGCCCATTACCAGTCGGAGTACCATCGGCTTCCCAGTTAAGACTGGCAAACTGCAGCGCTTTGGCAAAAGGAGCTTCTTCAATACGTTCAGCACTTCTGCCGTCAGCACTCAGGGCGATCATTTTTACGGGAGTAGGGGCAAACTTTTCATCTTTTGTCGCTGAACTGGCAAAGAGGTAGAGCGGCTGTCCTGCGAAGTGGCTGAGGGCAAGGGTTATTATTGAAACACCCACCTCAACCTTTAGATTTTGTTTGTCGAGTTGAAGAGGATAAAAATAGTCTTCCTGTGTGGATGTAGGCTGCATTTTCTCCAGATCAAGAATATAGACCTGATCTTCAAATCCCACATAGATTAGGTTGTGGCTTGGACTATAAGCCAGAGATATCCCGTATTCATTGTTATAGTTCTCTTTTTCTTTAGGGTTGGCTTTTTCTGAACCTCGATCAAACCCATCAGTGAGTAGGCTTTTAAGCGCTATGTTGACTTCAGGCATCTGATATGAGGTTTGTAATGAGCCCTGATTCGGATGCTTGATAATGATATTGGAGCGTTCGCAGGTGTAAACCAGACTGCCATCTTTCAGCACCAGGAGGCTCTGAAGTTTTGGCCTTTTCTCATCTTTTTTGTCCTTAGTGCCTTTTTTGTCTGTACCTACCTTACCTGGGTCATGGTAAGGGCAAACTTCATCGAACTGCCCTATTACTTCCCAATCGTAAGCACTTCCCAGAGCGTTAGGCTTATCTGCTGTGGTGGCTTTGCCTCTCAGCTTGCCATTTTGCTCTGAAAACACTGAATCCTTCAGAATGTGCATAGGCAGCCGGATCACCAGCTGTTTGTTGGCAGGGCCTGTGGCCAGAGCATGCATATAGGCATCCGGATCAGCAGAATAACTCATGCCTCCGTATAACAGCAGCGCACTCAGGCCTGCAGAAGTCAGAATAGCTTTCAAGAGAACACCCTCATATTTGGCGATTCAAACATCAAATCATAGAAAAATAGACTATCCAGACACTCCAGAGTTCACTGAAACCAAAAGCCTGGTTGTCTTTGAGGGTGGGGAATCTAAAGGAATTAGAAAAAGGTGTTTATTTTCAAAAGGTTAAAATAGATAAAGCCGGCAGAACCGGCTTTTAGATATTACTGGCGAATACCTTCTACTTCGAGAGTGAGATAGATAGTAGAAGAAGCGGGTCCGAGATCCATCATTTTGAAGTCTTTCATAGCCAGGGTGGTGGTACCACTGAAGCCAGCACGATATCCGCCCCATGGATCTTTGCCTTCACCAATCTTGATGGCATCAATCACGATCTCTTTGGTAATGCCTTTCAGGGTGAAATTGCCATAAATTTTGGCGTTCTCGCCATCGGTTGTTTCAATTTTGGTGCTGACAAAGCGAGCTTCAGGGAATTTGCTGACATTCAGGAAGTCGCTGCCGCGAAGGTGTTTGTCACGTTCAGCATGGCTGCTGTCGACGGAGGCGGTTTTGATGGTGACATCCACTTTGGATTTGGATGGGTCTTTTTCATCAAATGTGAAGTTTCCGCTGAAGTCTTCGAAGTTACCATGCAGCCAGCTATAGCCCAGGTGGCTGATTTTGAAATTGATAAAGGCGTGAGCCCCTTTGGTATCAATCGCATAATCGGCAGCCATAGCCGGGACAGACAGGCCCATGGCAGCGGCTGAAAGGGCGGAAGCTGCAAGTATTTTTTTAAGTGCGTTCAAGGTAATTACTCCGTGGTTTTTATCATTCGCTTCAATGTGTCGTCTTTGTCGATCAGGTGGTGTTTTATTGCCGCAAGACCATGCCCTGCTGCAACAATCACCAGTGTCCAGGCCAGGTAGAAGTGGACTTCACCGGCCAGGTCTTCCTGTCCTTCTATTCCTGTGATCAATGCTGGGACTTCGAACCAGTCGAAAACAGAAATCCCTCGTCCATCGGCGGTACTGATCAAGTATCCACTGACCATGATGCCAAACATCAGCAGATAGATCAGATAGTGGCCCAGTTTGGCCATAAGGACGGTGGATTGGGTGTGATTAGATAAAGGTTTGGGGGCTGGGTTGGCCAGTTTCCATACCAATCTGAAAACAGTCAGGGCAAAAAGGGTGATACCAAAGCTTTTATGCCACCAGGGAAGTGTGCGGTAGAGTGGGTCATAGTACGACAATGACATCATATACAGACCGACGCCAAACAGTGAAAAGACTGCCAGAGCACTGACCCAGTGAATAATGATACTGATCCTTCCATAGCTCGAATTGTTATTTTTCCAGGCGGACATGCAGGCACTCCTCTATCTTATGTGAGAAGCGTAAAGCATCATAAATTCGAATAAAATCAGAAATATTGTGGGATACAGATCTAAAAAATCGATGGGTTTTTGGTTTAAACAACGATCCCGCTGAACGATCAGAATAATTCTCTTTGATTCTGTGCCTGTTTTTTTCCCCGAGGCTTTAGGTAGATGAATCGTGAGCGAGGGAATTCGCGTTTAAAAATACGCTTTAGCTGCTTTTTTAACAGTGAGTAGTCCACTTCCCATTCCTGATTGAAGTAACCAAACTCCGTAATCATGTAAACACTTTCGGAAATGGCATCAACATGCAGGCCACGATCTTTCTTGTAGCTGAGGATACTCAATCCGTTGCCGGGGCAAAGTAACTCGATATCTTTCAACACTCTGGGCATTGAACCATTCAAAGGAATCATAGGGTCTTACGCTTCAGAGTACTCAGAGCATAGGGATCAGTGACACCCTCCCGGTAAATTCTGAGTTTGTTGCTGCGGGGGAACTCTTTTTTTACAACCTTTTTCAAAGCCTTGAGAATAAAGGCTTCACTGCCTTTCATGTCTTGCTGAACAAAACCATTTTCAATGAGAAGATAGTGAGTGACGTCTTCCCTGCATATAACTATGGTTCGATTTCGTTTGTAGGATCGAATATCCAGACACTCACCCAATACAAGGGAAGGCAGCATTCGACCTATCTCGGTCAACAGATTGCTTTTTTCCAGCATAGGTATAACAAAAGGCTCAGATTACATTGGGTTGGATAGTGCTTTGCTTTCGTAATCAGATCAACCGGTATGTACTGCAGAACCGTTCACTATCTGTCATCAGAATGACTCATAGCAGGTGAGTTGCGGGCTGTAGATCATTAGGGGTCTGGATCAAAACTTCTTATTTCCCCTATAAACCCCGACCCAATCTGGCAGTGTTCATATTTTTGATTTTGATATTGCTGTTCAGAATAGGTAGAGCTGTACAGCCTGTTCATTGGGTAAGTATTCGAAGCCCCCTCATAACTGGTCTGTATTATGAGGGGGCTGAACAGCTCATAGATTAAGGACATGACTACCATGAATTATAGGGAAGAAATTTACCATTCATGGTGAGTATTACTCGGTCTCCTTTAGGGTCTACCTCCTTTTCAACATCCATTGAAAAATCAATGGCACTCATAATGCCATCACCAAATTTTTCCTGAATAACCTCCTTTAACGTTTCCCCGTAGACACCCACAACTTCGTATAGACGATAAATCAGCGGATCTGTTGGCACAGTCTGATCCCATACCTTGGTGGGGTACTCTTTTAACGCGTTGACTACTTCGGAACCCAGTCCCAGGTATTCCGCTATAGCCAGAGCTTTATCTTCTGGTGCACTGTTCATGCCAAGGCAGGCAGATGCCAGCCAGACCGGTGAGCAGCCAAGGTCATGACCAAACTGTTCCCAGGTTAATTGCTTCTCTGCTTTGGCAAGAACAATGGCTTCTGTCATTTCAAGTTTGTTCATGGTTTTTCCCGCCTGATCAAGCAAGCTCACGTTCCGGACTGGTTCTTACATGAGTCAGATAAAGTGGCAGGCCTACCAGAAGGAAACCGCCGACCAGGTTACCCAGTGCAGTTGGCAGCTCATTCCAGAGGAGGTAATCCATAACGGTGAATTCTCCACCCATGATCATGGAGAAGGGGAACAGGAACATATTGACGATAGAGTGCTCAAAGCCCATAAAGAAAAACAGCATGATGGGCATCCACATGGCGACCATTTTGGCGCCTGCTGAAGTTGAGATCATGGCGCCGACAACACCCATGGATACCATCCAGTTACACAGCATTCCCCGAACAAAGATGGTTAACCAGCCCGCAAGACCGTGCTCCTGATAACCCAGGGTTCTTGATTCTCCAATGGCTGAGACTTTTGCTGCTATGGCTCCACCATCAATGCTGTAGCCATAAGTCAGAATAAACGACACAAAAAAAGCTGTGGTCAGGGCGCCGGCAAAATTACCCAGAAAGACTAATCCCCAGTTTCTGAGCAAGCCTCTCATATCAACACCGGGTCGTTTATCGATCAAAGCCAGTGGCACAAGGGTGAATACACCCGTTAACAAGTCAAACTTCATCAGGTACAGCATGATAAATCCGATCGGGAACAGCAGAGCGCCAATCAGGGGGGAGCCAGTCTTTATAGTGACCGTAATGGCAAAAATAGCAGCCAGTCCCAGGATAGCCCCGGCCATAAAGGCCCGGATAAATGTGTCTTTGGTCGACATAAAGACCTTGGACTCGCCAGAATCCACCATTTTGGTGACAAACTCATCGGGTTCGATATAAGCCATAGTTCCTTCTCGCTGTTTTTCTTATTCGTCAAAATCAGCAAGGCAAAAATGATGCCCGAATTGGAATTTAATAATTAACTGTATGATTTTTAATAAATTAATTAATGCGGGAGGGCTTATCGTGTCAGCAAGGCAGTTTTTGAAAAAAGTCTTTATAAAGTGCGTCAAAACGCTCTATGCACCAAATAGGTTAAAAAAGCGCCAGCAAAATTGCTGGCGCAAAGTATCAGATTAAACTCAACTGGCTTTGGATCTGCTGAATCTCCTGTTGCCAGATCAGCTGCTTCTCAGGCTTTTGATGTTTAGGCTTTCTGGCCAGGTCATCCTGCAGCTTGGCTTCCAGCTCGATTAGTCGCTCAAGCAGAGACTCTTCATCCATCGAGCTGTTTTTCTGAATGGCAGAAGATGAAGGCTTTTGAACCTGACTTTCAGGGCTTGCTTCTGAATCAAGAAGAACAGAATAAGCCTGCTCAGGATCATGGAACTCTTCCAGCTGGCCCTGATGAATCACCCAGAAACGATTACAGCTTGTTTCAATCAGATCCCGATCATGACTGACCAGCAGAAAGCCTCCTGCAAACGTTTTTAGTGTTTCAGCCAGCTCGTCTTTGCCTTCCAGATCCAGATGATTGGTAGGCTCATCCAGAAACAGCAGCTGATACCTGGCCAGTGACAAGCCAACAAACAAGAGTCTGGAACGTTCACCGCCGCTAAGCTGTGAAACTTTCTGATCATGGCGGTCATAGGCGTAGCCGGCACTGATCAGTGCCATTTTGCGTTGTTCATCCGGCAATGGAGCAAACTGGCGCAGCGCCTCCATCAGACTGTCTTCATTCCGCAACTGCTGAAGCGACTGGTCATAGTAGCCGGTCTCACAACGAGGATGAAAAAGGATGGCTTCATTGCTTTGCTTTTGAAAGCTTGACCAGAGCTGACGAATCAGGGATGACTTGCCACAGCCATTGCGCCCTACCAGGGCGATACGGTCCCGGCTTTTGACCTGTTTTTGCAGCAATGTGAACAGGGTTTTGGCATCAGCTGCTGGTTTGACATCCATATTATTCAGAGCCAAAAGTCGGTCTGCTTTCAGGGCTTCACCACTTAGCTTTAATTGCCAGGGTGAGATAGCGGGCTGATCGGTTTGCTGGTCTTTCAGTCGGTCAATGCGTTTCTCCATGCTTTTGGCTTTTCGGGAAAGGTCTTCGTTGTCGTATACCTTGCCCCAGAGAGCCAGCCTTTTGGCACTGCTCTCAATGCGGTCAATTTCTTTCTGTTCAGATTGGCGCTTCAGACGATCCGCTTCATCCTGATCGTCCAGAGCTTTTCTTGCTCTGGAGCAGGAAAGTTGAAAGCAATGCATCTGGCCTGCCCGGAGTATCCAGGTAGTATTTGTCACTTGATCCAGAAGCCTTTGATCATGAGAGACAAGAATAAAGCTGCCTTTCCATTGTTTGAGAAACTGTTCCAGCCAGAGCAGGGTTGGCAAGTCCAGATGGTTGCTGGGTTCATCCAGAACCAGCAGGTCAGGCTCCAGAATCAAGGCTCGGGCCAGCATTAACCGGGTATGTTCACCACCACTTAGGGTCGCGGCTTGTAACAACCAGTCCTGCTCTGAAAACCCCATCTCCGAGAGCTGCAGTTCAGCTTTCCAGGCCTCATCCTCTCGGGAAGTTTCAGGCAGTTGTGCTTTAACCGCTTCAATCAGAGTGAGCGGACTTATTGATTCTGGAAGGTGCTGTTCAACAGCTGCCATAAGGCACTGTTTTGACAGGGATATTGAGCCTGAACGGGCTTGCAGTTGTCCGGTCAGAAGTTTTAACAGGGTACTCTTCCCACAACCGTTGTGGCCAATCAGGCCAATGCGACCACCTTTTTTCAGGGTGAACGAAAGATTCTCCAGCAAAGGGCCGGAAGTCAGGTCGTAGGAGACAGATTGTGCAGATAGTAAAGTGCTCATTGCTTACTCAAGATTTACAGGCATAAGAATGCCTTCGTCATACTTTGCTGACGATAACCTGGTAAGCCAGAGGGAATAGACTCTAGTGCTTTGTCAGTGATTGATTCCGCTCAAGCAGGGTTATCGCAGCACGATACCGGTAAAGCTTGAGCGGCTGCTAAACCCAAATAAGTGTGCGTAATTTAATTCACACATAAGGTAGAGCCTCCTCTTATTTCTATAGGTTGATAACAAGTTGAAGTTTCATCATGAAGGAATCAATCGAACGACACAAGACTTATTCTGCCTCATAAGCCTTGCGGAAATTGCCTTCATAGTCGAAGAGTTTATCAATCACTGACCAGTAATGTTTCTCTTTTCGGGCAATGACAAAATCCGGTTTGCGAAACTTCTTTTTCTGACTGATGACCGCATCCACAGAATTTGCTCGGAATGGCTCTGCACGGTTGATCAGCGCATGCTTGCCAAAATGATGGTAGAACGCCCCTTGTTGGGCAGGCGTATCGAGTCGGAAAATCTCACTGACAGTGGCTCCGTCCTCATCGTAATAGGTGATCTTGATTCTGGGAGTACTGCCTTTGAGTTCTGATTCCAGAGTCATGCCAGAACAGCGTAAAACCATACAGTCTTTGAGGTTTAGGGCATCTCGCAGCTTTTTGTCCGGATCTACCAGAGCTTTTCTGCACTGGTGACATTTTCGGGCTGCAATATCGTTCTCGGCACCGCATTGGTCGCACTCTTTGAAACGGTAGCGGAAGTCGCATTGAACAATCTCTCCCTCAAACTCTTCAATGCCCTGACAACGGCGGCCATAGTGTTCGACCAGATCACCATCACCGTCTACGATGCCCCAAAAGCTGTTCTCATGGCCACAAGCCGGGCAGGGGACCGTGACTGGAACCGATTTGGAGTCCGGCTTTGGGCTGCCTATTTCAGGGCTATACAGGTCATAGCGATTGCCGGCAAAGTCCATGACCAGGCAGTCTTCCTTTCCTTCTGCAAGGCGAAGTCCACGGCCAACAATCTGCTGATAAAGGCTGACGGATTCTGTTGGGCGTAAAATAGCAATCAGGTCGACATGGGGGGCATCAAACCCTGTGGTCAGTACCGAAACGTTGACCAGATATTTCAACTTTTGAGCCTTGAAGGCTTCGATCAGGCTATCCCGCTCTTTCGTAGCTGTATCGCCAATAATCAGGGCGGTTTCAGACTCGGGCAAGTAACCCATGATTTCCCTGGCATGGTCTACGGTAGAGGCAAAGATCATCACGCCTTTGCGGTCTTCTGATTCTTTCACTACCTGGGCAATGATCTGTTGTGTAGCCCGACCCTCACCTTTGAGCAGTTTATTCAGGTCGTTTTCGCTGTATCGGCCAAATGAATCTCTTGATAAGAGGCTAAAGTCGTAAAAAATAACCGGTGCATCGATTAGTTTTGCCGGTGTAAGAAAGCCATTTTTAATCATGTACGACAATGGAAGTTCATAGATACAACTTTTGAAAAAACGTTCTTCCTTTGTTCGCTGGGTGCCTTTCTTATTTCCGGGTAGATAGTGCTGGTAGAGCCAGCCCATTCCAAGACGGTAGGGTGTTGCCGTTAATCCCAGTATTTTCAGTCTGGGATTGAGCTTGCGCAGATGTTCTATGACTTTGTGATAGCTGGAACTTTTCTCCAGAGAAACCCGATGACACTCATCAATAACCAGCAGGGTGAAGTTGTCGTCATCAAACTGATCCAGATTTCTGACTACGGATTGTACACTGCCAAACACAACCTGTTCAGAAGCTTCTTGCCTGCCCAGTCCTGCACTGAAGATAGAGGCTTTGAGATCATAGCTTTCGTACTTCGCATGGTTCTGTTCGACCAGCTCTTTTACGTGAGCCAGTACAAGAACCCGGCCACGGGCAATACGCCCAAGCTCACTGATCACCAGGCTTTTGCCGGCGCCGGTGGGTAAAACCACAAGTGCAGGGTCATCACTTTTGCGAAAATGCTGTATCACACTGGATACGGCTTCTTTTTGGTAAGGGCGTAGCTGGAAAGTCATGGGCAGAGTATATCTGCCCATTCCAAAAGGCTGAACCACAACAAGCCTGCAATACCTTCTTGAAGGTTAATGTTTTCCTTGTCACCTGAGCCATTGACCGTTGTATTCAAGTGTTTGGGTGAATGAATCTTCAGATTAATCACAACACATGGGCTATGCTTTTTCATTTGGTATAAATCGGAGTTAGTGTGAAACTTCTCTCTCTCGGCTTTTTCCTGATTGTGCCATTGGCTTATGGTGCACCTACTCTTCAGAAAAGTACTACGGTTAAGGATTACTGGGTCAAAACACTTTTGCATGGTGTTGCTGCCGGGGCCTGGCCCGATAATCCGGTTAAATTAGCAGATGGAAGAATCTTTTTTCACGATGGCCAGGTCGAGCAGGTAACGTCAGAAAAAGCAGTAGCAACGCTGCATTATGATCAATCAACCTGCCCTGATATGAATGGCTCTTTTGCTCTTTCGGCGACTTCTGACCAGAAATTGGTGGTCGGTTTTAATCCGGTCAGTATCAAGGATAACGAATCTAAGCCAGTGCTTGGGTTAATTGACCCTGATACCGGTCATTGTCAGGTGCTGACCAAAACGCCAGAGGGTTCTTATCTGGTTTTGGCCATTACTGTTGACCGACATGACACTATTTATTATGCAGCGGCCAGCAATGCACTCAAAGGGGTCGGGTTTTATAAATTCCCCAAAGGTGCTTCACCTGTACTTCTATTTACCGTTCCTAAAAATATACCGGATGATATTGCTGTCGATTCAAAGGGAAACCTTTACGCCAGTTGGTATTCTATCGACGGTCATCTCTACCACAATCAGATTACCGTCTGGAAGCCATCGACTAAAAAACTGTCGGTGTATGCTGGCATCGGGCTGAGTGGCAAAAGTCCGAATGGAACACTGGCCACCCAGGCCGCTTTGGGTGATTTGTATGGCATTGCAATTGACAGTAAAGACAACCTTTATATTGCTCAGGAAGACAACCCGAACCGAATTTCTATGGTAGATGCTGAGAGTGGCAGAATTTATCATTTTGCGGGTAACGGCCTGAATTTGTTTATTTCGACGATCAGTCTGAGCCTGCACACCGGTTTGTGCCCAAGGGGAATTACAGTCACACCGCAGGGGAATCTTATCTACACCGACATTCGCTCTTATGAAGGGCTTTTCAGTGATGTTCGAATGATTGAAATGTCCGCTTCGGATTTTTCCAGCAGGATTCATACTGCTATCCCGGATGATATCAGCAGTGAAACAAGAGATAACAATAGGCTCTGATGTGTGGTTCGTTAGCGGACTATCACTGTTTACGACACAAACTCTGAGAGTTCGCTCAGCTTCTCTTTACACTTAGCTCTCTCAGCTATCTGGCTTAAGAGTTAGAGAAGTAAGGTGTCTCAACTGGAAATTCTGGTTATCTGACTTTATTGTTATTCTGCCTGCCGAAGATCATTTGCCCATCATCCAAGAGAAATACAAAATGGCCAGAGTCGAAGTTGAAATACCTGAGCAGTTTGCATTCAGTACCGAAGTGGAAGTGCTTTACTGTCATGTTAATGCCGCCGGACATATGGGCAATGACTCGCTCGTTGGGATTATCAATGAAGCCAGAACCCGCTATCTGAAACAGCCAGGCCTGAACACGATAGAATCTGAAAGCAAAGGGCTGATAAATGCAGATTTAGCGGTCATTTATAAGAGTGAAGCCAAACATGGTGAAACACTGGTGATTGATATAACTGCGCAGGCTTTTCAGAAGTATGGCTGTGACTTTGTCTATCAAGTTAAGGAAAAAGTCAGTGGTCGTGTTGTAGCGATAGCTAAAACAGCAATGCTGATGTTTGACTATGAGGTCAGTGGTCTGGCACAGGTGCCGGACCACTTTGAGGGGCTTTTCTCCTAACTCCATGCAAGGCTTTACGCTTCAAAAGTAACGAAAATCCTGGACTCATCGGACAAATGAAGGGAGTAATTCGATGATGTCGGGGAAATGGATTGAGTTTCTAAGAGAGTGATCAGTTGTTGCTGAGCACTTAATGATTCAGATAACAGTTCGTCCTTCAACATTGTGATGGTTTTCTGGAATGAGCCCAGTTCAAATAATTGCTTCTGTTTTTCTCTGAGGCTCTTTCCGTCAGGCTGGATTGAGAGTAGCTCGGTTGTTAGTTGCCCCAGTTTATCGAGCAGGTCTGTACATTTGATGAGCTTGCGCTTGAGCTCAAGTAGGGCACCTGAATCTCTTAGTTCACATGGCTGGTCGACAGAGGAAAAGGGACTCTCAAAGGATGCTGAAGAGGCATGAATATCTGTGAGAGAGATCAATTGTTTCTGAATACTGATTGATTCTGCCATCAAGTCATTCTTCAGAGCTGTCACAGCTTCCAGAGATGACTCCAACTCAAGCATTTGCTTCCGCAGATCTTTGAGACTCTTTGCATCAGGTGTCGTTGAGAGTATTACTGTCGTCAGGTGTTGTAGATCTTCAAATAGTTTTGTGCATCTGATAAGTCTTTGTTTGAGAGTATCCAGATTCGCTAAATCGCTTTGCTCATGCTTCCCGTGAAGTGTGGGGGAGCGGCTTTCAGTTGAAAAAGTTGTAGTTTTTACATCTTCCAGAGCAACCAGCCGTCTTTGAATTGCTGAATGATCTTTCTATCAAAGCTTCCTTTAACTCTGTGACGGCGTCCAGAGATGCTCCCAGTTTGAGCCATTGAAGTCGTTTTTCTTCATGATCCTTGGCGCTGGGGCGAGTTGAGCATATGACCATCGTCAGCTGCTCTAGTTCTTCAGACAGCTTTGTACACTTGATGAGTTTGTGCTTGAGGTCAAATACCGCAGCTGATTGAGAGGGAGTTGTGGTTGGTTTAGCCTCTCGGCCAATAGCTGATTCACTATTGGGACTCGAGTAACAGGCGGATGAGGTTACTTGGTACACAGTTGCACTTCCTTATGATGAGTTTCCTGACGGCTTGGACTCTTTTTCCAGAAAAAAGTTCCATCTGTTCTTCTTGTGGTGACCCCTTGTGTTGCAAGCGACTTAAGTAGTAACCGGTTCACAAGACATCGCTTTGCAGAAAAATCAGGCTTTAAATCAGTGATATAGCCGTTACAATGGCCGGACTGCTGAGTGAAAGATGTCGATTTGCAGCGATGTAAACCACTTCTAACCCAGTCAGATTAAGGAAGATTTTTAAAAAATAACAATCAGGGCTGTTCAGAAAATGAACTTTTCCAAGAAGTATAATGAGGGCTATGCGAGCTTTTTGATTCGCCTGGCCTGGACTATCGAAGTCATTGCCGTACTGATCGGTTTATCCATCTCCATCGTTGTTTCCATCTCTGCCAATCAATCCTATTTGGATCAGGAATCTGTCAACCTTCTGGGCCACAGCTCTTCTATTCTGGTCGCGGGATTACCCTTCCTGATGATGGCGGCGGCAGAGCTTTGCAAGATTCCGCTGACCTTTGCCTTTATGTCGGTGAAAAACCTGTTTTGGCGCAGTCTTTTCCTTTTCTTCGTCTTGTGTCTGTGTGTCGTAACGTTTGAAACGATGATGGCGGGCTTTGAAAGAAACTTCTCCAACCTCAACTACGCCATCGATACCCGCAAGAACGATATTGAGAATATTGAGTCTGAAGTTGCCTTGTTGAATCGAAGACAAGAGAGGGTTCAGGTATTCACGGAATCCGATTTAAACCAGGAAATTGAGTCTCAACAGCTGTCTATTGATGAATCTTTCAGGACCCGTGTCAATAAGGTAAATGCCAAAACTGAATCCATTCTGTCGGGTATCGATTACTCTTTCCAGGAAGAGCTGGATACAGAAATCCAGGACCTGATTGAGAAAAGGGACGGTTACTACGAAGACTGGAATACTGAACGACAGGGTATCGAAGATCGTTTTTCCGCCTTGCTGTTGGATAATCTCTCAGACAGCAGAACTGAAAAAGATCGCTTGTTAGCTGAACTGGCAGCATTGAAAGCTGAAATGGCCAGAGAGCTGGACGATGCCAGCTTCCTGACGCGTACTGCTGTCGATAATAAGTACCGTCGCCTGATTGCGGACAAGAACAAGCAAATCGATCAGATCACCACCGGCTATCTTGGGGGGGATGCCCTGACCAAGCAGGCGAACATGGAAGATCAGATGAAGCAGCAGATCGAGTTCACCAACAGCAAGTACGAAGGTCGAATTACAGACATCAATGAGCGTATCGAAAGCAAGAAACAGGAAATAATCAATCGTGAAGCGGCTAATGTGAAGCTTCAGAATGATGTCGTTGCCAATGCTGAAAGCAGTCGCTCCCGTTATATGGGTATCAAGCTGAGCCAGGAGAAAGAGCTGTCCGGTTATGTTGAAGATAAACAGCAGCAGCTGGATGTGATTAATGCTCAGGTTGTAGACATTGAAGACAAGGTATTTTTGCTACGTAATGATCAGCGCAATATCCAGTCTGAAATTAATCGACTGATCAATCAGAATCAGATCTATCGCATGGCAATGTATGCTTATGGCATGGAGTCTCCCACCGATGTTGACCGTAAAATGGTGGGTGTAGTGGCACTGCTATGGTTTGGCTCTTTGGCTCTGATTGCGTCAGTGACCGGTGTAATGCTCTGCCTGGCAGGCTTCTATCTCAAGCGAGAGTTGATGAGAGTCGCTGAAGAGGAAGAGAAGGCCGAAAAGTTTGCTCAGGAAGCTTTGGAAAAAGCCTCCCGACAAATACAGTCTGAAGAAAAAGCCCCTGCTGTGGCAGAAACCAGCTAAACACAGTCTGCACTAAAAAAGAGCGGCTAATTCGGCCGCTCTTTTCATTTCTCCCATCTAGTATCGAACCTGCTGTTGTATAATGCGGTGTTTTATTCTCGTTCAGGAAAATTCAGAGTATGGCAAACGCTTTCGCGCGTCGATTTCAGTTGATAGTGGATCGTCTGACACAGGGAAACAAAAAGCAGTTTGCTGAAATGACAGGCAAGTCCGCCTCTCATATCTATAAAATCTGTCGTGGAACCAGTCGGCCATCCATGGCTTATCTGGAGAGTCTGTATGATGACTTTCGTGTTGACCTGAACTGGTTGCTGACCGGTGACCAAAACG
The DNA here is from genome assembly GCF_001562015.1 of Endozoicomonas arenosclerae. Lineage (GTDB taxonomy): Bacteria > Pseudomonadota > Gammaproteobacteria > Pseudomonadales > Endozoicomonadaceae > Endozoicomonas_A > Endozoicomonas_A arenosclerae. The sequence goes on along the minus strand of NZ_LASA01000002.1, from coordinate 22,712 downwards.
ACAGTGGGCAGATTTCAGAGACTTCAGGCAGCAAAGAAATTGTTTATGCCCCCATGTTTGATGTCCAGGCCAGTGCCGGGATGGGCGCGGCTGTTCAAAATGAAGAAGTCAGTGATTATTTTGCTTTTAACAAAGCTTTTCTGAGTCGCCAGCTGGGAGTGTCAGGTGAAAACCTGGCATTCGTTACCATCAGTGGAGACAGTATGCTGCCCACTTTTCAGGACGGTGATCAGGTGCTGGTGGATATGTCTCGTAAGTCAGTCCAGAGTGAAGCGGTCTATCTGATTCAGACGGAAGATGGCTTGATGGCCAAGAGAGTTAAGCAAAACCAGCATGAGTTGAGTATTACCAGTGATAACCCTGAATATCCTGGCTGGACTCTGGATTTGAAAAAGTTGGAAGAGAACCCGGTGGTTGGCAAGATTGTATGGTGTGCGAGGGCGGTTTAACTGCCCTCAGTATCCTGAGGCGATTCCTGACTGGCTTCTTCTGACTCTAGCCTGGCACGCTCAGCTTTACTGATGTACTTGGGCTTGTTGCTTTTAGGGGCCAGTTTAGACTTAGCCCTTTTGGCTTTGGCCTTTAAGATCTGGTTGCCTTTCTTACGACGGTTCATGGATAACAGCTCAGGGGTTCACACTCTTGTTTCATATTAGCTGTTTTCAGTACTGGAGAGAATGAGTCAGACAAAAACAAAAAAGCCTCGCTAATGCGAGGCTTTTTGATATGGTGCCTAGAGACGGAATCGAACCATCGACACGCGGATTTTCAATCCGCTGCTCTACCAACTGAGCTATCCAGGCTGAACTGCTTTTGACGACTTGGTACCATCGAAGAGATGGTGCCTAGGGGCGGAATCGAACCACCGACACGCGGATTTTCAATCCGCTGCTCTACCAACTGAGCTACCCAGGCATGTCACAGCTTTTTCACACGAGAAGGTGTGCGAGGCGTATTAAACGGATTTCACTACCCGGAGTCAAGTCGGGTATACCGATTTTCCACTTTTTACTATGAAAATGCAGCATTATCAGGACCGTAGCCATTTTCATGCTGCGGGGTGAGCTGCATTTTCGGCTCATGGCTGTTTGATCGAAAAAAGCAGGGTGGATTAATCGTTTAGAAATGCGAACACGGATGTGAAGCCAGGTTTCTATTGAAAAACGACGTAGTCTGCCAGTTCTTCCAGGGACTCAAGTTCTGTTATCTCTTCAATAGGCGCCTGACCTTTTTCTTCCTTGTATGTCTGGTAAGCACGAGTGTCCACAACAATGTCGCCATCTTCTTCCTGAAAGAGAATAGAGTGATCATTGATGGCAGAAAGAATCTGCTTCTTTTTGTTGTTGGAGATGGAAATGTCTTTGATTTTCATGGGTAAGACCAATAGAGGGTGGTTGTATCTATTATAAAGTCAGGCTCTGCATCTCCGCTATATTTATGCCTCTTGAATAAAAATGCTTATTCACATGGATGTTTCAGTCGGGAAATGTCTATGTTGACCTTACGATCATTGTTCTGCTTGTTGTTGATGACGCTGATTTTTTCTGTACAGGCGGCTCATGTGCCTAAAAATAAAAACGGGAAAGCTTCTGGCACCCCTGACATGAATCTGGAGGAAGGCGAAGAAGAAAAAGTGTCACTGGAACACTGTCTGGATACTGACGATGATCCGCCTTCCCCTGGTTTTAGCGATGATGAAGATGAAGAGGAAGATGAGGAGGAGCTGCTGGATGATGACAACGATAAAGATCAGGATTTAGTGCCGTTTGTGCATCAACCCGGGTGTCAGGGAGGGGCCTGTGCTTGCTGTGTCTCAAGTCGTCCATTGTTAACTGAAGGGGCGATTGTTCCAATCCAGCCTGGAGGTGTTGTATCCAGAAAGCTTAATCAGGCAGGAAGCTATCTCTATCAGAATCTGCCATTTTACGGGCAAGTTGTTGTGAGGGCGGTTCAGGTCGTAGTCGGTAGACTTCTGGATGAGGGAGAGAGTGAAGGGAGGGAGAAAGATTTCTGGGAGCACTTGAAGGGTGTGATTCGTTTGAAGGTTTTTTCTGATCGGCAGGATAATGATGGCATCCGTTTCCTGCTTGGCCATTCGCCTGCGCAGCAGATCAGTCAATCTGAACTGCAGCAGATTTTGCTGAATTCCTGGTTGGTCAACCCTGGTTGGATGTTGCCGGGAGATAATGGCTTTGTAACGGCTTTGGCCAGCTCTGATTTAATTTCAGTAATACGACGGATTCAGGCAATGTGGCTGTCTTCAAACCAGAGTCATTTTGGTACCCAGTCTGCGTTTGCTAATGCTGCTGCAAGTCTGGTTCTCAGGCAGCCGGTAGGAACCAGAATCCTCATTACAGACTGTCATGAAGTCAATAATATTGGTATCTATATCCAGAGTTCCAGGCGTGCGCTGGTGTTCAGTTTAAGGCACGGACTCTTCCAGATGCCTGTCAGCCAGGTGATACCCTTTATTCTCAGCATCCCTGGTATTCATGCTTCTTGGGGTGGCAGGGTTGCAGTTTATCCACCTCCTCTAATGCTGACAGACTGAAGTCAGATAAGCAGAGAGCCGGAAGCCGATAAAAAGATAAGCTATCCGGCACTACGATCGTCAGCTCATTCGATCAAGGTTACTTCTGCTCAGGAACAAAGCCTTCAGCCGCATCATAGTCCTCGCCGGCAAAGAACTTGTCCATTTGTTCGGTCAGATATTTGCGGGTTTCAGGATCCAGCAGGCTAAGGTGCTTTTCGTTGATCAAGCGGGTTTGATGAGCTTGCCACTCTGTCCATGCCGCCTGGGAGACATTTTCATAAACCCACTGTCCCTTTGGACCCGGCAGGGGCGGTACAGCAAGACCTTCGGCTTCTTTCTTGAGTTTTACGCAATGTACGGTACGGGCCATTGATATCCCCTTCTTAAAATCTGCGGTGTGGTTGCATGGTATAGGAAACGATCAGTCAGGACGAGCAGCTGATTTCCAGCTCTTTACCCCACTTGGGAGGCTTTTGAGCGTAATGTCCCAGCTCTGGATGCTCATCGTAAGGTGATTGCAGCACAGTCATGAGCTGTTCGATCTCGCTGTAATCCCCTTTTTCTGCTTTTTCTATGGCGTTCTGTGCCAGATAGTTGCGCAGAATGTATTTGGGGTTCACCTGCTGCATTCTTGAATGGCGCTGTTGATCAGATTCCAGATTACGTCGAATTCGATTGTCATAGTCTTTCAGCCAGTTTCTGAAAGACTCAGGCTTACTGATAAGCTCGAAGGACTCATGATCCGGAGAGTAATCTGATAATGCTCTGAAAAACAGAGTGTAGTCGGCGCTTTGCTCATGGAGCAGTTGCAGAAGATCCTTGATCAGGTCTGCATCCTCTGGTTCCTGCTGCAAAAGCCCCAGCTTTTTACTCATTAATGACAGGTACTGGTCAGAGTAAAGCTGCGGATAGATATCGAGAACTTTTTGCAATGCCTCAACATCATCAATCAAAGGCACCAGTGCCTGGGCAAGCCTGCCGCAGTTCCAGTAGCCTATATCGGGTTGCTGGCTGAACGCATAGCGACCAGAGTGGTCGGAATGATTACAAATGTAGTGCCAGTTAAAGTCATCCTGAAAACCGTAGGGACCGTAATCAAAAGTCTCCCCAAGAATGCTCATATTATCGGTGTTCATAACACCGTGCGCGAAACCATTAGACTGCCATAGAGCAATCATCCGGGCTGTTCTTTCAACAACGCTTTTGAAAAATAAAATATATTTGTCGTCTTTGTCGGAAAGCTCTGAAAAATAATTCTGAATCGTGAACTCTGCCAGAGCTTTTAGTGCATCTTGCTGTTTGGTGTAACAGAAGTATTCAAAATGACCGAAACGAATGTGAGTTTTTGCCAGCCTTAATAAGGTAGAACCTCGTTCTTCTGTTTCCCGGTAAACCGGGGTGTCGCTGGTCACTACACAGAGAGCCCGGGTGGTTGGAATTCCCAGGTTGAATAAGGCTTCAGAGGCCAGGTATTCACGAATACAGGAGCGAAGAACGGCTCGGCCATCACCAAATCGGGAGTAGGGGGTTGTCCCCGCGCCTTTTAAATGAAGATCCCAGCTTTCGCCTTTGCTGTTAGTGACTTCTCCCAGTAATAAGCCGCGCCCATCGCCCAGTTGAGGGTTATAGCTGCCAAACTGATGTCCGGAGTAAACCATAGCCAGAGGATCAGAATCCTCTAAAGCTGTTGAGCCTCCACAGACCTGGGTCAACTGCTCTTTGCAGGTATTATTCAGTTCAAGATCTAACAGATCAGCGGCTTTCTGACTTATGGCTACCAGCTTTGGATTATCCAAAGGGGTGGCCTGAAGGCGTGTATAGAAGACTTCAGGCAACTGGCCAAAGCGATTATTAAAGTTGAGCTGATCCAGGCTTATTCTCATTCAGATATGTTCCATGCAGCCAGAGGCCGGAAATACCGCCACTTCTTGTGGCAGTATTTTTACGGTCAACAATACCCGAGTATTTTACTTGGAAATTGGCTGGTATGGGAGAGCTGTTCAGGAAAGCTTTTTATAGCTCTGTTCTGCCCTTTCCTGATTCGCAGCTGGCATCATCATAGGCATAGCAAGTGACCTTACTGCCATGGTTGCAAAACGCATTACCTGCACAGTACATTTCGCCAGATTCGCTTAAGCGACATTCTGCATCACCCCTGCAGACCAAAATACCGGTTTCCCGGTTCAGAATTTCATCTTTCTTCTGGGCAGAGTAAAAGGGGCCGGTGACCTCACCCAGAGCTTTACAGACAGCCTGATCCTTTGTGTGACAGGCAACGTCTTTGCCGTGCGCACAGATGGATGTGCCTGAACAATACATGGAGCCTTTCTGGCTGAGTACGCAGATTGAGTGATCCTTGCATACCACTACGGCTGTCTCCTGTTCCTGAATTTCGGTACTGCCCGCCTGGTAAAGAGGCCGGTCTCCGGAACAGGAAATTTCACCGTAAACATCCTTCATTTCGCCTTTGCAGTCAGAAAGAGTTCGTTGGCGAGTCTGTTCCATCCTATCTCCCCAGGGGGCTTGGAAACGGCAGCTGGTGTGCATGATCTGGCCATCAGGCTCATAATTACTGATTCTGCATTCAGGCTCTTCACAGTCTTCATCTGAGCACTCTCCGGGATGAAATATTTTCCAGTCCTTATGGTCGCAAACCAGATATCCGGAGTAGCAGTGGTTTCCTGGCGTCCCCATACAAACATTCTTGTCAGGGTTGCCAACATAAAGGTTGTTGATTGAGTGTGAACATGTGGCCACATAGAAATGATTGGTTCGGTGCCAGTCACCGCCAAAATCTGGGTCACAGTCTCCCATCTGGCAGTCACATTCTGCTGTTATCAGAGTATTGTTCGTGTCGTATTTACTGTCTTTGCATGTGTGTTTGTAATTCCCGGGTGGGTCAGCAACAAGAAGACTATTGGCAAGTATCAGAACCAGAAAGAGGAAAGAACGGCTCAACGAAGCTGGAGAAAACATGATTATAACCTCGCTATAACTTTGGAGGAGTTTTCAGTGATTGGCGTTACGAAGAGAGTAGGAGTTTGTCAGGGATAAAATAGTTCAGATTTCAGGTTCAGGTATGAAGAAGCGAGAAATCGAAGCCGGAAATGACTTTCTGGCTTCGAAGTTAGAATGAGGAACTGGTTATACGACTTCGCTCTGAGATTTTGGGGCAGCTTCAACGACAGTCGACGTAACAACTCTTCCCTGGTGATGGCTCAGTTGCTGCATTAACTGATCTTTCTCTTTCCAGAGACTATTGACCCATGCCTGAAAGTCGTTGCGAAAGTCAGCGTCCTGCTGGTAGTTACGACCTGTAAAGGATTCGGGGATTGTTTGCTGATCAAAGTGGATGCTGACATTGTTAATGCGGCCACACAGGAAGTCCCAGAAGCCCAGCTGGTCTTTTTGATGATAAACAATGGTGATATTCAGAAGGGTTCTTACTTGCTCTCCCAGGGCTCCTATCACATAACTGATGCCGCCAGCGCGGGGCTTCAGCAAGTGTTTGAACGGAGACTGCTGTTTCTTGTGTTTTGTTTCGGTAAACCGGGTGCCTTCAAGATAATTGACGATTGATACCGGCATTGTTTTGAATTTTTCGCAGGCTTGCAGAGTGCTTTCCAGATCTTTACCACGCTTTTCAGGGTGCTTTTCAAGATAAGCTTTGCTGTAACGCTTCATAAAGGGAAAATCCAGAGCCCACCAACAAAGCCCGATCACTGGAACGTAGATCAGCTCCTGCTTGAGAAAGAATTTCATCAGAGGAATTTTTCTGTTCAGTAAGTGCTGCATCAGCAGGATATCAGCCCAGCTCTGGTGGTTGGCAGTAACCAGATAATAACCCTTCGGGTTCAGGCCATTCAGACCTTTAACATTGAGTTTTAAGCCCAGCAGTTTCATCCATAACGAGTTGATGGTGATCCACAATTCTGCGGTAGCATTAGCCATCTTACCCATAAAACGACGAAAGCCTTTTAAAGGGATAACCAGTTTCAAAAGAGAAAAACAGAGTAGGGGCAGGCTGAGCAACAGGGTGTTGAGCATCAGAAGAGAAAGAGTCAGAACCCCTGTGAGATATTCTTTAAATGTGCCGATCATGTTGGATTTTGCATTCTTATCATTAACTTCGGCCAGTTTAACTCGAAAGTATTTTCATCTCTAAGGGCTGGCGAAAAATAGTTGAACGGCCCGTGAAAGATTACAGGCCTGGTCACCTTTAATTTTTATGCTTCAAGAGCCACTGCCATAGTTGATCGCCCTTGAATGCTTCGCGCCAGGCTGAATCATGATTGCCCCCTTCAATTTCCGTGTAGCGCAGCAGGGCTGAGGTTCCACCTGCTCTGATGATGGCATCAACCATATTGCGGGTGAAGAGAACCGGTGTGACCTTGTCAGAGTCACCATGAAAAGCCCAGATGGGGGTTTGGGTCAGCCGCTTACCAGCATCCGGGCTGCTCGCTCCCGCTAAAGGTGCTACTGCAGCAAACAATTCGGGCATGCTTAAAGCCGCAAACCAGACTCCTGTTCCTCCCTGGGCATGACCTACCAGATAAATACGTTTCGGATCGACTTCTGAACGTTCGGCGAGCTTATCGATGAGCTTAAGCAACGCTGACAGAGCAATGGAGGATGGCACTTCCTGATAGTTGAACTCACCGGCCGGGACTTTGACCCAGTATGAATCTCTTGGAGTCTGTGGTGCCAGCACATAGGCCTTTTGCATGGATTGAATTCTTTGGCTCGTAAAGTAGTCCGGGCCAATGTTCTGTCCGGTATAGAGCTGTTTTCTATTGTCTGTGCCAGCTTCTACTGCATCGTGAAGATAGATGACTAGCGGGGCTTTCTCATCTTCAGCCAGAGAAGGAGAGTAAAGCTGATACGGGAGTATGAACCCGTCTTTCTCATAGCTGGATATAGACCAGCTGGCCATAAGGCTGTCTGGCAGCAGGATTAATAGACAGGACAAGAGAGTGGCAGAGAGGCGCATTACGATTGTACTCCATCGTAGAGAGCTCAGGGTTAAGCCATTACAGGTTAAATTTTCAGACCTGACCAGTTTTGATGCTCAGAAAGTCTCTGTTATCTACCACTAATCGCTGCTGATCCGCTCTATATTCAGCTTTTTAGTTAAGAAGCTATGCTTAATTGAAAAGAAATATATCAATGTTTTGGTGGGAAGATACTGAATGGACTCTATGGATCGAAAGGGTGCCAGTGCATTGCGACACCAGGTATCTGTTAACAAAGATGAAAATGTGGAGGCTTCGCCCAGCAAGTCTAAAAAAGGCAGGTTTGACCAGCGTGACGTGACTGATCTCTCATCTCCAGACAGTGAGCGAGAGCTCAAAGTCTCTGATGACTCTGATTATCAGTCAGGTTCAGGTTCTTCATCCCCTCGTTCTGTTTCATCGCCCGTGTCATCACCTGATTCTTCCCCGGTTCGCTCACCTTTATCATCACCTTCTGATAGCAGTTTGTCGGATAGTGACCTGAGTGATTCTGCCTATAACTCGGGCTCGGGCTCGGGCTCGAGTTCTGGCTCTGGTTCACACACATCTTCGTCAACAACCACTCCTTCGGATGAGTCTCTTTCACCGACAGAACCTTTCAAGAAAGTTCTACTGCAAAGAACCATGAGTATGAATGAGGAAGATCTACCGATCCCTCTGGAACAAATGTCTATTGGAAAACAGCTTGGCCGGGGTGCCTTTGGTAGTGTCTGCAGGTTGGAAAGCCTTGATGAAAGCTGTCCTAATCCTGGGCTGGCGATTAAGCTGCCTGAAAATGAGAAAAGAGTGGATAGTCTCAAGCACGAAGCTGAATTATTGGCAGAAATGCCTCTTAGTGAAAATGTTCTTACTCTCTATGGGGTCCACAAAATTGGCTCCTCGGAAGGTTTGATCATGGAGCTGGTAGAAGGAAAATCCCTTGATGATATTTTTAAACAGTTGAGAACCTTGTATCAGAAAGGCGAAATCAACTATAGCGACTACTGGGGAGCATCAAGGTATCTGATTAGGGAGGCGATTCAAGGATTAGTGCATCTGGAAAAGTATGGAATCGTCCATGCTGATGTAAAGCCGGATAACTTTATGCTGGATAAAAATGACTTGAGGGTGAAGGTTATTGATTTTGGCTGTTCTGGTGAGGCAGGAAAGGATGTCATGCCAGGGCACGAGCTTTATATGTCGCCGCAGGCATTGGAGTCCTTCAGGAATCCGGGGGGGACCGTTACCGCCACCAAATTGATGAACAGCTATAGTATTGGGCAAATGACATATTCTATTGGAGAATCCACTCAAGATGGTCTTGAGTACTTCACTGCTGGGGCTATCATTGGCGATTTAGGGCGAAATGAACGAGCACTGCTGGGCTACAGGCTTTACAGCCCTATGAAAGCTTATGAAAAGTATGATCGTGAAGGTGGCTGGAAGGCGATCGTACCTGTATCAGAAGAGAGTCGTCTGAATCAGGAGCACTATGACAAAGTTAATCGAATTCTGATAGATCATTATGGGATTGATTCTCTGGTGTCTGTCTGTGATCTCACATGGCGTTATGTGGCAAACTTGCCCGGATATTATAATGCTGCTGTTGAAACCGACTATGTCAGATTCGTGAATGCCCTGTTACACCCGGATCCTGAGCTTCGGATGAGCCTGGAAGATGCTCTGGAGCACAAATTCCTGGCTCGCCCTCACTCCGAAGAAGACGTCGAAGTATTAAGGAAACTGTTTGTATAAAGTGATCTTGTTTCCTATCTTCCGATATGGTTATTGAAACAGTCCCACCGTTAAATTCAGCCTTACAAACTACGTTTGATCTTATCCAGTAATTTACTCACCGGTGCAGCCAGTCCCAACTCTGAGGGCTGATCAGGTTGAAACCAGTGCCAGCGATCACCATCGGCTACGGCAGATGTATTCATCGCAAATGTTTTTACTGGGGTAATATCCAGATGATAGTGGCTGAAGGTATGACGGAAAGACTGCCATGACTCAAATTCATCAAGACTAAGACCGGTTTTTATCTCTGCGGCTTCAGTGAGATCTTCATCCATATGAATTTCCGGAAAACCCCAGAGTCCGCCCCAAATACCTGACGGTGGTCTTTTTTCCAGAAGCACCTCTCCAAACTCATTGATGACCATCAACATTCTGACGGATCGTTCCGGCTTTTCTTTTTTAGGCTTGGGCTCTGGATATCGGGTCTCTTTACCTGCAGCATGAGCCAGACAGTCTTGCTGCAACGGGCAAATCAAACAGGAAGGCTTGGTCCGTGTACAGATCATGGCACCTAAGTCCATCATTGCCTGTGTATAGTTTGCTGTTCGATGATCAGGAGTGAGCTCTTCGGCAATGCTCCAAAGTTGTTTGGCTACGGCAGACTGTCCGGGCCAGCCGGATATAGCACGGTACCGTGCCAGAACCCTTTTGACATTGCCATCAAGAATCGGAGCTCGAATCCCCATACTGATAGAAGCAATAGCGCCTGCTGTAGATAAGCCTATTCCTGGTAGCTGGGTCAATTCATCGACAGAGGGTGGAAACTCACCAGCAAACGTTTCCATGACCATCTTTGCAGCCTTGTGCAGGTTTCTGGCTCTGCTGTAATATCCCAGACCGCTCCATAGGTGAAGCACATCATCAATGTCGGCAGCGGCCAGATCAGCAACGGCAGGAAAACGTGCCATAAAGTTTTCGAAGTAGGGAATGACTGTCGCGACTTGAGTCTGCTGCAGCATGACTTCACTGATCCAGACCCGGTAAGGGTTTATGTTTTTCTGCCATGGCAGGTTTTTACGGCCATGTACGTCAAACCAGTTGAGTACTTGCTGGCTAAAGGCTTCTTGCTTGCTATCTGAAGAGCTATCTGGCGACATAAATGCTGGCTGGTTTTTCCAATTGAGCCGAGCATTTTACTATAGAAGCTGCTTTTAAACCTGACTTCACAGCGTTTTTAATGAATGGTTGTACTGTGAATGATTTTCATTATCTGTCTTTGTTCAATCCTCTTATTTTTCTATCCAGAAGTGTTTTCAGCGGAGACCATAGAGTTCTCTCGAGTATAAGTTTTATTGATCTATGTCATGTAAAAGTTTGAATTTTATTATTCTGTAAACACGCTATTTTATTTCATACCCCATTTAAATATTGCTCAGGCAGCCATGAGCGAATGAAAGACACTCTCGGTAATAAGCAAGATGAATAAGACAGAAAATCCTGGTCGCACAACTGGCTTGGTTTCAAGACTAAGCCGCGTTCCCACCCCTCTCGGAGGCCTTGCTCTGGGCATTGCCAGTCTTGGAGGTGCCTGGTCACTGATCATGCCTGATCAGTCTCAGGGGCTGAAGCTAACGGCAGCGATCATTGCCGCTATTCTGGTTTTAAAAGTACTGCTGAAGTTTATTCTGCATCCGCATTTGATCCGTGAAGACCTGTCACATCCTGTGGTCAGCAGTGTTATGCCAACCTGTGCCATGGCTATTATGGTGATTGCTTCAGCTCTTATGCCTATCTCTGAGTTTGCAGCTCGTGCGCTCTGGGTAGCAGCAGTAGTGACCCATCTGGTCTTGCTGGTGGGATTTGTAACTCACAGGGTCAAAGATTTTGATATTGAGCACATGGTACCTAGCTGGTTTGTACCTCCGGTAGGCATCATTGTTGCTGCTGTTACCAGCCCGGGCATGGGTTTTGAGTCTCTGGTCAATGTCCTGTTTATTTTTGGTCTGCTTTGCTACTTCGTAAAGCTGCCTATCATGCTGTATCGCCTGATCTTCAAAAGCACTATTCCTGATGCCGCACTGCCTACGTTTGCGATCATGGGTGCTCCAGCCAGTCTTTCTCTGGCGGGCTATCTGACTATCAGCGATAACCCTAACCTGATTCTGATCAGTATTCTGGCGCCTTTGGCTATCTTCATGACTGCCATGGTGTATATGGCTTTTATTAAACTCCTGAGACTGCCATTTTCTCCTGGCTATGCCGCTTTCACCTTCCCTATGGTGATTGGTGCGACTGCCCTGCTCAAGCTGGAAGGTAAGTTAGACGGTGTCTTGGCTGACCTCATCCATCAGCTGGGTCGCATTGAGCTCTGGGTGGCCACGGCTATTGTGACCTATGTTGCGATTCGATATATCGTATTTTATCTGAAGCCCCGCCCAAAAATGGCTTAACCTGAACAGAAACTGACTGGCTTGATCATGGTGGTAGTACGATCTTGCCAGTCTTTTTCTTCAGGAGTATGATCCTCCGCCATCAGCCATACACCCTCTATCAATTGCTTGGTTTTGGCTGTTTTCCCGTTAAAGTTATCAGGATTGCACTTATGGATACCGATCAACCTCCGAGTACGAAAGTAAGGAGTGAATTGAGCTACTAAAAAGGTATCCTGCACTCTTGTCGGAGCCATCAGAGCTCTGGCGTTCATTACACTCGTCATTTTCACTTCTTACTCACTCTGTCAGATAAAAGCCAGACGGCCTCACCGTTTTGTTTCCGAGGTTTTGCAATGAGCTTTGAGTGGGCATTAAAACTTTTCCACAAGGCTCTTACTCTGCAGTTGACTGGTTTTCAGGGGGTATCTATCTATTTGCCCATCCGGGAGGATCGCTATGGCAGCAGTAGATATGGCTGTTTTCGAACAGTCAGTAGCAAGTGAAACAGAATTTGATCTGCATCAGGTGCTGGCTTTTATGCGCCGATTGTCGTTAAAAGAAAAAACCGAACTTATTGTGGGCCTGACACTGAATCAGGCAACTGACGTTTTGTCGGAAACACCGTTTCGGGAAGTGAATGAACTCCTTGAGCAACTGGAAGAAACCGGTCATGAAGTCAGGGCAAGGCAAATCAGTATGGCCCTGGGCTTGATCAGCAGTGAAGCTGAGCCAGCCGGAGACTATCTTGATAACAGTGTTTTGTCCCATGTTCGGGAAAGAGTGGGCTGGATTGTTGGCCTGGCTCTGATGGGTATTGTATCCGGGCTCATTATTTCCAAATACGAAGACGCTATTGGCGCTCTGGTTCTTCTGGCGGTTTATATGCCTGTTGTGGCGGCGGCTGGTGGTAATACCGGTTCCCAGGCCGCCACTCTGGTGGTCAGGGCTTTAGCTACCGGTGATATTACTCTGACAGACTGGGCAAAAGTGCTCTGGAAAGAATTCAGGATTTCGTTGCTGATTGCTGGTGTTTTGGCTCTGGTGATCGTAGGGCGTGTGGTCTTGTTCAGTGGAGGTATCCCGCTGCCAAATGGCATGGATATTTACAGTGTTGGTCTGGCTATAGGTCTGGCTATCTCTGTACAGGTTGTTATTTCTACCTCTTTGGGTGGACTTTTACCGCTGGTGGCCAGAGGTTTCAGGCTTGATCCTGCGGTACTTGTCAGCCCGGTTCTGGCTTCCGTGGTGGATATCACCGGAATGCTGATTTACTTCTTCACAGTAACAAGATTGCTGGGCTTGTAACCCAGCAATCTGACGATTTATCTTCGGAAAAGTCTGAACGCCAGACAAGTAATGGCCAAGCTAACGACAATCGTCGCCCCTCCCGGCAAGTCATAAAGACTCGACAGCAAAAGTCCGATTACCAGTCCAGCCAGTCCTGCCAGATAACCCAGACCAAGGGCTTTCTTTCCTGAACGTTGATTGATGGCCAGAGCTGGCATAATCAAGGCACTGAATACCAGATAGACACCCACCATTTTGACACTGAGTGTCACCATCAGAGCAAAAGCAGGGTAGAAGAGTCGACCTGTCAAAATCTCTGGCTTGAAAAATACGCCTAAAAGAAACGCAATACTCAACAATCCAGGAATCAGCATATCTTTCCAGCTAAGCCAGAGGATATGACCGTTCAAAGCCCTTGAGATCTGCTCAGCCCCATGAGGGTCACTGGCCAACAGCAAGGTGATGGATGCAGCAGAGACTACGTAGATACAGCCAATGATCGCTTCCAGTTCTTTTTCTGCATAACGTGCCAGCAGGGCAATCAAACCCGCGCCAGCAATGGAAAAGAGGAAGGGCATGAGAATACCCAGAACCTCTGAGCCATTGTGAGCGTCATGACTGTGGCCGTGGCCATGCATCGTCGTCAGAATATGAGCAACAATTGCCCCCATGGCTGCGATCTGGGCAATGGCCAGATCCATGAAAACAATCCCGCGTTGCAGAACCTGTCTGCCCAGAATCAGATGAGTACTGAATACGATGATGCCTGCCACAAGGGCAGGCATCAGTATTGAAAGAATTTCCCATTCCATCATGAAGAAGAAGTCACCTTCAGAAGCTTTTTAATCAGATCATCATAGAGGCTGATCAGATTCTTGCTCTGCTCACTTCCACCTACTGACATGGGCAGCTCCATGGCAGGAACACCTGCTTTCTGGCTCAGCCAGTCAGCACCTTTTTTGTCCTGATACGATGCATAAACGATCGCATCAATGTGTGTCTTTTTAGACATGGACAACAAAGAGGCTAAATGCTGGCTTGAAGGGGGCAGACCCGGTTTGGGTTCCAGGTCGCCCACTACATTAACGCCTAACCATTGCAGAAAATAATCAAAGTTGCTGTGGTAGGTGACCAGATTTTTGCCTTTCAATGGTGCGGCTTCTTTTTCCCAGCGTTTGATATGGTGTTCCCAGTTTTCGGAGAACTTTTTAGCATTGGCCAGGTATTCATCCTTATTCGCAGGGTCCAGCGCAGCCATTCGCTCTGCCAGTGACTGGGCGATTTTTTCCATGCGATAAGGATCAAGGTGTAGATGAGGGTTTCCTTCCGGATGGACATCCCCCATGGTCGGATCGACCTTTTCCAGCTTGCCAATGGTGTCAACCTGATCAGCAGCAAAGAATAACCCTTGCTTTCTGGATTGAACCTTTGGGTTTGCTGATTTCATTTGCAGAGCCGGTAGCCATCCGACTTCCAGTTCTGCTCCTGAACAAACGACTATGTCAGCCTTTCTCATCTTGGAAATCAGGCCGGGTCTGGCCTGAATATGATGAGGGTCCTGTTTGGCTGTAGTGGCCGAATAGACGGTAGCTCCGGGGGCAATTTCTTCCGATAAAGCAGCCCATTCAGGTTCACAGGCAAACACAGTCAGGGCTGCCTGACCAGATACCGGCAGAGCAAGACTCGATACTAAAAACAGCTTAGAAAGTATGCGCATCGTGAGCTCCCAGTGACATGACATACTGCAGGGTTACAATGTCATTCTTGATGTTTTCAAAGCCATCGCCCGTCTGACGTGTGTACTGCAGTCTTACTGTAGAGAAATGAGAGTGGCTCCAGGACACCATGAACTCACTTTCTTTCAGCTTTTGCTCATGGAAGTGGTCGCCATGAGCTTCGTATCCCTTGAATTCACCGTAACGTGCACCCACTGCCCACTGAGGCGTCATCTGGAAAACGCTGCTCAGATAGAAGCCTTCGTTTTTCTCATTGCCCTTGATGGTGTCACTGATATCCGTTGTTTGCAGGTATTCACCGGTCAGGGTCAGGTTCTGATATTTGTAGTTACCATCAGGTGCCCACTTCCAGACAGCGTCGGCGATGTATGTGTTCTTGCCTGTGAACTTGGCATCATGGGAGTGGTTATGACCGCTTTCTTCTTCGTGTCCGTGCTCTTCATGGCCATGGTCATCATGCTCTTCATGATGTGTGGCGCTGGCACCATTGTCATTTCTCAGATAGCTCAGGCCTAACTGCCAACTGTTCTCTTCATTAAAGTCGCCACCTATTTTGGTGAATGCTGTGTAGACTCCAACGGATTTTGGATCTGCCACACCTTGAGCTCGCATTTTGTCACCACCAAATGCTTCGGTACCAATGGTCCAGAAGGTGTCTGTTGGCATGACATAGCTCAGGCGAACACCGTCGTCATAGTAATGAGAGCCAAGCATTGCACGGTATGCGGCAGGTCTTTCCACAAAGGAGTCTGAATGTGTGTGCTGACCATTCAGATAACCAATATCAGACAGGAAGCGACCTGCTCGAACGCTTAAACCACCGGGCAGGGCCAGAGTCTGGATAAAGGCTTCTTCGGTTTCGAACTCGGTTTTATTGTCGTGTTCATGCACTACGCCAGTGAACTTGCCATAGAAAAGGTCATCAATAGCAGCGCTGACACCCAGTTCAACATGGCCCAGACCAAAACCTTTTTCGTATTCGCTCAGCGCGCTGTTGGCTGATTTGTAGTGACCATCAAGGATCAGGCTGAAGTTGGGTTTGAATTCTTCAGCTTGAACCGCAGTGGACGCTGCCACCAGAGCCAAAGCTGTTGCTATACGGCTGTATGACCATCTTTTGCGAGTCGATTTCCTGCTGGTGTTTGAGTTGGAAGGCAGGGAATTGAAGTCAGTAGAAAAAGCAGGCGAGTTAACTCCAGGCACAGAAAGCTCCTTAGTGTGTGTTAAAGGACCACCGGGGATGGTGATCTAAACTTAGTTGGTCTTTGTTATTTTTGTAAATGTTATAACATAACAATTTACTCTCTCAAGCTTTTTTATTGACATCATTGATTCCCGGTCAGGCTCCAAGAATCGAAATCATCGATAGATTTGCCCTGAATTACTCACTTATCACTGGTCATTTCAGCCAATAGACTGAAGGTATTGTGAATAATGGAGGTGGAGTTATGGGCTTGCTGGTAAACGGTCAGTGGCAGGATCAGTGGTATGACACAAGCAAAACAGAAGGAAGGTTTGTCAGGCAGGACGCAGGATTTCGCCACTGGATCACTCAGGATGGCTCGTCAGGGTTCAAGGCGGAACCGGGTCGCTATCATCTTTATGTCTCTCTGGCCTGCCCCTGGGCTCACCGCACTCTGATTTTCCGAAAGCTTAAGCAGCTGGAGTCTCTGATCTCTGTTTCTGTCGTCAGCCCAGATATGCTGGAGCAGGGGTGGAGTTTTGATCAGAACACAGGTTCCACTGGTGACTCTCTTTTTCAGTCAGCCTTTATGCATGAAATCTACACCCGTGATACTCCAGACTATACCGGCAGGGTAACAGTGCCCGTACTGTGGGATAAAAAGACAGAAAGCATCGTCAGTAATGAATCATCAGAAATCATCCGGATGTTTAACTCCGAGTTCAATGAACTGACAGGTAACCATGATGATTATTACCCTCAAGAGCTCAGAGCAGAGATTGATGAGATCAATGATCTGATTTATCACACATTAAACAATGGGGTGTATAAAAGCGGCTTTGCCACGGAGCAAAGTGCTTATGAAGAAGCCTTTGGAGCCTTGTTCAGCACTCTTGAGCGGTTAGAAACAAAGCTGTCAAAGCAAAGATATTTGTGTGGTGATCGACTGACAGAGGTTGACTGGCGATTATTTACGACATTGGTTCGTTTTGATGCCGTCTATCATGGCCACTTTAAATGCAACCTGAAAAAGCTGACTGAATATCCAAACCTCTGGGGCTTTACCCGTGAGCTGTTTCAGTTTTCCGGGGTGGCTGAAACAGTGAACTTGCAGCAGATCAAGCAACACTACTATGCCAGCCATGAGAGCATTAATCCCACACGCATTGTGCCTATGGGCCCTCAAATTGACTTTATGGAACCTCATGGCCGCAGCTGAAAAGCAAAAACAATAGTTAACAAACTTTGCTTTTAAGTGACATTAATCAACAAAATCTGGCGGCTAAGAGGATAATCTTGCCGCCATCAAAAACTAAAACGATTAATGTGAAGAAGGACCATTGCGATTAATACTCTATCTCTTCCTCTGAAGCTCGCCATTATTGGTGTTTGGGCTGTAGTCAGTTACTTCCTTGGTCAGGGACTCGTTGATCAGCCGGACACCCAGCTGGGTTTGTTCATGCTGCTGTTTTTTGCCGGTTTGTGGATGACGGAAATTGTTCCTCTGCCCATCTCTGCCTTGTTGGTTCCGGTTATTGCTGCCCTGATTCAGGTGCTTGATTTTGCCAAGGGTATGTCGAACTTTTCTTCGACCATTATTTTCCTGTTCATGGGTGGTTTTACCCTGGCAGCCTTGCTGAACAATTATGGCATTGACCGTTGGCTGGCCGAGCGAGTGACCTATCTGGCCGGTGGTCGTCTATGGGTTTCTGTCATCCTGTTCTTCACTGTGGTTTCTTTCCTCTCCATGTGGATGAGTAACACTTCTACCACAGCCATGATGCTGCCAATCGCCATTGGCTTGATCGACAAACAGTACCCAAGAATGCGTACCTTTGTTGTTTTGGGTACTGCCTATGCCGCCAATATCGGAGGTCTGGCAACCGTTGTGGGTTCTCCACCCAATGGTATTGCTGCTGAAGCTCTGGACCTGGATTTTCTGACTTGGATGAAGGTCGGTCTGCCCAGCACTCTGATGCTGTTCCCTGCGGTTCTTTTCTCTATGTGGCTGATTATCCGTCCGGAAAAAGATGCCAAGGTAAATCAGAGCCGTGGTAGCGGTTTTGAAATGAACTGGAGCCCTCAGGCGAAAGGAGCCATAGCTCTGTTCCTGTTCACTGTTGTGTGCTGGATTTTTGCCAAGCCTATTGGCCAGTTCCTCGGAGTTAAAGGCTTCGATCGTCTGATTGCAGTGGCCATTACTGCTGCAGCCCCTGCGCTGGGTTTGATTGGCTGGAAAGAGCTGGAAAAGAAAATCGACTGGGGCATTCTGCTGCTGTTCGGAGGCGGTATCTGTCTGTCCATGATTCTTAAGGACACTGGTACTTCTGCGTGGTTAGCTGGAAACATCATGACTTCTCTGAGTGAGGCCCCCAGCTGGCTGCTGATACTGGCCTGTATCGCTTTCATGATCTTCCTGACTGAAATGGCATCCAATACCGGATCTGCAGCCATTCTGATCCCGGTAATGATTGCCCTGGCTGACCAGTTTAATCCAGCCATTACCTACTCACTGGTGTTTGGTGTAGGTGTGGCTGCAACTTGTGCCTTTATGTTGCCAGTAGCAACACCGCCCAATGCACTGGCATACGGTACCGGTGAAGTTAAGCAGGGTCAGATGCTGAAAGCCGGTATGGTTCTCAACATTATCAGTATCTTTGTTGTCTACTTCAGTGTTTCAGCTTTTGCGTGACCCTCTTTTATAGGTAATCACGCCCTTCCCTCGTTGCATCAAATACGGATCAACGAGGGACATATCTATACAAAGAATTAAAAATACAGTCATTTATTTCCATTGCTTATAAATTCTCCTGCCTTTAGCCTATTTGCGATCTGTTGTTGCTCCTGGTGATGGCAACGATCGTGAAATTTTTATAAAAGACAGGGATGCAGCAATGCTCACTTGGCTCTGGCACTACATTCGTCCTTACCGACTCAGGCTGATCGCAGCTCTTGTGGCACTGGTATTTACCGCGGGAATGACTTTAAGCCTGGGTCAAGGCCTGAAGCTGATGATTGACCAGGGGTTCGTCGAAGGCTCCATTGATGGGCTCTGGCGGTCTCTTCAGGTTTTTCTGGTGATGGTCATTGCCATGTCTTTAGGTGCTTACTGTCGCTTTTATCTGGTGTCGTGGCTGGGTGAACGGGTAGTAGCCGACATTCGAAAGGATCTTTACCTTCGCCTGATCAAACTCCATCCTGGTTTTTTCGATGATAACCATTCCGGTGAAATTCAGAGCCGTGTGACCACAGACACTACACTTTTGCAGTCTGTTATTGGTTCAGAAATCTCCTTTGCCCTTCGAAATTCCCTGATTTTTCTGGGCGGTCTAGCCCTGATGCTATTCAGCAACCTCAAACTTTCTCTGATGGTGCTGGTGGCAGTTCCCCTGATTATTTTTCCCCTGATCTATATTGGCCGACGGATTCGCAAGCTTTCCAGTGAAAGTCAGGAGAAAGTAGCAAACGCCGGGGCCTGGGTAGGAGAAAGCCTGCAGAATCTCAAAGTGGTTCAGGCCTTTAACCGGGAAGACCTGGTGGTCAAAAGGTTTAATGGAGCTGCAGAAACGGCTTTTGATGTTGCCATCAAAAGAATTAAAAAGCGCTCATTGCTGATTTGTCTTGTCATGCTATTGGTGCTCAGTGCCGTGGGCGGCATGCTTTACGTAGGTGGCCGTGATGTCGTCGAAGGGCATCTGAGTGGTGGTGAACTGGCAGCCTTTGTCTTCTATGCCATTATGGTGGCCGGTTCTCTGGCTGCAGTAACAGAAGTATATGGAGAACTACAGAGAGCTGCCGGAGCAGTAGATAGAATTCGTGAGCTGATGGCCTGGAAGTCTGAGATCACTGAGCCAAAAACTCCTGTAGCACCTGAAAGTGTTGGTGGTAGTTTACAGCTGAATCAGGTGACCTACGCCTACCCATCCAGACTGGATGAGCCCGCGCTTAAAGCTTTTTCCTTGAATATAAAGCCGGGTGAACGTGTCGCTTTAGTGGGCCCGTCGGGGGCTGGAAAGTCCACATTGTTCGAATTATTACTGCGTTTCCGAGACCCTGTTGCTGGTGAAGTATTACTGGATGGTGTGCCCATCCAGAAGATGAAACCGGCTCGCCTTCGTAGCCATTTTGCCCTGGTGCCTCAGCACCCGGTGCTGTTCTCAGCCAATGTCTGGGAAAACCTGAGATATGGTAATCCTGAGGCAACTGATGAAGAAGTGATCGCAGCGGCAGAAGCAGCCCACGCCGATGAGTTTATTCAGCAACTGCCACAAGGCTACAGCAGTCATCTGGGAGAAAGGGGTGTAAAACTTTCAGGGGGCCAACAGCAAAGGCTGGCGATTGCCAGAGCAATACTGCGTGACCCGGAAATACTGTTATTGGATGAAGCAACCAGCGCATTGGATGCTCAAAGTGAATTCCTGGTACAGCAAGCTCTTGATCGCCTGATGAAAGACAGAACTACTTTGATCATTGCCCACCGACTGGCAACTATTACTCATGTTGATCGTATTGCCGTATTGGATCAGGGACAGCTTATGGCAACAGGGACTCACGAGGAGTTGCTGGAAACTTCAGTCTTGTATCGTCGACTGGCAGAGTTGCAGTTTAATGCGGCTTGATTTCTAAGGTACCTGACCAGATACAGACTGGTCAGGTACCGATTGGTTAAAATGATATTTCGGATTATTTAGGAATAGCCACTAGTATGGAGTGGTTTATCTCATACTTAACAACACGTTGATTATTGATGGTTTCCACATCGTCACTGGCTGAACTAAGTGTGAAAACTAAAGCATCAGAGCCCGCTGTGCTATCTTCATCGGTACCCACATAGCCATTGACCCTGAGAGTGGATGGTTCGCCATTTTTATCGATCTTAAAGCTACCTGTTATTTTTCCATTCTCTATGGTTATTGGGATGCTATAAGTAAACGGCTCTACTCCAAACTCCATTACATCGTCGTCTGTATTGATGGTATTGTAATTCTGTCTACCTTTCAGAATAAGGCTGTTACCAGAAAAACTGACTTCGGTGGCACTGAAGTCAGCAATCTCAAGATCCGAACGTGTCAGATCACCTTCAGCTGAGTTTGTATCAGCATTAAAACTCAACCCCTTTACCAGAAAGGTCTTCTCATTCAGGCTGTCAAGAGAGGCATTTTTATCAGATCTGATGCCAATTGAAATGGAAGTAACTTTGATTGAGTCCTCTTCACCTTCATTAACTGGTTTTGTAGAGGTTCTCCAAAGTAGCTGTCCATTGCTGGAGAATTGCATCCTATCGGATGTGTCATCTTCGCTGAAATGAACACTTCCTTTGTCATTGACGAGAAATGAGCCATTCTCATTCACTGTTCTACCGATAAGGTCAGGAAGGCTCAGAGAAACATTGACAAAAGATGATGAAGCTAAAGATGCGGTTGTGGTCGCTTCATAGTTATAGTTCGTTGAAGTGTTTGAAGCAGCACTGCTGCCTGTAATTTTAAGAGATCCTGTAGCAGAAGCCACTATCAGGTGAGGCTTTTGCTCGTCTGTATTTTCAAAGTCAGCCGAGAGGCCAAGCTCAACGAAACCATAGCTGTCAGAGATATTTCCATTAAATGCACTGGGGTCTTTGTTCAGGAATACTAATGACTTTTCAATTTCAGTATCAAAAAAACTATTAAAATCTAGGTTTCCATTTACCAGTGGGTATTGTAGCTCTGGCCTTCCCAAAATGCCTATATAAGCCTCGGCAACAACTGGATATAGAGTAAACACAGAAGGAACGTAGATTTCTATTGAATTTACCGGGCCGTCAGGATCGTTAAAGCCTCTCTTTTCTTCTCTGATTTCAGGTATGAAAAGCGTTAGAGTGCCATCAGAATTTAATCTGAAGTCATCAAGCTTGGTAGCAGCTCGTTCAGAAAGGCTTCGACCACCATACAATCCACGATCTCTCATATAAATGGAATTACCAAATGAGTCTGTTTCTCCTAGTAGCATACTGAGTTCATTACTTTCAAACTGGATATCAGAAGACTGACTATTGGCGTTTTCAAAAGTGAAAAGACTTCTATCAAATCCCGCACCGGTAAACAGGGAAAAGCTTGATAAACTGTATTGTCCGGCTGTACTGCTCATTTCATCAAGCGTTGCTGGCTCTTTATAAGCTTCGAATAACTTCTCTAGAAAGAAGTTTCTGAATTCTCTTTCCGATTGAAGAAGGTAGTTCTCCAGGCTGTCAGAGAGATTAGCCAGGTTGTCCATTTGTTCCCGGTCCATACTGTCGATAAGGCTATTTACTTCATCAAGAGTAAGGTCGTTCAGGGAGTCAAGTTCTTCAAGTAATAGTCTGCTAGAGATTGTAGATGCAGCATCTAGACGTATATTTGTATCGATTCCTGGCGCAAACATAGCATTACCAGGTAAAAGGCTGCTGGTTTCCAAATTGACGGTTTGCCCAGGCAGTTGAGCTATAAAAAGAAGGTCTAGACGAGGAGCACTCAAAAGTGAAACTTCGTAAACGCCATTTCCAATAGAGACTACAGTGATGTTTAGAATTTCGGTAATAATACCGCCTTCACTAAGGAACCTGCGAATAACCTCTAATTTACTTCCCTTCTTGAATCGAGTTCGAAGTAGGACTGAAATCAGAGGTCTCAACCCCTTATTTGTATGATATTTAGCCACTTTCGTGACTTCAGGGCGGACTAACCCTGTGCCCGGATCATTTGATCCAGTCGAACAATATTCGCCAGGGCAAATAAAGTAGACAGTTTATTGTCATTCTTCTTCAAACCTCGATACCTGGCTTTTATAAATCCAAATTGA
>NZ_LASA01000019.1 GCF_001562015.1 Endozoicomonas arenosclerae | reverse complement strand
CCGGTGAATATGCACGAGATGAGGACGGCGACGGTTTTCATGAGATTCATGTGAATACAATGGAGGGGTTCTGGTCGCTGTTGCGTTCCTGGTTGCGTCCTCATCGGGGTATATCACAAGAGAAGTTACCGCTGTATTTGGGTTTCTTCGAGTGCCTGCACAATATCAAGAAGCGCGGGAAAGCAGCTCTAACCGGTCTTCTGGGAGTGTTGTTTGGATAACTCCCCGGAATCCATTAAGAGCCTTTTTCAAATCCGTCAAGGCGTTTTTCACAGGTAGGGCTGTGACTGCATCAAGTCCTCAAAGTACCTATCTGAGTGGAAATAGAGAAAAAGCTAAAGACAACCCTTATGTTACCCAACCGTTTTCAGAACGAACTGTAGAGCGAAGAGATTCTGCGTCCAGATTGAACAGTAGTTCTGACCAGAATGACAACACTTAGGGATAGAATTATTTTTTTATTGGGCAATAAATTTTCTGATTGTCCGGATAAACAATCAAATGAGTGTTTTTAAATAAAAAATATAAATCCACTGTCATTAATATCTCTGGCTCTCTTTCTGGCCAGGAATGCATAAGTATTCGACTTCCCACCTAAACAATTTCCGTAATTAAGGGGCCTGCCTCTTGTGAATTTGCAGACTTTCCTTATTATTGGTGCTTCACAGAGGTCCGTTCAGGATCTCTGCACTCGTCCTGGTTCAGGACCCCTGGAATTGTTCAAGACATAAGGTTACGGAATTCACATGCTGGATCCCAAATACGTTCGCAGCAACCTCGATGAAGTGGCTGCATTGCTTCGTAAAAAGCATTTCGAGCTGGATGTAGAGAGACTGAACGCTTTGGAAGAGCGTCGCAAGTCCCTGCAGATTCGCACCGAACAGCTGCAGAGCGAACGTAAGTCCGGTTCGAAAGAATTCGGCAAGATCAAATCCCAGGGCGGTGATATCTCCGAACTCAAGGCCCGCATGGACGAGATTTCTATTCAGGTAAAAGAATCTGAACATGAACTCTCTGCACTGCAGGAAGAATTGAACGACCTGTTGCTGGGTGTTCCTAATCTGCCTCATGAATCTGTGCCTGAAGGTAATGATGAAGAGGACAATGTTGAAGTTCGCCGTTGGGGAACACCGGTAGACTTTGAACATGAGATCAAGGATCACGTGGATCTGGGTGAGCCACTGGGTCTGGATTTCGAAACCGGGGCCAAACTGGCAGGTGCCCGTTTTACTCTGATGCGTGGCGGCATTGCCCGTCTTCACCGTGCTCTGGCCCAGTTCATGCTGAATGTCCAGGTTGAAGAGCATGGTTATGAGGAAGTGAATACTCCGGCGCTGGTTCATGATACTGCGCTGCTGGGGACTGGCCAGCTGCCCAAGTTCAGTGAAGATCTGTTCAAGACTGAATGTGCTGAAGCTGAAAAGCCGTACTACCTGATCCCTACTTCTGAAGTGACACTGACCAACGTGGTTCGTGACAGCATTCTCGATGAAGCTGAACTGCCTGTTAAACTGACTGCGCACACCAGTTGTTTCCGCAGTGAAGCCGGTAGTCATGGGCGTGACACCCGTGGCCTGATCCGCCAGCACCAGTTTGAGAAAGTGGAAA
Organism: Endozoicomonas arenosclerae; assembly: GCF_001562015.1. Taxonomy (GTDB): domain Bacteria; phylum Pseudomonadota; class Gammaproteobacteria; order Pseudomonadales; family Endozoicomonadaceae; genus Endozoicomonas_A; species Endozoicomonas_A arenosclerae. The sequence continues at coordinate 21,063 of NZ_LASA01000019.1, read as the reverse complement.
TGGTGCAGGTGGTTCATCCGGAGAAATCCTTTGAAGCGCTGGAAGAGATGACCGGTCATGCGGAAGCTATTTTGCAGAAGCTGGGCCTGCCTTACCGTGTTGTAGCTCTCTGCGGAGGCGATCTGGGCTTTGGTGCTACCAAGACTTACGATCTGGAAGTCTGGTTGCCAGGTCAGGGCAAGTACCGTGAAATCTCTTCTGTCAGCAACTGCATGGATTTCCAGTCCCGTCGTATGCTGGCTCGCTTCCGTAATCCCCAAACCGGTAAGCCGGAACTGCTGCATACCCTGAATGGTTCAGGTCTGGCAGTGGGCAGAACTCTGGTAGCTATTCTGGAAAACTACCAGAATGAAGACGGCTCCATTAACATTCCTGAAGTGCTTCAGCCTTACATGGGCGGAGTCACTGTTCTGGGCAGATAAACGCTGCCTGAAAACAGGTCTGCTGAGATGCAGACCTGTTCCTTTCTTGCTTTAACCCCTCTCTCTACCGATCCCATCTTAAAATGCTCTGCTCCTGTCGATAACCCTATCAGGTTAATCGGTTTCAGGATGGGCCAATGGCAAAAGTTACAGATTTCATGGGAGTGCTTTCCCAGGCTATTAGTGAACCTTCTGTTGGCAAATCTGGCCCGGGGGCTGAGAGTGTTCGCTTTCAATTGCTGGATATTATCCCCATTCTGGGTCGTGTGAGAAAAAAGAGACAGGAAAAGGCGCGGCTGCTGGATGACTTTGTTGTCGTGGTAGTGGATGACAAAGACATAGAGCAGTTTAAAGGGCACACTAAATCCACCTCAGGTGCCTACTTTGTCAATAACGACTTAGAGCGCCAGGCTGTGCTCCGTCATTATCGGAACAGTCAACCCAAGGGCTCTGTAGTGCACATCACCAAACCAGGTGATTTTGATAAAGATGATCTGATACGAACTGTCACCTGTGACCCGGAAAAAGGCCTCGAAACCAGTGCCGGACGTCTTTATGACGATGAGCCTATGACTCTGGTGATCGACTTCCAGAAACTCAGTCCTGCACAAACCGCTTCTCTGAATGAGTTATTTGATGATCCTCCCCGTTATCAGGGCCGGATTCTGGGGCCTAATATCACGGTCTCGGCTTTCGTCCATGAAAGTATGCTGGACAGCAGCCCCTATAACCCGGGACCTGATTTCTGGCGACGTGTTGACGATCTTGGCGTCAGGGACCTCAAAGACATCGATCAGGAGTCTCTCCTTGGTGATTACGATGAACTCGGTGTAGGTGATCTGGAGGACAGTGAAGACGGGTTTGTAGATGCGCCTAACGTAGGGGAAGAGTACACGGATATCAATTTTCATAATACGGCTGGAAGCTGGCATGCCCATCTGTTTGGGGGGATTCGCATTTCAACCTCGGGTTCTGTGGAATTTAAAGAAGGGGTGTTGGCGGGTCTTCCAGAGGATATAGCCTATCTTAACCTGGTCAATGCCCCCTGGGATGATCCTTCCTTTGAGCGCACATTAGCCACAGCCCACCGAGAGAAGGGTTTCTGGGCTAATGGAAAGTGGGTAAAGCTTCCTCAACAACTGAAACTCTCTCGATCAGTTACCGACCTTGAAAAGATTAATGAAAGGCTGGACAAACTCAGCCCTGGTGAAGAAGGGCAGCCCTATGTCTGTGTCAATGAGCAGTATTTTGATCGTTTGACTTCGGATGTCAGTTTGGCTAACGGTGAACTGAAGCACTGTGATACCTTTGCCTCACTGGTAGAAGGTAAAGCTCCATGCACGGTTATGGTAACGGGTTCACTGGAAGATTATCAGTGGATTCAGCTCCTGAAACGTCTTGAGAGTCTGGAACCCACATCCTCGCTGTCTATTCGCGAAGGTTGTGATCTGCCGGAAGGCTTTTCCCTGTCCCGTTTTGTCCGACCTGTTCAGATAAAGCCACCTGAGCTGACATCTGACTCTGACGATGTCTATGAGTATGTCATTACTTCAAAGACTGACCCCAACACTCTGTTGGCCACTATGCCCATGGCCAGTCAGAAAGCCATGGCCTTCAAGGAAGTCTTCTCGCCATTGATGCAGGCTATGGAGCAGGGCAGGGCTGTCCGATTGGTTGGCTTGGAAACCAATCCTGAGGTAGCCGTGTTACTGGAAACACTGATGGCTTCGCCTCCTTATCTCTATTTGAACGGTCGACGGATCGATTTGCCGGGACTGCAGCTTGAGTGTCCCGTGCCAGCTAAAGCAGGGTTATGGTTGGCAGTCGAGAGCAAGTCAATGACTTCTGTAACAGTGAACACTGGCTGGTTAGCAGAAGTCGCAAACGAGTCGGGGTGCAGTGAGGAGTCTTTGTTGAATGTCATTAAACTGATGCAGTTGATGAAGGAAATTCCCAGAAGTCGTCGTAGGGAATATCCTGACGCCCCTCCAAAGGTGGATAGGGCCTTTCTTGAAAAAGTGATAAGTGAAGTTGAGCGGGAAAGGAAGAGTGACTGCAGTCCTATGGCAACCCACTACCATTGGCAGAAAGCGCTCAATGATTTGTTGGCAAAAGAATATCGTCTTGTCCCGGGCGTGTATGGGTTTATCAAATCTAAGATTGCTGAAAAATTTGATCAGGGAGGCTCACGTCGGGTTGATATTCATGGAGTGCGTGCCTGGCTTGAGAAACACCCAAGGGTAAAAAGACAGGATCTTAAAGAAAGCTATTGGGAGCTGGCTCGATGCTTTAGTCCGGGTTCTTTGATTACACCTGTAAATTTTCCTGGTTTTCTTGATTTAGACGGATATGTCAGTCTATTGGCACAACAGCTGGTTCAACTGGTTCCCGAATCTCAACAGCGACTGCTGTCCAGACGCCTGGGATGCAGGATCAGAGAAATGCCACCATTGCAGTCCTATGACGGTGACCTGCAGGGGCGTCTCTATAATGCGTTGATGGCCGCAGGTCTTGAAAAGAGGGTTGATAAAACGACACCGGTTCATATTCAGGCCGCACAGCTGGCTTCTGAGCTCAGTCAAAAAGGGGTCATGGGCAACCTTGATCAAATGAACGCATTGCTCAAACTGCACTTTAAACCTGATTTGTTGGAGGGGGAGTTCAGTGATTTATGCGACTCCCTGATCCATCGAAGTGACAGTCAGTATCGTCAGAAACGTCGGGTAGCACGTATTCTGGAAAGGCTGGAAACCCATCCCATGATCATGATCAAGGGTGAGGCCGGGACGGGTAAAACCTTTACGGCCCAAGCAGTGGCGAAAGCCTATGCCAGTCGTTACACCGATGAGTCAGAGCCGATTGTTGCTTCCTTAAGTCCGGAACACAAGCAGGAAGACCTCTTTGGATCAGACATTCTGGTGGCAAAGCCGGTAGCCATCACAAAGGACAGTCTCAAGTTTTCAACAGCCAGTGGCACTCTCTGGGCTGCTCTGTGTCAGGTAACGGATACACCGGAACAGAGTGACTCTGTTGAAATAGCCTTTGATCGTGACAAGATCAAGGCATTGAACAAGATATTGGCACCACTGGATCTTGAAGACGAATGTGCAGAGATGGTCAGTCAGCTTCAGGATAATAAAATGGAGTTCTCGGACGGGCCCATTATGAAGTGGGCTCGAATGACGAATCCGCCGGTTCTGATTCTGGATGAAGCCAACCTGGTCAAGGCCGGTGTTTTGCAGCCACTGATTGGGTTGTCGAAAAAACCTCCGGTACTGAATATTCTCGGAAAGGTGATTAAGCTAACGGACAAACACCGGGTCATCATGACCGGGAATCCGGAGAGTTATGATGGGCGGATGATTGACCCTGAGTTGAGGAAACATGTCCTGCCTATGTTTTTCAGGCAGATCAACCGTTCTGTACTCACTGAGTCGATCATTCGTCCCGGCCTGCCTCAGGAATGGCCGCCCGCCCTGTTGGATCATACGGTCAGCACCACAGCTCGACTCTATGATCTTTATAAAAGTGTTTTACCCGCGCATACCTTTGGGCCCAGAGATATCAAAGACATTATTGCCAGAATACGAAGTTTCTGCCCTGATGGAACCCCGCCTTCTGAGCAGGCAATTAATGCCATTATCTGGGAGTCAATGTCCCAGTGCCTCGAAGGTGAAGTAGGCAAGTATCAGGCGCGTGAGGCTCGAGCATTAAAGCACTGGTACAGGAAAAATCATGAGTGTGATTTTTCACCTGTTGAGCAAAGGGCTGCAGCCTTCAATGTTTTTTATCAACAAATGAAGAAAGCCCACGAGGGTGGAAAGTTCGACTTTGATGCTCCCTCCGTAAAATCCCTGGCAATGAAAGTCTGGCAGGAACTGGAAAAAACCGGAGGCAAGCGCGCGACCATTATTGAAGGTGAAGCTGGGCGGGGGAAGGATGCTCTGCTGGATATCCTGTTACCCTTCTGGATGGCTTCAAAAGGGGAAGATCCTGCTTTTGAGCGGATCAATGCCAGTCCTGAAAACTGGGATGAGCTGAAAGAAATGACCCAGCGGGCCATGAAAAAAGGCTCCAAACTGGTGATCAGTGAGTTGAATACTCTGCCCAGTCGCTACCTGGAAGGACTGTTTAACGAAATTCTTGGCGGTGAACCTACACCCGGCTTCAAGTTGCTGGCTACGATTAATCCATCCACCTACAGTGGCCGGGAAAAAATGTCGGAAGCGATGGCCAGCCGCTGTGTCAAAATCGAAATTGACGGGTTCACTCTTAATGAACTCGAAGGTATTTTGGGTCGACGCTTCAAGGAAAAGAAAAAGTTTACCGACTGGCTGGTGGGGGAACATTTCAAGCTGGCTACTCAGTTGGAGAAGCTGGGTTCTTCAGTCCGATTACCTCTCAAGAAGCTGCTCAAAACCGCACAGAAATTACATACTCTGGAAGAAGCTCACTGGCAAAAGGCATTTGACGATGAGTACCGGCTGGCTCGCATGGCTCTTAAAGGGCATGAAGAGGCAGCCGCTTCTAAAACAAGTACTTCGATGAGCAAACGCAGCGACAGAGAGGCAGAGGTTTGTCGTTATCTGAATGAAAAGAGGGAGCGGCCTGTAACAATTATTTTGGATGGGCCGGGCGCCAGTGCCGCCTATCTCAGTAAACGGTCAATCCTGGTATTACCTGATCTTGGACGTGTATCGGATTTGAAAATTCTGGCTGATAAAACGCTCCAGACCTATGACCAGGAAATGACAATTCGCTCCGGGCTTGAAGAACTGGAGGTCGAAGGCATTGAAGAGCCCTGGAATCCAGGAAATGACTCGGAAGAACCCATTGTTGTTGAAGATGAAGAGACAACCCTTGTACCCTTAGAGCATAAAAAAGTACAAGATAAATCAGACACTCCTGTCGATACTCCGCCCTTAACCAGAGCCGCTAAAGAGCAGCAGAAGCCTGCCGCTGTGGATCAATCAACCCGCAGTGAGCAGGATGCTAATGAGCAGCATCTGGCTCGAAAAAAGAAAGAAAACTTCTCCATGCTGGGTCTGGCCACTTCACGACTGCCACGCTCTGAAATGGTGAGTGCCATCATGGGAGCCGGTTCGGGTCTGATGGCTTCTGTTATGAAAATGTCAGGCTCTAAAGAGCTGTCCGAGTTATTGAATGAGTTTATGCCTGCAGTTGAAACCGGGATGAAAATGGCCAGTGATCCGGCTTTTATGAACTCTGTCTGGGAGCATACTTCAGGCAAAGTCAAACGGCAGGTTATAGAGCAAAGCCCTTATGCAGCCAAAGCAATGAACGAGCTGCCTCTTGAGGAAACTTTGCCTGCTTTCAAGTCTGTTCCCATGGATGATGTATCCCAGGTTTTGCTTAAGGATGCACCTGAAGAAGAGCTTCAGGCACTCATCAAGCAGCATTTGCCGCAAGTTGAGGGTGAGTCTGATCTGGCACTGAATCCAGAGAATTTACAGAAGGCACTGGTGTCTGCAAAGGATGACGAGTGGTCAAGGTTGTTGCGCTATGTTCCTGAAAGTCGGCGCTTGCAGATGCTCTCAAAAGCAGAAGATGGGGAATTGAATCAGCTATTGGCGAAGGTTTCTGTCGAGAGTCAGAGCCAGATGATGAGCGAGCTAGGCCCCGAGTTAATGCAGATAGTACTGGCGGAAGTCCCCAAACAGCTGGTTGAGGCCAGGCTGAGCAATCTTTCGGATGAAGAACTCTCAGAAGCAATTAAGCATATACCCGAAGAAAATATGGCAGGTATGATTCAGCAAATGTCCAGTGATACGTTAGCCGCTACGATTGAATCTCTGCCCACTGAAGATGTAAATGCCATTGTTGAGAATGTAAAACTCTCTTCAGTGGCTGCGGCTCTGGCCAAGTTATCGCCGGGAGAACTGGAACAGGCATTGGCGGAAGTCCCTGAAGCCCATCGGGAGAGCATCGTAGGGCAAATCCCCCGGGATAATCTGCCCGACCATCTGAAAGCTGCCCATGGCCAAACCTGGACCGAATATTTTAAGTCCATGGGAACGGGTGTTAAAAGTATGCTCACCGATATGGCGGGTAATGTGACCAGTGATGTCTGGGTTCAGAATGGGAGTGCGAAATCCAATAAGAAAAGGCATGTCGCCACCGCGTTTCGCAAGGGTTTACCCAAAGAAGTGAGAACGCCTTTGATCAACGAGTTTGTAAAACAGCTTGAAGACGAACTGGATCTTGATCTGGATGTAAAAGATAACTTTGCAATTCCTGCTCTGGGCCAGATACATTCGCCTTTTGTTGAGGCTCTAAAGCATAAAGCTGAGGGCGAGTTGGGCAAGAAAGAAGATGAGCAGTTGGTACGATTGGTGGATCTTTTCTGTAAAAATGCCACCCGTCCTATTCATGTGGTTGAAAAAGATAAGAAGAAAATAGATCTGGAAGCATTAAAGAAGAAAAGAAAAGCGGCTTTCGCCAGTTTGGGGTATCACTTAGTCAGTGCGTTCCATATGGCTATGGAGAACCACGGGAAATTCTCTAAAGAGGCCTATTGTTCCATGTTGGGCAAGATGTTGTTTGACTATCAGGCTTTCGAGCCCTCAGCGGTTATTGCCCAGCTTCCTATGTTGCAGGGGCATCCAGACTATGGACGCAAAGCTGAAGAGGCCCTGAACGAATACTACCAGACGCAGCTTGTTCGAAGAGATATTTCACCTGCCATCACCAGGCTCAGGGGAAGCTACGGGCATCTTGAAGCTCATACCCTGAAGGTGCCTTATCTGGAAAAACTGATGAGCTCCAGAGGCATAGATTCGGAATGGAAGTGGGATCCTGCTGCAGGTAAGCTCGATATACCCCGTTTGGCGAGAGTTGCTGCACCTTTTGAAGGGAAAGGCGATGCTACTGAAAAAAACTCTGTGATCTTACCCATCAATATCGGCAGGTTGCGAAAGCTGGCTCAAGAGGAGTTGAAAAAGTGTCCAAGGCTGGACAAACAGAAAAAGATCTCTACGAATGCCAAGAATGAAGTGTTAGCCTGTCTTGAAAAAGCGCTCTATGACTACCGGGACAATGCCGACTGGGCGCTGGTCCAACAAACTCCAGTGACAAGGAATCTATACAGTTCAAAAATACTCAATACTTTAGAGGCTGGCATCTACAGAATGGAAGACATCGGGTATTTCGTATCAGATAGTATGGACGCTTCTAACATTAATTGTCCATCTGTCGTGGCCACTGCCAAGGGTAAAGGGTTCAGGCCCAGTTTTGATCCTGCCCGAATTATGCAATCACTGGGTGAGCCAAATGCGGTGTATATGGATGATGAAAAATTAAGGCATTGTCTTCAGGACTTGTTAAAGCATCTTCCCGAAGAGCTCTTCAACCGGGTTTATGAAACTTAAGGTCTGAGAGGCTGATTAGAAAAAGGCCGGGTATTATGCCCGCCATCATTTCTTGACCCTGCCAGTCAAAATCCCCGCCTGCTGCCGATAGCCTAAACAGGTCAATCTCACGAGTGCACTGGCATGGCTAAAGTTACGGATTTCATGGGGGTACTGTCTTCCGTCGTTTCTGAACCCGCTCACGCTTCCAAAGCGCCCATGGCTGAATCCCTGAAGTACCGGATGCTGAATGTGGTTTCTTTTCTCAAGCTAGGCGAGAAGAAACAGAAGCAGAAAATGCTGGATGACTTTGTGGTGGTGGTCAGGGACAGCGACAGCCTGGATCTGTTCAAGAAAGACATTAAAGCCCCCGCCGGTGCCTACTTCGTCGAGAATGAAAAAGAACGTCAGGCAGTGCTCAATCATTATCGACAGATTCAGCATCCAGGCTCTGTTGTTCACATCACCAAGCCCACGGATTTCGACAAGGATCATCTGGTTAGAACCGTGACCTGCAAGCCGGACAAGCCTCTGGAAACCGGTCCGGGCCGTTTGTATGGGGATCTTCCGCTAACGGTTGTTATAGATTTTCCTGAGTTGAATGCCGCACAAACCGCTTCTCTCAATGAATTGTTTGATACGCCCCCCCGTTATCAGGGACGGTTGCTGGGGCCCAATGTCACGATTGTGGGCCTGATGGAATCCAAGATGCTGGAAAACCGTCCTGGTGTGCCCGGACCGGATTTCCATCGAAGAATGGACAGTCTTGGGGTATCGGATTCACCAGAGCCTACGGAGCAGGATAAAACCGACGAGGAAGTTCTCAGTGTCACCGATCTCGACAGTGAGGAGCTGGAAGCTCAGCCAAATCCTGAAACCAGCCGTGAGCTGGATTTCTTTAAAGAGAAGGGCAGCTGGCAGTCGCTATTGTTGGGTGGGATCCGGCTTTCTGACAAAGGAACACTGGGTTTTGAATCAGGTCTGGTGGTCGATCTTGCCGACGAAACAGAAACGCTGATTTTGACCAATGCTCCCTGGGATGACCCGGACTTTACCCGAACCCTGGCAGCAGCCATGAGAGAAGGGGGATTCTGGGCGAACAATGAATGGATTAACTGGCCCGCAAACCTCAAGCTGGCCTCGAAAAAAACCTCCAGGGCGAGTCTGGTCGAGCGATTCAAAGAGATTCCGGCAGGCAACCCGGCAGACCCCTATGTCTGCATCAATGAAGAATGTTTTGACCGACTGATGTCCGATATCAGTTTTGAAGGAGGTCAGCTCCGTGGCACCAACTCTTTTACCGGTCTTCTGGAGGGGAGAGCTCCCTGTTCAGTCATGGTGTCCGGTAGTCTGAAAGAACATCAGTGGGTTCAGTTAATTGCCAGAATGGAAGGCATGAATCCCAGACCAGCCTTGATGCTGGCTTCGGGTACAAGACCTCCTTCCGGGCTGGGGCTTGATGAGCGTCTTGTCGAACCCACGGCAGGAGAAAGCGTGGTTCTCAAGACTGAGAATGATCTTGAGGCCATGGAAACCGGCGCTGTTTTTGAGTATCACGTTACCTCTAAAACCGATCCGAATACCTTGTTGTGCTCACTGCCTCTGGTAAGTCAGGTATCGATGACTTTCAGTGAAGAATTTTCACCCTTGATGGAAGCTCTTCAGAAGGGTGACAAGGTAAGGATTCATGGCCTTCATACCAATCCGGAGGTCGCTCAGCTTCTGGAATCCCTGGCATCCCCTCATCCTTATGTGTTCCTGAATGGGCGCAGAATTGATCTCCCAAAACTGCAGTGTGAATGTGTCACCTTGCCTGCAACCAAACTGCCAGCGCTCTGGAAAAGCCAGAAAGGTCAGACTGAAGGGGTTCGGCTCAGTAATGATGAATTGATTGAGCAGATCGCCAAAGAAGAAGATGTTGACATTGGACTGCTCAAAAACGTTTCAAGCTTGCTGAACAGTATCAGAACCCTGCCAAGAAGCCGTGGCCGTCGCTACCCTGACAGTCCTCCTCCCTTGAGTCGGGAGCTGTTAACCAAGGTTATCCGCCAGGTTCGTTTTGAGCAGAGTAACGATTGCAGTGAAAAGCTACGGGCTTATCACTGGCAGAAAGCTATGAACGATGTCGTGGCGAAAGAGTATCGTGGAGATCCTTCGGCTTATGGTTTTGTCAAAGCCATGATTGTCAGGCAATACCCTGAAAGAAGACAGAGCTTTACCCACAGGGTGGACATCCACGGGGTGAGAAGCTGGCTGCAGGCACATCCCGCAGTTACCCCGGAGACTTTCAAGAAACATTATTGGGAACTGGCTCGCTGCTTCACAGCAGACGTGCTCCCTGATATTGGTCACTTTGATGTCAATTCTCCAGAAGCTGTGAACCGGCTGATGTCAATGGTGGTTCAGTGTGTTCCCGGGCAGCACCGAAAGGCGCTCTCCAATCAGTTGAAATGTCGTGTACTGGAGCCAGTCCCTTTGCAATATGTGGATGGACAGCTTCTGTCGTTGGTTTACAACGCATTGATGGGTGTGGAGAGCAAGCATCGGGTATATCCAGATAAGTCGGTGCATTGGCAGGCAGATCGATTCGTTGAAGCGCTGTGCAAACCCGGAGTCTTGCAGAGCACTGAGCGTGTCAGGCTGGGGTTGGCAAAAATACTGAAGCCCGAGCTTTTAGAGGGTGATTACCGTGATCTTGCCGATGCCATCGTGCAACGTAAAGGCAGTCGATATCGACAGAAACGTCGTATTCAACGTCTGCTGGGCAAGATCAAGGACAATCCACTGGTCATGCTGAAAGGGGAAGCCGGTACCGGTAAAACCTTTACGGCTGAGGCTGTAGGGCAGGCTTATTCCGATTATCAGAATTACTCTGAGAGTAAGCCTCCTATGGTTTATTCGCTGAGTCCGGAGCATACCCAGGATGAGTTGTTTGGTACCCAGAAGCTGGTGGCCAACCCTGTCACCCTGCGTAAGGAAGATTTGGCCTTCTCCACTGCTCAGGACAGTCTTTGGGTAACACTTTGTGAAATCAGTAATACGCCTGTCAACAGTGAGAATCTGACAGTCGAGTTCAGCAAGGAGAACTGCAAGCTTTTAAAGCAAAAGATGGGCAAGGAGCGCGAGAGCGATTGTTTCGAAGTGATCAGTCGTTTTCAGGATAACCATACCGAACTGGAGCCCGGTCCCATTCTCAAATGGGCTCAGATGGCAGAGCCACCGGTGTTGATTCTTGATGAAGCCAACCTGGTCAAATTGGGTGTTTTGCAACCCTTGCAGGGACTGAACAAGAAACCGCCGGAAATTTCTATCATGGGGCGGGTGATCAAGCTGACAGACAAGCACAGAATCATAATGACCGGTAATCCGGAATACTATGATGGTCGTATAGTTGATCCGGTCCTGCGCAAAAATACCCTGACGCTTTACTATCGTCCCTTCAAAGAATCCATTCTCGCTGAAACCATTGTGGAGCCGGCAATACCGGGTGAGTGGTCTGATGAATTACGTGATTATGCGGTCACTACTGTTAGTGAATTATACGGCCGTTATCGTCAGATTTTGCCTGGACACGCATTCAGTCCGCGAGATATTAAAGACATTCTGGCTCGCGTTAAAGATTACTGTGCTGGTGGGCAGCCTTCCAAAGAAGAGTTCAATGCAGTGCTCTGGCAATCTACCCGTGAATGTCTGGAAGGGGAGATAGAAAAGGGTCAGGCTAGGGAAGCCAGGGCCCTGGAGAACTGGTTTAAGTCAAAGTTTCCCAGCAAGACCGCACTGGTTGAAGTCCGGGACAGGCAATATGAAACCTTCTATCAAGCATGGAGAGCGGCACGGGATCCTCAGGACTTTTTTGATTATGACACGCCGGCCGTTAAATCATTGGCCAGAAGTGTCTGGCAGGAGTTGGAAAAGACTGGTGGCAAGTCTGCCATGGTTATTGAAGGCGAAGCCGGCAGGGGGAAGGATGTTCTGCTGGATCGACTGCTGCCCTTCTGGTTAGGCAGTAAAGCGCGAAAGCCTGAATTTGAAAGAATCAATGCCAGCCCGGAAAACTGGGAAGAGTTGAAGGAGATGGCAGCACGGGCTATGGAGAATGGCACTATTCTGGTGATCAGTGAATTGAACACCATGCCGAGCCGTTACATTGAGGGTCTGTTCAATGAAGTTCTGGGAGGTACTCCGGCTCCTGGTTTCCAACTGATCGCCACCATTAACCCATCCGACTACAGTGGCCGTGAGACATCTTCGGAAGCACTGAAGAGCCGCTGTGTTCAAAAAAGGCTCGACGGTTTCCAGGAGTCAGAACTTCGCGGCATTGTCAGCCGACGCTACCAGAAGCTTAAGAAATTTACCGACTGGCTGGTTTCCGAACACTGGCAACTGGCTCGTAAGCTGGATAACTGCAAGTCACCCGTCCGCTTGCCCCTGGCCAAACTGCTCGATGCTGCCAATAAAATGAAAGACCTGCCCAAAAGTCAGTGGCAAGCCCGGTTCAACAAAGAGTACCGACTGGCTCTGAAGGCGGTTGAGCATGCCGGTAAGGGGGCGTTATCAGGAGCCAAGGTGGATGAAGGCAGAGTGGTTCGTGAGAAAGCGCTTTGTGATTATGTCAATCAACGCTGCCCCCAGCCGGTCACGGTGATTCTGGAGGGAGAAAAGTCAAAGCCTGTTTATGATGAAAGCAGCCGGGTATTGCGATTACCGGACTTGGGCAAACGTCAAAGTCTCCAAACACTGGCATTGTCGACACTGGACAGCCAGAAAAAGAATACCGGCTGGGACTCCGGGCTCAAGACTTTGGCAGAAGAAGGGCAGTTGCATGTCAGGCCATTGTTACCTGAAAAGCTACCTGAAAAGTCTCCAGAGACTGCTGTTAAAAATCCGGTTAAAGGTTCAGAAAGTTCGGTGGACAGTGTGCCCGGCGCTGTATCCGAACCGCAGCACAAGGATAGTGGGGCTTCTGGGTCTGACAAGGTGAAGTCTGAAAAAGAGGAGCAGGCTTCGTCATTGCTCGACTTTTCTTTAGAAGTCCTGTCACCGGAGGACATGAGTAAAACGCTGAAAAGATCTGATCCGGAGTTGCTGGCGAATTTGATGAGGGAAGTGGATCCAGAGAAGACCGCAGAACTCATGTCCAAACACTTCTCTCCTGACGACAAAGCCCGACTGTTGCGTGAAGGCAGCCCTGACATGAAGGCTGCTTTCATGGAGCAGCTGTCCCCTGAGCAGAAGCAGGCTCTGTACAATGCTTCAGGCAGTGGCGATTTTGAAAAAATGATTCAGTCTATCCCTGAAGAGCAGATGGCGTCAGCTCTGATGAAAGTAGACAGAGATCTTCTGGCGACTGAAGTGCAAAAGCATATGTCACCTGAAGATCTTGCCGAACTGATCGGCTTTGACAGTGTCGAAGCCTTCCAGCAAGCACTGGCAGGTGGAGAAAAAGTTGATCCTGAATCGGTCAGCAAACTGACTCAGGCTCTGACCTATGCCTCTCCAGAGCAGAAAGCTCAACTAACCAAACAATTGCCCCATGAGAAGTTTGAGCAATTAACAGGCTCCACGGTTGAAGCACTGGGAGATGCTCATCTGGTCAGTGCCATGAGCCAGGTTGAGAATTCGGAACTGGCCAGGCAGCTGACCAGTCTTGAGAAGTTAACTCAGTCAGGCTCCTCCCAGGAGGCAACTCCTTCACCCAATGACAATATGGCCGCCATGCTGGCAAAGCTTTCACCCCAGCAAAGGGCGAAGCTTATGAGCAACCTGCCTGCCGGAACCAAGGCTGATTTGTTCTCCAATCTGTCCGGTGAAGATCACAGTGAATTAATGTCTCAAGTACCCGATGAAATCGTGACAGACATGTTGGAGCATGCACCCACAGAGCTGCTGTCTTCAGCCGTCGACCAGATGCCCCAACAACTGAATCACGCAATGATGAATCAGGTATCCGGAGACCGACTCAGTGAGATGATGAAGAAAGTACCTGTCAAAGAAGCAGCAGAACTACTGGGTAAAATGAAATCCCAGGAGTTGGCATCAGCGATTCGTCGACAAACCGATGGCAATGTCAGCGAAGTCACCAAGCATGTTACCCGTGGTGGAATAGATAGAGGAATGGAGCAGCTCTCGGGTCGTCAGATCGCTTCTATGATGGAATCCTCCAATCTGTCTCCTGATCTGGTGGAAGAAATTACCAGTAAGTTGCCGCCTGAAAAGTTGCAGGAATTTACCCAGACTCGACATCCTGATATGCAGGATCGACTGGATGAGGAGTACGGTACTAAACAGGAGAAAGGCTGGTGGGGAACTATTAAGTCCGGACTCACTGGGGCCGCAAAAATGGCTGGCAAGGCCGTAGCTGCAACAGGTGGCGGCATAGCGTATGCCTTGTCCAAGGACATGGATGTCGACTCCGCATTACTGCTGGGTAGTAGTGGAGGTGACAGGGATCGCGAAAGCGTAGTGTTAAGAGTATTCAGAAAGGATCTTTCCAGGTCGGATCTCAATTCAGAATTTATCAGGGAACTGATAGTACAGATGAAGGGTGATATGGATATGGATCTGGGGATAAACAGGTACTCAGATCTCTATACGGCATCCCATGTATGGCATTCAATGGACGAGATATTCCAAAAGAAAAATGAAGGTCGTCAGGGAGAGTACGAAGAAACACAGATAGTCAGGCTGGTAGATTTGTTCTGTAGAAACTCTGTTCGGGAAATGAGGCTGGAAAGGAGATCTAAAGAAAAAGAGGCTGATTACAGCAAGCGGGTAGAGCGTTTAAAAGAGCGAAGAAAAGATGCCTTTACCAATACTTGCTGGCAGCTGGCCAGTTCGCTGCACTATCAATTCAAGCAAGGCAGAATTTCCAGAGCTTCTTATGCCAAAATATTGGGCAGTATGACGTTTGATTTCGAGGCGATACCTCCGTCATCCATTATTGGTTTTCTCAAGGTGCTCGAGGGGGATCCTGATTATGGTCATAAAGCCGAGCTGGCAATGAACCAGTATTACGATGAGGAGATACAGGAGCGTGAGATACCCCCGGGAGCCAAGCGTTATTACCATGAAGACACCAATCAGGCCAGGGCACTGCAAGGCATACGATTCAAGATCCCTTATCTAGAGAAGATGATGAGAACCCGGTCTCTGGACAAGGAATACAAGGATACTCCGACAGGTGAAGGACCCGATAGCAACCGCTTGTCCGTCAGGTTGCCGGCCTTTCCGGTAAAAGCCTCTTCATCCGACCGTATTACCATTGTCTGGCCGGTTTGTGTCGATGATTTGAGAGCATCGCTGTACAGGATTGCGAGAGAGCTGTATCCGGAAGAAGTGAAGAAAATGTGTGCTGTTTATAATGATGAGGGCAATTTCAAGCAAGGGCTGTTGCTGATGTTTGAAAAAGCCATGAAGGACTATGCTGAGGAAGCTGACTGGAAGCTGTTGTTGCAAACCCCGACTCATATTGATCCCATGGATAATGAGGAACCGCTCAGCCCCGGAATCTATGGTATGGAACTGGCCGGCTTTATGGTGGCGGATGCGTCGGGCCGGGACGGTTTTAAAGGGGTTCCGGATATACTGTCAAAAGGCGTGTTTGCACAGACACCCAGGTTTACCACTTCTGCCGACCCTTCCAGGGTTCTGGAAGCGATGGATAAACCCAATGCGGTTTATCTGGACCCCGTCAGGATGGAAGATTGCATCAGGGATTTTCTGTGCAATGTCGATCCTGATGAAATGAAGCAGATGCAAAGAGTGGCCTGGATGCAACGTACTCCGGAAAAATGAGGTCTGAAATAAACCAGAGCACATTCAAGTGCTCTGGGTGACAGGTTCAGAGAGCAGATTTTTCAGCCAGCGTCGTGAGAATACTCTGAAAAGTACCATCAGAGCCTTGGACAATTCTTCAAACAGGCTGAAAATAAATACCAGGTACAGCGGCAGCCCCCAGTAAACAGCGAGGCAGGCCATGGGTATGCCAATACCCCACATGGCAACGATGTTAATGATGGCGGTGGCTTTGACATCCCCGCCACTTCTCAGCAGTCCAATAATCCCCATCAGGTTAATCACACGAATACATAATCCAATACTGGCGACGATCATGGCTTCCTGAGCCATGGTCATGGTGGTTCCTTCAAATTTGCCAAACAGAGTGACGACATCAGTGCGGAAAATAATCAGCAGGGCACCGATAAACAGGGCAATAAAAGGAGACATGATCAGCATCATCCAGCCCTGTCGCCAGGCTTTATCATAACGTTGTGCACCTAATTCCTGGCCAAGAATGATCGAGCCGCCCACACCAAATCCGATAAACAGTGAAATCAGGATGGCTTCAATGGAAGAAATGGCCGACATGATAGCCAGCTCATTCACGCCAATACTGGCATAGATGACACTGTATACGATCAGACCAAACGCCCAGGAACCATCTTGCAACACTATGGGGACACTGACTTTGAAGTAGCGACTCAGCTCCTTCTTTTTCATGCCCAGATCAACATCCTGTTTTTTTGGAATCAAATGGCTTCTGAACTGCTTTATGTACCAGAGCAACAGAGCCGTCTGAAAGAACCTGGAAAGGGTTGTGCCCCAGGCAGAACCGGCCACCCCCAGTTCCGGGAAGCCGAAATGACCGAAGATCAGGACATAGTTCAGGATGACATTGACCACAATGGCATAAAAGCCAACCCGGGTTGGTGTTCTGGCATCACCGGATGCTCTCATGGCCGCTTCCAGAGGTACGACAATAGCCGCACAAATAATGGAGGGAGCGGTGATCAGCAGGTATTCAATAGCCAGTCGGGTTAATTCCGGGTCGCTGGTTGAAAGACCAATAACCAGGTCTGGCAACAACATGTAGAAAGCTACGAAAGGCAAAGTAATTAGAATCGAAGCCAGCAATGATTGAACCAGAGTTCTCCGTAACCCGGCTGTGTCTCCAGAACCAATGAACTGCGAGGCAAGAATACTCATGCCACTGCCCAGAGAGGCCGTCAGAATCAGGTTGAAGAAAAAGATTCTGTTACCCAGACCTACCGCTGCTACAGAGGTTTCGCCCAGCTGACCCACCATCAAAATATCGATCAATCCCAGCAGGGAAAACATCATTGATTGCAGGGAGACAGGCAGGGCCAGACGCCAGAGTTTACGGAAAAACTCCCTGTCCGCAGTAGCACTCAGTGAAGCGGCTTTATTCATTCAGAACCCGGTAAAAATTGGTATGAGACTGTCAGGCAATCAGTTTTGAATTATTCGGCGAGAATGATAAGAACTACAGTGCCAATGATCAGTTAGGGATTACCGAATAGGAATGGAATAAGCTCCAAATTATTTTTTCTTATTAGCGCATAAGCATTCACGGTAGAATGGCGCGCAACGATGAGAGAAATGCGCCTGGACCCCGCTCATGAAGCGAAGGCAGCATTTCCTGGAAACAATAATGATAACTGGAAGAGAGAGTGGCCCGAGTGGATTATTTGCCGTTATTCCTCGAAGTTCGTGATCGTCCCTGTTTGTTGGTGGGGGGAGGCGACATTGCCCTGCGCAAGGCCAGGTTATTGAACGATGCCGGTGCCCATATTCAGCTGGTGTCTCCGGAGATTCACCCTGATTTAAAAGTGCTGATTGAGTCAGGTTTCCATGCCTATAGGCAGAAAGTGTTTGAAGCCTCTGACCTTAACGGCGTCTGTCTTGTAATTGCCGCCACCGACGATCCAGTTGTGAATTCTGAAGTAGCCGCGCAGGCGAAAGAAAAAAACCTGTTTGTGAATGTGGTGGATGATGCTGAATCCGGCAATGCCGTGATGCCCTCTATTGTTGACCGCTCTCCTGTGATGGTGGCTTTTTCTACTGGAGGCAAAGCTCCCGTTCTGGCTCGTATGTTGAGGCAACAGCTTGAATCAATCCTGCC
The DNA here is from genome assembly GCF_001562015.1 of Endozoicomonas arenosclerae. Taxonomy (GTDB): domain Bacteria; phylum Pseudomonadota; class Gammaproteobacteria; order Pseudomonadales; family Endozoicomonadaceae; genus Endozoicomonas_A; species Endozoicomonas_A arenosclerae. The sequence goes on along the minus strand of NZ_LASA01000019.1, from coordinate 3,352 downwards.
TGCTGGTTATGGCCGTCTGGCAGAACTGGCCGGACAGTTTCGATCAAAAGTAGCCGGTAAGTTCAGTCACATTAATGATCGACGGTATTTCTGGGAGCGGGTATTAACGGGCCATGCGGCCGAGAAGGCTATTTCGGGTGATGTCGAAGCTGCACAGCGTCTGATGGAAGAAGAGCTGGCAAAGTCTGAGCCGGTTTCCACGGGTGAGGTGTATCTGGTCGGTGGTGGTCCGGGTGATCCGGACCTGCTCACATTTAAAGCGTTGCGATTGATGCAGCAGGCCGATGTTGTGCTTCATGATCGACTGGTTTCAGAGCAGGTGTTGTCGTTGTGCCGCAGAGACGCTGATTATATTTACGTGGGTAAAAAGCGTGATCGACATGCCCGACCCCAGGAAGAGATCAATCAGTTGCTGGTGGATCTGGCCAAAGAAGGCAAACGGGTGTTGCGACTGAAAGGTGGCGATCCCTTTATTTTTGGTCGGGGTGGTGAAGAGATTGATACTCTGGCCGAAGAGAACATTCCTTTTCAGGTGGTGCCAGGCATTACTGCGGCATCCGGTTGTGCCAGTTATGCCGGTATTCCCCTGACCCATCGGGATCATGCCCAGTCAGTAAGATTTGTAACCGGTCATCTTAAAGACGACAGTTACAACCTGAACTGGCATGAAATGGTCGATCCATCCCAGACTCTGGTGTTTTATATGGGATTGATGGGGCTTTCCAGAATCTGTGAAGAGTTGCATAAACACGGACGCAGTCTGGATACCCCCATTGCGCTTATAGAGAAGGGAACCACTCAGAAGCAAAGAGTGTTTACCGGAACCCTGGAAAACATCAGTCAGATCGTAGAGGGGAATACAGTGAAAGCTCCCACTTTGATCATTGTTGGAAGTGTGGTGCAGCTTCATCACAAGCTGAAATGGTTTAATCCAGACAATGCCTGGTGCAGCCAGGTGTCATACTGCATACCGTTCGCACTGAGCCTGTCGAAGTGATTACCAGAATCCTTCGACAGGCTCAGGATGAACGGAGTGTGTGCATTAGCGCTTTGTTCTACTGGGCAGTTATGATGTCTATGTAAAGTGTTTCAGCCATATCAATCAGAACGGGTTCCTGTGACAGGTGCAGTGTTGAGAGCAGCCCGTTGAAGGCCATTTCTGCTTTAATGGCCTTTTTTCCCGCCTCTGGAATATCGTTGGCTTTAAGCAACTGCTCTATTCGGTTAATGACACTGCTTTTGTAGTGCGTGCAAACGCCGCTGATTTTCTCGTTGACCTGAGCGTATTCACTGAAGGCCAGTTGAAAGTAGCAGCCATGAAACTGTCCCAGATCCACTCCTTTTCGCAAAGCATCAAAGCGGGCGGTTAGTTTCTCATGGAGGGTCAGGGATTCATCTGACAGTAACCGATCCAGGTTCTCCATTGCCAGATCACTGTAGCTTTCCAGCGCACAGGCGATGAGGTTTTCTTTTGTGGCAAAGTATTTGTAGATGGTTGCCTTGGACAGTCCCGTTTCTGCAGTAATGCGGTCCATGCTGGTGCCATGAAAGCCAAATCGGGAACAAAGCTCTACCGTTTTTCGGATGGCATTCCGTTTCTTTTCCTCTGTTCTTGTCATGGCAGTCACCTGATTTAACTCGCTGACAAAAATAACAAACTAAACGATTTAGTTCAAAACTTGTTTGACAGCTATCTGCTTGCCAATTATGGTGCTTAGCAATAAAAATGAACTAAATAGTTTATTTTTATATTTGTGGAATTATAAATCGAACAGGACAGTTTTATGCGTCAATGGGTTAATGTTTTCAATACATGGAGGTCCAGTGAAAAAGGGCTGGTGATCTATCTGAGTCTGGTGTGTGCGATCTATCTCATTTGGCTGGGAGGGCTTAAGCTGACCGAGCCAGAGTTGAAATCGATCCAGTACTGGCTGGGTAAAAGTCCGCTTTTCGCCCCCTTGCTTTCCTGGCTGGGTGGCTCTGTCATTGCTGTTCTGATGTTGATGTTTGAAATCACAGCAGGCTTGCTGCTTCTTTCAGGTCTTTCCAGACCCTTAGCAGGCGCAGTGGGAGCGGCAATGGCCTCACTGGTTTTCCTGCTGAACTTTCTTTTCCTGTTTACCAATCCTGTCTGGGTCAGCAGTCTGGGGGGATTCCCGTTCCTGGGGTCAGGGCAGGGGATTGTGAAATACCTCTCTATGTTCGTAGTCGCTGCCTATGTTCTGGTTTTCCAGCTTGAACAGATGAAATCAGGTAGAAGTCTGGAGACGTTCAAAGTCTGGCTGACACGTTTGGCATTTGCAGGGGTTGCCATTGTTATGGGCTGGATTGGCTGGCTGAAATTCTACACCTTTGAAGCGGAGGGCATTGTCAGGCTGATGGAATCCAACTTCCTGTTCAGCTGGACATATCTGATCTGGGATGTACAGGGGGCTTCCAACTTTATTGGTATTGTGGAATGGCTCTTTCTCCTGCTTCTATTGTGCATGCCCATGAATCGAACGTTGGGTCGACTGGGTGTGTTGGGAATAGCCGCTACTGCTTTTGGTACCCTGACCTTTCTGTTTTCAGTACCCGGCTGGAATGAAGATGCATTCTTTCCTCTTCTGAATGGTTCTGGTGTGTTTTTTATCAAGGATCAGCTGTTGCTGGCCTGCGCACTGATCATCGGCTACCGGTATTCATGAACTTTGTGAAGAAGTTAATTATTGAGTTCTAATCAGGGTCATAAATTAAATCAATTTCAAAGAGTACGCTCGTCGCAATATCCTTTCACTGTCTGATCAGGAGATGATCAGTCAAGCCCGGAAAAGCACCCTGACCTCATCCGGCTTTCTGAGCCGGTGGGGTTTAAATACAACAGTCTGCGTCCAATTTCCTGGACTCCCTCTGCGTTATTGATGAGATTATTACCATGCCAGGAAGACACATATCCTATTCAGCACAAAACTTTGATGGTCTGTCCTATCTTGCCCAGGATGTTGCCAATGTGGCCCTGGTGACGGAAGGGGGAGGGCAGCGCGGCATCTTTACGGCAGGTGTGCTGGACGCTTTTTTGCAGGCTGAGTTTAATCCTTTTGGTCTTTTGATAGGCACTTCATCAGGCGCCTTGAATCTCTACGGGTCATATTCCCCGCAGCTTGCTGCGTTTCTGCGGCATTAGCCGCAGCATGAACTTGTGACTACATTTTGTGGATGGCTAAAAGTAGGTTCATCCACAAATCCCACAATGTCACTGTTCTTATGTATCACTTGGTCTGTCCAGCAAAGTATCGAAGAGTGGTCTTTAGCGATGAAGTAGACAAGACGTTGAAGGAGGTATGCTTGGCTATCTCAGAGCGTTATGAAATTT
>NZ_LASA01000018.1 GCF_001562015.1 Endozoicomonas arenosclerae | reverse complement strand
CAACATGGACCATGTTGCTACGGGTCTGGTCCTGACACCTAACGTTGAAGTGCTCTACATCAACAGTTCTGTGGATAGCTTCAAGGAAAAAGGTCAGGGAGATATGGCACTGAAAGTAGCCAGCCAGAACCGGACGCATATGATTACCCGTACCGGTCTGCAAATGTCCTACCTGATTCCGGATACCGAACTGCCCAGAGAGTTCAGACTCGGTGTCGGCTACCAGAAGAGCATGCTGGATGACTCCCCTATCAAGGCAGGTTATGTCGATCAGGGCAGCATGCAGCAGCTGAAAACCGGTAGCTACGGTAAAGACGCCATCTACTACAACGCCGGTTACTCGATGATTCTGGAAAACAATCAGAATCTCCATATCGACTACTTCGGTTCTACCGCAAGAGCAGTCAGAGCCACGCACTGGCATTGACTTATGAAATGAAATTCTAACCTTAACGGTTGCTCCCGGGGTCATGCGGTTCGCCGTATGGCCCTTTTTACGCCAGCACTTTGTCAGCATCTCTTACCCCCCTGTTAGGATCAAAAAAGTCTTATAAATCATTAAGATAAGATCAATCATTGAGATAAGGACATTGCACAGTAATGCTACAGGCGAAACTTCGCATTTAAACACCAGTCTTACTTTCCAGTATCAATCAAGGGAGCAAGACAATGAAGGACCTTAACTCGGCAGAACGAACTTTCAATAAAACCCTCTTGGCGTTAGCCATAACAAGCTGTATTACCGTGGGCGCTATAAATGCCCAGGAAGACAACGATGAATACATACCAGAAGGGTTTACACCTGAGGAAATTCAGGAGTACTACGGAGAACGGAGAGAGGCCCTCAACCTTCTGGGTATCAAAGAAGATTTCCCTTCTGCAAAAGTCATTAAAAAAGCCTTTCGTGATTTCTCACTCAAAAATCACCCGGACAAACACCCGGAAGATAAAGAAAAATATCATGTGTTGATGCAGCAGGCCGGTGATGCCAAAGAAGGCTTGCTGGATCCACATATCGATGAAAAAAGAAGGCAGCAGATCGAAAAAACGCTTCGCATCATGAAAAACAACCCTCAGGGTGGAAGCTACTGGGAAGGAGTTTCAGAAACAGAAATGGATTTCTTCTATGAAGAAAATGACGAATCTCCTGCTCCACAAGATGCTTACGATGTTAGAACTGCTGTAGTTGTCAGCAATGCCACTGCTACAGTACCAACAACAGAACCTGTTACTCTTATTGGCTCTGAGACATATATGAAAGAGATGAGAGCGGCTGCTCTTGATTCCTTATATATCGAGAACCCACATCCCAGCAAAGATGAAATTTTGCAGGCTTTTGAACGTTTACCTCAAAAAACCAAAGCCAAGGAAAGCGCCAGAGACTACTTGCTGAATCCAGACAATAAGCCGTCTGAAGCAACACCTACCAAGACGTCCTCTCAGCCAACGATTGAAGTGACCACCACTCAGACCACAACCACTGTGCCCACGGTCACACCAACAGAAAGCACCAAGCCAACAGGCAGCAGTCAGTCATACAGCAGTCGTTTATACACCAGCATTTTTGGTAACACATCGATGCCTGAAGATGTCGATAGAATCACTGAAACTGTGACACCCACGGCTACTGAAACTGTTTCAAAAACAACTGAAGCACCTACCAAGACTTCTTCTCAGCAGACGAGTGAAGCGACTTCCACTCAGAGCACAACAACTGAGCCCACTGTCACTCCAACAGCTACCACCAAGTCAACGAGCAACAGTCAGTCCTACACCAGTCGTTTATACACCAGTATTTTTGGCAACACATCCATGCCTGAAGATGTCGATAGAACCACTGAAACTGTGACACCCACGGCTACTGAAAGTGTTTCAAAAACAACTGAAGCACCCACCACGACTTCCTCTCAGGAGACTAGTGAAGCGACCTCCACTCAGAGCACAACAACTGAGCCTACTGTCACTCCAACAGCTACTACCAAGCCAACGAGCAGCAGTCAGTCCTACACCAGTCGTTTATACACCAGCATTTTTGGCAACACATCCATGCCTGAAGATGTCCCAGCNTCAACAACCCCTGAAACACCTACCGYGACTGAAAGTGTTTCAAAAACAACTGAAGCATCTACCACGACTTCTTCTCAGGAGAGTAGTAAAGCGACTTCCACTCAGAGCACAACGACTGAGCCCACTGTCACTCCAACAGCTACCACCAAGCCAACGAGCAGCAGTCAGTCCTACACCAGTCGTTTATACACCAGTATTTTTGGCAACACATCCATGCCTGAAGATGCCGGGAGAACCTCTGAAACTGTGACACCGACGGCTACTGAAAGTGTTTCAAAAACAACTGAAGCACCCACCAGTACCACAACCTTTGGTCCAAAGACTGAATCAGAAACGCTGGCTGAGACAACACCCACCAAGACGTCCTCTCAGCCAACTATTGAAGTGACTCCCACTCAGACCACAACGACTGAGCCCACAGTCACTCCAACAGAAAGCACCAAGCCAACAGGCAACAGTCAGTCATACAGCAGTCGTTTATACACCAGTATTTTTGGCAGCACATCGATGCCTGAAGATGCCCAGAGAACCACTGAAACTGTGACACCCACGGCTACTGAAAGCGTTTCAAAAACAACTGAAGCATCCACCCCTTCAGTGACGGTTTCCAATACTGAAGCTGTGACAAACAGTTCAACAACTGCGACTCCAACACCGACTCCAACAGTCAGCGTTGAAAGTACTGTAACGACGCCCTCTGTAACACCTACACCGACGCCTCAGACCCCACCAACGGTTTATGGACCAAAGACTGAAGCCGAGACTCAGGTTGAGAAGGACTCAAACCTCACAAAACCGGTTATTGCGCCCAAGAGCGAGCCCTCTTATTTTTCCAGGGTTTACGCCAGTCTGTTCGGCCAAACCTCTACCCCTGAAGACAAAGAGATTCAGGACGACAAGGCCGCTCAAGCCAAAGCTGAAAAAGCAGCTAAACAGGCTGAATTCGAGCGTCTGTCCAAAAACAACCCTCAGGGCGGCAGCTATCAGGAAGGTCTTGAGCATACTTATCAAGGAAAGCCATTGCCTCAGGAAGAAGAGCCTGAAGCTACCCGTGATGAGAACACTTCACCAGTGGATGGCAAAGAAACCGCTGACAAGCTGAAAGCTAATAACCCTCAGGGTGGCAGCTATCACGTCGGTGTTGATCATAAATACCTTGGAGAGCCCCTGGAGAACTACACCGTTTATGGACCTGAGCTGGAGCCCAGGCGCAAAGCGGCTCTGGAATTGCTGGGCCTGACTGAGAACTCATCACCCAGTGAAGAAGAGGTCAAAAAGGCCTTCCGTGAGTACGCCAAAACTCATCACCCCGACAAGTGTGATGATAAGCAGGCCTGTACTGAAGCGTTCTACAAAGCGACTGAAGCTAAAAACTATCTTCTGGGTATAGCCGCTGACGATGAAGAAACGGTTTACACGGGTGAACCTGTTGCACAGATAGCTGGACCTGACACGACCAAGGAAGATGAAGAAGCTGCAGCCAGAGCCAAGGCTGAAGCAGAAGAAGCCGAGCGCAAACGTCAGGAAGAAGAGAAGCAGCGTCAGGAGCAGGAAAGACTGCGCCGTGAAATCGAACAGGCCACCGTGATCAACGATACCAGCAAAGTCGGCAAGCAAGTTAAGTCCATGTACGCAGCCGGTATGGCTCAAGCAGTGACGGTTCAGTCCACTGCCGCTATGTCTCATCACGGTATTGCTATGAACAGTTTCCATAATACCCATATGCTGGCCAGCGCCCATCTGGAAGATTTGAGTACCGGTGAAATGTTGGCCTCTACTGGTGAGCAGACCCTCAACAGGCAGTTGATTCAGGAAGGCGGTCTCTACAGCTACGGCCAGATCTACGGTTTCAAGATGGATCAGGGCAAGGTGGACAACCTGGCCGGGTTCGACGCCAACGGTTACGGTCTGGAAGTCGGTGTCTTCAAACAGTTCACCAGCGAATGGACCTTCGGTCTCATGATTGGCATGCAGAAGATGAGTTCCAGCTTCAAGGACTCTCAGGGCAGTATGAAGGCCAGCAACCTTCGCATCGGTCCTTTTGCTTCCTGGAACAAGGATCAGTGGCACTTCAACACTGCTCTGACCTACGGCATGACCGACATGAACAGCAAGCGTCGTGACCCACTCTTTAATCAGGAATACAAAGCCAGCCCCTCAGCGAAGGAATGGACGGCTTACGCTTCCCTGGGTTATGACATCAACATGGACCATGTTGCTACGGGTCTGGTCCTGACACCTAACGTTGAAGTGCTCTACATCAACAGTTCTGTGGATAGCTTCAAGGAAAAAGGTCAGGGAGATATGGCACTGAAAGTAGCCAGCCAGAACCGGACGCATATGATTACCCG
>NZ_LASA01000017.1 GCF_001562015.1 Endozoicomonas arenosclerae | reverse complement strand
ACATGATAGTGATTGGACATCACTGCGTACGCACACACTTCAATGGCAAAAACAGTCGCCAGTTCATTGAGCCGATCTACCACCCACTGCCTGCGGTGCTCATAGTTCTGCCCGGTAAGGTGGTCTTCACCACATAAAAACGCTCGACGGACACATCGAGCTATACAGTGATAGTAGGGCGTGGCACCAGGATCAATCAAGGTACTGCGGGCTCGGGTCATGAACGCTCCTGTTTGATAAAAAAATCAGGGACAGGAGTAAAGTAGTTCAGCCGGACGGTTAGTCAAATGTGTGGGTGTCCCTAAGTCCCCCTATAAGGAACTCTGGCTGTCCGTATTCCATGAAAACAAGGGTTTCTGGAGGCTTACGATCCCAAACTAAGAGTGAGTCTGGCAGTACGCCGGTTTTGATGGTGCTTACGTTCTGCCTACGATTTTTGAGCAGCAACCACTCGCTCATATAATCTTAATCGACCTGCCAGTTACCCGTTAAGCATCGGTAACCGCCAGGCCGGAGTTGAACATCCTGAGGGTCTTATGTGAACGCCATAAGTTTACTGTTCAGTCACTAAACCTGTCGTTTCTGTCAGTACCCACTGCTGCTCAGGTTCATTATTACAAGCCGTTTTAGTAATACTGTTACCAGCCTTGAGGCAGCTGTTCGTATACTTGTTAACAATATTGAACCTGTCATTATTTTTACGGAATACAAACTGTTGATCGGTGTAAGATGTATTACAACCAAACACAAATACACCGTTATCAGAATTATTGTCTGCAACCAGGCACTGGTTGGTTTCACTATTCTGAATAATATATGCAGTGGGGTTCTGTGGGACGGGAACCAGTTTCCAGATCTGGTCTTCAAATGAATCGCACGTGTATGGGAAAACACGATCTACATGTGCGGCCACGCAGTTTTGTGTAAAGCCGGAAATAATTTTTGTGGCAATAGAAGACGGCCGGGGATCAATCGACTCGGCAATATTAACCGAGAACTTCATACCCGCCTGACAATATTGTGTATCTTCCGCATTATCCTGGGCGATAAAGTAGTAGGTTTGGCCTATTCTGTAACCAAGAGACTCTCTAAGTGATAAGAGAATCTTACTCAATCTTTCATTGGTTGGAACAATATTACCTATATTACTGGGGTTGTTCTGGATCTCTTCGAGATCACAGCTATCGTATGCTGCTTTAGAAACTCGTACCAGCTTGCTACTGGTATCTGATCCGACGCGAAGAATATCATTTAATAAGGCGGCATGCCTCGTTGATGATGGGTTATCGTTTAAATCGACATTGACCTCTCTGGAGCCTTCTCCAAAATCAGGCGGCGTGAGTTCAGGCTCTGCAGCAATCTGTACAGAGAACTTCATGCCCGATGCGCATTGTTGAGTATCGTTATCATCAGATTGTCCGATGAAATAATAGGTTCGACCGGCTTGATACTGAAACGGTGGAAACCTTAACACAACGCTGATATTTGGACCGACCTCCCCAATGGTAAGATTACTACTCTGTATATCGTCAAGTGAACAACTATCAAACGCGGCTTTGGATACGCGTGAAACTCGACTTTCGATATCTGCGGTTATACGACCAAAATCAAGAATAGAAGCAACTTGTTGGTTCTCCGGTTTGCTAAGGTTCACCTCAAAATTTACCGCATTGGCGTATCCGCTTCCGCCCGAGAAGGCCATGACAGCTACCGCGCACTTTAAACTTTTCTTTATTATATTCATCTTCTTTTCAGTCATTATCCAATTCACTGGCTATCTCCCGTGCTTTCCAGGAAGGCTTAATAGGTTCAACTCTCCAGCCTGTTCTTTGAGCCATCGTAGGGCCTTCAGCCAGGGTACGGTGAGAACTTTTTCCTTCCCTTGTTGACTCCCATCAGTTACAAAGCTTCGGCTCTGTTCAAAATAAATGTTGCTAATGTTTGATAAGCCTCTGGAAGCCCTGCTAATACAGAGACTTTCAGAATCCTGGCTTTTCTTGGTATCAATGGCTTTAAGGAGCATACCAACATTTACTGTGAACAGAGCCCAAAGCTTCCGTGTATTGTAACTGCTCATATTCCATTGGCAACAGCTAAGTAGTCATGCAAATGAAATGGTATATTCCTGACCGAATGATTCGAAAACCCGATTGACTTCTTGTTCAAATTCCTTGTATGACATAATTGTCAAGAGGTTCAGCCATTCATACTTCACTTTGCGCCATAGAATCTCTATTAGATTCAGCTCTGGAGAATAGGTCGGAAGGAAGCAAACAATCAGCTTCTTCTCGATCATCCAGTCCTCAACCTTAGCTCTGAATTTATGGCTGGTATGAATGCTGGCATTGTCCACCATCACAACGGTGTAGCGATCATCAGAACTGTATTTGGGATCTTCCATCTTGATCGCAAAATCCTCAAATGCCTCAATAACCGTGTCGCTATCTACAGAGCCGGTAACCGGGTAATAAAAAGGAATCTAGGACACCCATAGAATTCAACCAAGTCATAGCAGCCAACTATTTACTTCAATCAACTGAACACAAAAAATGCCAACCACAAACCAGTGTCATGAACCTTTTTCATAACAAGCAGTCTACAAGCAGCAAGAGGAGAGAACGATTGCTCTGAAAGCCTGTACAGGCAATCCATCAAAGCAGACACGGCAGAAATACTGATTAGCTTTAGCGCTCTAAAAATAGACGACTACTGGAAAACATTCCCTGAACCCACTTTTGACCTACCTCACGAGCATAGGCTTTCATAACGTCTAATCGGCCTATTGCTCGATAAAAGCGATTATTCCAGGCCATGGTTTTCAACCATTCATCCGAATCTATTTCCAGCCTGGACAAAATAGGTGGCGCGCATTCAGAAATCGAGCCCTTTTTATCCTGCCTCACAGCCCTACCAGTCCAGTCTACCAACTTAAGGTAATCATGAAGAATGTAGGGAAGGGCTTCGTTCGGATTTTGTCCCTGCACACGGAAAGGCATTAGTGTAATCGGCTGCTGGCGGGCTCCGGGCTTTTTAACTTGCCCGATGCGCTCTTGGATGGACGTATAATCTGATGTCTCTGGTGTATCTGCCATTTTTGCACGAACAGGATTCAAATCCACATAAGCCATGCAGGTTAGCAACGCAGCTTCATCCAGCAAGGCCTGACTTTTGTAGCGCCCTTCCCAGAACCGTCCCTTACAGCCATCTTCCTGGTTAGCTTCACGCGCCAGATGCTCATTCAAACACCTCATAAACCAACTGATATCCCTGAGACGATGACGATACTCTTCCACATACTCATCGACACGCGACCACTCTGCAGAACTCAGTTTAGCGCTGGCCAGATACCTCTGCACCAGAACAGGTCCTGAGAAAAGTTGTGTCCATCGATTCAGAATGTCATCCCGACTCCAGCTTTCTGACTCTCGGGTATTGATGTGCAAAACAACATGATAGTGATTGGACATCACTGCGTACGCACACACTTCAATGGCAAAAACAGTCGCCAGTTCATTGAGCCGATCTACCACCCACTGCCTGCGGTGCTCATAGTTCTGCCCGGTAAGGTGGTCTTCACCACATAAAAACGCTCGACGGACACATCGAGCTATACAGTGATAGTAGGGCGTGGCACCAGGATCAATCAAGGTACTGCGGGCTCGGGTCATGAACGCTCCTGTTTGATAAAAAAATCAGAGACAGGAGTAAAGTAGTTCAGCCGGACAGTTAGTCAAATATGAGTCTCTTCCAATATGAAATGAGCCTGAAGAAGGGGCTGGTTTCTAACATGAAATGAGCCGACTTCAGCACTGTCGTTCATGATGAGGATATGAAAATCATCATGAACACCCATTTCATCAAAACCCTGGAGGATGTAAGAAGCCTCCTTTCACAAGCAGACTGTCTGGAGCCCGGCTGGGACTCCAAGGACGAATGTTACCGTTGGATTGAGCTAACCCTCAGCCACTTCAAATACCGTTCCC
>NZ_LASA01000016.1 GCF_001562015.1 Endozoicomonas arenosclerae | reverse complement strand
AGCCGGTGAATATGCACGAGATGAGGACGGCGACGGTTTTCATGAGATTCATGTGAATACAATGGAGGGGTTCTGGTCGCTGTTGCGTTCCTGGTTGCGTCCTCATCGGGGTATATCACAAGAGAAGTTACCGCTGTATTTGGGTTTCTTCGAGTGCCTGCACAATATCAAGAAGCGCGGGAAAGCAGCTCTAACCGGTCTTCTGGGAGTGTTGTTTGGATAACTCCCCGGAATCCATTAAGAGCCACCCGAGATTATGAACGGGGTAGGAAAACATTGAGCTATTTTGTTCAAGATTAACCAATGTGCTGACAAGTCGGTCGTTCTCGCCTGTTAGGTAATCCAGCACAATTAAATGGGACCACTGCAGCATTGGGCTTATCTGCTCCTGTTTTAAGGCTGTTTGCCTAAGCCCTTCTTTGCTTTTTAAAGCCTCAGGTAAGTAGGCATCAGACAATCCCTGGTAGTACTGACTGACTACTAATAAGTTACCTTCATGCCAGCTCAGCTTTTCAAGCATGGATCGATGAGGAGCCCAAAAAGGATCGGAATAACTCAGCTTTGTAATGACGATTGCAGGGACATTATAGGTACCGAGAAGTTGACTGAAATGGTAGCTGTAGAGCTCGCCTCTTAGCTCATTTCTGACACCAGGGTAACGCTTGATACAGACCATCTGACCTGAGTCAGAGCTGGCCATAAGGTTGTTCTTTCCATGGCCGCAGGAGTCCGTATGCAAATAGACATCCCGACTTGAGAGAAAGCTTTTCAGTTCAATCTGAGTTTGCTCATGGTCTGGAGCAAGCGTTGATCTGAGAAGATAGAAGGGGAGAGAGGCTTGAGAAAAAGAGCTATGTAATAGCAGGCAAAGTAAAAGGGTGAAGGAGCGATGATAATAAGAGGACGTTTTATTCACTGCATTACGAGTAAAGGCGGTGGATAAATTCAGGAGAAATATCGCTGAAAAACACTTCTGAAAAAATATGCCGATGCTCGTTCGAGGCATGTAACTCATCCCTTTGATGATTGGGGGGGAGTTACAGTCTAGTTCAATATCCGCTGAGTGGACTCAGACAAAAAGTCTGAGTCCTATTGAGTGTGAGCTTAGATTTTCACAATCACACGGCCAGTGACTTGCCCTAAAGTAATAGCTTCAGCATATTCTGAGACTGTTTCTAGGGAGACTTCCTGACACGCCAGTTCATAGAAACTTTCTGGCAGCAGTTCAATGAGTCTTTCCCAGGCGAGGATGCGTTTCTCTTTCGGGCACATGACTGAGTCAACACCTTGCAGGTTCACACCTCTCAGAATAAATGGCATGACTGTGGTTGGCAGGTCAAAACCACCTGCCAGACCACAGGCAGCAACGGTGCCGCCGTAATTCATTTCAGAGAGGACTTTTGCCAGGATTTTGCTCCCTGCGGTATCAATAGCGCCAGCCCACATTTGTTTGTCCAGTGGCCGTGCGTTTTCTTCAAAGCGACTTCTTGGCAGGATCAGTTTGGCGCCGAGGTTTACCAGCATTGCAGAGTTTTCAGGACGACCAGATACCGCAACCACGTCGTATCCGAGTTTAGCCAGCAAAGCTACAGAGACGGTGCCCACACCACCACTGGCACCGGTCACCAGTATTTCGCCCTGGTCTGGAGTAACGCCGGATTGTTCCAAAGCCATAACGCAGAGCATGGCCGTCAGGCCGGCTGTACCAACCATCATGGCTTTGCGGCTGTCGAGTCCTGCAGGCATTTTGACCAGCTGGCTGGCCCTGACTCTGGCTTTTTGGGCCATGCCGCCCCAGTGGTTTTCACCCACTCCCCAGCCCGTCAGAATAACCTTGTCACCTTCAGCAAAATCAGAGCTGGCAGAATCTATAACGGTGCCGGCAAAGTCGATACCTGGAACCATGGGGAAATTGCGAACAATCTTACCCTTACCGGTAATGGCCAGACCGTCCTTATAGTTCAGTGACGAGTAATCCACTGCCACCGTTACTTCCCCTTCGGGTAAACGACTATCGTCTAGTTCCTGGACAGAAGATACAGTGGTTTTGCCTTCCTGTTCGAGCAACAGCGCCTTGAACATACAGCACTCCATCGGTTCAATGAAAGATAGATGCATTATGGGGGCGGGTCTCAGAATAACAATGGTTACTGCTATCGAAGTATCAGAAGCCCAGGGTTAGTTTTTCGAATCAAGAATTACTATAAAGGTGTGAGTTGTGAGAAGTCTCGAGAGCCTGAGTATTGAAATTGAGTTTTGACAGTGTGTTCCAAAAGCAGATTGAATCGGGAGTGGTGTTGAAATGAAAAAGGGGTTCCGGCATTGGTGAGATCAAACGTTGATTGATCTGAAGGATAAGTCTGGTAGCCAGTAGTCTGGGGCTGTCTTGATGGTTGCTTTACCTGGGCAAGAGTAGCTGTATGGACTTTTAGGGGTGAAACTTTTACAGCCTGTTTCTTTTTCTGACGGTGGGGGCGTATAAAGTCGACTTCATAGGAAGGCAGTACAGAGTAGTGAACTTCCGTTAATTCATGGTTGATATACTTTGCCGATCCATTAATTGGGTAAAAAGGGGTTGAGTCTGTGACAGGAATAAGTGCAAACCAGTGTATAACCATTACATTATTTTCATCTTCTTCAGTTGTGTTATAACCCGTGAACGTGATCGTAAGAGCTGCAGGGTACATAGCCAGGTCAAAAATGGTGTGAACGGGCTCTGGGTCTTTATCTACTGTCAGCGGGAGATTGAGGAACATTTCCAGGAGGTGTGGATGCCTTTCTCTTTGTGTCAGTAACTGATCAGTGTATGAAAGCACTCCCACCGAGTAAGGGGTTGGAAATGAATCGGATACCAGCCAGTATTTGAAACCTGTGCTGAGTGGTGTTTGTCCAATTCGCATATCGATATAGTAATCATCTGAGTTTGAACTTTTTTTTCGAGCTGACATGAACCAGATAAACAGTGTCGGCCTGACTTCTATTGGTAAGTAGCTATGGGTAGAGTTCGAATTGATTGCGAATTTGTCTGCCAGTTTTAGAGTTAATTCATATTTCAACGACCTGAATGACTCATGACTATAAAGCGTAACGTCGCCATGGTGCTTTTTATTCATTTGAATAGAAAATGAAAGGTCGTCAGCTGTTGATACGATGGAGCAGATAGCCATAAATAGCATCAGACCTGCCTTCAAACAGCGATTGGGCAATGCAACAGTCAAAAGACATCCACTCCGGATTGCTGTGTGTCGATTCATTTGTGATTCAATAGAAGATTGGCAATCCTTAGCTTTATGAGTTTAAGCGCTGACTTCCTGGAGCAACATGGGTTTAGTGTTTTTATGAGCGTTCAGTAATATTTAGCATTCGTCTTTCAATAACTCCAGAAAGGCCTGAGCCGCATTCGAGAGCGTCCGTTCTTTATGCAGTATATAGCCAAGTTTTCGAGAAGGTGTCTCACAATCAGACTTCAGTTCCACCAAATCATCACCCAGCATGGATTTTGGTAATATTGTCCATGCCAGACCGATGGCGGTGAGCATTCGTATGGTTTCCAGGTAGTTGGATGACATGGCTGTCTGCAGGGAGAGTCCTTCCTTCTCGAACAGTTTTCGAACCAGTCGGTAGGTAAAAGTGTTGGAGCCCGGGAGAATCGCCTGATGCTCACTCAACTGTTGAGTGGTCACTTTTTTCAGTTTTGACAAAGGGTGATCTTTTGCTGCCATGAAAATCAGGGGGTCGTCCCAGATCAGTCGCGACTGAAAGCGGTCCGGATTTTCCGGAGAAAGGGTTATGATGCCTAACTCTATCTCGCCTCGGCTCAACATCTCATAGGCGACTTCCGAGTCCACAAAGTGAATATCCAGCTTAACTTCCGGGTACAGTCTTGAATATTCCCTGAGAATATTGGGCAGGCGGCGCAACCCTATATGGTGGCTGGTGGCCATAGCCAGGGGACCTTTTACCTGAGTTTTCAGGTTGCTGATCTCCTGGCGGGTGTCTTTCATGAGTTCCAGCATTTGCCGGGCTTTTGGCAAGAGGACTCGACCGGCTTCGTTCAGGTTAATCTGCCGACCGGTACGATCAAATAATTGAGTGTCGAGCTGACTTTCCAGAGACGCTATTCGCTTGCTGATGGCCGGCTGGGTCAGATGCAACTTTTCTGCCGCCAGTGAAAACGAATTACACTCGGCTACGGTCAGAAAGGCGGTCAGTGTGGGTATATCCATTTATTGGGTTAACCGTTGTGAGTAAACAATAATCAGTGGCGAGTTGAGAAATTCCAGTAAACACTCATCCAATGAGAGTCAGCAGTAAGCGAAAACAGTGGCCTTAAGCTCATTTACCTGCAACTCCCATCGGTAATCTGATCACTTCAAATCTCTGACTCATTCCTGATGGTTATTAATAGCATGAAAAAGATGAATTTGAGTAATCTGTTCTCTCGTTCTAGGATACGCTTAAAATCTAAATGCTGTGATGAGGATTCAGCTAATGGCAGGTAAGACGCTTTATGACAAGTTGTGGGACAACCACCTTGTCCGTCAAAGGGATGATGGTTCAGCATTGATCTACATTGATCGTCAGCTGCTGCATGAGGTGACCTCTCCCCAGGCGTTTGAAGGTCTTCGACTGGCAGGTCGTAAGCCATGGCGCATCGATGCCAACCTGGCGACGCCTGATCACAATGTGCCAACCACCGTCAATGAGCGTAAAACCGGCATTGAGGGTATTGCAGACCCTATCTCCAAAATTCAGGTCAAAACGCTGGATGAAAACTGCAATGCTTTCGACATTGTCCAGTTCGACATGATGGACACCCGTCAGGGCATTGTTCACGTTGTAGGCCCGGAGCAGGGCGCTACCTTGCCGGGTATGACCGTGGTTTGTGGTGATTCCCACACTTCCACTCACGGTGCGTTTGGTGCACTGGCTCACGGTATTGGTACTTCTGAAGTAGAGCATGTTCTGGCCACCCAGTGTCTGGTTGCCAAGAAAATGAAAAACATGCTGGTCCGTGTTGATGGTGAGCTGGGTATTGGCGTTACTTCTAAAGACGTCGTACTGGCGATCATTGGCAAAATTGGTACGGCTGGCGGCACAGGCTTTGCCATTGAGTTTGGTGGTGATGTCTTCAGAGCTATGAGCATGGAAGGTCGAATGACCGTCTGCAACATGGCGATTGAGGCCGGAGCCCGTGCGGGTATGGTAGCGGTTGATCAAACCACCATTGATTACGTCAAAGGTCGTCCATTTGCACCCAAAGATGCGCTCTGGGACAAGGCAGTTGAAGCCTGGTCGGATTTGCACTCAGATGCTGATGCAGTATTTGATGAAGTGGTTGTGCTGCAAGGCGAAGACATTAAACCTCAGGTGACCTGGGGAACGTCTCCAGAGATGGTTTTACCTGTCGATGCTACCGTGCCGTCACCCACCGATGCAGAAGGTTACGAAAGAGCCCTCGAATACATGGGGCTGACAGCAGGCATGCCGATTACGGACATTCCTGTTGATCGTGTCTTTATTGGTTCCTGCACCAACTCCCGTATTGAAGATTTGCGTGAAGCGGCAGCTGTCGTGAAAGGCCGCAAGGTTTCCGAATCCGTGAAAGAAGCTCTGGTCGTACCAGGTTCCGGTCTGGTGAAAGAGCAGGCTGAAGCGGAAGGCCTGGATAAAGTGTTTGAAGAAGCCGGTTTGCAATGGCGCGAGCCTGGTTGTTCCATGTGTCTGGCCATGAATGCCGACAAGCTCGGAGCAGGGGAGCACTGTGCTTCTACCTCCAACCGTAACTTTGAAGGTCGTCAGGGTTTTGGTGGTCGCACTCATCTGGTCAGCCCGGCCATGGCTGCGGCGGCTGCAGTGGCAGGCCACTTTGTTGATGTGCGTCAGTTCATGGGACAGGAGGGGTAAGACATCATGAAGGCATTTACAGTTCTTAAGGGTCTCGTGGCACCTCTGGATCGTGCCAATGTTGATACCGACATGATCATTCCCAAACAGTTTCTGAAATCCATCAAACGCAGTGGATTCGGACCTAACCTGTTTGATGAGTTGCGCTATCTGGATGAAGGTCAGCCAGGGCAGGATTGTTCAACCCGTCCATTAAATCCTGACTTTGTTCTGAATAAAGAGCGCTATCAGGGTGCGTCAGTGCTGCTTGCTCGCCAGAACTTTGGTTGTGGTTCCAGTCGTGAACATGCGCCATGGGCACTGGATGATTTTGGCTTTCGTTGCGTGATTGCCCCCAGCTTTGCCGACATTTTCTACAACAACTGCTTCAAGAACGGTATCTTGCCGATCACTCTGTCTGAAGCCGTTGTGGATGAGCTGTTCAACGAAATTGAAGCTCAGGAAGGTTATGAGCTGAAGGTGGATCTTGAGCAAGAGAAAGTGATCAAGCCCGACGGCACTGAACTGAGTTTTTCAATTGATGAATTCAGACGTCATTGTCTGCTGAATGGTTTTGACGACATTGGTCTGACATTGCAAGACGCTGATGCCATCAAGGCCTTTGAAGAGCGTCATCGTGAAAGTCAGCCCTGGTTGTTTGACGCCATTCACTAAGAATAAATAATTTTTTCAAGCAGCGGGATCTGGCTTCAGTGTCTTAATCCCGCTGATCTGGTAAGAGGTAAAGGGAAGTGAGTAAACAGATTTTATGCCTGCCTGGCGACGGTATCGGTCCTGAAATTGTGGCAGAAGCCCTGAAAGTACTGGATGTTGTCAAAGCACGTTTCGGACTGGATATTGAAGTCAGTGAAGGGCTTGTGGGTGGTGCCTCTCTGGATGCACACGGCGTCCCTCTGACCGACGAAACCCTGGCTGTCGCCAAGAAATCTGATGGCATTCTCTTTGGTGCCGTGGGTGGTCCCAAGTGGGATGACCAGCCCATGATGAATCGTCCTGAGCGCGGTCTGCTTAAACTGCGTTCCGAGATGGGTTTGTTTGCCAACCTGCGTCCGGCGATGCTGTTTCCACAGCTGGCGGAAGCTTCCAGCCTGAAGCATGAGCTGGTGGCGGGTCTGGATATTCTGATTGTTCGTGAGCTGACCGGTGGCATCTATTTTGGTGAGCCTAGAGGTGTGCGCACACTCGAGAGTGGTGAGCGTGAAGGTTACAACACCTACGTTTACCGTGAGTCTGAAATCAAGCGTATAGCCAAAGTGGCTTTTGAAGCCGCTCAAAAGCGTGGTGGCCGACTGACGTCTGTTGACAAGTCCAATGTTCTGGAAGTGACAGCGCTCTGGCGTGAGCTAGTGTCTGATATGGCTTCAGACTACTCCGACGTAGAGCTGAGCCACATGTATGTTGATAATGCTGCCATGCAGCTGGTCCGTGAACCTAAACAGTTTGATGTGATGGTGACTGGCAACATGTTTGGCGACATTCTCAGTGACTGTGCAGCGATGCTGACCGGTTCTATCGGTATGCTGCCGTCTGCTTCCCTGAATGAAGCGAATCAGGGTATGTATGAGCCGGTTCATGGTTCAGCTCCTGACATTGCCGGTCAAGGCAAAGCAAACCCTCTGGCACAGATTCTGTCTCTGGCGATGTTGCTCCGTTACTCACTGGCTGAAATTGAAGCGGCTGATGCCATTGAGCAGGCGGTGAGTGATGTGCTGGATCAGGGGCTGCGTACCGGTGATATCGCTTCAGAAGGTTGCACGCTGGTGAACACCTCAGAAATGGGTGATGCCGTAGTAAAGAGCTTACAGGTTTGAGGAAGGGATTATGAAAAAAGTCGGTTTTGTCGGCTGGCGTGGTATGGTCGGCTCAGTACTTATGGATCGAATGCGTGAAGAGAATGACTTCGCGAACATTGATCCGGTTTTCTTTACCACTTCACAGCATGGTCAGCCGGGTCCGCTCTTCAGTAGAGATCAGGGTAAACCGGTAGCGGCTTTACAGGATGCTTTTTCCATTGAAGCTCTGGCAGCCATGGACATTATTATTTCCTGTCAGGGTGGTGATTACACCAACAAGGTAATCCAGCCTCTGCGTGACAGCGGTTGGAATGGTTACTGGGTAGATGCTGCTTCCTCCCTGAGAATGAAGGACGACAGTGTTATTGTTCTCGACCCGGTGAACCGTCCAGTAATTGATCAGGCGATTGATTCCGGTGTTAAGAACTTCATTGGCGGTAACTGTACTGTCAGCCTGATGCTCATGGCTATTGGTGGTCTGTTCCGTGAAGGTCTGGTGGACTGGGTCAGTGCCATGACCTACCAGGCTGCCAGTGGAGCAGGTGCCCGCAACATGCGCGAACTGATCGCTCAAATGGGTGTAATTCGCGACAACGTCGCTGAAGAACTGGCTGATCCTGCCAGTGCCATATTGGACATTGACCGTAAAACGTCTGATCTGCTGCGCAGCTCTGACCTTCCTCAGAGCGAATTTGGTGTACCACTGGCGGGCAGTTTGATTCCTTATATCGATCGACAGCTGGAAAACGGCCAGAGTCGTGAAGAATGGAAAGCCCAGGCTGAAACCAACAAGATTCTGGGACTGGATGGTCAGGCACTGGTGCCAGTCGACGGTGTTTGTGTCCGTATTGGTGCCATGCGTTGCCACAGTCAGGCGTTGACCATCAAGCTGAAGAAAGATGTGCCACTGTCTGAAGTGGAAAGTATTGTAGCCAGTGCCAATGACTGGGTATCACTGATTCCTAATGACCGTGACGTCACTATGGAAAAACTGACTCCGGCAGCAGTGACCGGCAGTCTGGATGTCCCGGTAGGTCGTATTCGCAAGTTGAATATGGGGCCTGAATATCTGTCTGCCTTTACAGTAGGTGACCAGCTGTTGTGGGGAGCTGCTGAGCCTCTGCGTCGTATGTTGGGTATTCTGCTTTAATGTTTTGGATCAGGGGTGTTTTTTTAACACCTCTGATCTATTTCTCGCATGAATCTATTTAAAATTTTGATACGTTCTTTCGGAATGGGGGTAATGAGCCTTTATTGAGTTGCTTGTTTTACGAATTAGTCGCTCCATATAAAATTATCATTTAAGAAATTGGTTATTAATTTTAATTAAAAATTACTGTGAATACAGATTCATTTCTATTCTTTTTCTGATGATATAAATTTGTAAGATGTATTGATGTTTCTTCAGAGTGTTCGTCATTCCAGATCGTTTTTTATCTTTGCCTATGTAGGGCTTTTATCTTTTCTCTATTCAGGTCTTCATTGGGCATCAGAGCTTCCTCCGGGTGTCTCAGCAGTTCCCTATACAGGGGGAGTTCTGCCGTTTAATGCGTGCAAGGTTTATACGGCGGTTGTTAGTGATCGGCTGGCATGTCAAAACAAACAGCCTGATCAGGAGGAAGGAGATTTAACTCTCGGTCTTGGCTTGTTGCATAAAGCCGAAAATGGCTCGATAACATGTACGCAAACTTTGTTAGCAACCAATACTTTACTGTCCGGGCAAAGTCTTAAACAGCATTCTTCTCTCGTTCAGGAGGGCTCTCAGGAAGTACTGCAAGACCCTAAATACAGTGCATTTGTATCAAACCGCCCTCACTTTAATATTCTCTTGTGTGAACCGGGTGTTCAGCTGGATCTTACCCAAGACAACGCTGCTGCTTTCTACTCACAAAATCAAGCGCTGGATGAAGTGTCTCCCTACGAAAATGCCCTGGCACTGAATCATTTTCAGGCATTGAAAGAGAGTCTGATTAATGAGGAGCGTTTTTTTAATTGTTCCGGATCCGGTTCGTCCTGTACTGAAGATGCTTTCTGCGACAACTTATGCCCTTCGGGATTCAGAGCTTCAGACAGTATCGGTCAACTGTTAATGCGCTGTAACCAGGTAAATAAGGCAGTAGCGCCTTTTTATAATGAATACAACAGCGATGGATCTCGAAACTACGACTTTTCACAGCATTGTGAAAGGTGCCCCTCTGGAACGTTTCGAAATGCGTTTCCATTAGCTTCCAATCACTCTGAACCCGGTTATCAGTTTGATTGTTCGTATGATTGCCATCCTCACAGGCAATGTGTCCAGCCCTTCAAACAGGCCATTGCTGGTACAGCCAGCTCTGATACGGTTTGTGATTGTGAGTCGGGGCATTTGAGGGTCGTCACAGTACCTGCAGATGTAATTGACAGGGATATTGTCTGGCAAGAGGGCAGTTATCTGCTGGCAAGCTTGCCTGTCAATCAATCGAAAGCACATTATGATTCGTATATTGGTAAGGACGGTGCCCTCAAAGCTTATGACTTTATGTGTTTGAAACAATCGGGGTTATGTTTAACGCACACCACAGAGTTGGAGTGGACCATTGGTTTTTACTTTGATGTTTCGGAGCTTCAGGACAAGTGCTTTATATTGAATGATTCCGGGGACGGAATTATTGCAAGAGATCGGGTTGTAGCCAATTTGTTTCTACAGGGACCGGATTTACATTCTCCTTCAGCCACTGTTGTTCAGCCTTATTCATCTCCGGGTGCTATCACTGCAGTTTCAACCCTGTTTGGCAGAGGACAAAGTAGTATTGTACCTGGGTCTACTTCTTCAACCTACACACCGATGTATACCATCAATGTGTCCCCCAGTGCTGAAAACACCATTCCGCCACCTTTGGAAATTCCTCCCTATATCTATTACACCGCCGGGGCTATTGTATTAGTGACCGCTATATTGATCTGAGCACACCCTATGCATGAACTTTTTCTAAGCAAGCATAAGCGGTGTTCTCAGCTCGGAAGAACCCTAAAATCATTTTTTTCTTCCTCTGTATGGATTTCAATCCAGAACTGACCGCTCTGAGAAATTGATCTTTTGTTTTCAACGCCATACGACCAATGCGGCCTGACTTTAATACACTCCAAATGAGTTCTACTGGGTTCAACTCCGGAGAATATGGCGGTAGTAACTGGATATCTAACAATCGCTCTTCCTTGCCGAGGTATTTCATTACCTTCTTGGCTTTATGTGCTGAGTGCCCATCGGTCACGATCAGAACCGGGCAGTCATGAGAGCTGACAATTTGTTTCAGAAACTTGATGAAAATATCGGCGTTGAAGCGACCCGGAATGGTCATGTAGCGCATATGCCCCTCACCACTCACTGCAGAAATCATGTTGATGCCAAACCGAGCTCCTGTCTTGGTGACAGTCGGCGTATAACCTCTTCGGCACCAGGTTGTGCCACTGTGATAGTCAGAGCGTATGCTGGCTTCATCAACAAAGTAGACAATCGCTTTCTTTTCTTCTGCCAGTTTACGAAGGGCTGGATAGCGTATATCCAGATACTCCTGTACTTTTTTTTTCGCTTTGCTGCCAGGCTTTTCGTACTGGCCGCTGAGGAGACAACCCCATTTTTCTGAGCATCTTGCTAACGGCTGCAGGGTGCATAGTTACGTTAAACTCGGTTTTTATTACTGAGGCGATAATATCTCGTGACCAGAGCGTTTTATAAAATCCGTAATCGGTTGGGTCTTTGGTCAGAATGATTTGAGTCAAGACCACTCGTTGCTCAGGCGAGAGTTTAGCGTTTTTGCTGTGGGCTATTGGCCGAGTTTTGAGGGCTTCCATCCCACCCTTGCGGTACCTTCCAGTCCACCTATAGATGCAGGATTCATCAGTTCCATACTCTTCAGCAAGGCTCTTTACAGTTGCACCATCAAGCCATTTCTGAATAGCTTCCATGCGAATGGTTTCTCTCACTTCATGGGAGATTTTGCGACCGTCAACCTTGCTCATAAACACCTCAAAAACTGAGGTGTGATCATATAGAAAAACGGACTGCAAAGTGTTGGCTCAGATCAATATATCGCTGTTTGGTTACACCCATGTCGCCGATGAAGGTGGTTTTGACTTGAGTCTCTACCCGGGTATTGAACGCTGGATTGAACAAATTCAAACGCAGCCAGGTTTTCTTGGTATGCAGGTATGAACCATTAATCGGGGGCTACTATGTACGCTGTTATTTTCAGAGCAACGATCAAACAGCTGGATCAGGAATACAGTGAGACAGCTGAAAGAATGCGGAATCTGGCTTTGAATGAATACGGCTGTATCGAATTTATTGCCAGCACCGAAGGCGATCAGGAACTGGCCATTTCCTAATGGTCAGACAAGGACAGCATTCGAGCCTGGAAAAATAATCCTGAGCATCAAATAGCCCAGCAGAGAGGCAAAGAACTGTGGTATCAGGATTATCAGGTTGAAATTGTTGAAGTTCTTCACAAATACCGGGGGTGAATTCAAGCCCCTGCCCCCCTTCATTGTAAAGGGTTCAGCAAACCGATAGGATGATGAATCAGGACGATTCCATTGTGGAGAAGGATCTTGCTCACGTCGGTCAAAAAGACTGCCTTTATTGCTTTGACTCTCATTTTATCGGGCTGTGGTACGGCCACAAAAAAAGTCACCCAGCAGGACTTTGATCAAGCTAGCGCCCTTTGTAGACATCAATGGCAAACGGATAGAGCTGATGATCACCCTCGCTGGTTCACCCGCTGGTTGTCCTGTAAATCCCAACACACCATGCCCCTTGAATTAAAGGCTTACCCACACAAACAGCGTGAGATTCGTCAGATGTACAGTCGCCTGATGCGAATGGGTCTGCCGGTCAATGAAGGTCGTTCAAAGGTTAAGCCCGTTTACGATGAGTGGGAGAGAATGCTGAGAAATATCGGCATCTATAATGCGGCCTGCGTTAAAAACAGAGACGGTTCCAGGCATTGTATGCCTGCGGGTGATTCTCTGCTTTTTGTTAAGACCGATGAAGGAAAGATTATCTCAGTCAGTGACCTGGTTGAGCCTGAAGACTAGAGCCCTGACAAAGGGCTCTCCCAACTCACCTTACTCTTCTTCCTGAATCCACAGCTTGGCCGCTTCCAGCTTTTCATAGCCAAAGTGCCTGATCTTTGCTGATATGAAATGACTGGCCATTCTCTCACCCAGATCCCCTACTTTGGCATCGGTCACCAGGGCTACTTTTCTCAGATGTTTGTGATGGTTTTTAACAAACCGGATGTGACTGACCAGAGCCCCGAAGGATGTCCAGCCGGGAAACTGTTCTGTCCAGATGATCAGCCCCTTCAAGTCGCCTTCTGCTTCTATAAAAGGGTCTATTTCCTTCGCCGCCGACACAAAGTCATCTTTAGTGAGGGGTCCGTGAGGTTGTAACAGCGCAATACCATCCGATTTGTACACTTCAATTGAAAGCATTTCTCCAGAACCTCCACCCATAAAAACATACGGTTAGCTGGAATCAATATAGGCTGAAAAGCCACCATCTCAAGCCACTACCTTATTCCCTCTCTAAAAGCATCCCTCTCCTGAAACTTGCCCGATCAGTCAGATATCCTTATATTCAAGGCTCCTCAAAGCTTCAGGAATAAAAAGTCATGAATATCGCTATTTATATATACGACAATGCTGAAGTGCTGGATTTTTCGGGTCCCTTTGAGGCTTTCTCCACCGCCAGCCGGGTCTGTCCCGACGGCGAGCCTTTCCAACCTTTCCTGATCAGTGAAACCGGCGAGACCATTTCTGCTCGAGCTGGATACAGCGTTAATCCGGATTTCGGCTTTTACAATCACCCACCCATAGACCTGCTGATGGTAGTGGGTGGCGTTCATCATGACGAACTTAAAAAGCCTCAGGTTCTGGACTGGATTAAAAATACTTCTGCCAGCGCTCAAATGACCAGCTCTGTCTGTACCGGAGCTTTTATCCTGGCAGAAGCCGGTGTTTTGACTGATCAACAGGTAACAACCCATTGGGAAGACATTCAAGATTTGCAGAGCCAATATCCAGATCTTAATGTGACGACTGAACAACGCTGGGTAAAAGAAGGTAACATCATTACCTCGGCGGGTATTACTGCAGGTATTGATATGAGCCTGTTCCTGGTCAGCCATCTGCACAGTCAGGAACTTGCAGAAAAAACCGCTCGGCAAATGGACTTTGTATGGAACCAGTAGCCTCTATTCGAACGGCTACAGATGCTGACAGAGACAGTCTGTACAGCATCTATTCTGCACCATCCGTAGCACCTAATATGGGTTTTGACCCATGTTCCAGAGCAGCATTTGACGATATTGTCTGTGAGCTGGAATCGACCGGCGAACTTCTGGTGCTGGAGAATCACTCAAAGAGCATTGATGCGGTCTGCAAGATATCCCGCAGAGGTCACAGACTCAGACATTCTGCCTATATTGGCTCACTGGCCATTCACCCAGAGAAACAAAGTCAGGGAGTCGGTCGCCATTTTTTCAAAACCATCACCGACCAGCTCAAACAGGAAGGCTATACCCGGCTGGAGCTACTGGTCGCTGCGGACAACCTCAGAGCCATTTCCTTCTTTCAGTCTTTTGGTTTTGAAATAGAAGGTACCTTGAAACAGTATTTTTCCCGATCGGGCTATGATGAGTTGTTTGATGAGCATATTATGGCTTGGGTCGCTATGGAGAAATGACTGCTTTGAGATGATCCGATATGAATCACCTATTGTGATACCTACAAAGGACTTGTCTGAAATTAACTTCCTTGTTGAAGCCCTCTCATAACCCGTTCGGGCTGAGCCTGTCGAAGCCCAAAACCACCACCCTTCGACAAGCTCTGGGTGAACGGAATCCGAGTGTAAATCGGAAATTAATTTCGAGAAAAATCCTTGGATCATTGAAAATAATACATACTGATACAACACTCCCATTAACAGTTTCTGCCTGAAGCTGATCACTTCTAAATTACAATTTCCTTTCTCTGTTTTTCCAATTTCCACACTACACTGACTGCATCCGGGTGGCCCCGACTTTTGGGCGACCTTTGCCGTATACCCTGCCCTGGCTGCCCAGATCTTCTGGTGGGTAGCCACCGTGCTATTGGGACAAATAGGAGACGCTTCATGTCTGTTAGTCAATGCCCGGTCATGCATCATACCGCTGGCGGCGGAACCTCCAACCAGGACTGGTGGCCTAACCGGTTAAGGCTGGACATCCTCCGCCAACATGACGTTTCTTCAAATCCGATGGGGGCACATTTTAATTACGCCGATGAATTCAAGAAGCTGGATCTGAAGGCAGTTAAAGCTGATCTGAATGCTCTGATGACCGATTCCCAGGACTGGTGGCCTGCCGATTTTGGCCATTATGGTCCTTTTTTCATTCGCATGGCCTGGCACAGTGCTGGCACTTACCGCACGATTGATGGCCGTGGTGGCGCCGGCACAGGTAACCAGCGTTTTGCACCTCTGAACAGCTGGCCTGACAATGCCAACCTGGACAAAGCCCGCAGACTGCTCTGGCCCATCAAACAAAAATACGGCCGACACCTTTCCTGGGCAGACCTGATTATTCTGACGGGTAATATTGCTCTGGAATCCATGGGCCTGAAAACATTTGGATTTGCCGGAGGGCGTGTGGATGTCTGGGAATCCGAAAAAGATATTTACTGGGGAGCCGAAACCACCTGGCTGGATGACGAACGTTACTCCGGTGAACGCAATCTCGAAAACCCTCTGGCCGCCGTTCAGATGGGACTGATTTATGTTAACCCCGAAGGTCCAAACGGCAATCCTGATCCTTTAGCTGCGGCCATTGATATTCGAGGCACATTTGCCCGCATGGCTATGGACGACGAAGAAACAGTAGCCCTGATTGCCGGTGGCCATACCTTTGGTAAAACTCATGGCGCTGGCGACCCTGCCCTGGTAGGACCGGAACCGGAAGCGGCTGGCATGGAAAGCCAGGGGCTGGGCTGGATCAGTACTTACGGCAGTGGCAAGGCAGGAGACACCATAACCGGTGGCCCGGAAGTCACCTGGACCAGTCAACCCACTCAGTGGAGCAACCTTTTCTTTGAGAACCTGTTCAAGTACGAGTGGGAGCTGACCAAGAGTCCTGCGGGAGCACACCAATGGGTTGCCAAAGACGGCGATGCCATCATTCCCGATGCCCATGACTCCACCAAACGTCATAAGCCCACTATGCTGACCACAGATCTGTCACTGCGCGTTGATCCTGAGTACGAAAAAATATCCCGCCGTTTTTATGAGAATCCGAAAGAGTTTGCAGACGCCTTTGCCCGCGCCTGGTTCAAACTCACTCATCGGGATATGGGGCCACGCACACGCTACCTGGGACCTGAAGTGCCTTCCGAAGTTCTGACCTGGCAAGACCCTATCCCGAAAGTGGATCATGAGCTGGTCAACAAGATGGATCAGACCGCATTAAAGAATCAGGTGCTTGAGTCCTCTCTCTCAATCAGTGAGCTGGCTTCTACGGCCTGGGCATCAGCTTCAAGCTTCAGGGGCTCAGACATGCGAGGAGGAGCCAACGGTGCCCGCCTACGTCTGGAACCTCAAAAAAGCTGGGAAGTGAATCAGCCCGAACAGCTGAGTAAAGTTCTGGGGCAACTGGAGAAAATTCAGAGAAACTTCAACAATGCTCAGTCTGGAGACAAAAAAGTTTCTCTAGCCGACCTGATTGTTCTGGCAGGGAATGCGGCTGTTGAACAAGCCGCCATTCATGCTGGAGTCGATCTGGAGATTTCTTTTAACCCGGGTCGCATGGATGCCTCTCAGGAACAAACCGATAAAGAAAGTTTCGATTTGTTGAAACCTTTAGCCGATGGATTCAGAAACTATGAGCGGGGGCCACTTCCCGTCTCATCAGAAGCTTTGCTGGTTGATAAGGCTCAGTTACTGACACTGACCATACCCGAAATGACAGTACTGATTGGCGGCATGCGGGTGTTAAACACAAACAGTGATCGGAGCCAGCACGGCGTCTTCACTTCCCGGCCAGAAACCCTCTCAAATGATTTCTTTGTCAATCTGCTGGATATGGGCGTTGAATGGAAAGCCCAATCTCCAGAAGAACTGAGGTTTGAAGGGTGTGATCGCAAAACAGGCGCCCGGAAATGGACAGGAACACGAACAGATCTGGTGTTTGGCTCCAACTCCGAGCTCCGTGCAGTAGCGGAAGTTTATGCCTCAGAAGATGCTCATAAAAAGTTCGTTCATGACTTTGCCCAAGCCTGGACCAAAGTGATGAATCTGGACCGTTTTGATCTGAAAGCAGACTAGCCTTCCCCTCTTTTGACCATAAAAAAACCGCCGGGATCATCCGGCGGTTTTTTTTGTCAGTGACTGAAAGGGTTTTCAGTCTCAGGCATTGGCTTCCCGGGTCACTGGAACCGCCTGGCCTTTTTCTTCAGCAGAGATACAGGCTGTTGCAGTGAACACTACGTCAGTAGAGCTGTTCAGGGCTGTCTCGGCAGAATCCTGGATCACACCGATGATGAAGCCAACCGCTACGACCTGCATGGCCACATCAGCAGAGATACCGAACAGGCTGCAAGCCAGAGGAATCAGCAGCAGGGAGCCACCGGCAACACCAGAAGCACCACAGGCAGAAACCGCTGCAATAACGCTCAGGATCAGAGCTGTTGGCATGTCCACCTGAATACCCAGGGTATTAACTGCAGCCAGAGTCATCACAGTGATGGTGATGGCAGCACCGGCCATGTTAATGGTGGCCCCCAGAGGGATAGAGACAGAGTAAGTGTCTTCGTGCAGGTTCAGCTTCTTGCACAGTTCCATGTTGACTGGAATGTTGGCAGCAGAGCTGCGGGTAAAGAACGCTGTTACACCACTCTCACGCAGGCACTGAAGAATCAGTGGGTATGGGTTGCGCTTGATCTTGGCAAAGACGATCAGCGGGTTGACTACCAGAGCAATAATCACCATACAGCTGATCAGGACCATTAGCAGTTGGCCGTATTCAGCCAGAGCAGAGAAGCCGGTCTGGGCAACAGTGTTGGCTACCAGACCGAAGATACCGAAAGGTGCCAGCTGGATCACAAAGCGAACTACGTTGGAAACCGCGTCGGACAGATCGTGAACTACAGCCTTGGTAGCATCAGAAGCACGATGCAGAGCCAGACCCAGAGCAACGGCCCAGGCCAGAATACCGATGAAGTTACCGGTCATCAGAGCTTCAACAGGGTTTTGAACAATATTGAACAGCAGAGTGTTCAGGACTTCACCGATACCTTGTGGAGGGTTAGCGCTGGCTTCTGTAGTCACCAGAGTCAGAGTCACCGGGAAAGCGAAACTCATAACCACTGCGGTCAGGGAAGCTGCCAGAGTACCAATCAAGTACAAGCCAATGACTGGCTTCATGTTTGTGTGCTGACCTTTTTTCTGGTTAGCAATGGAAGCGGCTACCAGAACAAAAACCAGAATGGGTGCAATCGCCTTCAGAGCCCCTACGAACAGGGAGCCCAGTACAGAGAAAGAGAGAGCCGTTTCAGGAGCAATGACCGCCAGGCCGGCACCCAGGACAATACCGATAATGATTCTCAGTACCAGACTGGTGCTCGCCATTCGTTCAAATAGAGATTGAGTTTCACCCATACCATACCTACTTTTAGTTATATTGAAATTCTTGCCTTCCTGATGACCAGTTTCAGGCTGAATTCCCAGCTTTTAGCTGTATGTTTCTTGTGACTCCCGCTGTGCCCCTTGTCATACCGACCCCTACACAATACGGAAATTACCGACTAAGGCGATCACTTTATAAGCAGTTCACACAAATTCGAGTGCGCAAACCTAATGGATCATCCCCTCTATAGTATTGATATAAGTCAACTTTTAGACCGTTAACCTATAGAGTAAGTTCACTCTCACTTTTGTGCCAGTCAGACCATTGGTCGTTTTTGAGGTGCTTTCAAGCTTCGCCACTCTATAAAGCTGATTTTTTGCCAATTGGATTAAATTCAGCTTTTCCTCTCACCAAACTCCGTTGAAAACGTTTTTTTTCCTGTATTTTGATTGAACACGAGTTCAGAATAGAGATTCCCTGTCAGTAAATCACTGTGGATTGAACGGTATTAAAAGCGACTTTCCACCTCTCTGTATCGCCAACCCAAGGCGCCCCCCTTCTCTTGTAAGTAATTACAACAACACCAGGTCGTAAAGTTAACAATCAGATAAAAATCCAGATCAACCACTAACTGTAAAATTTAAATATTCGAAGAGAAAGAAAGCTCTGATTCGTATCAAGAATTTTCTGAGACTCACTCATTTATTGAATGACTCTGTATGCTGCCATTATCAAAATAATTAAACATTTATTTTTTAATTAAAAAAAG
>NZ_LASA01000015.1 GCF_001562015.1 Endozoicomonas arenosclerae | reverse complement strand
GAGGATAAGGAGGTCTTCCGTTGCCACGCTTAGGGTAATAGGGCTCGATTACGGCCTCTAAGCGTTTCCATGGAATCAGAACCTCCATTCTTTCAAGAAAAATTTCCCTACGAGTTCTGCGTCGCTTCTGGCTGAATTCACTGTCGGAAAAAGAGAGTTGTTGGTCCATGACTACCTCTGATCAAGCTGCTGAGATTATTATCTCATGATCAGGGACTTATTCGCAGGTTCCCTAACAGTGACTGCCTTGATTTCAGCATCATTTACAATGTCTGCATAGGCTTTTGGCATGAAGCCAGAGAGTAGGGTGTCTATAAAATCAGTAGCTGATGGGGAATTTGCAGCACTTAAAAACTTTCCGGGAGCATCAACAGTAATAGTGTAGGTCGTCTGATTTTCAGGAGGAGGTGTTGGATTTGCGGGTGGATTTTGTTCAGCTGCTGAATCGTTATTACTGCTTCCTCCGCCTCCACATCCCGTTAATGAAAACGTCAAAAATACTGCAATCAGGGTAGCCTGAGTTAGATTTTTCATTATGTATTATCGTCCATTGATAAATTTTATTGGCTTTAAGCCGATGCGGAGGATAAATAATCCTTTTCATAATTACAAGACAATGGAATTGTTAAATTTTAATGAAAGATCGTAGTCGTGTATTTGGAAGATCGTAGTATTTAAACCATTTCCCGCCAGGCTTCATTGCCTGAAATAGCCAGGCCTGCCAACTTTCGGGATAAAAGCTCATAGATATCTATGCTGTGATCTTCCAAATCCTCGTCAATAAATGACAGGCGAGGATGACCATCCGAAAAGTCCAGAATATCTTCAGCTCTACCGGCAAAACGATCCCAGAATGTAGCCCATTGGGATAGGTTGCCATGGGTATGACAATGTCCGTCGTGGTCAAAGTAAATCAGATGCCCGACGTGGCGGTAGCCGGTGATTTGAGGCGGAACTCGTGTGACCAGATCGCAATTGTTTACGCAGCGGAAGGTTCTTTTACCAAGGGATTTTTCGAACAGCTCAGGAACTGCGTTGTTCTCATGGTCATGAAAGTTGCGATAGAACTCCCGGTTACCCAGACGGGGCTGACCAAAGGTATAAACACCTGCAACGGGCTGGTTTTCCTGCAGCTCTATTGTTGCAGCAGCAAGTGCTGCCAGAGCTCCACCCAGGCTGTGGCCGGTAATCCAGATACTTTGATTGTTGTCACTAAGTTTGTTCAGACGCTCTTTGATAGTTGTCCATACTGAGTCGAGTCCTTCGATAAACCCTCGATGCACGGAGCCAAGATTATTATTGGGAACCCAGTCCTCCCGCATGATGTCAAAGTTCAGGCTCCAGTCCTCAAACTTTGACTCTGTACCTCGAAAACTGATGATGATTTTTTTGCTGTCACCGACAATAAAGCCTTGAATATCCGGGTCCATATTGTCTTTTCGATACTCAAAGAACACATCCTGACCGCTGAGATTAAATCCCTCGAATTCCAGAGTTTTTTTAATTTCGTCTGAAGGCCGGTAGGCAATATTGGAGCAGCTGGCCAGGCAGGCCATATTGATTCTGCTGAAGCCTCGCGCTTTATGATTAAAGCGTCGTGCAATTTTGGAAGTAGGCATGCCATCCCCTGGCGAAGCAATTTTTATTAATCTTATGACTGTTGATTCTGCAGGGATAAAAGGCGATAGGCAAATGAAGTTGGGCGCAACTTAAGCTGCGCCTATTGAGAGAAGATTTACTTGAAGAGGCCTTTCAAAGCATCTTTCAAAGGTCCGGCTTTTTTCTCAATTTCTTTTTCCAGACGTTTTTTCACTTCCTGTTTCGCCAGAGAAGCAATAGTGTCAGCCAGGCGTTCGGTATCAATGCCACACTCCTGCTGACCCAGTTTGCCCTGGCAGCGAACAGGCCAAGTCACATCGGCATAATCCTCGTTTACCTGACAGGCAGGATCACTGTCAGGAGAGCGGTCACCACTGATGTTCAGGCCAACGTGGTAGTCCAGAGTCTGTTTGACCAGATTAATATCGCCATCCCCTTTAAGGTTCAGGTTGGTCAGAGCTGCGGTCAGATCTTTGTTACTGGCAACACCGTTGCGAACGTTGAAGCTGCCTCCAAGGTTGGTGAACTGGGTGGCGTTACCCCAGTCTTTTTTCTGGAGATCTTTCTTGCGAATTTTGGCAATACCCTCGCAAACCATTTTGTCGAAGTTAGCCTCGGTGAAGGCACCCTTATCTATTTTGAAGTCGATTTTTCCGTTCAGGTTGCGAGTCAGAACACTCTGTAGCTGACCATTGGTGGTCAGATTCATGTCTGCGTTCACTTTACCTTCGATAGACTTCAGGGCAGGGATAGGCTTAGCCAGAGCCTGCAGGTTAATACCTTTCAGGTCTGCGGTTGTCTGGATTCTGGGATCACCCTTTTTACGAACATCCAGCTTGCCGTCCAGATCAATGGTGCCTTCATAAAAACCTGAGGCCAGCTTGATCTCCTGACGACCATTGAGGGCTGTCAGATTAACAGTGGGCTTATTAAAGGTGAGCTTGGCTACCGTCAGGGAGGTCAGTTCAAGAGAGCCTTTGATATTCAGAGGACGCAGGGCATCTTCAGGAATCAGTGGGAGCTCTTTAGCAGAGCCTGAAGCAACTGCTGGAGGTTCTGTGCTCTGAACACCTTCCGTCTTGCTTTCTGACTTTTCATCTTTGGTCGCAGCTGGTTCAGTGGCCGGTGGCAGGTAACGATCCAGATTCAAGTCATTGCCTTTGAACTGGAATGTCATATCCTGTTTTTCCAGATTCGCAATCTTGAAGAAACCATCAATATTGAAATCGTCCAGAGTCAGGTCCAGCTTTTCAGCAGAGAAGCTTTTACCATCGGTAGTAAAGCTGCTCTTGAAGGCCATTTGAGTCATAGCCTTGGGGTCAGCCATAGGTGGCAGCTGGATCTTGATCTCTTTCAACAGTTTGCCGGGGTTGAATTGAGTCACGTCCAGATGACCTTTCACCATCATGGGCTTTTGCTGGACATTCAGGTCTCCGACAATCTGCAGGGTTTCTGCATTATCTACAGCAGGATTGGCTGAGATCTTTAGGTCCTTAAGGTCATAGGTACCCTGCTTCAAATTGAACTTTAAAACACCACTGATGCCTGTCATCAGTGTCAGATCAGGCTCATTACTTTTAATGCGGGCTTTCAGGTTAAAGTCAAAAGGCACATTGTTACGAACAGCGCCCGTTTCCAACCCTGCCTGATCCACAACATAGGTTTTGCCGGTGCTCTTGTCGTCATACTTGATCACCAGACCTTCAACAGTGACATTGGCAATATCCAGTTCCAGTGGGGCGGATTCCGTTGTTCCTTCGGGCGTTTCAACCGGGGTGGTTTCCGTCGCAGCAGGTTGAGTACCGGCTTTTTTCGGCACTTCCCAGTTGCCCTTGCCAGACTTGTCTTTGACCAGATTCAACTCCAGCCCCATGAGCTTGGCTGTCTGCATTTCTACCTTTTTGCTCAGAAGAGGCAGTAGCTTAACGCTCACTTCGGCGGTGCCCAGTTTGGCCAGCTCCGAGTTATTGGCACCTTTTACATTCACCTGTTCCAGTGAAAGTCCAAGCCAGGGAAACACTGACCAGCCAATGGGGCCATCAATTGTAAGTGTCAGTCCTGTATTGTCATAAACCAGTTTCGAGATGTCGTCCCGATAATTATTGGGATCGATGACTTTGGGAAGAATCAGGGCTGCGGCAACGGCAAGAACAATAATGCCAGCCACCACAAAGGCGATGAGT
Source organism: Endozoicomonas arenosclerae (assembly GCF_001562015.1). GTDB lineage: Bacteria > Pseudomonadota > Gammaproteobacteria > Pseudomonadales > Endozoicomonadaceae > Endozoicomonas_A > Endozoicomonas_A arenosclerae. Next base: position 34,507 of record NZ_LASA01000015.1, on the reverse strand, counting down.
TTAATTAGACGATTCATGGGAGGCCTCGGGATCTCAGGGCACAGAGCGTTGTTATTCCTTGTTCAGGATAGTGTATCAGTAAGTTTTGGAGGAATGGAGAATTCCTTTAATGCCTGTAGGCCTTGGGGGACAATATATGAGGTGCATTGGCCGTTTTGTTATTTACTTTGACAAGGCTCTTTCCTCGGAGAATCACTGATCAAAGTTAAATTCGACGACTTATCCTTGAGGGATTTCCAGACTCCGGCAAAGAAAGACTCCAGTCCTTCTGTGTGATCTACGATGTTCAACTCTCTATCAACGATCATCCGATAGTCTCTTTCCAGTCCTCCTTTGACTGAATTCAGAATGCAGGCGCCGTCATAGCAGCCAGTGATGAATACATCTTTTATACCTTCCCCTTTGAGGTAAGTATCCAGAACATTGTCGTTTTGAATCATTTCACGACCACTGGGTAACTTGATGGTTTTGTAGCTGTCGAACACGTTGTCGGTATTTTTGGATATCAGTTTGTACATGACATTTCTTTTTATAGATGCCAATAATCCTGGAAGCGTATTGCCCATTTGATGAGGGTCGTAGTTTACATCCAGAATGTGGACACCTGGCTTGCCGGAGAGACTGTCGAGCAGCCTGATTTGTTCCTGAATAATTGCTCCGTAATTCTTTAAAGCGGGGTCAATAAAGCCTTCCTGCATATCCATGAGAATGACAGCTACTTTCTTTCCCTCACTTAATAAACGCTCTATATATTGCAGAGACTCCTCTACACCGGCTTGAACTGAAGGTGTGTTTATCAGTAAAAATATGGCGATAAAGAAGTCGGATAATTTCATGGCAGCCTCTCAGAGAGAACGCAGGACAAGTCATGATGCAGAATAAGGCTAAGACGTAAAACTAAAGCTTTTGAACCAGCTTAGGAGGTGATTGGGTCTTTAGCGAGGAGGGGCGCGCAGTTAACTTTCCCAGGCTTTAAGCTTTTTCAGGGATTTCACTGAGCGGGTCCAGGGGTGGAGGACTCTGACCGCGTCTTTCAGCTGGGGGGATTTAATAACGGCCAACGCTTCTTTACTGCTGGTGAACTGACCCTGCAGAAGCACATACCAGTCTTTCTGGTTTTTCCGGTACCGGGCTGTTACTGCGGACTTCAATTCAGGGAAGCGTTTTTTCATTCTTTCAATAGCTTCCGGCTGATTGGCAGCAAACCACTGAATGGTATAGCTTTTTCCGGAGCCACTGATAATGGTGTTTTGTGGTTGGGCTACAACTCTTTGGATGGCTTGCCGGGTACTCGCAGGTTTGCCATTGATCAGACCCTGTAATTCTTCAACCCCACGTATTCTTGGATAGAGACGTGTAGACACTCTTGCCAGTTCAGGTTTGTTGAGCGCTCTTTGAGCCCGGCTTTTACTGGAATAGGGAGAACCCACGAGCAAATACCAGTCGCGATGGCCTTTGCGATAATGGATGATCTGCGCATTCCGCAACTCTTCGTAACGTCTGCGAACTCTTTCCAGCGTATCCCTGCGGGGTCCTGCCAGCCATTGGATGGCATAGCTGCCTTGAGAGGCTTCAAGAATGCTTCGCTTACTGGGCTGGCGATATTCTCTGGTCTCTTTTGGAGCGCGATAGTCGCTGATTTCTTCCTGATTGGAGTAGGCCGAGTAACTCTCCTGTTGATAATGTTTTCTGGCTCTGGAGCGATCCACAGGAGGATTGATTTGTGCATAACGCTGACGCGGCGCACTGTAATTCAGGTCCGGTTCTTCCGAATAATAAGGGTCTGCAGCCTGATTCGATGTTTGATATCGCGGCTCAGAAACCTGATAAGGATCGGTATTGTAATCCCGATAGGTATCTTGTTGCTGCACCTGTGGATAAGCCGGTGCAATGCTGGCAAACAGCCGATTATTGTCCGGTCTGACTGGCTCTTGATAGGCATAACGTTCGTTGTTGGATGGTCTGGTCAGATCATCCGGCTCCCGGAGTTCTCCGGGCATGATCAAGTTCAGTTTCTGTATGCTGGCCAGCGAGCGAGTCCAGGGATACAGCTTGTCTGTCATTAATAGTCGGGGCGGACTGTTCAGAGCCGTCATTGCCGACTGACGATCTTTGAAAGGTCCATCCAGAAGGACAAACCAGTCTTTGTTTTTACGTTGATAACGAACAATAGTCGCCTGTTGCAGAACCGGGAAGCGGCGCTGCAAATCAATCAATGGCTCCTCGGTATGAGTGGCAAGCCATTGAATGACAAAACTTCCGTGTTGAGCACTCAGCAATTGGGTAATTCTTTGCTGAGTGGGTTGTTGTTGAGCAGGTGGCTGATATCGGCTTGGTTGCTGATAAGCAGGAGGTGCAGCTTCCTGTCTGAAATAGGTCTCAGGCTCGGGCTGAGAGGGTCTTGTACGCTCTGGCTGAACGTATTCCTGATAGTTGTTGTTTCTCTCAGGAGCTGAGTAGGCAACGTTTTCCAGAGGCTGGTCGTAATTGTCTGTTTGATGGTTACGGCAAAGCCATTCAGCGTCCGGGCCTGATCGACAGTCCCAGGATGAGCTCAAAGCCAGTGGTTTTGGAGGTAAAAGGAGGGCGTCCGCTGAAACAGCGGTGAGTGTTGCCAAGGCCGCAACAACTCCTAACCTGAGCGGTTTGTCCATAAACAGCTCTCGAGCAGACATGAATCAGATCCTTCTGACCATTGCTTTTAACAAATCAGATTTGAAAATCAATTGCAAGTGTTGTGTTGAATTAGTCCATCAGCCACCAAATGTTGTATGACTCATTTAAAGGGAAGAAATGAATACAGAATCCACCGGTAAGCAGAGTAGGGCGTGGAGCGTGTTTGTTGACTCCACTCTATAAACGTCAGGGTTTTCTGCATGGCTGATGCTTTGCTTCGGGTGTTATAGGTATCCCGATATTCTTCCATATCAAAAGCGTGCCCTTCGTTGAATGTTTCTACATCATAGGGCTTCCAGAAAGAGTTGTGATTGATGTACTTGGCAACGTCTGAACAGATTTCTGGCTTAACAAACGTATCTTCTTTTGCCAGAACCATCAGTGTTGGGATCGTGGTCGGAGTGGATTGAAAGTGCTGAAAGTAAGTACCTGGAGCGCAATTGGGATAATACGCCGTGACGGATCGGACGCCTTTGAGCGGCTCATCAGGTAAAGCGCCTGCTCCCGGCAATTCGCCATGGTGATGGCATCCAGAACGACAGAACCACCATGGGAGTAACCCACAATATGGAGATTGTTTTGATCGATCTTTTTGTATGATCTTATGGCTTTAATAGCAATGAAAAGGTCGGCTGTTCTCTCGGCGGGCAGTAAAAAGTAGCCCTTGGTTACCCGGTCCATCATTTCCCTTCGAATCTCGGCCAGCAGGTTATTCTCAGGAAGATTCATGGTCATGTTCCGGGTGCTTTCGTCTACCTCCTGATAAGCGGGACAGGGCTGTTCCTTGTTGAAGCAGTATTTCAGAGTTCGGATTCGACTGAAGCTGTCCACAATCATTACGGCGTAGCCTCTGGACAAAAAAAACTCCCGCCTTTCTTTCATACTGTTTGAGAAAGCAGGTGAGCTGCCATGGTTCAGGATGACTGCGGGGTAAGGTGGTGTGCCTTTTTCAGGAAACCACACGGGATGGCTGGCCTCTTGTTCAATTTCCTCCCAGCCTCTTCTTTGCAGGCAAGTGGCCTCCTGAAACTCAGGAAATGTATTTCGGGCTGCCATGCAGGCAACATCCATAAACTCGCACTGGAAACAGAGCAAACTGGAGATACCCAGAACAACAGAGTGCTGGTTGTGAGGCGCTATCAGACTATTGATCAATGCAAAAAGAGGGCTTGTCGTATTCACTCAGGAACTCTCAGAAAGATAAATGGGTCTTAAGGAATGGACAACCACTCACTATGGCATGCTTTTCAGCGACTATTATGGAAGTGTTAAGGAATGGATAACCACTCACTATGGCATGCTTTTCAGCGACTATTATGGAAGTGTGGTTTTTTCCAGATGTCATGGTGGGTAGAAGTTCCCTTCAATCAACCATGACGATGAAAGATGTTCACGATAACCGTCTCGGCTAAAAGCATAGTGGGTGTTCGCGTGATTTTATGGGCCTGTTCTTGATCTCAGTGCCCTGTGGGATTCTTTCTGTATCTGTCATTGAATATCTGAGGAACAGGTTATGGAGAAATTTGAAACTTTGGGGGTAACGGCACTCAAACGGTGGCTGGTAGCGATGTTTTGCCTTGTATTGCCTGCACAGCTCTGGGCCGCGGATACTTCATGTTTCCCAAATATTGATACCAGCCAAAATCAATATCTGTTGGCCTATGGCACGCTTATGCTGGAAGCCGCCCGAGAGAAGAAGTTGAATAAATCAGAGGTTGAGTTGCCGGTCTGGGTCAGCGGCTATCAGCGGGGGTGGTTTTCCAGAGTTGTTGAAAAAGCCCCTACAAGGACTGTTCTGGGTGTAACTCAGGAAGATGGTAAATTATTCAATGGCTTATTGCTGGCTTCTTCCGATCGACAGATCAGCGGTCTGGATCGTAATGAAACCCGGAATTGCAGGACGTTAGTGGATGTCAGGCACCTCAAGAGCATGGCCGGTGGGTCGCTGCCGGAAAAAGGGCAGATCTGGATTTACGCAGTAAAGCCCAAGAGTATGAAGAAACCCGCTGGCAAGTACCCCATTCAGCAGTCGGATGTGGATAACTTTCTCACGGGCTGTCTGGAGCAATCCAAAGCGTTTTCTCTACCTCAGTTTGCTGAACAATGCGTGGATTCTACCGCAGGATGGTCAGAAAACTGGGCCAATGACCGCGCAAGACCTTCCGGTGGAAAGCTGGTTCAGAACAAGAGAAAGCAGATTGACAAGTTGCTTGCGAGGCTGGAAGGCGACCTTTTCGAAAAAGTACGGGACGAATAGCTCGCCTGCTTTAAGGCAGCTCCGTATAATGGCCTGGTTGCGACCTCAGGAGTCTGACGAGCGAATCAGATTCAGGCTCCATGCTTAGAATAGATATAATCGGAGATCATCATGGCTCAGCGCAAGGCCAGTGTTGAAAGGAATACGCTGGAAACCCAGATTCGGGTAGATATCAATCTGGATGGCACTGGCAAGAGTCAGTTCGAGACAGGCGTTCCATTTCTTGACCATATGATGGACCAGATTGCCCGTCATGGTTTGATTGATCTGGACATCAAGGCTGTGGGCGACAACGAAATTGATGATCACCATACCGTAGAAGATATCGGTATTACTCTGGGTCAGGCCTTCACCAAAGCAGTGGGCGACAAGAAAGGCCTGACTCGTTATGGCCACTCTTATGTACCGCTGGATGAAGCCCTTTCCAGAGTTGTGATTGATTTCTCGGGTCGTCCGGGCCTTGAGTTCAATGTCGACTTTACCCGCGCCATGATTGGCCAGTTCGATGTTGATCTGTTTTATGAGTTCTTCCAGGGCTTCGTAAATCACGCCAATGTGACGCTGCACATTGATAACCTCCGTGGCCGAAATGCCCACCACCAGATTGAAACCGTCTTCAAGGCTTTTGGTCGAGCACTGAGAATGGCTTTGGAGCTGGATCCCCGCATGGCAGGTCAGATGCCTTCAACAAAAGGTGCACTTTAAGCCGCCATGGCTTTCAGAGAGCCATGAGCTAAAACAGCCATGAGCTAAAACAGCCATGAGCTAAAACAGTTTGGGGAGTAAAACGAATGAAGACGGTTGCAGTCATCGATTACGGCATGGGTAACCTTCACTCTGCCAGTAAAGCTCTGGAGCATGTCGCCAGCAAAGATACCCGTGTAATAGTTACTTCTGATCCGAAGGTCATTCGGCAGGCAGATCATGTCGTGTTGCCTGGTGTCGGTGCGATTCGTGATTGTATGGCAGAGATTCGCGCGAAAGGTGTGGACGATGTTGTCCACGAAGTCGTCGAAAGTCAGCGGCCTTTGCTGGGTATTTGTGTCGGTATGCAGGTCATGCTGAACCACAGTGAAGAAAACGGTGGCGTTGACTGCCTGGGCCTGATGCCTGGGCGTGTGAAGTTCTTCGGTAAAGGGCTGGTGGATGAGACAGGCGAAAAGCTGAAAGTCCCCCACATGGGCTGGAGCCAGGTTCAGCAACATCGCGATCACCCGCTCTGGAAAGGTATTGACGACAACTCCCGTTTTTACTTTGTTCACAGTTACCACGCTCATGCCAATGACGATGCTATGGCAGTTGGTCGTTGCCATTACAGTGTCGACTTTGATGTAGCTCTGGCCAGGGACACTATTTTTGCTGTGCAGTTCCACCCCGAGAAAAGTGCTGAAAGTGGTCTGAAGCTGCTTGAGAACTTTCTGAACTGGAATCCGTAGGCTCGCAATCACCATGGATAGAGACTCATTGCATCAAATCATGAAGGTGCCTGATTCGGATGAAAAAAACTGGGCTATGTTCTCGCATATCCTGACTCTGTTTGGCTGCTTCATTCCTGGCATTAATGTAGTTATTCCCCTGCTGATCTGGTATCAGAAAAAGGATCAATCCGAGTTCATTGCTCTTCATGCCAAAGAGTCTTTGAACTTCCAGATTACCGTCCTGCTGGCCATTGCTGCATGGGGATTACTCAGTGCTGTATTGATTGGTTTGATTTTCCTCCCGCTGATTCCGTTTGCTGTGGTTTTTGCCCTGGTCTTTGTGATCCGGGCCAGCATAAAAGCCAGCCGGGGCGATGAGTACCGTTATCCAGTGTGTTTGCGTCTGGTGAATTGAACTACTGAATTTTTATAAGAGGCCGTTCAATGGGCTTAGCGAAAAGAATTATTCCCTGCCTGGATGTTGATAATGGCAGAGTGGTAAAAGGTGTTCAGTTTGTCGATATCCGTGATGCGGGCGACCCGGTAGAAGTGGCGCGTCGGTATAACGAAGAAGGTGCCGATGAGATCACCTTTCTGGATATCACTGCCAGTCATGAAGACCGGGACACCATGGTTCATACCGTTGAGCGTATGGCCAGTGAGGTTTTTATCCCTCTGACAGTAGGTGGCGGTATTCGCAAGGTGGAAGATATTCGCACCATGCTGAATGCCGGTGCTGATAAAGTCAGTATCAATACGGCTGCTGTCTTTAATCCCGAGTTTGTGCAGGAAGCCGCCGACCGCTTTGGTTCCCAATGCATTGTTGTGGCTATTGATGCCAAGAAGGTGAGCTTGTCCGGTGAGCCGGATCGCTGGGAGATCTTTACCCACGGTGGTCGTAAGCCAACCGGACTGGACGCTATCGAGTGGGCCAGAAAAATGGAGCAGCTTGGTGCTGGTGAAATACTGCTGACTAGCATGGATCAGGATGGTGTGAAAAACGGCTACGACATTGGTGTGACCCGTTCCATCTCCGACGCTCTGGAAATTCCAGTGATTGCATCAGGTGGTGCAGGCAATCTGGATCACCTGGTTGAAGGGGTTAAGAAAGGCAAGGCAGATGCTGTTCTGGCAGCCAGCATCTTCCACTTTGGCGAGTACTCAATTCCCGAGGCCAAGGCTTATATGGCCAAACAGGGCATTGAGATGAGAATCTGAAGAAAGAGGGGAAGACTTTAAAATCTTCCCTTCTTTTTGTCCGACAGAGTATTACTGTTCCAGCTCTCTGCTAATCGAGTAAGCCTGTTGCTGAATAGTTTCCTGCTGTTCAGAGGGCAGTCCGGATATTTCGACAATATCTTCCCCGTGCTCCGAGATTTTTATCTCAGGTTCGCCTGCAGGTAACCAGTTGAGTTGATCCCGGTACATATGAATACTTTCAGTTCCAGGCAGGCTGGCAAGCATCAGTGCACTGCTGGCGGCACTGTCCGATTGTGAAGGATGCTCAGCCCCGGGGAAATCAGTCATGCCGTCGCTGACACAAACTCCCAGCCCCATCTCCAGGGTAGCGATATTCTGCTCGCCAACCACTCGGTTCAGGCTTTGAATCAGCAATGCGCAGCTCAAGGCATCTTTGGCAAAAGAAGCACTGTCCAGACTGGAAAAGCGAATATAGCCGGTACCATCCGGTGTATAACTTAATTCCCCAAGGTATTGTTGGGCGGCACGCTCCAGCGCTTCACTGTGGGTTTCAATAATGTGCATCAGGTCATGAGGCGCTAACAGCTGGCGCAGTCGGGTCATATTTCGGCTGCGAACACTGATGATGGCGGACACTTCCTCTTTTTCTTCTTCCTCCGGCTCAGGCTCAATGGAATCCATGAGCTTTTCGGTTAGCTGCTTTTCTACAAAGCCTGACAGGCGAATCACTTCATTACGGCAGGATACCGGGTTGGCCGGAGACTGGAGAATAGAATGCAGTTGTCTTTCAATCAGGCTGAGTCTGAGCGTGACATTCGACGCGTAAAAATAGAGCAGTAACAGACCACTGATCAGTAAAATAATGCTGATGGTAGTGATCAGGGTCAGAGCGTCGCCGGGGTTTTGGGTCAGCAAGCCTTTGTCCAGCTGCAGACGAACATAACCGGCAATGACATCCTGATAATGGATAGGTGAAGAATAGGTTTCGCCGCGCTCACCCACCCGATCGCTTTCCGAAGAGGCTATTTCCCGATTATCAATACTGTAAATGGCCGCCTTGGCCACATAGGGGTTTTGAACCAGCTGCCCCAGCAGGACATTTAGACTGAGTCGGTCACCTGTGACCAGCATATCTGTTGCAGCACTGGCTGTCTGGGCGCTGAGCAGGTTGCCAATCGAGTCAGCCTGATGTCGGCTGGCGGATTCCAGCTCACTGCTGACAATAAAACCGGTAGACAGAGTCAGGGCGGTGAAAAGTACACCAAATAGCAGCATCAGTTGCTGACGAAGAGAAAGAGCTTCTGATTGTCTGGCAAACAGATTGATTATTCTTTTCGGCAAAGACAAGGCCGAACCTCCCGAAGCGTTTGTCGAGAATCATTCTTCATGGAAAAAATAAAAATATGAAAAATGTTTTCTTTCAATATGAACATGTAATAGCGGAATCTTAGCGGGAGGCTAAGGCAATTACTACATATGAGCCTTATCTGGAGTGCTTTGTGACTTAGTTCAAAGGGACTATAAGCAGAAAAAATCCCGGTGTTAGGATGATTCATTAGTGCAAAAAACAATCTGCTAAAGGAGTTGTGCCAGGGGAGGCAGGCAGGTTCTTTTCTCGCTATCAACACTGAGATGGCCTTCTGGCTGTAGCCATCGGGAAAGAATAAAAATAAAAACCCGGGACTCACACACATGTTAAAACCCACCGTCAGGACACCTCTTGCTCTGGCTGTCGCTGTTGCTTTGTCTTCAGGACAGGTTTATGCCGAAGCAGGGGCTCTGGAAGAAGTCATTGTTACCGCTCAGAAACGTGAGCAGAACCTGCAGGATACGCCGGTTTCTGTTTCCGCTTTTGGAGCTGCCGCCATTACCGATCAGAATATTCAGGATGTGGCTGATGTCAGCCAGTATGTCCCCAATGTGGAGATAGCCGAGACTCCCGGTGGCAGTACAGGAGCCACCATCAGTATTCGGGGATCGGTTTCCATTAACCCGGCTGTGACCTGGGAACCTCCGGTTGGTATTTATGTGGATGGCGTATTTGTTGCCAAGAACGTTGGCGGCCTGTTTGATGTGGCCGAGCTGGAGCGAATAGAAGTGCTTCGTGGCCCACAGGGCACACTGTATGGGAAGAACACCATTGGTGGTGCCATAAACCTTATTTCCAAAAAGCCTGCTGAAGAGTTTGGCGGCACAGTGAAGCTGTCCGCTGGTAACTACAACTATAAAGAAGGCTTTTTCAGTCTGAATACCGGTAGGCTGGCTGATCGTGCGGCTTTCAACGTAGCGTTTAATGTTCGTAAAAGAGATGGCTTCTACGAGAACACTTCCAATGCCGCAGGCGCTGTTGATGAGTACAAAAAGCTGGATACAACCGCTGCACGGATAGCTGGCTCGTTTGACGTCACTGATCGTCTGGAAGCTTATTATATTTTTGACCAGAGCAAGAAAGACAATACCCCGGCGTTTGGTCAGTTTGACGCTGCAGGCAGCAAGTTTGAGAAGAAAGATGAAGGCGCTAATGACGGCTCCATTGAAGACAGTTCTTCAACCAGTGGCCATGCCTTGCACCTGACCTATGATCTGGCTGAAAACATTACACTGAAGTCTATAACGGGCTATCGCTCCATGAGCTTTGAGGATGCCGGTGATTATGATGGCACCGGTGTACCGGGCTTCCATACTCGCAGAGATGTAGAGTCTGATCAGGTTTCCCAGGAATTTCAGCTGATCGGTAATGCTGACCGATTCGATTATGTGCTCGGTGCCTTCTACTTCAAGGAAGAGTCTGATGCTAAGAATCCCTTTGATATAGGCGGTGTGAATGGTCTGGTAAAAAACTGGTACGGTGTTGAGAGTCAGTCCTATGCACTCTATGGTCAGGCGGATTATTACCTGACCGACAAATGGACTCTGACCGGTGGAGCCCGCTGGACCAAGGAAGAGAAAGAAGCCTATCTAGAGCGGGCAGATGGTACCGGCGGTGCTTTTGGTGGCAACATTGCCAGAACCAAAGCCAAGGATGACTGGACCAATGTATCGCCCATGGCGGTGCTGACTTATGCCTTCTCCAATGAAGCCAGTGCTTATTTCAAAGTGTCTCAGGGCTGGAAAGCCGGTGGTTTTAATGGCGAAGCTCAAAATGTCGCTATCTTCAAAAAATCTTACGACGAAGAAACGGTAACCGCCTTTGAACTGGGTCTGAAATCTCGTTGGATGAAGGATCGCCTGCAGTTGAATGCAGCGGTATTCCAGAACAATGTTAAGGACATGCAGCTGTCCAACTATCTGGGGGCTTATTCACTGATCGAGAATGCCGGTGAAGCCACGGTCAGAGGTCTTGAACTGGAAATGCTGGCAGCATTGACTGACAGACTGACTGCAAACCTGAACTACGGTTATCTTGATCCAAAATATGACAGCTTTAAGGATCAAAACGGTAATGAGTTTAAAGACGTTAACAAGTTCCCCTATGCTCCCAAGACGAAAATTTCAGCCGGTCTGGAATACAAGCAGAGCCTTGGCTTTGCCCATCTTGTCGGCAGACTCGATTACAGCTGGGTGGATAAGTACTACGTCTATCACGAGCCCACGACAGCAGAGTTGACCCAATCCGGGGATTATCGACTCTGGAACGCCCGGATTGCGTTGGAAGATATTCAGGTGGGCAATGATGAGTCCATTGAAGTGGCTATCTGGGGTAAGAACTTGACCAATGAAGAGTATCGAATCAATGGTGTGCCAGTGGCTGATCAGAATGGTAATTTTGTAGGGGCGGTTAACTACTACGGTGATCCCAGAAGTTACGGTATTGATGTTGCTTATCGGTTCTAAGATATAGGCTGATACAAAAAACCGGCATCATGTGTGCCGGTTTTTTTGTTGACTGTTACCAGCCATCAGGGTCATCGTCGTTACCCGTTTCCCAAACGAACTCTTCTTCCTCTTTTTTTTCGGGTTCTTTAAGGCGGTGGACACCCGGCTCCAGGATCTGCTCGTCTGGTGATTCAATAATGGAGAGTCCATCCATAAAGGTCCAAAAGGAACGGAAGACTTTTTCCAGAAGTTCCGGGGACGGTTCTTCATCCAATGCCCAGTGGCCATTGGGTTTAAAATCAACAGTTACTATATGCTCAGGCGTGATTGCAGTACAAAATTCGTAGGAACGGGTTCCATTCCTGCCTCCATGAAGAAATTCAAGCCAGGTGCGACCTTTTAGATGATGGACTGCAATATCATCTGGGCTTGATGGGTAGATCCAACCGGAGTCATCATAGTCATACCCCTTTGGCAACCAGTATAAAAGCGTTTTTTCAAGTTGGCCGAGGTCTCTCAGGTCCGTGATATTCTCCAAACTGTTCACATTGACCCAGAAGGAAGTGATCACAACCTTGCAGCTGCCGACCATTGCCAGTTCTTGTCCATAGGGAACAAGATGTTTCCAGTAGACTGTAGACAGGGTCATGGGGTGGAACTGAGGATAGCCGTCATACAATTCTCTGGGATAGCCATTAGGGTAGGCCATGTAATAGGACCGATCATAAAGCTCTACACTGTGAGGCGTTGGAGGCGGAGGAGGGAAGCCGGCAAATGGTTCGGACTCATACAGACAGCCAGAAAATACCAGCTGAAACTGTGATAGCTGATAGCAATGCAGTGGCTCATCTTCAAATGAACACCATTCCAAGTGTTCGTGCTGATCAATCAAATCTGTCATAAGGACTTCTTACCAGCCTCCTAGAACCGTGCTTAGTTTGGCAATCAAGCCTGTAAAGGGTGGGAGCTGTCTGGCTGTTCCTCCAGCCAGAGATTTATCTAGCCTTTGAGCAAGACTTTTGATCGTCTGGGTATCAGCGGTCAATGTTGAGGCATTATTCCATTTAAACGGAAGAGCTTTGACTTGGTTCTGCAGTTGATCATTCACTCCCTGGTGCAATCTTGTGACCAGATTTGTTCCTTCAGTCCGTCCCACTCTGTTGGTGACATCAGCCTGTAGGCGCTCAAGGTTTTCCAGCAGCAACCCCAGATTGGCTTTTGGATCAATAAACTCAAAGCTTTGATGTTTTAATGGTTGCCCTGAATTTCTGAGCTGCTTTAGTGCGTCGGACAGCAGCTTGGCACCATGACCGAAGACATACCAGTGGTGCTGGCGCTCCCCCATATCGGACCAGTAATGCTTCTCGGTTTCAATCAATACCTTGGCAAGTTCTACAGCACCATTGCCTTCCTTGATAATTTTCTGCTCCGGGATGCGCCAGGTGCCGAGCTGATCCACCACAAAGCTGGGCGTGTAATAGAGAGAAAATGAATTTCCCAACCTCTTGCCATTTGCATTCGTCAGAAACAGATCCCCAAACGCATTCGCAGTCTTTTCAACGGAATAAGCTTGATCTTTAGGCTCTAGAACCGCGCCTATGGCACCAATATAGGTAGATATCTTTTGATCATTGGACTTTTCGGGGTGCCAATCCCCTTTAGAGAGAGAACGGCTCTTTACATCATAAAGCCCTGGTAAATGACCTTTACCTTTATTCAATGATTCTTGAATATTGGTGATATAAACCCCTTCACCGTGACTATTTGGAGTTCCTGACTGCAGCACTGAATAAGTCACAATCACCGGCCCGCAATCCAATCGATGCTGGCTAGAATTACTTTGATTGGATTGGCTGCTCACTCCGGCTGCAGAGTTCTTCAGACCAATCATTTTCTCCAGGCTTTGCTTGCCAGAGGGGGTGGTAGGGTTAACCAGCTCGACAAAACGGGTTACCAAGCCAGGGTCAATATAAACCTTTCGGCCATTTTCACCTCGGGTGTCTCGGTCAAAAAAGATATATGAATTGAACGACTGAGCGGGAGTACTGAACGACGTCACTGCTTTCTTCCTTGATACTTCGTTTTTTACTTCTTATTACTGCACTGCCTTGTGCCGTAGGTCCGATGACTAAGACAGCTACTTTGCCCCTGAACTTTATTGAAAAATCGCCGTACTTTCAACGAAAGCTATTCTCTATGCGTTACAATACCGCCCGTTAACAGCCATGAGCGATCGCGGCTATGAAAGACTTTCTTCAGTTAAAACGATAAGAAGCCAGGTGTACTGTGAGCGAGATTCTGCTGATCAATGTGACGGGACGGGACAAACCCGGTCTGACGGCCTCCATAACCTCCATCATGGCCGACTATGGGCTGGAGATTCTCGATATTGGCCAGTCGGTGATTCATGACACCCTGAGCTGGGGCATTGTTGTGAGATTGCCAGAGGGGCGCGAAGCCGCGCCGGTTCTGAAAGATCTGCTCTTTCATTTCCACGAGCTTGAGCTGCAATTCAACTACCAGCCCATCTCTGATACTGACTATGAGAAGTGGGTGTCCGAGCAGGGCAAAAACCGCTACATACTGACTCTGCTCTCCAGAAATGTCACAGCAGAGCAGATAGCCCGGGTCGCGAACATTACTGCAGAGCATGGCCTCAATATTGACCAGATTACCCGTCTTTCCGGTCGCCGTTCACTGAATCCAAATGCCCAGGAACAGCGTACTTCTTCCTGTCTGGAGTTTTCTGTCAGAGGAACATCTCCCGATCTGAATCAGTTGCGGGCTGACTTTCTGCATATCTCCTCAGAGCTGGATGTGGATGTAGCCTTTCAGGAAGACAGCATCTATCGCCGAAACCGCCGGCTGGTGGTGTTCGATATGGACTCAACCCTGATTGAAGCTGAGGTGATTGACCTTCTGGCAGAAGCCGCTGGAGTCGGTGACAAGGTGGCAGAAATCACTGAAAGAGCTATGCAGGGCGAGCTGGACTTTAACGAGAGTTTCCGGGAAAGGCTGGCCATGCTGAATGGTCTGGATGAGTCTGTGTTGGCTGGTATTGCAGAAAAGCTGCCTATGACTGAGGGGGCTGAAAAATTACTCAGAAGCCTCAATGCCCTCGGCTATAAAACCGCCATTCTTTCGGGAGGCTTTACTTACTTTGCTCGCTTCCTTCAGGAGCGTCTGGGCATCGATCATATCTTTGCCAATGAGCTGGAAATCGTCGATGGCAAAGTGACGGGTCAGGTGAAAGGCGAGATTGTTAACGGTGAGCGCAAGGCAACGTTGCTAAAACAGATTGCCCAGAGTGAAGGTGTTTCTCTGGATCAGACTATTGCTGTTGGTGACGGTGCCAACGATCTGCCCATGTTGAGCGTGGCAGGTTTGGGAATTGCGTTCCGAGCCAAGCCGCTGGTCAAACAAAGTGCAAGACAGTCTATTTCTACACTGGGTCTGGATAGCATTCTTTACCTGCTTGGTTTCAGTGAAAAAGACTTACAGGTGCTCAATCAGGATAAATCGTAAGAATGTTTTGGAAGTTGAAAAAGCGTTCATTTATTACATGCATGCTAGTGGTGCTGGCAACACTGTTTTCTATAAGCAGTCACTCAGCCCCTCTTTCTGAGTCTTCTGTGCCCACAGAGAATAATCAGTGGCAGAAGACTTTGGGAGAAGCCAGAGGACAAACCGTTTACTTCAATGCCTGGGGGGGCAGCCAGCAAATCAATGATTACATACGCTGGGCAGCTCAACAGGTGCAAAAGCGTTATGGCATTGAATTAAAACAGGTGAAGGTCACGGATACAGCAGATGTTGTCAGTCGTATATTGGCTGAGAAGCAGGCGGGTCGGGACACTGGCGGAACCGTTGATATCATCTGGATCAATGGCGAAAACTTTCGCTCAATGAAAAACCATGGCCTGCTGTTTGGCCCTTTTACCGAGCAGTTGCCCAACTATCGCTGGATTGATCCTCAGGAGAAGCCAACAACAGTCCTGGACTTTGGTGAGCCAGTAGAAGGTCTTGAAGCCCCATGGGGCATGGCTCAACTGGTTTTTATCTATGATCAGGCCAGTGTGCAAAATCCACCACGCAGTGCTGAAGCCTTGCTGGAATTTGCCAAGAAGAATCCGGGGCGGGTGACTTACCCTCTACCCCCTGATTTTGTCGGTACCACTTTTCTTAAACAATTATTGCTTGAGTTGAGTGGCAATAATCCGGCTTTGTTTGAGCCAGTAGATAAGGCCGATTTTGAACAGGTAACCGCACCTCTTTGGCGTTATCTGGATGAGTTACATCCCATGTTGTGGCGCAAGGGCGAAACCTTCCCTCAAAATAATCTGGCGCTGACACCCTTGCTGGATGATGGCGAGATTCTACTATCGATGACGTTTAATCCCTCCTACGCCAGTTCTGCGATTGCCAATGGTGAGCTGGCAGAGAGTGTCAGAACTTATGTGAATACCGCTGGAACAGTCGGTAACACTCATTTTCTGGCCATTCCCTACAATGCTCGTGCTAAAGCAGCAGCCCAGGTCGTGATTGATTTTCTGATGTCTCCACAGGCTCAACTGCATAAGTCAGACCCTGATGTTTGGGGTGATCCCACCGTTTTGAGTATGGGTAAGTTGAATTCTGAGGATAAGAAGCGTTTCAGTGAATTACCCTTGGGTGTTGCTACTCTGAGCCCACAGGCACTGGGCAAAGCATTACCCGAACCTCACAGCTCCTGGTCAACGGCTCTGGAAGCTGAGTGGCAGAAGCGTTACCGCCAGTGAGTGATTCGTTGATTATCCGAAAGGGCTCCGTACTGAATTTCTCTGCGACACTGGTCGCAGTTTTATTTTTTGCCGTCGTATTGTTGGGTACGCTAAGTGCAGTATTGCCAGCATTTGGCTATTTCCCTGCCCTGGGTATGTCGTCTCTGTCTCTTAAGTCATGGGGACAACTTTGGGAAACACCGGGTCTGGCAGAGATGTTATGGCTGTCGTTCTTTTCCGGTGCGGGAGCAACTCTTGTTTCCATGTTGCTGGCGCTGGCTCTGGTCAGTGCAGCCTGGGGCAGTCGATTCTGGCATCAGGCTGAGCGCTGGTTATCACCTATTATGGCCACGCCTCACGTTGCTCTTTCGGTGGGGCTGATGTTTCTGATTATGCCCAGTGGCATGATTGTCAGAGGGCTTTCTCCCTTTGTGGATTGGCAGGGGCCGCCAGACTGGCATACGGTTCAGGATCCCTGGGCCTTGTCATTGATGGCTCTGCTGATACTGAAAGAAACACCTTTTCTGATCCTGATGTTGATGGTGTCCATCAGACAACTGCCTGTTAGAGAAATACTGAGAACAGGGGCGGGTCTGGGTTATCAGTCATGGACATTATGGGTCAAACTGATTTGGCCGCAGCTCTATGCAAGAACACGTCTGTCGATGCTGACGGTTCTGGTATTTTCTTTGTCTGTGGTGGATATCGCCCTTGTCCTGGGGCCTGCAACGCCTCCCACCTTTGCTGTGCAAGTGCTGAACTGGTTTCAAAACCCTGATCTTGAGTTTCAGTCTCTGGCTTCGGCGGGCAGTGTCCTGCTGCTGATTCTGGTTTTGTTAACCATTGCCATCATTGTTTCATTTGAAAAAGCCGCGAAAAAGCTATGCCGCCGATGGCTCACCTCTGGTCAAAGGGGTGTGGCTGGTGGTTTCTGGGCTGGCTTTTCGATTATCAGTTGGAAGCTTCTGCTGGGCGTGTTTACCGGCAGTGCTTTGATGTTACTGCTTTGGTCGTTTGCCTGGCGGTGGCGATTCCCTTCTATTTTTCCCCAGAGCTGGTCTTTAAGAGGTTGGGAAAGAGCCTGGCCAAGACTGGTTGAACCTCTGGAAATGGCATTGCTGATTGCTTCCGTATCAGCCTTTCTGGCTTTGCTGGTGTCGATACTGATATTGGAGGCTGGCAGGAATAGCCAGAAAGTATCTCCCCACATGGAAAAGGTGCACAGACTGATCAGTCGAGCCATGTACTTGCCCTTGTTGTTGCCTCAGCTGACTTTTCTGTTTGGTATTCAGGTCTGGTTGATCCGTTCTGGTACTGAAGGACACTGGCTTTCTGTTTCCCTGATGCATCTGCTGTTTGTTCTACCTTACTGCTATTTAAGTCTTTCAGGTCCCTGGCGGCACTATGATGAGCGTCAAACTGCTCAGGCTCTTTTGTTATCCGGTTCACCTGCCCGGGCTTTTTTTCAGGTGAAGTGCCTGATTCTACTCAAACCGATACTGGCCAGTTTTGCTTTGGGCTTTGCCGTCAGTATTGCTCAATATCTACCAACATTATTTGCCGGTGCAGGAAGGGTCGTCACTGTGACAACCGAAACTGTGGCTTTGGCTTCCGGTGGTAATCGAAAGGTCATGGCTGTTTATGCTCTGGTGCAAATGCTGCTGCCTATGTTGATGTATGGATTGATGATGCTGTTGAGTGCCTGGAGGGTAACCGGCTGGAGACTGAGAAAGAGGTGGGTATGACACTGGAAGTAAAAAATCTCTGTTTAACGGTGGCTGGCAGACAACTTGTTTCCGATTTGAGTTTTGAGGCCAGGCCGGGGCAGGTTCTGGCCATCATGGGACCCAGTGGCTGTGGCAAATCGTCCATTCTGGACTTTCTCTGTGGCACATTAGCTCACAGCTTTAAGGCTTCTGGCGCTATTCTTCTTAACGGTATGGACATCACACAGGTAGCCTCCCACCGTCGTGGTATGGGTATGCAGTTGCAAGATCACCTGTTGTTTCCGCATTTGTCTGTGGGTGAGAATCTTGCCTTCGGAGTACCTGCTTCCTATAGCCGTTCGCAGCGGAAGCAGAAGGTTGAAAACGCTCTGGATGATTGCCAGCTTCAGGGTTATGGCAAACACAATCCATTGACCTTGTCTGGTGGGCAAAGAGCGAGAATCAGTTTGATGAGAACTCTGCTTTCGGAGCCTAAAGCTTTATTGCTGGATGAACCTTTTTCAAAGCTGGATCCTGAGTTGCGACAGCAGTTCAGGGAATTTGTCTTCAAGCGGGTTTCGGAGCTATCAATCCCCGTGATTATGGTGACTCATGACCAGGCGGATATTCCTGATGGTAGTGAGGTAATCCGGCTGTGAAAATAAATTCACGATAAAAGCAGCTACTGATGCAAGAGTGTTTAGGATTGGTCTCATAATAGCTTACCGATTTACATGAGGATTCCGTTCACCCTGAGCTTGTCGAAGGGTCGTGGTATTGGGCTTCGACAGGCTCAGCCCGAACGGGGGTTGAGAGGGGATCAATAAGGAAGTTACTTCAGGACTATTCCTTGCCAGGGACAGTCCTCTTTAGCTTGCAGAACTTCACTTTCTAACTCAGGGCAGCCGAATTTTTTAAAGTCGTCTGCTTTGCTGTCAGCATCCTGTTCATTAATCCAGACAGAGTCGCTGCTCACGTTGTAGCGGAATTTGTTGGCCACTTCCTGAACGGTAGGTTTGACTTCCTCATCGTATCGACCCGATTTGGCCAGTGCTCTAAATCGGCCTGCCCAGTACATTCTGGGGGCGGCCATCCGGTTCTGGAATTGATCCTGGAATCGGTCGAACTTCATGAGTTTTCTGGAGCGGGCATCCACTACATGCTTTTGTTTGGATGAATCAAAAGTCAGTAATCTTGATAACTGAAGATCATTTTGTCTTCGATAGTCGACTTTTCTCAGCATGCTATCGAGCTTTAAGGTTCCATCTTTCCCAAGCTCTGCGGGCATCAAGTCACTGAGCTTGCTTGCTGTTTCTGACTGAACCTTTAGCTTACGTGGCCTGAGCATTCTTACCTTCATTTCTCCTGGGGAAGATGCTTCCATTTTTAGTAGACCAACTTCTGCTAACCAGGCGCAGGCGTTATGCTCTGGGCTTCCCTTGTCTATTGTTGCTGTAAGTTTCTTAAAGTTTACCGGCATCGAGAGATCATCAGACCGAGATGTCAGGGCTTCAATCAGCTTCTCTATATGATGTATTTCAGCGGGCTCCGGCTGGCGGAGAATAAAAGCCTTCAGTCTGGCAAAAGGCCCATTGGGTACAGAAACAACCTCAGCTTTTCTGCTTTTGACGGGCTTTTCGTTTTGATGGTTTTTTGCAGATTCAGGAATCGATTTCCCAGGAGAATGGGATGATACAGGACCACTGTTATTGCCCTGCTGGCTTGAAGGCTCAAGAGTTACATAGGGGTTTTGAGGTGTTTTCCCAGACTTTCCTACGCTCATGACGGTTCATTCTTTCTGCCGATACTTTTTCATCGGCACCAAAGAGTGAAATTGAATGTTGAGAGCAGCAGAGCCATCAGGCTTACTGCTGCTTCTTTGAGCATAAGTATCAGCTACTGAAATCGTAAGTCATGGATTCCAGAGGCGGCTGAAGATAGTGGCCCTGAACGTAGTCCACACCCAACTGCCAGATGCTGGTGAGTGTCTGGGCATTCTCAACCCTGGGCATGATGATGACCTTGTTCAGTGCCTTGAGATTGTTAGTGGCTTTCTTCAGCTGAGAGTCATCGTTGCGCTCAAGCTTCTCCGTGAATAAATAGTCCAGCTTCACAAACATAAGATCCAGATGTTCCATAATCTTCATGGATCGTGATTCGCCGGAGAACTGAGTCATGGCAAACTTGCAGCCAACGGGCTTTAAGCGCTCAGCAAACGTTTTGACCTGGTTCAGGTGTTGGTGAACCAGTCTCTCGGTCATTTGCAGAATGATCATATGACCCGGAACATCTGCTGCTTCCAGCAGGCGTGCGAGACGTTCTGCAAACTCTTCGTCGTCCAGACTGGCCTGACTGATGTGAATCATCATTCGGGTGTCGTCGCCGTTTCTGAGCTTCCTTGAAAGCAGCTTCACGGACTGACGAATAACCCAACGATCAATGAAGGGCATCAAGTCACTGTCTTCAGCGGCGGTAATGAATTCACCGGCAGGGACTTCCTTACCTTTCTGATCCAGCAGACGCAGCAATACCTCGTAGTACCCCTGGCCTTCACCTGTAACGCTGATCACAGGCTGGAAGAGTAATCGGAAACTGTCGTTTTCAAGAGCCTGACGAATCATGGCAACGGTATCGCCGTTGCTGGCTTTCTGGTTATCAATAGCACTTTGGGAGAAAAATTCGAGTTTGTTGCCGCCATCATCAGTGGCCAGCTGACAGGCAAAGTGGGCACGTTCCAGCAACGATTTGCCATCGCCTTCCTGACCTTTTTCGGCAAGGCCAACACTGGCAGTTGTATAAAGCGTCTGTTGACCGGCGTTGATCAATTCTTTTTCAAGAGTATCTCTCAAAGGTTCAAGGGCAGCGATGTCGCGCTCATGGACATTGATCAGGTAAACCTCGTCAGCATAGTGAGTGGCGGTACTGTTTGGCAGCTGCTCAAAAAGGATACGGTTCATGGTTTCCTGAGCGGCAATGCTGCCCTCAATGCCAATGTTTTCCCGAATGGAGTCGTAGTTATCCAGTCTCAGGTAAGCGAGGGTTTCCGGTTCCTGCTCTGTGTCCAGCAGGGAAACAAAATGTTTTCTGGGAATCAGAATGGAATCTTCTTCCTGTTGAATAACGGTAGAAGAAGCATTGGCAGGCGCACTGCCTTTCACAATAACCTGAATACACTGTTCATCATCAAATACGGCATCGGAGAGCAGAACAGTGGCTGGAAAAGCCTGACCTTCGGCATTCATCAGCTGGCACTCCACCGCAGGTTGCTCGTCACCGGGCTTGAAATGCTTGATCAGGTTTTTAAACAGAGGCTGATCCTGGGAAGAGATCATATCTATCAGCGGCATGCCGGCCAGGTCATCCGGATCTTCATAACCGAACAGTTCGATATAGGAAGGGTTGGTATCGATATGCATGCCTTCATGAACGTAGGCAATGGCCTGAGAAGCATTATCCATCAATAACTGGCAGCGCTGCTCAAGGTCACTGAGTTCTTTGTGCAGTTTCTGCAGTTGCTGGCGGCTCTCCTGACTGCTTTTTTCTCTAAGGATGGCGTGCAGCATGTGCTCTTCATGAGAGTGGAGGATTGCGTCGCCAGCACCTTTGTCGAGCCAGTGCTTGATAATGTCAGGCTTGTCTTCCTGTACTGAGACAATGACGGGTATATCGAGCTTCAGTCTCTGGACACTGGAAAGAACCTGCTCTGCGTTTAGCATGGAGGTTTCTTCAACCGTCAGCAGCAAATCCCAGAGGCCTGTGGTGAGCGCTTCGTCAAGATCATCCAGAGTATCGATCTGTTGTACTCTGGCTGGAAGGCCGGCATTGCGGAAAAGTTTGACCCAACGCTCTGCCTCGTTTCTGGATGTCTCCAGCGTCAACAGGCGTACTGGCTGTTTATTGTTGTTCATGATGGCAGTGCTTTTTAAGTCGTGAAAAATCATTTCTCGCCCAAGCGAAAGATATTTCCTGATCGCTGTGGGTCGTTCTTTCTGAACTTCAAGCTGAGCGGTCTATGCTCGGTCAGACTTCTGGATGCGCTCCCTGCAATACTTACCCTGTTAAGGAATAGGTATTAACTTCTATTACACCGCATTCTAATCATTCTGAGCCACGTCCAAAAGACTTATTGTCAAAACTACTGGAATGGTTCCATCTTTTTAATCAGATAGGGTTATCCATTCACTTTTCTGCAGGCTGGGCAAAGTCAGGCGACATTTGATTGATTTTATCCATCGAAATCGACTGCCAGTGAGGACACCCCGTGTATCGCCAGTTTTGGATGATGCCCTTTGCGGAAGTAGTAAACGACTGTCGGCATGTACTCATTAAATAGGCAGATCCCCAGTTAGAGACCCAGCTATAGACTTTTTTACCATCTTCCAACTGCAGCATTGAGCCAGGCGCTCCCCAGTTGCTGATGACTTCTTCGATATGGTGGCCTTGCCAGGAATCCATAACATCCTGAGTTGTTGTACAGCCAGTCAAAAGGATACCAACAAGTAGAAAACACCTGGAGTAATGGTTGATGAACACCCGCCCGCCTTGTTTCGATCTTCTGGATTAAATCGAAGAAGTATAGAAGCTCTCGGTTGGTAGTTGTCAGTTTGGAGTAGACCGTTATCAGTTGGGCATTGATAGGTGCGTGCTTATGGGGTCTCAGAGCTGCTTCTCTGTATACCGAACACTTCTTACAGTTAACTTTAAAATTGATCTTCCAGAAGCCGGAACTTGAACTGGTTGTACCCCGGTGAACTGGATACACATTCCAGCAACTGTCCCTTTCTGATTTCTCCCCCCTGGAGCAGAATGAACTTCAGTCCGCTTTTGAAAGAAACCCGGGGCGTTATCAGAGTTGGCATATCATTGACTGGAGGCAAAACAGGCAGAAGGAACGCTCTCTGGTAGTGGCTGGCTTCAGCTGTCTTCTTCAAGGGCGTTATGGCGCAAGGTTTTGTTGCGGCAGAGAGTAGCTCTAACCCTATCATCATGGTTTTTTGATGGTTAACCTGAATCCATCGAACGGCCGCAAGCATCCATTTTTTCTGGCCAGACTCCCTGATGGCCAGCATTTCTCCGGTGCGCAGCTGGCGTTCAAGATGAATGTCAGTGCTCAGGCAATAACCACCCGCAGAGGTATTGATAATGGAGCAGTTATAGACAGGGTAAAGTGGATCTTGACTGGCAGACCGAGTGAAGTGGATCGGTGAAGTGCTCTTGCGAAGCTTTTCATCATCATCCCTATGGGCGTCGTGGGCTTCTGACCAGGCATCACTGCTGTCATTGGAAGAAAAGGTGCTTTTTCCGGATTTGTTCCGTGTCGTATGCCCGGAAACCATTTCATCAAACGTCTTCTGATCGTGAACAAAGTAGTGAACGGCACTGAAGCCAAAGCATATTTCACAGGCATCTGAGCTGATTTGTCGCTTATGCTTCCGTGGAGAAGGAGGGCTCCAGGCTGTCGCCAGATGGTCGACCACCCGTTTGGGTAATGCTCCTGATTTTTCTTCGGTTATGGATGCACTCAGCTTTTTCAGATGGGTCGTGAGCAGTCTGGAGTCCAGTGCCAGCAGATGATCCTTGTTTTCTTCTTCCAGCTGCGAGCTAAAAAGCAGCCCTTCATCTGAATCCAGGTTTGTCACTAAATGGGATCGGCTGCTCTGCGAAGTCTCCAGTTTGCTGTGGGGAGCCCACAAACACAGAGCTTTGAAGATTTGACGAATTTCCTGAGGCCTCAGCTGGTTTGACCGGGACCGGCTCAGGAGCAGTACTCGCTTATAGAGATCGGATAGAGAGAGCGTTCGGGCCTTGGCTGTGATGGTATCTTCAAGACTGAAAGCTTCCAGCTGCTGAGCTCTGGCAATAGAAAACAGGCTGTGCATTTCCTGCCAGATTCGTTCGGGGGCAGGTCGATAATATTCGCAGGTAAAAAGTAACACTGAGGCACTTTCAGCCAGCGTGCGATGTAATGCAGCGGCCAGAGGGGTATTGCTGCTCTGTTGATTAAGACTGGAACGAATTATGACTTTGTAGACAGTCATTAGCCTGAGCAGTAATTGCAAGCAGACTTTGTATTCTTCTTGTTGAGCATCATTGAACGTAACCAGATCATTAAGTACCTGATTTTGACTCTGATGAATTAAATAATAAACGACGGGTCTAAACTGTTCAGCCAATGACCAATGAAGAGAAGGTATTACGTTGAGGCGAGCCAGCTCAGCCAATGCTTGGTTAATCGACTTATACGACTGTGCTCTATCTGTTTTAGGTAGCTCGCTGAGCCATTGATGAACCGCGTACACATCCGTTTGACTGAACGTTAAACTGTTCAGGCTTTGAGGTGGGAGTTGCAGCGGAATCCTTTCATTCTGCACGTCCATGGAATCATCCTGATTGTCTGCCCTTTATAAATCCTTGTGGGCTGACCTATATATTAAATACACCGACTTAAAGAATCCAGTTACAAACACGCCAAATTACTTATGGAACTTGTGAGATATGGCTGACATTGATTATTGTTCTTCATTCTCGTCCTCCTCTTCATCGCGTTCATCCGGCTCTGAAAACGCTGCCGCCGCTATAGCTTGCTCATTGTCTACTAACCGGAGAATAGAGAGCCTGCGGTTCCGACCAGGGTCGGTGAGGGTATCGACTATGACTCTTATCAGGGCTTCGACTTCTTCGGGGCTGGTGGTGTAAAAGTGCTGAGCACTTAAATGGGGAGCCAGAAAAATGTAATAGCCTCTTTCCTGATAAGGCCTATGTACTATGGCAAGAGCTAACAGTTCGGGGAGAATCAAGTTATTGAAGAGGTAAAAGCCAGGGCTCAATGATGCAACATAGTTGACCAGATTGAAGAGTGAGTCATCTGTTTCAGCGATAGACGTGAAAGCAGGCAAATGGCCGGCAACTTGCCTTGCCGCTTCTTCTGCATTGAACTGCAAATCACTGTTTGTTTGTTCTTCACCACTAGGTGTTGGAGCATGAAAAAGAGCTTCGATATTGTTGACATGAGCCTCTGTTATTTCCGGAATATTGCCCGAGTCCATTCTCTCAATCCAGGCTGCCCAGATATAGAAAAACTCCAGCATTAGCGTGACGCCGTTCAGGGATCGGCTTTGCTGCCACTGTATAGCCAGTCTAAGGATCTGATTCTGAAGGCCTGGGATATCGCGACGCACCCAAAGCGGGCGTCCTTGTTCATCTTTACGTTTGGAAAACTCATGCACAATCAAAGCCGCGGTTGACCATGAACCTCTCCGTATCTCTGCATATTTGGCCTGCAGAATATTCATTACAGTGGGTGTTAAAAAAGCCATCACACAAGCGGCTGTTACTCGGGTAATCATGCTGCAGCCTTCAGTAACTGCTAACCCAACAGCCCCTCCTATAATCATGGCGGCCAAGTGTTTTTCTTTGGAAAAGTACGCTCGGTCAGGCTTTTTCAGAGCATAAGCAGGCAAGCTGGCCAGGTTCTTATCGTGCTGTTCGAGTGTGGATAATTCTTTGGATTTTACGGTATCAGGCTCACTGCCACTCCCGCTTTCTTCTTCTCCCTCTGAATCTCCACCTTCTTCGTCTTCGGATGAAGAGTCTTCTTCTTTGTCATCGGTGCTGGCGGGTTGGTTATCAGGTTTTGGTGGATCCATCAGTTGTATAATCCCTGACAGATTCTGGCCAACTGGCTCATCGAAGACCTTTGGATTGTGCTGGCTAATAGACTCAGTCGTTACCGATAATGTCGTGGCTGCATCCTCTTCATGAGGATCTTCGATAGGGAGCTTGTCCTCCGGATCCTGTTCGAAAGGAGAAGCGATGCTCAGATCTTTCTGGCGCTCCTTCATTCTTTTTCGATGCTCTTCCAGTAACTTTTCATGTCCTTCTTTTTCAGCTTCCTGACCTGTTGCCATGTATTCGACTGAGGGCGGTCTCTCTTCTGGCTCATCAGGATCAAGAATGAGAGGAATCACAACCTTTGGCCTGATAGCTTCTACCATGATGTTGTAATCGAAAAGGTCGGGAAGGATAAATAAGGATTCTGCGGAAGGGGAAAGGCGAGGCCTGATATCCATTTCCGGAAATAAACCTGAATGAGCCTTATTGAGATGAACCAGCAGCAAGGATGCAACCAGAACAGCAAGCCAGTGAGTCTTGAAAGTAAACATGAATATATAAAAACTTTTTTATATTCAGAGTGGAGAATGAGAATAGAAGAAATTGTTTAAGGTGGCTGGATAAAAAAGTAACTCCTTCAGGATGCAGGTTGAGTCCAGTTTACTGATTGCCCTGAAGTCCAGGCCTCATTGATACGTCTCAGCCAAATCTGTTTCTCTTCTTTAGGAAACTCTGGGGCGCTGATATTTTTTCCAGTATCCAGGCTTTGGGCTCTTGCAGTAGCTTCTTGCAGGCTGCTTTTAAGCTCTGTGTCTTCTGAAGTGGAATCCAACGCTGTAGCCATTTGTTGTACAAGGAATTCGTGATCCAGTTTTTTCAATAAAGGCTGGAGATATTTGACAGGATTTTCATTATAAAATCGGCGAAGATTGATGATACAACGCTCCACGTCGCCATGATTTCTGCCTTGCCAGCTCATGAAGAAGATCATGCGGGTAACGGTCTTATCCATTTTCTCCAGCTCTGCCGTATGCAGGCTTTGAATATGCTGGCCAAACACTTCCATGTTGCTACTGCGTTTAGGTTCTTCCAGAGCCAGAACCTCTCGACATTTCTCAACAAGCTTTGCCATGCCTGGAGCCAGAACCAGAATGCTGGTGAGATTGACTGAAAGCAGTTGAGCCAGTTTTAAATCACACTGATCCAGTAAAGACTCTTCAACGGCCATCTGGTCTCCCCAGAAGCTTAGTGTCATCAGCTCAGCAGCGGATGTCATATTGGCCAGCTTGTTTTCAAAAACCGTTCGATGGTCTCCGACGATCATATCGTAACCGACCTTGTCACCATCATTTGAGTCTCTCTCTTCTCTGCTCACTTCTTTGGACGGTAATCCTGCTTCACGCTCAAGGTCTGTTCTGTATTTTGGGCGCTGATCAATATCGGCAGTAAAGAGCTTTGTATAGGTCAGTCTGGATTGGCTGGCTTTCAATTGGGCTTGCACTTCGTGCAGTTGAATGTGGTCAAGCATTTGTTCGGGCGGGATGCAACGTTTGATATTCGCGCACCGGCTAAAGATCTTATAAAAGTTAGTCTTAATATGAGTGAGGAGGAGATCTGGGTTGTCAAGGAGTGCTTGTCGGCTTACTGGGTAGTCTGGATTAAGCAGGAATAGATCCATAGCATGATGAAACAGCGTCATCAGTTGTTGAAATGAAGGCTCTGTCTTGTCTCGTAAATAAGATAAATATTGCTCTACTAACAGATCATTGGCCAAGGTTGTTTGTAAATCATAGAGATCAACCGGACATTCATCTGGATGTTGTTGCATATGAGCTTTGAGCTCAGGATTTTTGTGAAAAATGGCTTTGGCGTTATCAGAAATGAACCAGCTCAGTTCAGCGGGATTGACCATGGCAATGATGGATTCCTGAATCTCGGGTGGTTGTTGCTTGAAATACTCGATAGCTACCCGGGTTCCAAATGATTTCAGGTACTGATATCGGACAGTGTTCACATGCCTGTGAGCCAGTGGTGTTTTGTGCTCCCGAGGGCTTTCCTTTGGCTTGGCAGCAGCCTCTGCTTCAGGAAGGTTCTGAAGAGAAGGGGGCTTTCGCAAAATAGATTTTGGTGTCGCTGAGGCGTGATCAAACATAACAAACCCTGTTATCCAATAAGTCCATTTCAGTAACAGGTAGACCCGGGACAGAGTGCAAAGTTCCCAGGTTTAGCAGGCCTATAGCGATTAATTGATGGGTATAGGTGTTTTGCTGGCTTCCCCAGCCACTTCCCTGACCAGTTTGGGTACCAGATATCCTGGGCACTGATGCATAAGTTCATTGACCAGCACCTTGGCCTTTTCTTCCGCTATATCAAAATGAGCTGCTCCCTGAACCCGATCCAATAGATGCAGATAGTATGGCAGCACACCTGCATCAAAGAGGGTATGGCTCAAGTCAGCCAGTGTTTCAGCGTTATCATTGACACCCCTAAGCAGAACAGTCTGATTCAATAATGTAGCACCGGCTTGCCTGAGTTTTTGCAGGGACTGTGCAACATGATCATCAATTTCATTGGCGTGATTGCAGTGGATTACCAGCACCGGTTTGAGTCTTCCCTTGCAAAACCATTCGATCATTTCGTCTGTCACTCGCTGTGGGATGACAATGGGCAGCCGAGTGTGGATTCTGAGCGTTTTAACATGAGGAATGTCGGAGAGTGCATCAACCATTCTAGCCAGGCGACTATCTGTTGCTGCCAGTGGATCACCACCACTTAGAATCACTTCATGAATGCTTTCCTGTGAGCGAATATACGCAATGGCTTGCTTCCAGCTTTCTCCACCCAGCTGATTATCGCCATAGGGAAAATGCCTTCGGAAACAGAAGCGGCAATTTATAGCGCAAGCGCCACTGACTATCATTAACAGCCGTCCCTGGTATTTATGAATAATCCCTTCAGTGGGGTTTTGGGACTGTTCTGCCAGAGGGTCCAGACTGTAACCGCTGATTTCCTCGGACTCTTCTCCCAGAGGCAAAACCTGCCTGAGCAGTGGGTCAAACTGGTCACCCCTTATCATCCGGTCTATATAAGGACGTGGAATCCGCATACTGAAAGCCTTGTCGCCACTGATGGCTCCTGGCAGCAAAGTCTTTGGAAGGTTCAGGATTCCAAGCAGTTCTTCCGGATCTGTGACCGAGTCTGCCAGCACTTTTTTCCAGCTTTCGGGCTGCTCTTCAGGGAGCAAAAGACGGGTTGATAGTTTGTCAGTATGCACACCGCCCTCGTAACGGGTTATCATAGGGGTTTTCATTTTGCTGGTAGTGTCCGATGGCTAGTTATAGTACCAACGAGTTTCGTTCAGGTCTCAAAGTGATGCTGGAAGGTGATCCCTGCGTCATCATTGAGAACGAGTTTGTAAAACCAGGTAAGGGCCAGGCCTTTAACCGGGTTAAGTTCCGCAACCTGATGAGTAACCGTGTCTGGGAACGTACCTTCAAGTCTGGTGAAAGCATCGAAGCCGCAGACGTGATGGACTACGACATGGAGTACCTGTACACCGACGGTGAATTCTGGCACTTCATGATGACCGACGGCTCTTTTGAGCAGCACGCTGCCAGTAAGGACGCCGTGGGTGATACCATCGATTGGTTGAAAGAGCAGGAAGTATACTCTGTTACCCTGTACAACGGATCCCCTCTCTCTGTTTCTGCTCCTAACTTTGTTGAGCTGCAGGTAGTTGAAACGGATCCGGGTCTGAAAGGTGATACGGCTCAGGGTGGTTCCAAGCCAGCCAAGCTGAGCACTGGCGCTACTGTTAAGGTGCCACTGTTTATCACGGAAGGTGAAGTTCTGAAAATCGATACCCGTACCGGTGAGTACGTGGGTCGTGTGAAGTAAGAGAAAGAAGTTGCATCCTGCCAGAATCAGAGCCTCCTGGCGTGGTCTGGCAGGCTATTCGTCCTGAAACAGTGTTGTATCATAATCGTTCAGTTGGTCAGGGGGCGTCCCCAGGCTAATAACGCCAGACAAGTGGCCGTTATCGTTACTTTCCCTAGACGGCTCGCTCTGATATTCAAGCTCAACTTTTCCTGCCAGATTTCTACCGTCATAAAGAGCAAGCCCCTTTAGATAAAATTGAAAGCGGATGGTGTATCTGTTGCAGGCTCTTTCCTTATTACCGAAAACCTGCATTGTACTTTCGGTCATGAGGTAGTTTATTTGTGATGCATCGACGTAGTCTTCAATAGTCATGAAAATCTGCCCACCCACTATGATGATGGTGGCATTGTAGCGACCAAGGCCATCAAGATTATCCACTCGGTAAAAACTATTGGGAACTGAACAGTCTTCGTTATCATCGACCACAAGAGGACTTAAAGTGATTGTTTGAGGAGGAGAACCCACATCCATTGAAAATGTATCTGGACCTCGATAAGACGCCGTGGGGTATTCGAAGACCTGAGGCATTGAATCTGTGGGGAGCTCAAAGGCCTCAGGTAATAATGAACGAGAGTAAGACAGACCAATTGAAACACTGTATAGCGCCAGAGCCATCAAAAAAAGCCTCATACCTTCAACTCCTTGCTAGCGGCACCTTTTAACTTGAAGCTCATTGCTGTGTTTCTTTAAACAAAAAGCTACTAAGAGCTTTTTATTTCTGTTTGATCAGATTAACCGTCGTATCATTCAGGATGGTATTTTCTTCACCTAACTTGATGCTTCCAGTCAGGTAATCCCCTTCTTCTTTATATTCCAGACGAACTTCGCCAATTAAGTTTGATGGATTGGCAATGGCAATCCGACTGTTGCCGAAGCCAAATTTGATTTCAGTACCACGACACATCTTGGCGCCACCATGTTTGCCATGAGGGCCTTTATGATGACCGTGTCCATGACCATTGCCTTTCTTGTGCTTGTGGCCTTTGCCCTTTTTATGATGACGGCCTGGCTCTCCAAATCGAACGTCGTGTCCTTTCAGTCGATTACGAGTAATCAGGTAATCACCGGCGTTATTCGGTTTGGTGCTGTCTTCAATCACCATATGAACCTGGCAGCCTGTTACCCAGAGAGTGGCTGAGTAGCGATCTGAGTCTCCCAGATTACCGGAAACAGTGTAACGGCCGGTTGGAACAGAGCATTTGTTTTTGCCAATGGCTTCAGCACCTTTATAGCGCTCACAGGCCATTGATGTGCTTGCGATGAGGGATAGGCCGGCAACAGCCAGAATTTTTGTCACTGCTTTCATTGATTACATCCTTGTGGGGGCTAACATGTGACTTCAGTATAGGAAGCCTTTGATTGGCTCATTTCGACCAATGGAGTATGACTGGCATGTCATCCGATAACTGGAAACCCTCTGCCTCAATCTCGACACTGAAACAAAGAGCAGACCTGTTTGGCAGGATCCGGCAGTATTTTGACGAGCAGAATGTAATGGAAGTTGATACTCCCATGCTTTCAGCCAGTGCCACAGTGGATCTGCACATCGACAGTTTTGTAACCACCTTTCTACCCATTGGTGGAGGAAAGGAGCAATCCTGCTACCTGCATACTTCACCCGAGTTTCCAATGAAAAGGCTTCTGGCTGCGGGCAGTGGTGACATTTACTCTCTGGGTCGGGTATTTCGTAATGGGGAAGCCGGTGGGCGGCATAATCCTGAGTTCACTATGTTGGAATATTACCGGGTCGGGATGAATCAACATCAATTGATGGACGATATGTCTGAACTCCTCTCATCAGTGGCTGACTTTAAAGAGCTTGCCAGAGTGAGCTATGGCCATTTGTTTCAGGAGTATTTTGGGATTAACCCTCACTTAGCATCAGACGAAGAGCTGGCTCGACTTGTCAGGGAGAAAGTAGATAGCAGTCTGGATGGTCTTGAACGTAACGACTGTTTGGACCTTCTGTTTTCCAATGAAATTGAGCCTGGATTGGGTAAGAGTGATTCTAAGCAGTTGAATGGCGTTTATGTCTATGACTATCCGGCCAGCATGGCTGCGTTGGCGCGACTTCATACCAATGAAGGTGGAGAACAGGTTGCTGCACGGTTTGAACTCTTTATTAATGGTGTAGAGCTGGCTAATGGATACCATGAGCTCACTAATGCCCAGGAACAACATTCACGATTTCAGGCAGAGCAAGACAAACGTCGTGAATTGGGAAGACCCGTTTATCCCTATGATCAACGATTGGTTGAGGGCCTGAAGTCCGGAATGCCAGATTGTGCTGGAGTGGCTATGGGTCTCGATCGGTTATTGATGCTGATGCTCGATAAAAAGAAAATCGCTGATGTCATCGCTTTTGATTTTTCCAGAGCATGAAATAACAGATCGTCAGAGAAGTTGGCGGGAATGCTTTTTGAAAGCCAGAATGAAGCACTCTTGCTGAACAATAATGAAGAATGGCTGCTTTCTCTTTGATTTTCCAGGTTCTGTTGCTTTGCACTTCTATGATCCTCTCCATTGCCTTTGCCAAAGAACTGGTCAGGGGGAATGGGGGAGAGCCTCAGTCCCTGGATCCGCAGTTAATGTCTGGCCCACAGGAAGGCTGGATTGCCTATGACCTTTTTGAAGGTCTGGTGACTTATGGACCCAAAGGGGGGTTGATTCCTGGTCAGGCAGAATCCTGGCAAAGTTCGAAAGATGGTAAAACCTGGACGTTCAAAATCAGACCAGGACTGAAATGGTCAGACGGTGTTGCTCTGACCGCTAAGGATTTCGAGTACACCTACCGACGATTTGCTGATCCTGAAACGGCAGCCAGCTTTGCCTGGTTTCTGGAAGCTCTTGAAGTTCGAAATGCCCATGAAGTGATTAAAGGGCATAAAAAGCCAGAGCAGCTGGGTGTTAAAGCGGTAACGGATGAAACACTGGAATTCTATCTCGACTCCCCCGTCAGCTATTTTGCAGAGCTACTCGCGTTTTTTGGCTTTCTCCCTGTTCCTGAACATATCGTTGTCGAAAAAGGTACCAAGTGGAGCCTTCCGGGTAATGCTGTTGGTAATGGCGCCTTCAAATTAACGGAATGGAAGGTGAATGAAAGAATCAGAGCTGTCAGGAACCCCTTGTACCGAGACAATCAATCAACCCGGTTGGATTCGGTTGTTTACATTACAGGGGGGGATGAGTTGTCCCGATTTCGCTCCGGGGAAATTCATATCACCAATACGCTCAAGTCAGAACATGAAAACTGGGTTCGATCTAATCAGCCTGCTGCATTGAAAACAGAACCCTGGATGTCAGTTGCTCTTCTCTTCCTGAACATGAAGGACAAGGATTTGAAACATCAGGGTAATAGGCGAGCGCTGGCATTAAGTATTGATAGAGATGTACTGGCTAAAAGTCAGGCGACAGGTGCAGGAACGGCTGCCTGGCAGATTGTGCCTCCTAACTTTGACCACTATAAGCCTTCGTTGCCGGACGATTTACTCAAGACAATAGATGAAAGAGCCCGTATTGGCAGAAACTATCTTGAGGGTATGAAAGAAGTTGAGATTGCTTACTGCAATAACTGCGCAAAAGATAAAATGATAGCCATCGCTGTGGGTCAGGAATGGCAGAAAAGACTGGGAATAAAAGTAGTGCTCAAAGGGTATGAGAGAAAACATTATTACCAGACGTTAAACAACAAGGATTATCAGATTGCTATTGTTCAGTGGATCGGACCTTATAAAGACCCTGCTGCCTTATTGAGTATTTTTCATAGTCAGGCTGTGAGTAACAGGAGTTTGTACAGTAGCAAAGAGTATGACCAGCTATTAACAACAGGTAGAAGTATGCCCGGGAAGTCGGCGGAGAGAATGGCTGTTTACAATCAGGCAGAAGAGTTAATCATGAAAGATGTACCGACCATTCCATTAATACATCATCAGAATGTTCGTTTGGTCAGTCCGGAAGTTCAGGGGTATTCCGGGAAAAACATTATGGGGCGAGTCTACAGCAGACATTTGTCTTTGGATTAACCTGAGTGCCTAAGGTACATCTATATAGAATACAAAATAGACAAGCCTGCTTTAGGTATTAATCCTCTATTGCCATACTCGGTTTCGGACGTATAATTCGATCCACTTCTTCGGCGCAACCTTCCATTGCTAACAAACAGCAGCGCAATCAATAAAATATTGATTGACAGTTTGCTTCTGCAATGTAAAATGCGCCGCCGCTGAACAAGAAAAGCAACACTGATTCAATATCAGGGTTTGCAAGTTTGGCGGGTTGAAAAGCGGCTTGGAAAACAAGCGCTTGACAACAAAAACGGTCGCGGTAAGATAGCGGCCTCGCTGATCGGCACCAATCGCTGATTCAGCCGATTAAAACCTTCTTGTTTTAATCCTGTTCTTTAACAAATTATCAGACAATTCGTGTGGGCGCTTGTGCGAATGGCATCGGTCAACAAAAGCTTCGGCTTTTGAATGATTTAAAATGCTGATCAAGCAAGTGAACATACTCGTTAATTCAGCTCTCTCACAGAGAGTTAAATAAATGTGACGTTTAATTGTAAGATTGAGCAGCGGATTGCCCTTGGGCATGAAGCAAAACGATTTAAACTGAAGAGTTTGATCATGGCTCAGATTGAACGCTGGCGGCAGGCCTAACACATGCAAGTCGAGCGGTAACAGAACTAGCTTGCTAGTTGCTGACGAGCGGCGGACGGGTGCGTAACACGTAGGAATCTGCCCGGTAGTGGGGGATAGCCCGGAGAAATCCGGATTAATACCGCATACGCCCTAAGGGGGAAAGCAGGGGATCTTCGGACCTTGCGCTATCGGATGAGCCTGCGTCGGATTAGCTTGTTGGTGGGGTAATGGCCTACCAAGGCAACGATCCGTAGCTGATCTGAGAGGATGATCAGCCACACTGGGACTGAGACACGGCCCAGACTCCTACGGGAGGCAGCAGTGGGGAATATTGCACAATGGGCGAAAGCCTGATGCAGCCATGCCGCGTGTGTGAAGAAGGCTCTAGGGTTGTAAAGCACTTTCAGCGAGGAGGAAAGGTTGTACATTAATACTGTGCAGCTGTGACGTTACTCGCAGAAGAAGCACCGGCTAACTCCGTGCCAGC
>NZ_LASA01000014.1 GCF_001562015.1 Endozoicomonas arenosclerae | reverse complement strand
CCATGTCTTGCCACTCGTCCGCTCCACATATGACTGCGCATACAGCAATGATAAGTATATCGAGCAGGTTGTGATCACACATGCCGGGGCAGCGAGGATCAGGAACTTTGGCTAAAAAATCAGCTAGTGGCTGGTACTGCTTGGCTTCCATGCGGATGAACTACTCTAGGAGACTCGAATAAACTGGATAGAGAGTTTACAAGAAATTTATCTTCGAGTGTTCAGATTGATGCAATTGCCCTGAAGTAATCATATTGAGAGGCAATATGATAAGCCGTCAGAGCGATACGATGCATATCATCAGGAGTGTTGTATCCGATAGTGGAATTCACACGATAGCGGGGAAGACCATCGTTACCTATATGATCATAAGCTTCCAGTCCGGGCTCATCAGCATATTCATATTTGAATATATAAGTACCGGCTACAGAGAAGTCCATAGTGCCTGCACTGCCCAGTTCATGGTCATAGGTTAGAGAAAGATCTATTCCTGACTGTTCCTGTTCAGCAATATTGACATTAGAAGTGAAAATTTCCTGAATTCTTCCCTGGCCATCACGTCTTACAGCAGCAGAGCTGCCCGCTTGGGCTTCAGCCTGAAGAATATAGTCACTACTGATCTGAGTAATCAGGTCTTCAGTTTTGATCTGATAAAGGTCGCCACGGATTGTCAGGGCATCATTGGGTTGTATAACTACGCCCAGTGTGGCCATCTGACTCTCTTCAGGACCCAGATCTTTGTTACCCTGGTTAGTGACTGCCACACTGGAGGCCTCGATGTTACAGTTTCCAACAGAGATACCCTGGTCGGCACATGTCTTGTAATCAGTAACTGTGTAGTAGCCCGTGTTAGCAGGTGTATAAAGTTGCTGGAAATTAGGCGCTTTAAAACTGGTGCCCCAGCTACCACGGATCAACAGTTCGTCCATGGGCTGATAGCGGAAAGACACCTTAGGGTTCGTGGTATCGCCGAAATCATCATACTTATCATGACGAAGAGCCATGCTGACTTCGAACTTATCAGTGATTGGCAGCAACGTCTCACCATAGACCGCTTTCACAGTGCGTTCGCCGCCATAAGTTCCGCCAAATACACCGGTTACGGCTCCGGAAGTGGATAGCGGGTCAAACTTACGTTCCATGTCATAGTACATGTATTGGCCGCCAAAGTAGAAACCAATGGGGCCTCCAGCAAGTTCGCCTAAGCTGAATCCAAATCCGCCATTAACATCCCGGCTGGTTACATCCACCTGATCTTCCCAGGTGTGGCTAATCTGGGAATGGTATTTCGAGTTGATGTCGCCGTTCTCAAGGAAAAAGTCAGCGTTGGCATTCACCAATTCTTCAACTTTATCTTTCAACAGCATATTGGTACCGTCGGAGGTGTAGTCACTCTTGCTTTCCATATAAGTGACGTTCCACTGGAAGTCATCGACAAAATTGAGTTCCATATCGCCTGACAAACCAATATGTCCGCTGATATCCAATCCATCAATTTCATAGACACGGTTACCCAGAACATCGAAACGGTAACCGACAGTGGCAGTAGAGTTAGTGTTGGGATCCATGCCGTTATCAGCAAAGAACTGGGCGCCACCCACCGTGGTGCCGTCTACGTTAAACCATGCGGGTACTGGAGCCGCAGTATTGGCAACATCGCGATGACTAAGAGTGATGCCACCAGTAACCTGAATACCGTTATCCAGATCATAGTTACCCATGATATTCAAAATGCTTCTGTTAATTTCAGGGGTCAGATCTGCTTCTGCGGTGTAGTCATAGGCACAGACTTTGTCACCCGGATAAGCACTGTCGTCGTAAGGGCCGTAAAAGTTGGCTTTGTTACAGGAGCCAGCAATGGGCTTATAGGTCCAGTCACCATGTTGATAGGTTGTTCTGGCTGTCTGGGATACGTTTTCAACGTCCTGGATGTACTTGGAATTAAGTTTGTCAGCCTTAGCGTATTCCCTGTCCTTCATGATGATGTTTTCAGTCCGGTCATGCTCCAGGCTGACGAGCACATTACCTTGATCAAATGATGTACCCCAGAGCAGGGATAGACCATTCTCATCTGCACCTTCATCATCCGGACGAGACCCTCTGACGGAGATTTGTGCGCCGTCATAGTCTTTACGCATGATGATGTTAACTACACCGGCCACCGCATCGGAACCGTATATAGCCGATGCACCGTCAGGCATGATTTCAATGCGCTCCACAGCTGCTGCAGGGATGGAGTTAACATCGACACTGCCACCGTACATAACGCCAGACCATGGAACGCGACGGCCGTCTATAAGAACCAGGGTATTCTGAGAACCAAGACCACGCAGGTTTATAGTAGCCTGACTGCCCCAGGAGTTGTTGCCCTGGGCTGAATAGGAGCCTGCGGTATTGTAGGGGGTACCTTGAAGGACATCAGCAACGGTCATAAAACCACTGTCTTCAATATATTCCCGGTCAATGACCGTTAAAGGTGTGGCGCCTTCAACATCTATCCGGGCGATTCGAGAGCCCGTGACCGTCACCTTTTCAATTTTTTCTACTTCCTGAGAACTGTCATTGGTATCGGCAGCGAGGGCGGGGAAGCTGTAGCCAGCCATCACTGCTGTGATGGCTGTAGCGAGCAACGTCTTCCTTGGAGTTTCCATGTGTGTGCGTACCTGTAACTTTTGTTGTTATTTTTTTTTTACGTTTCTATTAAACTACAAAGCGAATACTGTATACAATATCCATGTATAAAGAATATTGTATACAATAATTATTGAATGCAATTCACATTCCATAAAATGGGAACTGCGTCACATTTATGTAAAGTGAATGTCAAAATGAATAAGAAAAATAAAAACGACAGTAGCTGGATGGCAGCGGTATATGATCAGCAGAGACACTTGTCACTGCACTTGAAGGAGAGGTTGTCTGATAAGGATGGCATTCCAGAAATCCTTGAAGACCACACCATTAACGGTCTAGGTAAAGAAAGCTCAAGAGCCTCTGTATTTCCATTCCCAACCCGTACAGAAGCTCTGAACAATGAGCTAACTCAGTCAGACCGCTACTTTGATCTTAATGGTCACTGGAAGTTTGATTTAGTCACTAGCCCACGAGAAAAGCCTGATGGTTTTTATGAAAACTCCTTCGATGACAGTCAATGGTCATCTATAAAGGTGCCGGGTAACTGGGAGACGCAGGGCTTTGATCATGCTATTTATCTGGATGAGCGTTATCCCTTTGAATCATGCTGGCCCAAGGTTCCAAGGGATTACAATCCGGTAGGCAGTTTCAGAAAACAGTTTGAGCTGCCCCTGGAGTGGGCAGATGATGAAGTCTATCTCCATATTGGTGCAGCTCGTTCAGCCTTAATTGTCTGGGTGAATGGGTTGCCCGTTGGGTATTCGCAGAATGCTAAAAGTCCCGCTGAGTTTCGAATAACTCCTTTCCTTATAGAAGGCAATAATCTGATTGCCCTTCAAGTTTATCGATGGAGTAACGGCAGTTACCTTGAAAAGCAGGACATGTTGGACATGTCTGGGTTGGAGCGTGAAGTTTATCTCTATCGGACTCATTCTGTGCGAATGTTTGATCTGCATTGTCAGGCATCATTGGATAAAGACGGTGTCCAGGGGCATTTGAAGGTGGATGTCGAACTCCGGCAACAGCCTGTCAGTTTTACCGAAGCCCCATCAGAGTATCGTGTAAAAGTAGAGTGTTATTTGCCGGGTGATACACCGGATGTGCATCTCCCGATGTTCTCAATGCAGCAAACAGTGGAGCTTGAGAGTGCTTTTCAGTGCATCTCATTTGAGCAATGCTTAAAAGCCGTGCACCCATGGAGTGCAGAAACACCTTCTTTATATAGGGTGTTGATTACTCTTGAGGATCATGAGGGCAGGGAGCTTGAAGTTTTAAATCAATCGGTTGGCTTCAGGAGAGTCGAAGTTGTTAATGGTCTTCTTCAAGTAAATGGCATACCCGTAACGATTAAAGGGGTAAACCGGCATGAAACTGATCATCGCTATGGACATTATGTTCCCAGAGAAGTTATGGAACACGATATCCGGTTGATGAAGGTCAATAATATTAATGCTGTCCGTACCAGTCATTACCCCAACCACCCTTATTGGTATGAACTGTGTGATCGCTACGGTCTTTATGTGGTCAGTGAAGCGAATATAGAGTCCCATCCCCTGGCTCTGTCCGATGAAACCCAGATTGGCAATGATCCTTCCTGGTTGCCTGCTCATCATGACCGTTTGCAGTCCATGGTCATAGAACATCGAAATCATCCATCGGTGATTATCTGGTCACTGGGCAATGAGGCAGGACACGGGAGTGTATTCAGAAGTCTTTATTACTGGTTGAAGTCATTTGATTCGAGTCGTGTTGTTCAGTATGAGCCAGCAGGCCAGGATGACTATACCGACATCATCTGCCCTATGTACCCCTCGCTGGATAAATTGAAGCTGCTGGCAGAGTCCCAGCAGGAAAGAGCGGTGATCATGATTGAGTACAGTCATGCTATGGGTAATTCAGTGGGTATTCTTGCTGATTACTGGCGTTTGATGGATCAATATCCAGGCTTGCAAGGGGGCTTTATCTGGGAGTGGTGTGATCATGCTCTTGAATTGAAGGATGAATCTGGAAAGCACTTTTGGGGGTACGGCAAAGACTATCACCCCAATCTGCCAACCGATGGCAACTTTCTGAATGATGGGTTGCTCGCCGCAGACAGAACACCTCACCCTCATTTAGAAGAGGTAAGGTTTGTTTATCAACCTGTCAGAGTCCAGCTGAAAGAATGCCAGTTAAGAGATGATCTGACTGTATTACTGAGCATTGAGAATCACTATGATTTTATCAGTCTGGAGCATCTGGAACTGCATTGGGAGTTAATGAGAAACGGTCATCCCGTTCAATCGGATCAATGTAATCTGCCACCAACACCAGCAAAAGAGTCTTCCAGATTGTCATTGCTGCTGGATGGTAGTGAACTCTCGGCCAATGATGAACTGATTCTCACACTGAACGTTCTCCTCAGAGACCCTCATCCTGATTCAATGAGTTCTGCATTACTTGAATCTGGCCATGCTGTGGCCTGGGGTCAGGTTATTTTGCAGTCTCCTGTGAGTGAAGAAGTGTTTTCACATGATCGCAGTCCTGAATGCTTTCAAACTTCAAAATCCATCTGGATCAGCAGCAAAGAGGTTGAGGTTGAATTCTGTCGCCAGTCTGGAGCAATAAAACGTTATCAAGTCAGTGGTGAGTCCCTACTGAAAAGCGGACCGTTCATGAATTTCTTCAGAGGTCTGACTGACAATGATCTGGGTTGTAACATCCAGGAAAAAGCCAGGATCTGGCAACAGGCTTCAAATCATCAATGCCTGAAATCTTGTGAACTGCTACGAAAGGAATCTGGACAAGTCCAGGTAAGCAGTCATTTCTTCCTGCCTGATGTTAAGGGCCAACTGACAATGGACTATTCAATAAACGACCGGTGTCAGATTGAAGTGACGGCTCGTTTAAAACTGGATGATCCGGAAGGTTTACCTGATCTGCTGAGATTGGGTGTGCAGTTTCAAATGGATCAGGCTTTTGAACACATGAGCTGGTATGGCAGAGGGCCAGGGGAGAGTTACTCTGACCGCAAGGGTTTGCCTGTTGGCATTTACGACGGATTAGTCCGGGATCAATTTCATCGATACCCACGACCCCAGGAAACCGGGAATAAAACGGATGTCCGCTGGGCTCAATGGCTGAACAAAATGGGAATCGGCATTCGATTCAAGATGCAGTCTGATCTACTGAATGTGTCTGCCTGGCCTTTTGAAAGTTCAGAGCTGGATTTTACGCCTGATCCATCCGGTGAATGGGGGGCTTCGGGTTTAACCCCCTTAACCTGTCGCCATGGTTCGGATATTGAAGTGTCCGACATCATGACCGTCAATATCGATCTGGCTCAGGCTGGAGTGGGTGGGCAGAACTCTTGGGGGGCAGATTTACTTTCTGACTACCGACTGCCCGCAGGGGACTATGAATTTTCGTTTGTGATGGAAGCTGTAGTGTCCGGAACAAAAGAGATAACAACAAGAAATCTGTAAACAATGGAAGTGAAAATGAGAAGAATAAGAAAAGGGGATTGGTCTACTCTGCTGAAAACATCGTTTTTCGCAATTCCCATTCTGCTATCAACGGGGTGTGCTCCGCTCACCGATAATACTGAAACTCGCAGTGCCGCAGTTACTGCAGAAACCATTATAAAAAGTGTTAACGATCAGAGAGAGTATCAGTATCTGACACTGGAAAATGGTGTCAGGACTCTTTTGATTTCAGATCCGGATACTGATAAAGCGGCGGTGTCTATAGATGTAAATGTAGGCAGTTGGTCTGACCCCGAGGGGCGTGAAG
Source organism: Endozoicomonas arenosclerae (assembly GCF_001562015.1). GTDB lineage: Bacteria > Pseudomonadota > Gammaproteobacteria > Pseudomonadales > Endozoicomonadaceae > Endozoicomonas_A > Endozoicomonas_A arenosclerae. Next base: position 27,771 of record NZ_LASA01000014.1, on the reverse strand, counting down.
GGTTGGTGCATTTTCTTGAGCACATGCTGTTTCTGAAAAGTGAAAAATATCCGGAACTGGACGGCTACAGGGAGTTCATTCGCAGCCGTGGAGGGACGAACAATGCCACCACATACGCTCAAAGCACTAACTATTACTTTGAAATTAATGCCGATGATCTTCAACCGGCTCTGGATCGTCTGGCTTATTCAGTGTCTCAACCCATTCTCGATAAACAGTATGTGGATCGAGAGCGGAATGCCGTAGATTCCGAATTCAGGTTGAACTTTAAAAACGACGGTTGGCGAAAGTACATCACGGAAGGGATGATCAGTAAATCGGATCATCCTTATGCGGCATTCAGTACCGGGAATCTCGATACACTGAACAACGACGATGGCAAATCTTTACTGGACGACTTAAAAGCACTGCACCGAGAGTTCTATGTGGGTAGCAATATGGCGGTTGTTGTTTATGGTAAGGAGCCGCTTTCTACCCTGCAGTCATGGGCCAATGCCTCGCTCAGCAGCATTGCAGCTGGAAAACGTTCAGTGAATGCCTATAAAGAGCCTTTCAGGAAGGATCAGCAGGGAGTAAGAATCAATATCGAAACCCTGGCGGATACCTATGAGCTGAAACTGGTTTTCTCGCTGCCTTCGACCCTTGATGACTATAAAGTGAAACCACTGGATTATATCTCTCAGTTAATAGGAGGCGAAGGGCCCGGAAGTCTGCACAGTGTTCTCAAAGAAAAAGGATTGATTGAGAACCTTTACTCTTATAGCTGGGATTATGCAGGTGCTTTCAGTGAGTTAGAGGTCGTGCTGTCATTGACTGAGTCGGGTTATAAGCAGCTTGAATCGGTTACCGAAGCCACTTTTTCATACCTTGAACTGTTGCAAAAGGAAGGGGTGAAAGAGACGTTGTATCAACAGACGGCGAACCTGGCGTCTATCGATTTTCGATTCAAGGAACAGTCCCGCCCGGTGGACTATGCCATGAGTGTTGCTAAGAGGTTGCAGAACTATCCCTCCAGTCATGTATTGTTTCTGCCGTACAGTTATGAATCCTATGAACCTGAGTTAATTCAGGGTTATCTGGATCAATTGACAGCGGATCGTGTGAGGCTGGTGGTGTCTGCAAAAGACGTGGAAGTGGATCAGGTTGAGCCATTCTACCTGACCCGCTATGGCGTTAAGCCTCTTTCCGAAGCGTTTCTGAAACGTCTTGAATCCCCTGAAACCATCAGCGGCTTATCGGTACCCACTGCCAATCCCTATATTCCTGAGGATTTTGCGGTTCTGTCCGCAGCAGAGACCCAACAGGAAGTCCCTTCATTGGTGATTGATCAGCCGGGTTTAAGGCTCTGGCATCTGCAGGATCAGACTTATCAGCAACCGAAATCTGACCTTAAAGTGATTCTTTCGACGACTGTCGTAAGTCAGACCGCCAGTGATATGGTGAAATCCTGGTTATTGAACCGGCTCTATCTCAAGGCACTCAATGAGAGGATTTATCAGGCCTCTGAGGCCGGAATGGATTTCTCTATTCAGCCCACTTCATCGGGGTTGGAGTTGTCCCTCAGTGGCTATCACGATAAGCAGCCAGAATTATTATATTCAGCTCTGGAGACGGTTCAGTCTGTTGATTTTAATGAAAAGTCGTTTAAAAGCGTTAAAGATGCCCTGAGATTGATTCTGAAAAATCAGTCGCTCAACACTCCGGACGATCAGGCTTATTATGCCATGTGGAATCTGGTGAATGTCGGTCGATTCAGCTCTGAAGAGTCATTGCAGTATCTGGAGCCTGTCACTCTGGAAGATCTGAAAGCCTATCGCCGCAAGGTGTTTGAGCAAGCGCACCTGGATTTACTGGTTCACGGCAATGTTTCAAAGCAGCAAGCCCTGGAGTACTCGGAGAAAGTTAAGTCACTGGTAAAGCAACCTGCACAGCCTTATCGAAGTTCTATCTATGACCTTAAAGCGGTCGATACCCTGAACCTGCAGCTGGATATCGAGCATACGGATTCTGTTTCAGTCCTTTACTATCAGGCAAAGGATGAATCAGTACAGAGTCGGGCAATGTATGCCTTGCTGGGTGAGATGTTGGGTTCTGATTTCTTCAGGGAGCTGAGAACCAACCAGCAGCTGGGCTATGTTGTTTGGGGAGGCGCTAATCGTATCAAGGATCGTCCGGGTCTGGCTTTTGTGATTCAGTCTCCAAACACGAATCCTGACGAGTTGAAGCGGAGAATGCTGGCCTTCTTTGATGATCAGCAAAAGGAGATTCAAACCATCAAGGAAGAAACGCTCGAGACTTATAAGCAGGGTCTGATGGATGATCTCCTAAAGAAAGATCTGAGCTTGAGCAAAAGAACCAGTCGGTTCTGGCGTTACATCAGCAGTGATGAGATCGACTTCAACGAAACCGTCAAGTTTGCAGAAGCGATAGGAAAAATCAGCCGAGAAGAATTGATCCGAGCCTATGATACCGCTTTATTAAGCACAGATGCCTTATCCATTGAAATTAAAAGCTACGGCACACGCCATCAGGATAAAAAGGAAGAGTCAGAAGAGAGTACTGCCTGTATCGGGCTGTCTTGTATTGATATGACAGGGGTGCCGAAAACGTAAGTCAGAAAGGAAGCCCATTCAAGGGCTTCCTTTCCATAGCCAGGTCAAACCGCAGCAGTCTTCAGTTTCAAAAACACCTGCTCTTCTTCCGACATCATCGGAGCAAGCTCCTCAAAAACCGTCTGATGATAATCATTTAACCACTGTCGTTGAGCATGGCTTAGTTCTTCAACATTGATGGCTCTTGTACAGATAGGAGCGAGCGTAATCGCTTCAAAGCTGAGGAATGAGCCAAACTCGGTTTCTGAATGCTCTTTGATCAGCATGATGTTTTCTATGCGCACCCCATGAATGCCTTCACGGTAGATGCCGGGCTCATTGGTGATGACCATGCCGGGCTTCAGGGGTTCATCAATCAGTTTCTGACTGAATCCTTGTGGCCCTTCGTGAACGTTCAGGAAGAAGCCAACTCCGTGTCCGGTGCCACAACCGTAATCAATACCCTCTTTCCAAAGCGGTCCTCTGGCCAGAATATCAAGGTTGCACCCACAGGAACCTGTCTTGAAAACGGCCATGGAAAGGTCAATATGACCTTGAAGCACCAGCGTGTAATCTTTCTTTTCCTGTTCAGTCAGCTCGCCATAAGAGAAGGTTCGGGTGATGTCCGTCGTGCCGTCCGGGTACTGACCACCGGAATCCACAAGGAAAAAGCTTCCGGGCTGAACGGTTACATCGGACTCTTCAGATGCCGCATAGTGCATCATGGCGCCGTGTTCCCGATAGCCAGCAATAGTGCGGAAACTGTCTTCTTTATAGCCGTCCATTTCAGCACGAAGTTGAGTGAGTTTTGTTTCGGCAGACAGCTCAGTTACTGTTCCCGAAGGCACTTCCTCTTCCAGCCACTTCATAAAACGCACCATAGCAACACCGTCTTTGCGCAGGGCCTGTCTGAAATGTTCTGTTTCGGTGCTGTTTTTGATGGCTTTCATCAATGTGCTGGGATTTTTACCTTCAACCGCCGAAACACTTTCAGGTAATGCATCAAAGATGGCTCGGCTGGCTTTGGCTGGGTCGAGTAATACAGAGCTGTTTTCTGGCAGGGTGGATAAACGATCCCAGACGCAAGAATAGAGTTGGGCTTCAACGCCGGATGCTGACAGATACTGAATGATAGTTTCATCCAGTTTGGCAGGATCAACAAAGACGGTAGCTTTTTCGGGGCCGATCATTAGATAGCTGATAAACACAGGGTTCATGGGCACATCACTGCCACGCAGATTCAATGTCCAGGCAATGTCATCCAGTGTTGTCAGCAAGTGATAATCGGCATTGCTTTCAGCCATGCTGGTACGGATTTCAGCCAACTTTTCCTGCGTAGTTTTTCCTGCATAGCGGTCTTCATGACGAAAGACGGATTCAACAGGCAGGGCGGGGCGGTCTTCCCAGATAGCAGACAACAGATCATCATCGGAACTCAGGGTAACGGGTTTATCCGAAAAAGCCTTTAAAACGCCTTTGGCCTGATTCTGACTGATGACAGTGCCGTCGAAGCCAATGACGGCACTGTCTGCCAGCGTATCCGCCAGCCATTCATTCAGATTTGGAACCCCTGGGTTAAACATTCTGAACAGTGTGATGCCCGAGCCTTCCAGCTCTTTTTCGGCCTGGATAAAGTAACGCCCATCGGTCCATAAACCGGCTTCTTTCTGAGTAACAACCAGAGTACCGGCAGAACCGGTAAATCCGGACAGCCAGGCTCGTCCTTTCCAGTAATCAGCAACGTATTCGCTATTGTGTGCGTCACTGCTCGGAAGAATCCAGGCATCGATATTTTTCTTGCTCATCAGTTCCTGGAACTGACTGACACGATCTTTGATGGTTTCCATAATTATTTTTGTTCCACAGGTGCTCTTACTGGTCGTTGTAACGGCCATCTTGCAGTCTTCTGAGATTCAGGGAATTCTTACTGTCGATGGTCTGGGGTAATAATGTTTCAGGTGTATTCTGGTAACAAACCGGTCGGAGGAATCTCTGAATGGCAGAGGAACCAACTGATGTGCCACGACTGTCTGATGCTGCCGGATAAGGACCGCCGTGAACCATGGCATGGCTCACTTCAACACCGGTTGGGAAACCATTAAACAGAATGCGTCCAGCTTTCAGCTCCAACTCATGGAGTAAAGCTTCTGCGCTGTCATGGTCTTTTGGCTGGCAGTGAATGGTGGCTGTGAGCTGGCCTTCAAGGTTTCGGGTGAGATTCAGCATCTCATCCAGGTTTTTGCAACGCACGACCATGGCGGAAGGGCCAAACACTTCTTCACCCAGGCTGTTGTCGTTTAAAAAAAGTTCAGACGTTACGCTGAATAACATGGGGTGGCATTGGTTTGCCGCTATGGCAGATTTGCAAGAGGTATGAACCGTTATGTCTTTTTTACTGAGCAGCTTATCGACCTTCTGAACATAATTTCTGTAGATGCCAGGGGTGAGCATGGTTTGAGACTCAGTGACATCAAGCTTCTGGCTTATTTCATCAATGAGAGAGTTCAGTTGTGGACTGTCAATGGCAATCAGTAATCCCGGGTTGGTACAGAATTGGCCTGCGCCCATAGTTAAAGAAGCACTATAGCCTTCAGCAAATTCAGAAGCCCGGGTGTTCAGTGCATCAGGTAGAAGATAGACCGGGTTGGTGCTGCCCATTTCTGCGAACACCGGGATGGGTTCCGGTCTGGCTGCAGCGAGTCTCATCAGGGCTTCACCACCGGCCTGCGAACCGGTGAACCCAACAGCCTTTATCGCAGGGTTCGTCACCAGTTGTTCTGCCACTTCCAAACCTTTATCGAATAGAAGTGAAAATGTGCCTGGGTGCAAATTGCAGTCTTTAATGGCTTGTTGAAGAGCGCGCCCCATGATCTCTGACGTACCAGGGTGTGCACTGTGTGCTTTAACTACAACAGGGGCTCCAGCTGCCAGGGCTGAAACTGTATCACCACCGGCTACAGAAAAAGCTAGGGGGAAATTACTGGCACCAAAAACAGCAACAGGGCCAAGAGGGACATAACTGCGACGTAAATCCGGCCTGGGCAAAGGCTGACGATCAGGTAAAGCTGAATCAAGGGTTGGAGACTGCCAGAGTCCGGTTCTGACCACTTCAGCGAACATCCGGATCTGGCCAATGGTTCGGCCTTTTTCACCTTGAATTCGTGCAGCGGGCAGTCCAGTTTCAGAACAGGCGACAGTAACGAGCTCCTCATCCAGTTGCTCAATACGGTCAGCCAGACGATCCAGAAAGTGGGCGCGTTGCTCCGGTGAAGTGCGTCGGTAACTTCCAAAAGCTTCGGATGCCAGCGTGCAGGCTTTGTTTACATCAGCCTGGGTGGCACTGCCATAAACCGGGCCTGTTTCAGTATGGGTGGCCGGATTGATGGCTTGAAAAGAGCTGCCTTGTCCCTGGACCTGATCCTGGCCCAGTAACAGTTTTCCTGCGATTGACATGAGGTTCCTCGTTCTTTTTATTGTGTTCATTCTTTTTGCCCAAAGGCATCGAGAATGGTTTCCTCTCCCACGGCCGTTAGCTGAACGATCCATGGCAATGAAGCGGCTACTGACTGAATGGGTAGTTTCAGTCGTGTAGCGGATTCTGTTTGTCTATGGTCACAGGCGACTGTATGACAGACTTTCCAGATTTAATCAGGAAGACTGATTTTGCTTCAGATAGCCCACCAGTGCGTCGTACGACTCCAGGATATGTTCCCGGGTTAACTGGGCTGCCAGTTCTGCATCGCCCTTGGCGCAGGCTTCGAAAATACCCATGTGCTCTTTTCTGGCTGTGTCCATTCCGTCCGTCAGGATCAGCTGGGCACGCAGATAAGGGTCAACCCTGTCGATGGCACCGTCAATCACCTTGAGGTGGTAAGGCCGGTTGGAGTCTCTGTACAGAGTTTCATGGAACAGCCGGTTCCATTCTCCCCATCTTGAGGGATCGGTTTCTTCACCGAATGAGTCGCAATAGGCGCGGGCTTCTTCCAGTGTTTCCTGGGTCATATTCTCAACGGCCTTGACCATAATCAGCGGCTCAAGGTTGGCTCTGAGTTCATAAATTTCAGCCACCATATCGGTAGACAGGGGCGTCACCACATACCCTTTGTGGCGTTGGTTAAACACCAGCCCCTGGCTTTCGAGACGCATCAGCGCTTCCCTGACAGGAATACGGGAAACATTAAACAGTTTGGCAACGTGTTCCTGCTTTACCGCTTTTCCGGCCGGTAGACGACCGCTGATGATTTCATCCCTGAGCGCATTAAAAATAATTTCTGAAGACGAAGCGGTCTTGGTCAGATCTACAGCGCGAGATTTTATTTCTTCATACACAATCATGTTCCTTGTTCTAGTACGTGAAAAATATTCTGACTGGCCATTTTTGCTGTTTGAGGCTGGCACAAAATATTTTTCTTCGCTCTTGGCTGTTGATGAGAGGTATTTTCAGAACGCTCGACACTGATTCTGAACACTCTCAAATACTGTGACTTGGTCAACAAATTCGACTTCTTGTCCAACCGTTACATTGTATCCGAGAGTCAGAAGTAAAAAAAGTATTGCATATTGGATACAATATGCAATACCGTATGAGTACATTATTTAAAAACAATAAAAATAAAACGAAATCCTTTTCCCTCTTTCTGATGGAAAGCTCATAGATACCAATAAGGAAATAAGAAAAATGTGGTCAGGTGTTATTCCAGCAGTCACTACTAAATTAAGTGACCGGGACCAGCTGGATCTTCCGGAGATGAAACGTTGCTTTGACTATATGATGGCTGCAGGCTGTGACGGCTTTATTGTCGGTGGCTCTCTGGGTGAAGGCTCCATGTTGAGTACTGAAGAGAAATTGACTGTTCTTAAGCTGGCAAAGGAAGCCAGTCAGAATAAACCAACACTGTTAACCATTAATGAAGCTTCAACCAGAGATGCCTGCTCACTGGCAGAAGAAGCCCGCCGTGCAGGGGCTGATGGTTTGATGATCGTACCCAGTCCCATCTATCACACCGATGAGCGCGAAACCATTGCAGCCCTTAGAGCGGTTGCAGAAGCGGGTGATTTACCTGTTATGATATATTCTAATCGTGTCGCCTATCGGGTGGATGTGACTCCCGGGATGATGAAAGAACTGGCCAAAGATTCTCGCTTTGTTGCCATAAAGGAAAGCTCGGATGATATTCGTCGAACCACAGACATCATTAATGAGCTGGGTGATCGATACAACATTCTTACGGGCGTAGATAACCTTGCTTTTGAAGCAATAACAGCAGGCGCAGTGGGTTGGGTCGCCGGTCTGGTAGTGGCATTCCCCAAAGAGTCAGTAGCCATCTATCAATTGATCCAGCAGGGGCGCCATGACGAGGCGCGGGCCATTTATCGCTGGTTCCGCCCTTTGTTGGATCTCGATGTATCCACCTATCTGGTGCAAAACATCAAACTGGCAGAAGCCATTGAAATTGAATCCACTGAGAATGTTCGTGCGCCAAGATTGCCTTTGGTCGGTGAGCGCAGAGCCCATGTAGAAGCCGTTGTTCGGGAGGCCATCGCCTGTCGTCCCGTTCTGCCAGAACTGGGTTAAAAAAGTTTAAGCACGCAAGAAGTACAGGGTTGTAAGGGTTTGCGTGACTCTGGTCTGAAAATTGCTCAGACCAGAGTATTAGAAGGTGGGAGGGATACCTTGAATAACAAAGCAGTAGACGTTCTGGTTATTGGTGCCGGCATTATTGGTCTGAGTGTGGCCGAAAAGCTGGTGGACCAGGGGCTGAAAGTCACTCTGATTGAAAAAGAAGAAGTCGCCGCCGGGGCCAGTCGTGGCAATGCCGCAGGGTTGGCTTTTTCAGACATCATGCCTCTGGCTTCACCGGGCATGGTAAAAAAATCAATCAAATGGCTGATGGATCCATTAGGGCCTTTTTCCGTAGTGCCCGGTGACCTGCCCTTTACCATGACCTGGTTGCTGCGCTTTCTTCGTGCATCCCGTTCATCTCAATTCGAAAAAAGTATTGTCGGTCAGGCCAGTCTGATGGAGCTTGGGCAAACCAGCTTTCAGACCGTTCTGGAGCGAACCGGACTGAAAAGTATGATCAGGGACAATGGCGCCCTGCATCTCTATCAGAGCCGGGAGAGCTACCGCCGGGATCAGGCGAACTGGCAATACAGGGCCAGGCACGGGCTGGACTACTCATGCTACGAAGGTCAGGCGTTGCATGAGTTCCAGTCCGGCCTTTCAGACCGGTTTCTGGCGGGTGTTTTTGTGCCCGCCTGGAGCTCGGTGTCCGATCCGGCAGATTACTGCCATGCCTTATACAAACATCTTATTCGCCGTGGCGCATCTGTCGTCTATGGCGAAGTCAAAAGTATTGATCCAGGCAATGGATCACAAGACCGAACTGTAGAAGTGATCCTTGACAGCGGTCAGCAGCTGGAAGCCAGACAGGTGGTGATTGCCGCCGGACCCTGGTCTGCCGAACTCAGCAAGCAACTGGGCGACAAGGTTCCAATGGTGGGGGAGCGTGGCTACAACACGACACTCCCCCAGGCTGCACTTTTAAATCCGATTGAGCGCACCCTGGTCTTCAGTGATCATGGCTTTGTGTTCACTCCTCTTGAGAACGGTTATCGCATTGGCGGAGCTTCAGAGATAGCCAGGCTGGACCGTGCCCCGAATTACCGTCGATCAAAACTGATGGCGGAAAAAGCCAGTCAGTTTTTGCCTGGGTTGGAAATCAAGGAGGGGAAAGAGTGGATGGGAGCCAGACCGTCAACCCCTGATACCCTGCCTGTGATTGATTATTCGACCCGATCCAGAAATATCGTTTATGCGTTTGGTCATGGCCATCTTGGCCTGACACAGTCAACGGCTACGGCACAATTAGTGTCGGAGCTGCTGCTCAGGGAAACACCGAGCATTGATATCGAGCCATTACAAGTGAAACGTTTTGCGTGGAGATAATAATAACTATGGCACGTCATACTTTCTTCTGTATTGATGGACATACCTGCGGCAACCCAGTGCGTGTGGTAGCTGGTGGAGCACCGAGACTGCAGGGCAAAACCATGCTGGAAAAGCGGGCTCACTTTCTTGAAGCGTACGACTGGATCAGAACCGGCCTGATGTTTGAACCCAGAGGCCATGACGTGATGTCCGGTTCCATTCTGATGAAGCCGACCCGTCCTGACTGCGATGTGGCCATTCTGTTTATTGAAACGTCGGGTTGTTTGCCCATGTGCGGTCACGGAACCATCGGGACAGTGACCATCGCCATTGAAAATGGTTTGGTTACACCCAGGGAGCCGGGAGTACTCAAGTTGGATACGCCTGCAGGTGTAGTAACAGCAGAGTACACAATGAAGGATGGCTATGTTGAAGAAGTACGAATCACTAATGTGCCGTCTTTTTTATACCGTGAAGGCCTGACTGCCGACTGCCCGGGACTGGGAGAGATTACGGTAGATGTTGCCTATGGCGGTAACTTTTACGCCATTGTTGACCCTCAGAAGAATTTTTCGGATGTCGAAGACTACACCGCTGCTGACCTGATCCGATTCAGTCCCTTGCTGAGAGCAGCCCTCAATGAAAAGTATGAGTTTCAGCATCCAGAACAGCCGGATATCAGAGGCTTAAGCCATATCTTATGGACAGGAAATCCGGTAGCAGAAGGTGTGACCGCCAGAAATGCAGTGTTTTATGGTGACAAGGCAATTGATCGTTCTCCCTGTGGAACTGGAACCTCTTCTCGGATGGCGCAGTGGGCCGGGCAGGGCAAACTGTCAGTGGGCGATGAATTCATTCACGAAAGCTTTATCAAATCGGTGTTCAAAGGCCGTGTAGAGAGTAAAACGACAGTGGGAGAGTTTGAAGCCATTATTCCTTCCATTGCCGGTTGGGCCAGGGTGACCGGCAATAACACTATTTTCATTGATGATCGTGATCCTTTTGCCCATGGATTCATTGTGAGGTAGTGCCATGAGAAGCCGACAAACCCTGCATGTTGTCAGTTGCCATGCAGAAGGGGAAGTAGGAGATGTCATTGTTGGCGGTGTAGCGCCTCCTCCCGGAGAAACATTGTGGGAGCAGTCTCGCTTTATTGCTGAAGACAACCGTCTGCGAAATTTTGTGCTCAATGAACCCCGGGGTGGCGTCTTCAGACATGTGAACCTGTTGGTACCGGCAAAACATCCTGAAGCCCAGATGGGCTGGATAATCATGGAGCCGGAAGATACCCCTCCCATGTCGGGTTCCAATTCCATGTGTGTCACCACGGTGCTTCTGGAAACCGGCATTTTGCCTATGAAAGAGCCTGTGACGCATTTGACACTGGAAGCGCCAGGGGGGCTTGTACGAGTAGAAGCCCATTGTCGTGATGGCAAAGTTGAGCGAATCAAGGTGGCTAATGTGCCTTCTTTTGTGGACCGGATGAATGCGGTTCTGGAAGTGGAAGGCCTGGGCACCCTTACTGTGGATACGGCATTTGGCGGTGACAGTTTTGTCATGGTCAATGCCCGTGAACTGGGCTTTGAACTGGAGGCTCACGAGGCCCGCGATCTGGCTGAGACAGGCATCCGCATTACCAATGCGGCCAATGAACAGCTGGGCTTTCACCACCCTGAAAATAAAGATTGGCGACATCTGTCATTTTGTCAGATACACACGCCAGTCTATATGGAACAGGGTCACAAGACGGTCAGGAATACGGTTGTAATCCAACCAGGCAAACTGGATCGTTCGCCAACGGGCACCGGGGTTTCTGCACGGCTTGCAGTGCTCCATGCCCGGGGTGAAATGGCAGTGAATGAAAAGCTGGTGATGAAATCGATCATTGATTCTCGCTTTGAAGGTCAGATTCTTTCTACTACTCAGGTTGGAACCAGGGCGGCTATTACTCCAGAAATATCAGGGCGGGCCTGGATCACTGGGATTCACCAGCACATGCTGGACCCTTCCGATCCCTGGCCAGAAGGATACCGGATCAGTGATACCTGGCCGGATTTAAAGGGAGATAACCCATAATGGACATTCCATACATTACTCCTGACAAGGTTGAAGCATTCTTATCATGGAATGGCGTTATGGAGGCGATGATTGAAGGCCATCGCCACGAGAAAGCCCAGATAGACGACATGTTTTTACGGCAGAGTGACAATACCCTGCTCAATCGTGCTGCGGCCATCCAGGGGCTGGGCATGGGAGTGAAATGCGCGAGCATCTTTCCGGGAAACCCGTCGCTGTTTCCTCCCCAGCCTTCTGTGAACTCAATGTTTCTGCTCTTTAATGAAAGCACCGGAACAGTGGACTCCCTGATTGATGGCAATTTTCTTACCAAGTGGAAAACGGCTGGAGATTCCATTCTGGGTAGCCGCTTTCTGGCCAGACCTGACAGTAAAACCCTGACGATACTGGGGGCTGGTGTGGTGGCGGAATCTCTGATCTCAGCCTATGCCGATGCATTTCCTAAACTGGAGCAAGCGCTGATCTGGAATCGCAGCCATGTCCGGGCAGAAAACCTTGCAGATCGTCTGACCTCTCTGGAGTTACCGGTCAATGCTGTATTGAGTTTGCAGGAAGCTGTTGAAAAAGCGGATATTTTATCATCCGCCACTATGTCCAGAGAGCCTTTGATCAAGGGTGATTGGGTTCAGCCAGGCACTCATGTCGACTTGATTGGTGCTTTTCGACCAGACATGCGTGAAGCGGATGATGATCTTCTGAGTAAATCCCGACTGTTTGTTGACGCCAGGGAAACGACACTGGAAGACATTGGTGAACTGATGATTCCTCTGGAGAGTGGGGTGATTGGCCGGGAAGATGTGCTGGGGGATTTCTATGATCTCTGCAATGGCAGTGAACGAAGAACTTCGGATTCCGAGATAACCCTTTTCAAGAATGGCGGTGGGGCTCACCTTGATTTGATGACAGCAAAATATATTTGTCGTGTAGCCGACTCCCTTCAACGGTTCTGAATCCGGTCAAAAAAATAACAATAATATTTCTTGGGCATTGCTTCGATGAACGTTTCATATCCTTTCAGGAAAGGGCTGTTGGGCTTTTCCCTGATCTTTCTTACGGCCTGTTCGGGACCCTGGAATAATCCCAATGGACCCGAGCAGCAAGACAAGATTACATACAACGCCAGTTATGTCAGCCAACCCAAGCATCTGGATCCGGTTCGGGCTTACAGTTCTGATGAAGGCATGTTTACCGATCAAATCTATGAGCCGCCACTTCAATACCATTATCTGAAACGCCCTTATGAGCTGGAGCCCATGACGGCTTCAGCCATGCCTTCGGTGACCTATCTTGATGAACAGTTGCAGCCACTGGAAGAAGATGCGAAAGATCCAGCCTTCAGTCTGATCACAATAAAATTGAAGCGGGATATTCTCTTTCAGCCTCATCCGGCCTTTGCCCGAAATGACCAGGGAAAGTCTTTATATCTGTTTGATACCGCTGAGCAGAGCAAAGATTATTTATTACTGTCGGATTTCCCTGAAACAGATGCTCGCCAACTGGTATCCGATGATTATATCTACCAGATGAAACGCATGGCAGATTCTGCCAATAAGTTTCCGTTGTTTGGTTTGATGTCCGACTACATCGTCGGAATGTCTGAGCTGTCTGATGAGATCAAAGCGGCAAAAGTGAAAGGTGAGTGGTTGGATTTACGGCAGTTTAATCTGGAGGGCGTTGAGCGGATCGATGAGTTAACTTATACCATTCGTATTAAAGGTATCTATCCGCAGTTTGTTTATTGGCTGGCTATGCGCTTTTTTGCTCCTATTCCCTGGGAGGCTGACCGTTTTTATCATAATCCCGGGTTTATTGATAAGAATCTGGTGCTGGACTGGAACCCGGTGGGAACCGGACCTTTTATGATGGTCAGTAATCAACCGAAACGGGAAATTATTCTGGAGCGGAACCCTAATTACCGTGAAGACTATTACCCATCAGAGGGTTCTGAAGACGACAGAGCTCGAGGGTTCCTGAAAGATGCGGGCAAGCGGATGCCCTTTATTGATCGGGCTGTCTATCGTATGGACAGTGCCACTCCCCAGTGGGCCAAGTTTATGCAGGGTTACTATGACCGCTCGGGTGAAGACTCTTCCAACGTGAACTCAGCCACTTTTGATCAGGCATTTACCGTAGGCCCGGATGGCTTGGATCTGACTCCGGAACTGATCGCTAACAATATCCAGGTGGATGAAGAGATCCGACCTTCCATTAACTACACCGCTTTCAATATGAGAGACCCTGTGGTGGGTGGGTACACAGAAGACAGGCAGAAGTTGAGACAGGCCATCAGTATTGCCTGGGACGATCAGGAGTACGTCGATATCTTTGAAAATGGCCTGGGTAAAGCCGCCCATGGTCCAGTACCTCCTGGTTTGTATGGATACCGGGAAGGTCAGGCAGGGATGAATCCCTATGTCTATGACTGGAACGAAACAACCGGCAGGGCCGAACGTAAATCACTGGACTATGCCAGACGACTGTTGTCTGAGGCCGGTTATCCCAATGGGCGTCATAAAGAGACGGGTGAACCGCTGATCTTATATCTGGATACTACCAGCAGGGATAATAGCCCGAGCTCCGACTGGATGCGCAGACAGTTGCAAAAGCTGGGCATTCAGCTGGAGTTCCGAGTGACGGATTTTTCCCGATTCAAGGAAAAGATCAGGCAGGGCAATACCCAGATTTTCAAATGGGGCTGGTTAGCGGATTATCCGGATCCGGAAAACTTTCTGTTTCTACTGGACAGTCGTCAGGGCAGCCTGAAGTGCCAATGCGATGGCTCCAATTACATCAATTATGATCGGGCAGATTACGACGCTCTTTATGACAAGGTGAAAACACTGACGAATGGTCCTGAGCGGCTGGCCGCCATTCACGACATGGTGGCGATGGTGCAGAAAGATGCGCCCTGGATCTGGGGCTATAACGTAAAAGACTATTTTCTTGCGAACCAATGGTTGTCGAATACCAAGCGACATGGTATCAGTTACTCAACATTAAAATATGTCCGGGTTGATCCTGCCATGAGGTCACAGTACCAGCAGGCTTGGAACCAACCCAATCTGGTGCCTCTGGCGGGAACATTATTAGCTCTGATCGGGCTGATGATTCCCGTAATGGGTGCTTTCCGTCGTCGACAGAAACTGACCATTGAAACAGATGACTGAGGGACTCTGATCGCATCAGACTCAGAGAATCTCAGTGAATAATAAGAAAGGATTCCATGAGAAAAAGACTGACTGCGATCGCCATCCCTGTGCTCTGTGTTGCCGGAGCTGTGTCGGTGATGAAAATTTTCGAGAAAAAAACAGGGCTCATTATGGGTTTCAGGGAGGTGAAGTAAACTCGGTTTTCCCGACTGTTAACTCACATCGTGCCAGGCAAAAATACTGGCATGATGATGAAGTTCCATGACCTCCTCGATAATGCAAAATGTTACGAACAGTTAAGGCAGTTACGCTGGCCTTCAGGCGTTTGCTGCCCACGCTGCGGCAGTCAGAGCATCATAAGACGGGGAAAGCACAATGCTCAGCCTGACAAGCAGCGCTACGAGTGTAAGAAATGCCAGCGTGACTTCGACGACCTGACATTATCAGTGTTTTCCGGGCATCATCAACCGTTGAAAATCTGGATGCACTGCCTGTACTTGATGTCCCTGAATCTTTCGAACAGTCAGATAGCTCACGAACTCGACCTGAACAAGGATGACGTACAGAAAATGACTCAGCAGCTGAGAGAGGCTGTCTGCGAAAAAAGCCCTGATGTCTTGCTTGAAGGCGAGGTAGAGTGCGATGAAGTGTACGTTGTAACCGGTCATAAAGGAAATCCGGATGCAGTGAAAAAAAAGGCCGCAAAGGACGCAGAAACCGATTAAAGGGCGCTCGTGGCAGGGGTACGCTGGAAAAGGAAAAGCCTCCGATTTTCGGTATGATTCAGCGCAAAGGGCAGGTTGTTATACGCATGCTTGAGAATGTAAAGCAAAAAACGATCAAGCCACTGGTTGAAGCCACGATAGCACCAGGAACCCTTGTATTCACAGACGAGTACAGCATCTACGACAGGCTTGAAGAGTGGGGCTATGGGCATAAGTCTGTCTGCCATGGAAAGGGCGAATACGCAAGAGATGAAGACGGTGATGGATTTCATGAAGTTCATGTCAACACAATGGAAGGGTTCTGGTCTTTGTTGCGATCATGGTTACGACCGCATAGAGGGATTTCACAGGAAAAACTGCCTTTGTATCTTGGTTTTTTTGAGTGTTTGCACAATATCAGACGACGGGGGAAAGCCGCTATTTCTGGGTTGCTGGAGATGCTTCTGAGTTAACTCCCTGAAACCCATAATGAGCCTACGGCACAGAGTGAATCGAGGGTGTCCCATATATTCGGATTGTCCAGTGGTATACGGGTCATCAGCTCTAGACCGGCTACCGACACGGCAACGGAGATCAGGGCATAGATGAAGCGGCCTTTTTCAGTAAATTTCTGGTTTCTTATATCGTCTTTGAGTGATTCTATTTTCCAGAAGTACATCAAAAGCTCCTTATTTGATGAGTGAGAGAGGGAAAGCAGAAGCAAGTCTGCCAGGGTACTGAAGTGTATACATCATAAACGACATTAACCATGCTCCAGTGATCAGGCTCAATGTCCGCAAGAATAGACACGTTTAATATATTCATCAGCCCTAGGATAGTAACCGTCAAAGGTTGCTGATTGATTTCTTCCCGGCAACGCAGTCCAGACCTCCAGTGCATGGGAGATACCGCCATGAAAATTGTTCTTATCAAAGCTTCTGCGCCCAGTGAATTCAAAGAATACAAGAAGACCCGTGGAGGCCCTCCACAGTCAATCTTCTCCGCCGCTGCGGCAACGCCCGATCATCATGAGCTTGAGATGTTTGATGAAACGATAAGAGCGGTAAAACCCGGCAAAATAAAGGCTGACCTCGTTGTACTGTTTTTCTCAACGCCTGATGCCATTCGGAGTTATGAGCTGGCACAGGTTTTTCGTGATAAAGGTATCCAGGTCATTGTTGCCGGTTTGCATGCCACTTTTATGAAGAATGAGGCTGCACAATATGCTGATGCGGTGTTAACCGGAGAGAGTGAGAACGTCTGGCTGGAGATTCTGGCCGATGCCGAAAAAAGACAGTTGAAGCCTTTATACCAGGGAACTCAGGTCGATCTGGCCACGATCAATCCCTATCCCACAGATCTGATTCATCACTCTGACTATGACGGGATCTGGTCCGTGCTGGTCAGCAGAGGCTGCCGTCATAAATGCAGCTTCTGTCTGGTACCCGGTATGTTGGGAAATACCCGATACCGTCCGGTACAGGATATTGTCGATGAGATCAGTCAGCTGGACACCGACTGGCTTGAACTCCACGCCGATAATCTGACCGATAACCGGGAGTATGCACTGCAACTGTTCAAGGCTCTGGAGCCGCTGGAAATCAACTGGGTGGGTGAGACCACCATCAAGATTGCTGATGATCCCGAGCTTCTGGAGGCTGCAGCACGTTCTGGTTTGCGATATCTGCTGATTGGTATTGAAACCCCCTCCAAAGCGGCACTGAAATACTCCGGAAAAGGATTCGTCAAAGCAGAAAACATCAAGGAGCAGATTCAACGTCTGCATAATTATGGAATCATTGTCGATTCTGCTGCCATTCTTGGTTTTGATGAACACGATACCCGAATCTTCAGGGAGAGCGCTGAATTTTTCGATGAGGTAGGTGTGGATGTTTGCGTACCCGTCATCATGATTCCCTTTCCGGGTTCAAGAGTGTACGAACAACTGGAAAAAGAAGGGCGCATTCTGACCCATGACTGGTCTCAGTATGATGGCAGTCATGCTGTGTATGAGCCTAAAGCTATGAGTGCGAGGGAGCTGGAAAAAGGAGCGGATGATTTTTACTACCAGTTCAATTCACCGGGACGCTACATCAAAAGAAAAATACGACAGATAGGTCAGCTAGGCGTGTCGTCTACTTTTAGTATCTAAGTGATGCCTGTTGAACGTAAAAACCCCGGAAAATCCGGGGTTTTTGGGTTAGAGGGATATAGTCCGGTTACTCAATATCAAGTTGAATGGTCATGCCACTGTGGCTGCCTTCAATCATGATATGGTTCCAGCCATTGCCCAGGTCGGTGGTTGTGATGCTTTCTGTATTACCGCTGTTATTAGAGCGGGCAGTGAACTGGGTTTCACTTGGCCATGTGGTATTGCTGTAGTACAGGGTAGCGTCTCCGGAGCCATGCTGGGTTCTCAGTGTGGCCCGGGTGGCGCTGGTGGTATAGAAGTAGAAGTAAACCTTGTTGCCAGTACTGCTGGTAACACAATAAGGCTTACCACTTTCCATATTGACGTAATCGGTTGCAGGTTCCGAAGCGCAGGCATTAACCAGTCCGCCAGGCACTGCGGCTCCAACAGTCACGGTTGCAGTGGAGGACGCTGTAGCGCCGTCGTCGTCAGTAACCGTCAAGGTTGCCTGATAAGTACCTGCAGTGCTGTAGGTGTGTGATGGGTTAGCAGATGTGCTGGTCGCGCCATCACCAAAACTCCAGGCGTAGCTGGCAATACTGCCATCGCTGTCGGTGGATCCGGCACTGGAGAAGCTGATGGCAGCATTGGCATTCCCACTGTATGGACCATTGGCGTTAGCTGTAGGTGCTGAGTTAGGTCCGGCTACATCATAAGTCACCGTCAATGTTACATCCGCAAACGTCTGATAACCTTTAACTCTCACGTACCAGCGACCGGCAGAAGGGTTGGACTGGCTACAGGTTTCTTCGTTGCCACTAATATAAGGTCTGCACGCATAACTGGAGTCAGTGGGCTCAGAGCCAAACTGTGTGTAGAGGTCAGCATCACCGCTACCGCCACTGATCTTGAAGACAACATTGGTAGCATTTGCAGGGATATCGATGAAGTAGATGACGTCTTCGCCAGCATTAGCTCCAAGACCCGTTACCGGTACACCTGATTCCAGCTGGTTGCTGGGAACCTCAGTAATTTCTGCGGTGGTCGTGGCTGTAGCTGTTTTGCCACCGTCGTCAGTGACAGTCAGTGATACCGTGTAAGTACCCGCACTGGCGTAGGTATGGCTCGGACTGGCTGTAGTACTGGAGTTACCGTCGCCAAAGTTCCAGCTGTAACGGGTGATGGTACCGTCGGAGTCAGAAGATCCGGCACTGCTGAACAGAATGGAACTTCCCAGCTCAGCAGAGTAGGGGCCATTGGCATTAGCGGTTGGGGCAACGTTTTCGCCACCTGTGGGAATAGGTCGATCGTATACAACACGCAGTGATACATCACTGTAATCAAGGAAAGGTACGATCATGACATTGTAAGTACCGCCCAGGTCGCTGCCGGTAAACTCACACACTTCTCGCAAACCTGGAGCCTTGAATGGAGCACAGTCAGACTCGTCGGTAGTGGGGACTGAATTGTGGCTGATATAAAGATCCGGATCAGGACCGCCTTCCAGAGTGCTGCCGTAACCGCCTGGAATTTCAACCATGACACGAGTGGCATCCGCAGGTACTGTGAAAGCATACTTTTTGGGCGTGTCGCCTTTCTTGGCTGACATGTTCTCTTCTTCATGGAGTACAACCCGCTCACAGCCTTCACATAGAGTAGGATCATCCATCTTTACAGCCATCAGGCGTGCATTGGAGTATGCAGAAAATGCATGCACGGTAACATAGTAAGTACCTGTCGTTTTAGGGCTGACAATACCCACGAACTCAGGTGTTCCTGCTGCCAGGAAAGACTGATAGTCGTAAGTCCAGTTAGTACCGTCAAAAGAAGGTGCCTGACCATGTCTAACATAAAGGTCTGGATCCTCTGCGTAACCGTCCAGATAAAAAGCCACCACTTCAGTACCGGCTTCAAGATCAATAGTGTAAGTGTCAATGTCGCCTTTCTCGGCAGCAAGGCCGGGAATTTCCATTAATATTTCACCTTCGGGAGGTGCATCAGCTCCTGAACCATCCCAGGAGTGAGGGCTGCCAGCTACATATTGACTCAGACCCACCGATACCAGGTTCTCATCAGTCCAGAGCGAAGAGCGGGCTGGATGATGAAGTGCAGCATACATACGTTGAGCCTGTTGCTGGGTGAACATGGCGTAATTGTCGGTGTAGTGCATGAAGTTTTCAGTATTCGTAGGCTCACCCAGACAGTTTTCCTGGTTGTTGGCCATGGAACTGTTGCTCATCTGGGGAGTATCACAGACACGGTCACCGCTGTGGGCACAGAAGATCTGGTTCTCAGAGCTGCAGGTGTTGCCATCGAAAGTGTGTGGCAGGTTTAACCAGTGGCCGAATTCATGGGTTAATACCGAGCGGAAGTTCTCGCTGGTATTGGTGCCAAGAAAAGCACCGTTGTATACGACACGGGCCAGTCCGTCGTCTGACATGCTGGTGGAAGGATACCAGGCAACCCCCGAGTTATTGGTCTGACCATCGCCACTGAGATCGTTCATGATATAGATGTTCATGTAACGATAGTTGTCCCAGGCATCAGCTGCGATCTCAGCATTTTTTGCGGCACGGGCAGCATCATTGGGTGCATCATAGTTACCGTAGCCAGAGGCAGCACCATGACGAACAATACCAGTGGTTGGGTTTCCATTGGGGTCAATCTGAGCCAGTACGAACTCAACGTTCATATTCTCACGAATGGCCTGAAACTGTGCTGCGATGGGACCATCCTGGGTATTCAGGCCCTGGAAGTCTTCATTGGATTTGCGCAGTGCATCCTTGATCACGGAATCAGGGGCACAGATACCACCGGTATCGCAGTTATGCTCAGAGCCATAAATATGGAAGACGACAGGAATAATGTATTCACCTTCATCTGCATTACCAATGGCTGTAGGCGAAACAGCCATGTTCAGCTTGCCGAACTGCTGACTGATCTTGCTGCCTTCAAAGAATTGTTTTTCATTCGGGCTGGGTTGCCATTGCTGACCATTCTCATCGGTGCCACAAACATGGCCTCCGGTTTTCAGGTGATCTGAAACAGTCAGTTGTTTTAATAAGGTAGAGGCACTGGCTGTTGAAAATGATTGTAGTGTCGAACTGCTCGGAGGCTTTTCCCCGGCATTGGCTGATAAAGCCGTCACCAGGGATAGGGCAGTGATGGCTGCACCTGTCCGGAATTGTTTGAGCATTATGATTCAATCCTTTCAGACGTTATTGTTTTTATTGATTCCCCTGGCTGACAAACTGCTGTCATCTCCACTGCTTTTTATGAAGCACATCGGTCACCCGACCTGGAACAGTTATAAGCCCCTTTTTTAAATTCGTTTCTACAGCCCAATCCTTGTTAAAAATCCACGAACTTTATGTATCTTCTTTTTGGCTAATTTATATTGTATACAATATGTAAACACGCTTTTATCCCGATTTTGAGACTTGTATCACGAAAAATTGAAGATGGCTGTCGGACGATAAACGACAATGATTTATAAAAAATTAGTATTAATAGGCGTACAGAGTAGTAGAAATCAGGTGCTGAAATTGAAGCATTAGAGCACTAATGAAAGGACGAATATTGAATATCGACATGCCAGTAATCTCTTTGCAACTACTTTGTTTTTAAGACTTAATAAGAGGAACTGTTAAAAATTATGTTGAGAAGAAAAGCAGTAATGAAATGTTTAACAGTAAATAATTGAAACTTTTTTTAATGCCATAGTGAGTTATGGCACAGAAGTGTTTTTTATCGAATTTTTCTTTTTATGGAGAAATTAAATTGATTGCTGGAATCTATCTCCATGATTATTAATGCTAATTGCATATATTACTTTTCTGATTCTGCCATTGAATAAACTCTTTTAATGTCGTCTAGATGACAGCTAACATCCTTCTTAAGTTAATTTTAATATCTAAAAATTATTTGAAACTTGTTTTATTTTTCTTTCGTATCTAAGAGTGCTTAACGGAAAAATCTATTCATTGTTTAAGAAAAATCTTTTCTTACGACAACGGGATTCTATTAAGTATCGAAAATAATGGCATTAATTTGTCAGGGGGAAGTTTTGCCCTGAAGACTTGTAATCAATAACAAGTCAGCTGACGAATAAAGCTTAAACCACCATGGAAGGAGAGAAACTATGAGCAATCCAATTACTAACAAAACCTTTGATTTCTTCGTAAATAACAGTCTGAATCGTGCTGAAACCGATTCTAAAGAGTCAAAAGGATGTG
Organism: Endozoicomonas arenosclerae; assembly: GCF_001562015.1. Lineage (GTDB taxonomy): Bacteria > Pseudomonadota > Gammaproteobacteria > Pseudomonadales > Endozoicomonadaceae > Endozoicomonas_A > Endozoicomonas_A arenosclerae. The sequence goes on along the minus strand of NZ_LASA01000014.1, from coordinate 5,954 downwards.
ACAACCTTGATGCCTACAGAGAGGTTTTCTTACCGAATCTGGGTATCAGTCTTAAAGTGAATGCGGATATTCCAGAGCAGCTGGGATTTGAAAAAGCCAATCTGGTTTCCGTACACAGATTGATTGAATCAGACGATCTGGCCATGACAACAAAGGCTTTGCATTCCATCATTGGGGCTAAAAGTGATGTTGTTATGAGTGCACGCCCTCCCTTTATCAGAGAGGCTGAGCCCGTTGAAACAACAGGTTCAAACCATACGCAAGTAACTGATAACGCGATACCTTTGAGCTCAGTTCCATCAGAGGCTTATACAGTCATTGATGCAACCTGGCATGATGCGAGTAAAGTGCATATTCGGACCGAAGGTAACCTCTTTGGTGAAAGCGGGCTGCTGGAAGTTGATCTTGATACGATTTCAATTCCATTAGTGAAAAGTTCGGATGATATTTACGGCGATGTTGCCAGTGCATTTGGTGTCCAGATGTTCAAGGATGGCGATGTGATTCCGGTAAAGTGGGACGGTGAGCTATACACCTCTCAATATTGTCTGGGAAGAGGAGGGCAGTATGAACAATACAGAATGGAAAAAGGCAATGGGTTCTTTATTGAAACCCATCCGTTCCCCCATATCTATACGTCACCTTCAAAACAGGACGAGATTATAGTCACGATCGGAAAAGATCTGGGTAATGGTCAGTTTGCCCTGGTGAACTTTGAAGTACCCTACGGTACTTGCATTCTGGTTCCTGGTAATACGATCCATGCTGATGTATTCACCAGAGGTGACATTATTGCAACGATTGGTGAGTCTGAAGCGGATGTTGTTCTGATTCATGACAAGTCTGATCATCTGGTTAGATTGAACCAGAGGCCGCTGGGCTTGAATACTGAGCGATGGTTAGACCTGGTATAAACAGGGTGGCGCAATCCCCCTGACCGATTGATTCGGTTAAGGGGGTACTCATCAGATATTAAGTAGGGAAAGGAGTGGAACGAGTACTGATATTCAGAACAGCACTCGTTACATTTATTGATTCAGGGCTTATACGTTAACCGATAAACCACCTTGCTGAAATCGTCGGTGATATAGATTTCGCCATTCTGTCCCTGTTCAACAAAAGCGGGTCTGCCGATGACATTGCCGTCTTTCAGAAACCCGGTGACCAGATCTTTTTCTTCTACTCTACCGTCTTTATCCCAGTGCAGACTGACCACTTTATAGCCATCTTTTACGGAACGGTTCCAGGAGCCATGAAGGGCAACCATGGCGGCATCTTTTAATGCCGGAATGTCATCACCTTTAAAGAAGGTAATACCCAGAGGGGCATTGTGGGCACGAAATTTATGGTAAGGGATAATGGCTTTTGCGATTTCGGCTTCATGACCTTTGCCAAAATCCGGGTCGTGTACATTATCGCCATTGGCAAAGGGCCAGCCATAAAAGCCTCCGGAAACGATGTGGTTCAGTTCATCAGGTGGGAAGTCATCGCCCAGAAAGTCTCTGCCATTGTCTGTAGCGTAAAGTTCACCCTGGTTATCCCAGTCGAAATCTACCGAGTTTCTCAAACCAGTAGCCAGTATTTCCCGGCCACTGCCATCGGGTTGGTAACGACTGATGGTGGAACGAAGCTCGTCTTTCTCGATACAGACATTGCAGCTGGAACCTACCGACAGATATAACAAACCATCGGGTCCGAATCGGATAGTACGCGTCCAGTGACCACCGTCGGTGGGCAAACCGGTAATGATGCGTTGATACTCACCGGTTGTCTGTCCGGTTTTCTGATCAAATTTGACTCGACCAACGGCTCCCAGTTCAGCAATGTAAAGCCAGTCTTTATAAAGTGCCAGACCGTGAGGGTTATCAAGATTATCAATGATGTTATGGCGACTCTCGCTGATGCCATCGCCATTCTTGTCAGCCTCGAGGAAAGTGACTTCACCTTTTCGGGGTTGGCTGAGAATAAAGTCGCCTGTGCTCAGCTGGCGAATCACCCTCGGGTGGGTCAGATCCTTGGCAAAGATATTGATCCTGAAGCCTTCGGGTACAGAAAAGCGTGAATCAACGACGCTGGTATCGGGGGCTTCCCCACCAATGATATCGCCCAGGGATATGTTGACCGCATAGGGAGAAGGTAATAGGAAAATACCGGCCAGAAGGATCAGAATCAGGCTGCCAGCGATTAACATTAACCACTTGAATATGGCTTTTATTCTACTCATGGAGGCTTAACCCCGGTGCTAAGAAACGACATTATTATGGTGTAGCCAAAAGAGACTAACACAGTCAGTGGAAGTGGGTAATCGGAAAGGTTTCAGACTCCTGTCGGATGACAGGATCCTAGAGATAAGATCTGGCTTTGTATTGTTGATATTCAATACAAAGCCAGAGTCTTTTACCAGTAAACGGGTTTGTTCAGGGCTTCCACACATCGGGTTTCACCTGAAATCGGGGGAATGGTATCGCCAGTCAGGGACTGAGCCAGCCAACCATGAGGGTGACTGAGCTTCTGTGGAGCTTTGATAGTCTCTTCGCTAATGGCCTGAAAGCCAACCTTTGAGTAATACCCGGGATCGCCATAGGTCAGCGCCAGTTCAACACCGTTTTCTCTTAAATGGTTCAGGCCAAACCGAATCAGTTTCTGGCCAATGCCTTTACCCTGTTGATCCGTGCTGACCGCTACTGGCGAAAGGATGAAGGCACCGGTATCAGATTCAAGAGAAAAACGGCTGAAGAAAATAGCACCTGTAAGATGATCGTCGTCTGATACGACAAAGCCTATTAAATCTTTGGCATCAGTAGTCTCGATCATTTCTGAGACCAGGGCGCCAATCGTTTCACCTTCGTCTTTCCCTTCAGAATCAGAAAAAACCTGCTTAAAGAGCTCGATAACCGCTTGCGACTGTGCTTGTTCAAATATCGAAAGATTCATATATCCACCAGGAGGGGCTGAGTTAGAAATCAGGCCCAAGTCTATTTCCTATTTAATGCGATGCTGATATTACAACAAGTCCTGACTGAATGATCCAGGTTGGCGAAACTCACAGTGAGCAACCAGAATGTGTGACTCGCTTTTATATTATGGAGCCAGATATGCAGACTCTGCTAAATTTTATGTCTCTGTCTGTTTTTCTCTGTTTTTACTCGTTGAGTGTTCAATGCAAGCTTGTTGAACCAATCCCCGTCGAAATGCAGCTGAATCCAGAAAGCATGGGGCTGCTGGATGCGGGTTTTCCCTCAGATCATCTTAGAAAAGAGAATGAAATCCACTGGCAAAGCTGGTTTTATCCCGGTTTTGCCTGGCCTCTTAATCAACTTGAAAGTCGCTATTTTCATGCAGCAAACACCTACGGAGGCGGATTTTCACCGGCTACAACGCTCTTTCTTCGCTTTAATCAACCAGCCATCTCAAACGATTTAATCTGCATGCCGCCCGATTGCTCGAAAAGCAAAACCATAGAATTGATTAACCTGACAGAAGGCAGTGATGATTACGGTCAGAGCCGATCCGTTACCGCGACTCTTTCCAAAGTAGGCTTTGATGAATTTGAAAGTGTCCTGCAAGTCAGGCCTGAAGGAGTGCTTCTGAAAGAGAAGCAAACCTACGCACTGCTAGTTTACGAAGACTTCTTAAAAACACCTTTCCAACTACAGCCGTCCGATGTATTAAAACAGTTACTTTCGGCACAGGAGCCAGAAGTAGAGAGTGATTTACACAGGAGCTATCAACCCTTAAGGCAATATCTGAAGAAAAATCCCGCTCATACCAAAGCAGTGGCGGCTGCATTGGTATGGACAACCGGCGAACCTACAAAATCACTCAGGGATCAGGTAGCCCATGTGATCAATACCAGTGAAAAGTACCGGGACTACTTAATAGAAGGTGTTGATGGAGAGCTGAGCACGGAAGAGGTTTGTATCATCAAGGGAACCTGGCAGGCGCCATTGTTTCTTGATAAAGGACCCAGGCTGTATGCTGAAGGGGGGTTGAATCTTGATCCGAATGGTCTTGTTGATGCAATGGAAATCAGATCCATCGACTTCTATCTATCCATTCCTCAAAAAGCTGAAATGCCGACACAAGGCTTTCCTTTGCTGATTTATAACCAGGGAACAGCTGGGTCGGCTACACAGTTTCGTACCCGTGGTCAGGTCTTGGAAAAGGGTAAAACCGATTATCTCACTCACCCGCGTCTTGGCAATGTCGCTGAGACAGCAGCAGAGCAAGGTTTTGCTGTGGCAGCTATGGCGACTTACATGGGGACAGAATATTGTCTGAAAGATGCACCGTACCCAGTTACGGCAAAGACTTGCCCTTTTGTGGCCTACAACCCGGCGACCCCCATTACGGTAGTGGCCTCTTTCTATCAAATGGTTTTGGAGCGGATACTTTTTCGCAGGATGGTGCAGTCGATTACACTGGAGAGCCATCAGCTATGCAGTGAGGTGGCATCAACACAAGCTTCTTTTGATCCTGACCTTCATGTGATGATGGGCCAGTCTCTTGGCGCCATGGTAGTGGGGGCCGCAGCCGCAACAGAAGAAAAGCCATATCAGGGAATAATACTGTCTGGAGCGGGTAACTATGGATTGGGTCTAGCGCTGGAATTTTCAAAACGTAACCTGGGGCAACTACAGGAAAACTTTCTTTTCCTGGCGCAAGCCGGAGAAATCACCGGGAATCCTTTTCATCCTGTCTGGGCTATGGCAGAGCATGGGTTGTCCACGGCTAATGTCGCCTTACACCTGAATCGATGGATTCATTCCCGTGAACTGAACACGCATGTGCTGGTTATCGAAGGCACTTTTGATTCAATGGTGTCACCTACCATGCAAAAAGCCTTATTGAAGGGGCTCGAAATTGATATGGCCGGAACAGAGCCTGCAGACTTGCCAGACAGTCAGAGGTTAGTGCCTGAAATAGAAACCTATGGTCGGCAGCATAAAAAGTGTGTCAGTCAAAACAGAAAGAACGTATTCACCGGGAAAAGTTTTACCCATGGGGTAATTCAGTATCCCAAAGACGGTATCCTGTCCGGTCATCATGTGGCTTTTCAACTGCCATCAGCAAGAGCGCAGTACGGCCACTTTTTAAAGGCTTTAAAGGAAGGGCGGGCACCTGCTGTTGGGGCTGAAGGTTGTCAGTCTGTTTCTACCAATTGTTCTTGTAACGAATAAGTCTTTGGACAGAGAGTAGCATTGGTCAAATTAATCGAAAATCAACGAATGTTATGATTTCTATAATTACAAATAATAACCTCATATTCATACCTGTGGGCATGAAATCAATTTTTTACTATTTGGTTTTTACCCGGATGATATGGTGGCTTTTGAAAATAAAGCTACAGATGATGAATATAATAAAGGGTGAAAATAAATTAATATTTTTATCGAAAGCTATTAAGTGTGATTAATTTCGGTAAATGAATCAGCTTTATTTTGAGTAAAACAAAATGGTCTAATAAAAAACTGAAATCCACTTCAGTGTATTGAAAATCTGATCTAACTTATGAGTTCATGAATTTTGAATAGTCGTTTCTTATTGCCCCGGTCTTAAATTCAGGGCCTGTCTTTTTTTGACTTCCAATTTAATTGATTCCATCCGTCGGCAGGTGTAGGTCACTTATGTCCAGTCGTCTTTGCTCTCTTTTTTTACTGGTTCTGTTTGGCTTTCCAGCCATTGCTATTGCAACGCCCTGTGATCCCAGGGCAATTGCATCAATCTGAACACTCGAAGATAAATTTCTTGTAAACTCTCTATCCAGTTTATTCGAGTCTCCTAGAGTAGTTCATCCGCATGGAAGCCAAGCAGTACCAGCCACTAGCTGATTTTTTAGCCAAAGTTCCTGATCCTCGCTGCCCCGGCATGTGTGATCACAACCTGCTCGATATACTTATCATTGCTGTATGCGCAGTCATATGTGGAGCGGACGAGTGGCAAGACATGGAGGA
>NZ_LASA01000013.1 GCF_001562015.1 Endozoicomonas arenosclerae | reverse complement strand
AACCGCTGAAAGCATCTAAGCGGGAAGCCCCCTTCAAGATGAGACTTCCCTGGACCCTGAGGTCCCATAAGAGACGTTGAAGACTACGACGTTGATAGGCTGGGTGTGTAAGCGTTGTGAGGCGTTGAGCTAACCAGTACTAATGACTCGAGAGGCTTGACCATATAACGCCAAAGCGATTTAGCCATACACGGCGAGAGTGCGCAGCAAGAAGTAAAAAACAGCTTAAGTTAAAACGGATTCCAGAAGGGCGTCGGAAACGACGAACTTCAAACCAGTTTTGCCTGGTGACCATAGAGTGTTGGAACCACCCGATCCCATCCCGAACTCGGAAGTGAAACGATACATCGCCGATGGTAGTGTGGGGTTTCCCCATGTGAGAGTAGGTCATCGCCAGGCATTGATTCAATAAAAAAGCCCGTAGAGAAATCTACGGGCTTTTTTATTGAATATTGCTTCGCAATAAAATCCTACCTGACAGAGACATCTCCACAGTCCATCAGCGATACGTCGTTTATCTCCGTGTTCGGGCCCGAACACGGAAGTGACAAATTCGTCCGGAACGAATTTGGACGCACTTTATGCACAGGGATGTGAGGTATGTCGATGTTGCAGGAGCGTTCATCGACCAGTGCGCCCGGAGGGTGAAACACACGATGTGTTTCATCAAACGATAGGCCTCGCTTGCGAGGCCCTCTCACTAATAATACCGATCTATTTTGAGTACCAGCAGCCAGGCATTCCCAGTCGGAGCCCGACTGGGCATCTTGCGATACATTCAGAGTTGAATTGGTAGTATCTGGGAAGTATTAATTATTCGTCGTTTATTTCAGTCACTTCAGTGCGTCCGAAGGGTGAATTACAGGACGTAGTTCATCAAACGATAGGCCTCGCCTGCGAGGCCCTCTAGCCAACAATCCCCATATTCTTTTGAGCATTAGCAGCCAGGCATTCCCAGTCAAAACTCGGTGGGGTTCGTTAGGACTTGCCTGAAATTAACTACCTTATGGAAACCCTCTCAAAACCCGTTCGGGCTGAGCCTGTCGAAGCCCAATAGCACGACCCTTCGACAAGCTCAGGGTGAACGGAATCCTGTGTAAATCTGTGAAACAAATCCTAAAACAGAAACGTGACAGAACTCCATCCCCAATAAATAGTGACTTTCCAGCTTTCCAGCTTTCCAGCTTTCCAGCTTTCCACAAAATCTGAATCAGGTGAAAGTATGAAGTGTATGAGTCAGAAGTGAGAAAGCGGGGGGGAGTAGAAGGTTCGCAGGGTAAGAAGCCAGTTTTATTGGTTGGTATCGACGATCTGGCCATCAATAATGCGTTGTTGTAGGGGGCAATGGCCCAACTGATAGGCCAGTTCATTGGGATGGTCTATGTCCCAGAGACAAAAGTCCGCTGCTTTGCCTTCTTCAAGGCTGCCGTATTGGTCGGAAACACCAAGAGCCCTTGCTGCATTGATGGTGACGCCAGCCAGAGCTTCCGCAGGGGTGAGCTGGAAAAAGATGCAGCCCATATTCATCATCAAACGAATGGAGGCGAGTGGGGAAGTTCCCGGGTTGGTGTCTGTCGCAAGGGCGATGGGTATCTGGTATTGCCTGAGTCGCTCAACCGGTGGTGGTGTCTGGCATCGCATAAAGTAATAAGAACCCGGGAGTAGTACTGCAATGGAACCGGACTCTGCCATATCTGCGATGCTCTGTTCAGTGATATGCTGGAGATGATCACAGGACAGGGCGTTCATGTGAGCCGCCAGAGAAGCTCCTCCACTTTCCGAGAACTGTTCCGTATGGCATTTGGTTGGCAGGCCGTGGTCAATGGCAGACTGAAAGATTCTGGCACGATGAGCCATGGTGAAGGCGGCGTTTTCACAATGTATATCCACGGCGGCTGCCAGTTTTTTTTCGGCCACTTCCGGTATGAGCTTTTGGCAAATCATATCAACGTATTCATCGGTTCTTCCGGCAAACTCCGGAGGAAGAGCGCTGGCTACCAATAGTGTATTGATGACTTTAACGGTGTGCCTGTTATTGAGTTCCCGGGCTACCTCCAGCATTTTGATCTCATCCACCAGATTCAGGCCATAGCCTGATTTGATCTCAACGAGTGTAACTCCTTCTGCGGTGAGAGCCTTAAGACGTGGGAGCGCTGACTTGATTAATTGTTCTTTGGAGCGAACCCGCGTTGCTCTGGCAGTTGCGAGAATACCTCCTCCCTGGGCTGCAATCTGCTCATACGGCACACCTTTCAACCTGAGTTCAAATTCCTGAGCCCTGTGGCCGCCAAATATCAGATGGGTATGACAGTCTATAAGGCCTGGAGTTAACCAGCCGTTGTGTCCATCTGTGACATCAAAGGGGAGCCGGGTAGCGGTGACCGATGCCATGGATTCAATACGCGCGATTTTACCGTTGTGGATGCCCAGAGCGCACCGGTGTATAGAGCCGTAGGGATCCGACAGGGCTGGATCAAAGGTAGCCAGGTTGACATTAATCCAGACTCGGTCGCACTCTTTCAGTTGGATCACGCGATGCATTGTCATGGGTTCACTCAGGCAGTCGGCTACAGACAGAAGCCAGTTTCAAAATAATGCTGGCAGATCATTAAGACTGGGGATGGAGTCTAAGGATAGCCAGATAATCTTATTACGAAAGAAAATCCGTAACTGTTTGGATGGTTAAGATTGGTGATCAGGAAACGGAAAAAATATTAATCCTATTAGCTATAAAAAATACATAAATGTTACAGATGAGTGATAAATGAACTACCTTGATAAAAAAGGGTATGAACGACAATCAGGGAACTCATCATGTCTGAAGGAAATCTACAGATTATCCTGACCTTCGTAGTTTATTTCACTGCCATGCTCGGGGTTGGCTATATCGCATGGCAGAGAACCGTTAATTCGGCTGATTATTTTCTGGGTGGTCGCTCGTTAGGGCCCTGGTCTGCAGCATTAAGTGCCGGCGCCTCAGATATGAGTGGTTGGCTCTTGTTAGGTCTTCCCGGATATGCCTTTGCAGCAGGGCTCGAGGCTTTCTGGCTTGCTGCTGGATTGTTGGGTGGCACCTGGTTGAACTGGCTTATTGTTGCCAAGCGACTGAGGATTTACAGTGTCGTTGCTGATGATTCCCTGACCTTGCCCGAATACTTTGCCAATCGTTTTGAAGATCGTCGAGGTTTGCTTCAGCCTGTATCCGCCGCCTTTATTCTTATCTTCTTTCTTTTTTATACCAGTTCAGGTCTGGTGGCCGGAGGCAAGCTGTTTGAATCTGTATTCGGTATAGATTACGAGTGGGCAGTAATCATCGGTATGTGCTCGGTGATTTCCTACACCCTGTTTGGTGGCTTTCTGGCAGTATGCTGGACAGATCTGATCCAGGGGCTGCTGATGTCGGTTGCCCTGCTGATTGTGCCTATCGCTGCACTGGAAGTCAGTGGTGGTGCTGACCGGGTGTTTGTGGAAATTGGTGAGTTGAACCCTGAGCTTTTGAATCTCTTCACTACGACTGAAGGCCAGACTTTATCGCTGATTACTATTTTCTCTCTTCTGGGTTGGGGGCTGGGTTATTTTGGCCAGCCTCACATTCTGGCCCGATTCAAGGCGGTGAAGTCGTCAAGCCAGTTGACACTGGCAAGGCGTATTGCTGTCAGCTGGACAGGCATCTGCATGCTGGGGGCTTTGCTGGTTGGACTGGCAGGCATTGTTTATACACAAAGGTCTGGTATTCAGCTGGATGACCCGGAAGCTATTTTCATGTTGATGGTGAATACTCTGTTCCATCCTGTGATTGCCGGTATTTTGTTGGCGGCTATCCTGGCAGCCATTATGAGTACTGCCGATTCTCAGCTGCTGGTTTGTTCAACCGCTTTTGCTGAAGATTTTTACCGGGATATTTTCAGAAGAGATGCTGATACTAAGGAAGTGTTACTGGTGGGTCGTCTTGCAGTTGTGGGTATAGCAGTGATTGCCACCTGGTTAGCGATGAATCCTGACAGTACGGTATTGGGTATGGTCTCGTATGCCTGGGCAGGTTTTGGTGCGGCCTTTGGTCCTGCTTTGTTGCTGTCTCTTTATTGGAAAAGAATGACCGGTTTAGGAGCCATAGCAGGCATCCTTGCAGGCGCAGTGACGGTACTGGTATGGAAACCACTTTCGGGTGGCTGGTTTGATCTTTATGAAATTGTGCCAGGATTTTTCATATCATTGATGGCTTGCTTTGTGTTCAGTCTACTGGGTAAGCATCCATCCAGAGATATGGTCAGCCGTTTTGAGAAGGTGGAGAGCAGGGCTCGTTCAGTGTCCCACTATGATGATGAAGAGCCCTCGCTGTCTTGATGATTTGACCTGCACGCTGCTTATAAAAGCAGTGTGTAGGTGGGCCAGGCAATAACGATAACGGTCAGTAACCAGTAAGCAACGTCCCCGACTTTTTGTTCTAGACGAATCAGTTTTTTCAAGTCGTTCATTTCAGCTCCATTGAAACAAATGATGATGTGGAGAAACGACTATCGGCACGCTGAATTCAAACATGACAAAAAGTTTCATGAACCTTGTCACAGTTCAAAAACACCCGTTCACTCACCTTCCCTGATGACTTTCCGGTGTGCCTGAAGCAAGTCTTATTTATAAGAACCTATGGGTCTGACAAGGCAGTGAGTTTGAAGTTTTATTAAGTTTTGATGACGGTATAAGGGAGATTAAACGACCATGGGAGTGTTTGAGGCCCTGCTACTGACAGAGCCTCATATTGATCAGGCTTTGCGGGGAGTAAACCAGAAGTTGTAACTGAAAGGTTGGGTCAGGCTGGAGCCCTGGGCAGCTAAGAGTGCTTCAGGGTGGTAACGTTGAATCTGCTGTTTAACGAGCAGCTCCTGGGTTCTGTGAACATCAACCATGATGAGATATTGACCTTTCTCAAGGTCGTCATGAAAGCGCTCAATTTTATAATTTTCTTTGGTAATACCTACCAGACCTCCTGACCATGCACCAAACAGGGTAAAACAAACCATGACCGCAGCGGGAACCAGCATGGGGAGAGTGAAAACGGTGTCGACAGTGAGACCCGCCAGGATGCCGAGCAGCGCACCAATCATGGCGCCCATCTCTCCAGAGTGGATCAAATCATTTTGCTGGAAAAGACTGGCACCATGAACGTGGCGATGATAAAGGCCGGCTGTATCTTTACTGAGTACGTGGATGTTCCAGTCGGATAGACCTTCCCGGTGGAGGTCGTCTGAGATCTGGCTGACACTGTCCAGTGATTTGGTCAGGTAGTAGAGACGTTTCATGAACTCCTCCTGCACTACGGCACGCAGAATCAATCATTTCAGTATAGAGTAAGAGGTATCTGCTCTGAGAGCTGTTCTCAATAACAAGTCCTGAATTCATATATGAATGAAATATGGAGGCTGCCATGAAGCAATTGAAAGTTGCGGTAAAAAAGCGTCATCAGGAAGAGACTTCAAACGATCCGCATGATATTGAGCTAAAGCAAACTCTTGAAAGGTTAAAGAAGAAAGGATTCAACCCCATGCAGATGTGCAATAAGTTGATTGAGCATGAAGAGCCGGCCCCGGAGGATCAGATCTGGAATTATGATCTGGTGGTGGCTGAGTGCAAGCGATTGAAAGTTTCGTTGTGATTCAGGATTGCCTGCAGGCGATACTGCTTGCAGGCTGATGATAAGCTAATACTCAGACTCCAGTGAAGCCAAGCGCTATACCCCATACCGTTCGCACTGAGCCTGTCGAAGTGCATTACCAGCATCCTTCGACAAGCTCAGGATGAGCGGAGTCAGTATGACCATTAACGCTTGGATGCACTATAGCTTGCCGGTTTTCAGCAGCTGCTGGAACTTCAGTTTTTTCTCTGCTGCGGATAGTTGGGGGGCTTCTGCATCCGTTTGAGGAATGAGAGGGCCAAGGTCCAGACTGACAGATTCCGGTTCCGGAGTCGGTGATGCCTGCTCTTCCTGAAGCAAGTGATTATCCATTACATCCAGTGCTTCCAGCAGACCTGTGTAGGTGTCGTCGGATTCATCCAGATTTTGCAGTTTACTTGAGATGTTATCTCGAATTTGTCGTATACGTTCAAGAGAAACCTTTTCCTGGTTTTCTTCCAGCCATCTTCTGGCAGATTCGCCATTGGTTGCCATACTCGATCTAGTTCCAGAGTATTTATGTCAATTCATATAATATCATTTCCATGAGGCATCGGGTGACTGTTTCGAACAGTTTGAAGCTTTTGGCGAACATTCTGTTCGTTAAGCCGCTTTTTTATCTGGCTAAGTAATATTTGTGGTCTTTCAGAAAATATTTGCGGTAAATACCATCCTGAACGGGGTGATGCTAATACGTACAATTTAATATCTGTATTTGGCCATAGCGCTTGGGAGTAGGGAGTTGATAGAAGAAGTTCGAGATCAGGTAGCAGAGCTGACTGAGCGACTGAGACAGCTTCGGCTGTCCGGTACACCGGGGCAGCCTCTGTTCCGGACTGAACAGGCACTCCCCATGGTTAATCTGTTTAACTGGTTGTCGGCACAGACTCTCCCTGGCAAGAGTTATTGGCAGGACAGGGAGAGTGACTACAAAGTGGCGGGTCTGGGAAAAGCCTGGCGTTTCCGGATCAAGGATCACTCCGAAGTTAAAACCTGCTTCGAGCAGGTTGATGTCATGCTGGATAAAACAACCCGTTGTCTCGGCTACCTGTCTTTTTCAGACAGTGAGCAAATGGTCTGGTCTGAATTTGGTTACGGTGAATTCTTTTTTCCGGTAATTGAAATAGTTCAGACCCGAAAAGGCTGCTCCCTTGTTTGTAATCTTTTATCTCAGGATGAACATGTTTGGGTGGAAAGCATTGATCGAGCGTTGGAGTATCTGGCCAGAATAAATTGGTCTCTGGATGAAGCCAATTCTCCTTGTCTGTTGGGGGCTCCAGAATTTAATCCGAACCAGGCAGACTGGGTCTCTGTGATAAATCGATCCCTGAATGCTTTTGATGCCGGCGAGCTGAAAAAAGTGGTGCTTTCCCGAGAGGCGCGCTTACGGATGTTAAAAGGGCGACTGGATCCCTGGAATCTACTGTACTTATGGCAGGTAGCTAATCCGAGATCGTATGTTTTTGCCTTCGAATCCGATGCAGGTTCCCTGTTCTTTGGCTGTTCTCCTGAGCGTCTGTTTCGACGGGTGGATAGAGTTGTTCATACCGAAGCCCTGGCAGGTACTACTCGCAGGGGGAGTGATCGGGATGAAGACTTTAAGCTTGAACTGCGTCTGCTTAATGATTCCAAGAATGTTCATGAGAACCGTCTGGTTCTTAATGACATACGTACCCGGCTGGAATCCATCTGCAGCTACCTGGAGTTTGATCGCAGTCATTCCGTGGTCAAGCTCCAAACCATTCAGCACCTCAGGCACCTTATTCGCGGTGTTCTGAAAGAAGGTGTCACTGACAGCCAACTGTTTTCCATCTTGCATCCAACCCCTGCAGTGGGTGGTGAACCCAGACTGATGGCCAGGGAATTTATTGAAGAGTATGAAGTCTACAGTCGAGGGCTGTATGCAGGAGCCTGTGGAGTACTGGGTAAAAAGCGCAGTGAGTTTACCGTCTCAATTCGCAGTGCCCTGCTGGGTGAGCAGTGCCTCTCATTGTTTTCGGGGGCCGGGATTGTAAAAGGCTCTGATGCCCAGGATGAATGGCATGAGTTGAACAACAAGATCAAGACAGTTCTGTCTCTTCTTGATCAAAAAGCCAGCGTGACAAATACATTAAGCAGCCATGAGCTGGAAATAAACCCATGTATTGGAATACCCCATGACCTTTCCCACCAGGCATCCTAGTCTTAACTTTCTCTGGTCAGCACTGATTCTGGAAGAATTGTACCGGCTTGGGGTTGAGCATGTCTGTATTGCTCCAGGCTCTCGTTCTGCGCCACTGACGCTAGTGGCTGCCGAAAATGAAAAGCTCAGGAAGCATGTTCATTTTGATGAGCGTGGGTTGGGCTTTTTTGCTCTTGGTCTGACAAAAAGTACCCGTAAGCCGGTTGCTGTGATCACTACATCAGGTACCGCTGTTGCCAATCTTTACCCCGCCATTATTGAAGCAAGACAGTCGGGCGTGCCACTGGTGATTCTGACCGCAGATCGGCCACCAGAACTGATTGATTGTGGAGCCAATCAGGCGATTGAGCAGCAGGATATTTATGCTGGTTATCCTGGTGCTACCCTCAAGTTGCCAACGCCCGATGAAAATATTCCTCCCAGCTGGCTGCTGACCAGTATTGATCAGGCTTTTGCCCGGTCCTGTCAGCAGGGGCTGCCTATGCACGTTAACTGTATGTTTCGTGAGCCTTTGTATCCGGAAGGAAAAACACTGGACTATTCCGGTTATCTGGGACGACTGTCGTTTTGGCGTTCCGCAGTGACTCCACATACGGTCTATGACAATCAGCTGAAGGTTTCTATTGGAAAGAGCCCGGTCGAGTGGTCTGAGTTTGCTTCTGGGAAAGGGCTTCTGATTGCAGGTCGCATTGAAGATCAGGCTTCTGCGCAGGCATTACTTGGGTTGGCCCGTCGTTTGGGGTGGCCACTTTTAGCTGATGTGCAATCCCAGTTGCATGGTCATCCAGAGACCATCCGGCATTGTGATCTGCTGCTGGCCACTAAAGAAGGCAGGGCTCTCCTGAGTCAGGCTGATCGCATTTTTCAGGTAGGCGGGCACCTGGTTTCTAAAAGGCTGGATAAGTTTATTTCATCGGGCGAGTGGCAACACTATTGGATGGCAGGTCAGGAATTCAGGCGGATGGATACAGGACATTGCCAAACCTATCGACTGGTGGGACCTATTGCTGATTGCTGTCGTATGTTATCCGACCTTTCTGAAGCCAGAGAGTCTGAGGCAGCCTGGAAAGGTCAAATCGATCAGCTTTCTGACACTTTGCATTCGTGGGTTGAAGAGCTTGATGCTTCAGAAGATGTCATTACTGAGCGTTGGTTGGGCGCACACTTGACAAAGATGCTCCCGGAAGAAAGCAGCCTGTTTCTCGGGAATAGTTTGCCCATTCGTTTGTTGGATATGTTTTCCCTGTTTCCGGCCGGACCTGTTTTTACCAATCGAGGGGCCAGTGGTATTGATGGTTTGACGGCTACGGCTGCAGGGTGTGCCACGGGTGAGCAAAAAGTCATGGTTGCAGTGATGGGGGACCTTTCATTCCTTCACGATTTAAACTCTCTGCAGTTGCTCCGACAGTTGGAAACGCCCTTTGTGCTGCTGGTGATCAATAATGACGGCGGAGGCATTTTCAATATGTTGCCGGTGGAGGATCGGCCAGATGCTGCCCAGCAGTATTTTGTTACTCCCCATGGTCTCAATGCCCGACAGGCTGCAGTCATGTTTGGTTTGAGCTATCACAATCCGGCCAATCGTCAGGAACTGGAAACTTTACTTGGTCAGGCATGCCTTCAGGCCGGAGCCTCTGTGATTGAAGTTACGACCCGGTCTGGTCAGGCTGCTGAACAGATAAAGCAGGCGCTAAGCCTGCTGGAGACGCTGTCATGAACGGAACCAATTTAGCTTATCGAACCTGGGGTGTCCGGGAAGGTGTCCCCCTGGTTTTATTGCACGGCTTTCTGGGTGATTCCGGTGATTGGGAGGCATTGGCCAAACAGCTGGAGAATGACCTCTATCTGATCGCTGTCGATTTGCCGGGGCATGGAAAAAGTCGTGATGTCAAAGTCAGCCAGGAAAACGCTTTTGAGGAGTTCAGCGTTCTGCTTCGTCAAACGCTGACACAGTTGGGGTTGGATAAATTCAGTTTGCTGGGGTACTCCCTGGGTGGGCGTTTGGCAATGAGTCATCTGACACAGAACTCTGAGGCTGTTGATAAACTTCTGGTGGAGTCTTCTCATCCTGGTCTGGAAGAGAGTTCAGAGCGTCAGGCCCGCTGGAAAAATGATGAAGAGTGGGCAGGACAGTTTCGAAATGATCCCCTGGATGAGGTGTTGCAGAGATGGTATCACCAACCTGTTTTTGCTGACTTGAACAGCCGAGAGCGAGAAAAACTGATGCAGCATCGCTGTTCCGGTAGTCAGTCTGGCGAAGCTCTGGCCAATGCACTTGAATCATTCAGTCTATCCAAGCAGCCTGAGTTTTGGGGGATGTTGAATCGATCATCCGGTGCCTCCCACTACTTTTTTGGTGACAGGGATTTGAAGTTTCAGGCTATAGCCCATCGTTTGCTTGAAATGGGATGTTTTCATGGCGTTCATGAGATCAGGGAGGCTGGTCATAATGTTCATCGGGAACAACCAGAAGCCATGGCAAAAGTGATCAGACAGTTACTTTTGCTGTGAAATTTTTTTTCGGTCATGGCTGATTTATGAGCACAGTCATCGAGAGTTGGGTTTGCCTGAAAGGGGAGTTATCTGTGCCTTATGAAACATGTGCCGTTTGATTCATGCCGGATTTTTCGTTACCTGCAGCCTCTTCGCAAACCTCTTCCTTTAAAAACAGTTACTCTGTCCCATCGTGAAGGGCTTATTCTGGAAATGGTGGATTCGCAAGGGCGCTTTCATTATGGAGAGGCGTCCCCCCTGCATGACTTCAGCCGGGAGAGTTTGTCTGATGCACTAAAGCAACTGAAAGTCACAGCAGGGCATTTTTGTGAAGGAATGATGCCTGAAAATCTCCTTTATCCATCCGTTGCCTTTGCTATAGAGAGTATCCAGTACAGTCAGGGTAAAAGTGAGTGGCTTCATCAGCGAGCACGGCAGGCTCCGCTGTTGATGGGAGCTGATGACGCAACTCTGGGACGTCTGGATAGCTGGAAGCAGGATTGGCCTGACGAATTCAAGCTCAAAGTAGGGCGATCTGATGTCGGCCAGGATATTGATGCAATACAGCAAATACTGGACCGAATACCATCTTCCATAAAGCTCCGGTTGGATGCTAATCAGAGATGGTCGTTTAAAGAGGCGATTTCCTTTGGTATGAAGGTGCCTGTCGGAAGAATCAGTTATGTCGAAGAGCCTACTGAGGATTGTGAAGATTTCCCAGGCCTGTATCAGGAAACAGGTATTGGGTATGCCCTGGATGAAACCTTGCAGAGACCGGGTTTCAGTCTGGAATCAACCCTTGGTAACAGGCATACGATGGCTGGTGGACTCAGGGCAATTGTATTGAAGCCCACATTGGTGGGAGGTCTTGCAAAATGTCTGTCGCTGGTTGATTGGGCCTGCGAAAGAAAGATAAGAACGGTTTTCAGCTCCTCATTCGAAAGTGCGTTGGGTGTCAGTATTATCGAGCAGCTATGTCTTGAATATGCACCTAAGGAAAGTCCCGGTTTGGATACACTGTCTGCTTTTGAAAAGCCTGGTTTTTGCCCATTACCGGATTGGGGGCAGCCTTTACCTGCTGAATTACGAAATGTCATGGAGACAGTATGGAGTTATCGCTCTGCCCATTGAGAGAATGGACAATCAACGATCCTCGGAAAGTCGTTATCCGGGTGGATGATCGGGCTATTACCCGAGCTGAGCTGGATTCAAAGGTAGAACTTCTGCGGGACTGTTTTCGAGAGCAGGGTGTTCAGAAAGGCGATCGAATCATAGCGCCAGTCACGGAGGCTCTGGATGCCGTAATACTTATTTTTGCCTGTCTGAGGAGTGGGTGGGTTTACTGCCCGGTCAATCCCCAAATGCCAGACGACCAGAAGCAACAATATTGCCAAAAGGTTGGAGCTCAATGGTCACTGAAGGAAAAGATCAATGGTGTTGTCAGACTCGAGTGGCCTTGCCAGGAAAGCAGAAAAAGCGAGAATCTGCAGAGCCTGCCTCTCGATATAACCGCTATCTGTGATCTTATCGCTACTTCCGGCACGACCGGGGTGCCCAAAGCAGTCAGCCATACTTTTTCTAATCACATTTATAGTGCTGAAGGTTCGCAGCAGTGTATTCCTCTGACAGAAGGTGACAGCTGGCTATTGTCGCTGCCTCTGTTCCATGTAGGTGGCTTTGGCATAGTCATTCGTTGTCTTCTGGCTGGGGCTGAGATGGTTGTGGATACCCAAAAAACGCCGCTGAATCGACTGCTGCAACGGGAGCGGATCAGTCATATCTCACTGGTAAACACGCAGTTACACAGATTGCTGGTGAAGGGGGCTGAGGTTTTGGATGAGTCCGGACTGAAATGCATTCTTGTCGGGGGAGGTTTTGCGTCGCCTGAGTTGGTATCACAGGTGCAGAAAAAAGGGATTAAGATTCTCACGACTTACGGCATGACTGAGATGAGCTCACAGGTCTGCACCGGAGTCCCTGGTTTTGTCCAGTCAGGTGTTACCTCAGGGAAGCCTTTACCCCATCGAGAGGTAACCATTAACGGCTCAGGAGAAATTCTGGTCAGGGGCAGAACCTTATCACCTGGCTACTTTCAGCGAGGGGCGCTACTGCCTCTGGTCGATGAGCAGGGGTGGTATCACTCTGGTGATTTAGGGCAGTGGATTGATGATCAAATCCTGGTCATTGGTCGTATAGATAATATGCTGATTTCCGGAGGCGAAAACATCCATCCGGAAGAGATTGAAAAAGCTTTACTCAGTATTGACGACATCATTATGGCTGTTGTGGTATCTGTAAAAGACGACGAGTATGGGCAAAGGCCGTTTGCATTTGTACAAACCGAATCAGGTTCTCTGAATGAAGTATTTACAAAACAAAAGCTTGCAGGCACTATTAGCCGATTCAAAATTCCTGATAGGATTCGCTTGCTTCCGGTTGAGCAATTACCCTCCGGCCTCAAGCCTAATCGTCAAACCCTTCAGTCATTGGCTGACAGGCTTACAAACTCTTAATCGTTTTTTAACTGATTGTCGTCGCCATCTGCACCAGAGCAAGGCATAATGCTGGGAATGAGCGGTGATAGTTGAAGTGTCTGATGAAAACAAAAGATCAAAAAACCATCCGTGCATTCATCGCTGTCAGGATTCCGCTGGACCTTGCTGCGACACTGCACAAGAAAGCACAGCACCGGGCCGGTGATGTTCTTCAGCACAAGCTGCGTTGGATGGTGCCACAGCAGCAACACATAACACTGCGCTTTTTGGGTGAATGTGACGAGCATAGCCTTGAGCAGTTTTCAAACTACATCGAAGAGTCCCTGGAGAATGTTCGCGGTTTTGACTGCATGACTGGGTGCTTTGAATTTTTCCCTGATGCGCACAGGCCTCGTGCACTGGCTCTAAATATTCATTCAGGCCAGCAACTGAATGCATTGTCCAGAATTTGTGAAGAAGGCGCCCGGATGTGCGGGATGCGTCGTGAGATGCGTAACTTCCGACCACACGTGACACTCGCTCGCTTCAGGCAGCATCATCATGTGACCCACAGCCACTTCTTCAATATGCCGAGTTATCGTATGACCGTTAATGAGGTGGTACTGATGAAGAGTGAGACGACTGCAGAGGGTGCTCAGTACTCAGTAATGAAAGTCTTCCCACTTCAGCCTCTGGCTAAAACGGCCTGAATCAAAACAGATCTCCTTTCTGATAACAAAACCCTGCACTTTCAATAAAGAGCAGGGTTTTTTGTTATCTGGAGATTAATATGACTCCAGATTCAGCTGGAGGCGATTGCGAATAGTGTTTTCATTGAGCAGGAAGAGCTGGTCAAGCAGGTGCATTTGCAGACTGCCCGGGCCCTTGCTGGCTTCTATAGCCACTTCCCCGGCAATGCCCACACAGCTGAGACTTGAAAGAGCCGCTAACCAGGGGTCTTCGCAGGTTGCCAGAAACGCTCCTGTAACGGCGGTGGCTGTACAGCCTGTTCCTGTGACCTTTGCCATCATCGGGTGACCATTACTGATCGCTGCCAGTCTTTTACCATCGGTCACATAATCCACTGCGCCGGTAACTGCCATGACTATACCCAGCTCAGAAGCGCTGTGCTGAATAGTGCCCAGAGTTGATGAGCTGTCATGGATGCTGTCCACCCCCTTACCCGAAGCTTCACCCGCCAGTACCGATAATATTTCGGACGCATTGCCTCTGACGACAGTTGGCTTCAATCTTAATAGGTCATGGTTGACGTTTAAGCGGAATGTGGTTGCACCGGCACCTACTGGATCAAGAATCCAGGGCTTGCCCAGTTCATTAGCTTTTTCAATGGCTAAAACCATGGAAGCTACCTGATAGCTGGTAAGGGTGCCGGTATTAATCACCAGAGCGCCTGCCAGAGAAACCATTTCCTCTACCTCTTCAGCCGCATGGGCCATGATGGGAGAGGCTCCGATAGCCAGCAGTGCATTGGCCGTATTATTCATGACGACCTGGTTGGTTATGTTGTGAACAACAGGCTGCTGCTCTCTGAGCATCTGGAGGCAGTGAGAAATTTCTTTATGCATGACCGGGTACCGATAACACTGGCTGAATCTTCAGGACAGTATGGTGTTCCAAGGGATTTAGTCCAGTTTGACGTTATTCTCGGTCAGGCTCCTGGGTGTTTATAAATCGACCGGAAAGTTAATAAACAATTAATAAGTTAATGTGTTGCTAGTGAGACTTCTTGTCTTGAAAAGCTTGTTTGGTGGATTGGTCTAATGTGAGTTTTTGAAGCGGGCCTTACATCTAAAAATAGCATTTAAAACAAAGTTTTCAGCTGTTGTAAATCTATCGTACCAGGTATAAATTATGCCGCGTAGCACAGTTGTCTCAACTGCTTGAATTTAAAGCAGTCTGTGCGCAATAACCGAATTTTTTTATTTCTTTATTCAGCATTTTTTCTGATGTGTTTATACATCAGGGGCATTCTATTGTCTGATTTCAGGGGGAGTGACATGTCAATTAAACGCGAAACACTGGCAGATACATTTGCCCTGATCAGCTTTGGTTTGGTTGTTGGAATGCTGGTAGAAATTCTGGTTGCCGGGCTGAGCGTTGAACAGTCTCTGCAGTCTCGCCTGATGAGCATTCCTGTCAACATGCTGATTGCTCGCCCTTATGGCATGTATCGTGACTGGGTATTGGGCTATAGTCGTTTGTTTGGCTCCAGAGCGTTAGGTAATACTGTGTTGGACACAGTGGCTTTCGTTTCTTTCCAGATTCCTGTCTATGCAGCTCTGGTAGCTACCACCGGCGCAACTCTTGAACAGGTGATCACGGCTGCACTAGGCCAGATTGGTGCTCTGATGTTTATGGCCCGCCCGTATGGAATGTACATGCAACTGTGCCGTAACTGGTTCGTTTCAGGCAGTATGAAAACTGCCTGATATCAGCTTTAAAAGCACTCTCTTCTACACGAATCCCATGATGAATGCACCTATCAAATAGGTGTATTTATCTATTGGGGGCTTCCTATTTTCTGACTATCTGGTTATAGTCTTCCCCAGTTTGCCCGAATGTGTTGTACGGGTTGCCTGTTTTAATTCTGTTTACCATGGAATTAAACAGCTCTGGTTGCCTCTCTTTATGCAATTGCAGCGTCGTCCGGTAGATCCCGGAGTCGCACAACTTCAGCCTTGGTCGTTGCGCGAATGCATAAACAGAGTCTTTGCCAACAGGCAAATGTGCACCTTTCTGGCCTCAATGTTTTGATCCGACTCTGTTTGATTTAATCTCAAGTCACCGAGTCCTTCGAAACACCAATAAGAATTAGATAAAAAAGCAGTTATAAGCGAATAGAGTCGTCTGATCGCGATGAGTAATATCATAACTTTAATACTCATCTTAATGAAGTCAGCGGAATTAAAACAGCAACTGCATTTTTACATAGAATTTGAGGGGGGGAAGCATGTCCTTATTGGAAGTCAATGACCTGCGCATTGAATTTCCTTCACGCCACGGTGTCGCAGTGGCTGTAAAGGGAGTGTCTTTCACAGTTGCCAAAGGTGAGATCCTGGGCCTGGTGGGTGAGTCCGGTGCCGGTAAATCCACAGTTGGTAATGCCATTATTGATTTGCTGAGTGCACCCGGTCGTGTGGCGGGTGGTGAAATCAGTCTTAATGGTGAAACCATTTCCGGACTTTCCGGAGAAGCCATTCGGCAGGTGCGGGGCAGAAGAGTTGGATTTATTTTTCAGGATCCAATGACGTCGTTAAATCCTCTTTTGACGATTGAAACCCAATTAGTCGAAACCATCACCGAAAACCTCGGGTTAAATTCTAAAGAAGCTTTTGATAAAGCATTAGAGATGCTCAAAGCGGTAGGCATTCCAGAACCTGAAATCAGAATTAAACAGTATCCCCATCAATTCTCCGGTGGTATGCGTCAGCGAGTGGTTATTGCCATTGCCCTGGCTGGAGAGCCGGAATTAATTATTGCGGATGAGCCTACCACGGCGCTGGATGTTTCCATTCAAAACCAGATTCTTGATTTGATTCGTGAGCTCTGTAAAGAACGGGAAGTGGGTTGTGTTTTTGTTACCCATGATATGGGTGTTATTGCCAATGTCACCGACCGTGTTGCTGTCATGTACATGGGTGAGCTGGTCGAAATTGGTGCAACTCGACAGATTCTGGAAAGCCCGGAACATCCTTATACCCAAAGTCTGATCAGCGCGGTTCCAAGAACGGATGTCAAACTTCATCGTTTTCCACGGGTGGAGTACATCGAGAAAGTAGAAAGCCGCAGCATTGATGTCAAGAATCACTGGTTGGGTCAGCGCGAGTCTTTTGGCTCTATAGAAGATGAGAATCTTCTGAGTGTTGAAGATGTGATGCTGAAATTTGAAACCCAGTCTGCCTTTCTTAAAAAGAACCGTCGTTATGTGACGGCATCCAACAACGTTTCCTTCAAGGTTCGTGATGGTGAAACCTTCGGTCTGGTAGGGGAATCGGGTTCTGGTAAGTCCACTATTGCCCGTGTTATTGCCGGGCTTTATCAGCCAGACTCCGGACAGATTTTCTTTGCGGGCAATGATATTACCCGGTTGGATGAAAAAGCTCGCAAGCCATTCAGAAGACAGATTCAGATGGTTTTCCAGAATCCTTATTCCAGTCTGAATGCCCGGATGACGGTCAACGATATTATTGCCGAGCCGATTCGTTTCCATGGTTTGGCAGACTCTGAGCAACAGATCAGGCAGATTACTGCAGACTTGCTGGATCATGTGGGTCTGGGCAGTAAAGCCGGCGTGAAATTTCCCCATGAGTTTTCCGGTGGTCAGCGTCAGCGTATCTCTATTGCCCGTGCGCTGGCGACCCGTCCACGTTTCCTTATATGTGATGAGCCGACTTCAGCACTGGATGTATCAGTTCAGGCGCAGATTCTCAATCTGTTGAAAGATCTGCAGCAGGAGTTGGGTTTGACCATGCTGTTTATCAGTCACGATTTGCCTGTTATCCGCCAGATGTGTGACCGGGTTGGAGTTATGAAGTACGGAACTCTGGTAGAAGTGGATGAGACTGAAAAACTGTTCACAGCTCCTGAGCATGAATACACCCGGAATCTGATCGAGTTGATGCCAAAAATGGATCATCTCTCCCGTCAGGGACTGGAAGAAGTACAACAACAAGCACCGGTAGTCACGGTGTGAGTGGATGCTGGTCAGGTAGCTGACCAGCTTACAGGAGTTCTGCGAGCAACCCTGCTCGTATAAAAAGATAACAAGATTTTATTGACCTGCCTTGGGGGTAAATAATGAAAAAATTGATCAAGTCACTGGCTGGTGTGGCGCTGGCTTCTACTCTGGCTGTTAGTGTTCAGGCTGCTTCACTGAAAATCGCCTACGACGCTGACCCGGTTTCTCTGGATCCCTATGAGCAGCTGTCAGGCGGTACCCTGCAGATGGCGCATATGTCCTTTGATCCACTGATTCGCTGGGATCAGGATCTGAGCTTTGAGCCTCGTCTGGCTGAAAAGTGGGAGCGAATTGATGACCTGACCATGCGTTTTACCCTGAGAAAAGGGGTTAAGTTCCATTCAGGCAACACTCTGACCGCAAAGGACGTTAAGTGGACCTACGACCGTATGGTTAACAGTGCGGACTATAAGGCCATCTTTGCACCGTTCGCAGAGCTGAAAGTGATCGATGAATACACTTTTGACCTGGTCACTAAAAAGCCTTACCCACTGGTTCTGAACTCAGCCACCTACATCTTCCCAATGGACAGCCAGTTCTACACCGGGAAAGATGACAAAGGTCGCGACAAGGGACTGATCAAGAAGCACGGTGACACTTACGCTTCCCGCAACATTTCCGGTACCGGACCTTATATTGTCAGCGATCGTCAGCAGGGCGTTAAGCTGGAATACAAACGTTTTGATGGCTACTGGGACAAGAAATCTCCCGGTAATGTTGACGACATCACCCTGACACCGATCAAGGAAAATGCAACACGTGTTGCAGCCTTGCTGTCTGATGGTGTGGACTTTATCTTCCCGGTCCCACCTAACGACCACGAGCGTATTCAGCGTTCCGACAAAGCTGACCTGATCACTCTGACCGGTTCACGTCTGATCTCTTTCCAGCTGAACCAGGATCGAGTAGAAGCCTTTAAGGACAAGCGTGTTCGTCAGGCGATCGTTTATGCCATCAATAACGAAGGCATTGTTAAAAAGATCATGAAAGGCTTTGCCACCGCTGCGGGTCAGCAGGGACCTGAAGGTTACGCTGGTTTTGTCGGTGATCTGAAGCCTCGCTACGATCTGAAAAAAGCCAAGCAGCTGATGAAAGAAGCCGGATATGAAGATGGCTTTACTATCACCATGATGGCGCCTAATAACCGTTACATTAACGATGCCAAGATTGCCCAGGCTGTGGCCAGTATGTTGAATCGCATCAACATCAAGGTTGATCTGAAAACCATGCCTAAAGCCCAGTACTGGCCAGCGTTTGATGAGCGTGCTGCCGACATCATGATGATCGGCTGGCACTCCGATACTGAAGACTCTGCCAACCTGACCGAGTACCTGACAGCATGTGCCGATGCCAGCACTGGTTGGGGTCAGTACAACAGCGGTAGCTACTGCAATGACTCTATCGACAAGCTGGTAAAAGCAGCGGGTACTGAAACCAACCTCGATAAGCGCGCCAAGCTCCTGCAGGATGTTGAAAAAGAACTCTATCAGGAAGCGGCTTACGTGCCTCTGCACTGGCAGAACCTGGCCTGGGGTGCCCGTAAAGGGGTGAATGCTGAGGAAGTGGTGAATATCATGAACTTCCCATACCTGGGTGACCTGGTAGTCAGCGAGAAGTAATCGTCCCGGGGCCGGCAAAGTTCGGCCCCTTTTTGGCTACTTCCAAAAAGTTTGGTCCTCTTATCAGTCTGAGTCGTACATCGTTTAGAGCATCTTTATAAATCATCGGCGGTACATTGTTATTGGGTTGCCACCCTTTTTTTCAAAGCTCTATCCGAAGCAGCTATGAGCGTAGAAAAATATTTTGCACCCTATGGGTCCTGATAAAGCGAGACAAAATATTTTTCACGGTAAACAGCGTACAGATTCAGAGATATATAAATAAACCGTGAGCGATAAGGGTTTTGTTTTTTCATCAACGGATGAAAGACGACTCATTACTACAGCCTTGAGCCGTAAATGCCGCTTACTGACAGTATTTGAAAATGATTCCGGCATCCGGAATAGCGGCATTTTCAAAGTATAAGAACGCTGCAGGATTTTTTATGTTGTTATTTTTATTCAGGAGACTGATGCAGGGCGTAGTGGTGATGTTTGTCATCAGCCTGATCAGTTTCTCCATTCAGGATAATCTGGGTGATCCCCTCAGGGAAATGGTGGGTCAGTCCGTGTCTGAAGCTGAAAGGCAGGCACTGCGTGAAGAAATGGGTCTGAACGATCCTTTCCTGGTGCAATATGGACGCTTCATGTCAAAAGCCGTTCAGGGTGATCTTGGAACCTCTTACTTTTTCAAAGAGCCTGCCCTTGATGTCATTATGGATAAACTGCCAGCGACTCTGGAGCTGGTGTTTAGCGCTACTTTGCTGATTATTCTGATTTCCATACCGGCAGGGGTATACAGTGCCATTCGACCGAACAGTATTCTGACCCGACTGATTCTGGGAGTCAGTATTCTGGGTATTTCTGTGCCCGTCTTCCTGACAGCCATCTTCAGTATTTATATCTTCTCCATTGAGTTGGGCTGGTTGCCTTCCTATGGGCGTGGCGACCTCACTGAAGTATTTGGGGGTTGGGAAACAGGCTTTTTGACCCAGAGTGGCTGGCTGCATCTGATTCTGCCTTCCGTTTCTCTGGCCAGTATTATGTTGCCGTTGTTTATTCGTCTGATTCGTTCGGAAATGGTTGAAACCCTGCACACTGAGTATGTGAAGTTTGCCAAGGCCAAAGGCCTGAAGAAAGTACGTGTCTACTTCCTGCATGCCCTTAAAAACACCATGCTGCCTGTTATTACGGTAGGTGGTGTGCAGATAGGAACCATGGTCGCCTATACCATTCTGACCGAGACCGTATTCCAGTGGCCGGGCATGGGCTTCATGTTCCTCGAAGCCGTGAATCGTGTTGATACGCCTTTGATTGTTGCTTATCTGATTGTCGTAGGCGGTATTTTCGTCGTCGTGAATACTCTGGTTGACCTGATCTACGGTCTGATTAATCCCACTGTAAAACTGGCAGGAGGCAGCCAATGAGCGAGTTGACTGTACAAGGTACGCCTTCCACCTGGCAGAGAATACGCCAGTCTAATATCTGGCACAGCTTTGTTAATGACCGTCTGGCCATGGTAGCAGCCTTTATCTTTGTTGTTATGGTGGGGGCTGCTTTGCTGGCACCTGTGTTGTCGCCTACGGACCCCTATGATCTCTCGACAATTGATATCATGGATTCCGAAATCGCTCCGGCCTGGAGTGAGGAAGGTGATGAGCGTTTTCTGCTGGGTACAGACTCACAGGGTCGGGATATGCTCAGTACGATTCTGTACGGTGCCAGAATCTCTATCGCTATCGGTTTCTTTGCAGTCGTGCTGCAGGCATTGTTGGGTATCGTGATTGGTTTGACGGCCGGCTATGTAGGTGGTCGTGTTGATAACTTCCTGATGCGCATGGCCGATATCCAGCTTTCATTCTCAACCATGATGGTGGCCATTATTGTACTGGCGCTGTTTCAGGCTTCTTTTGGCTCGGAGCTATACAGCAAGCTGGCGATGTGGATGCTGATACTGGTCATAGGTATTGCTGAATGGCCACAATACGCTCGAACCATTCGTGCTTCTGTTCTGGCCGAGAAGAAGAAAGAATATGTTGAAGCCGCCAAGGTGATGGGGTTCGGCTCAGGTCGGATTATGTTCCGCCATATTCTGCCTAACTGTTTGTCTCCGATTCTGGTTATCTCAACCGTGCAGATTGCCAACGCCATTATCAGTGAGGCGGCGCTGTCTTTCCTGGGGCTGGGTATGCCAGTTTCAGAACCTTCTCTGGGTTCTCTGATTTCCAGCGGGTTTGAGTATATCTTCTCTGGCAGCTGGTGGATCACAGTGATTCCAGGCGTAGTTCTGGTGACACTGGTGCTGGTGATTAATCTGTTGGGTGACTGGCTGAGAGATGTTTTGAATCCAAAGCTCTACAAAGGTTAATTTCCAAACCCCTGATCGAAAAAGGCCGCATTGCGGCCTTTTTTCATTACTGGTACAGCTAATCGCTAAACCCCATACCGTTCGCACTGAGCCTGTCGAAGTGCATTACCAGAATCCTTCGACAAGCTCAGGATGAACGGAGTATGTATTGGATTTCGACAGCCTCAGCCCGAACGGATTTTGAGATTCAGTCGAGCTTTATGGCGCAAAAACCCTTTTCTGGCAGAGTTGCCAGATCAGTACTCCGGTAAACACGGCTGCCATTAAAGGATTGAACCAGCTGGTGGCATCTGTGACTAGAGTTCTTGAAATATCGAAAGCAAACAACACCCCCAGCGAGATCAGCCCCGTCGTCCAGGCCAGGTTTTTTTCCCGCCACAAATAAGCCGCACAGACAAACCAGAAGGCTAGAACAGAGCCCAGAATTATGTAGTCAGTATTGACGCTTCTTGGATTGAACATGACGTGGTAACAGGCTGAAAAACTCAGTAAATAGATCAGGCCGTTTTTGGTGCCGTGACGGACAATGGCATAAAAACAGACCATCCAGGTCAGGGCGGCCAGTATTAACTTGATGATGTTTTGCAAACCTTCCGGCACAGAGTAATGAATCAGCTGCATGGGAATATTAAAGAAGCTGGCCCAGGTGGGTGTAGTAATGCCCCGTTCCACCGCCGAATCTGCCATTTCCAGAAAATTGTTGTATTGCTCAAGACCATAATCCAATCCGCCAAACACCAGAGGCAAGGCCAGAAATGCCAACAGCATTAAAGGTACTCTGAGCCAGAAGGGTCTGAACAGGGTGGTGGCCAGCAGAAAGAAAACAATAAATGTTGGTTTAAGACTCATGATTAAAGCCAGAACCAGAGCCGCTGAATTCCACCGTTTCTCAATGATCTGACTGATGACCAGCATCATGGCTGAAATCAAAACGACATTCATTTGCCCATTGCGAAAGCCGGAGAAAGCAATAGGGACGGCAATGACACTGAACAGTCCAAACCAGTGGAATAGTTTTTCTCTTGAAAACACATAAAAGTGACTAAGCAGACGGAAACTGGCCCAGGCATAGAGCCCGATAATAAACAGTCGCCACAGGAGGTCTGCCAGAAAGAGTGGCAGCTTGGTAACGGGTACAAAGAGTACGGCAAAAGTGGGGGTGTAAATGAATCCACCCGGGCCGGAATAAAGTTTTACCCGATCAATCCATCGGTCTGCCCCCAGTAAATAGCTGTCCAGTACAGTGTGCTGGCCAGGTTCCAGGATGACTTTGGCAAAGATCAGAATCACGGCAAGCCCCCAGAGAAACACTCCGAAAAGGGCCGCAGGGTGATTTTTCAGGAGGGTAATGTCCTTCATCAGCGCTCGTTCTTTTTTTAGTGTTATGACCGTAAACAGCGGATTCCATTCTTATGGGAAGCGTGCTGTTTTACTCAGGGCTGCTTACAACATACGACGAGAATGTCTTTTCCGCCAGTAGCCGGAAAGCTAAATGCCTTTCAGATGTCTTTTTTACTGTGACAGCTTTGCTCTGATTTATTGACGTCGTTCAATAATAGTTAATGTGTTATCTGAGATCATGGTGAAGCCAATTGTTTAGCTTCAGAGTTGTAAATGTAAGCGATGTCTAAAGTAGCGATGCTGTTTGCGTCCAGGGAAGGTCAGACACAGAAAATCATTGAAAGGATGCGCCAGGTTGTGGCCCGTGCAGGTCATGATGTAGAGCTGATTCACCTGGAAGGCCCTGAGATAAAAATTCGGTTGGAGCAATATGATGCTTTCGTATTGGGCAGCTCCGTCCGTTATGGCCGGCATCATGATTTTTTCTGCCGTTTTGTAGAGCAGAATGCAACGGTTTTGAACAGTAAACCCTGCTACTTCTTCTCAGTGAACCTGACGGCCAGAAAAGCCAATCGCAGTGAACCGCACCAGAACCCTTATTTGACCAAATACCTTTGCTACTCTTCGCTTTGCCCAGACAGTGTAGAAGTGTTTGCAGGCGCTTTTAAGTTATCTCAATACGGTTTTTTTCAGAAACAGCTATTAAGTCTGATTATGAAGGTCAGCGATGGGTCCACAGCACCGAATGAAGACCGGGAGTTTACGGATTGGTGTCGTGTTATTCGCTTTGCAGAACGTTTTACTCAGCATCTGGCCGGTGATCAGGTCAGCACCAGAGCTGCTGATGTTAACCATCAGGTAGCTTTCGCCTGATGGCGCATTTTGGATGGATGATGCAGGACAACTTTTGCCTTCCTGCATCATATTGTTCAGGCGTCAGGTGTGAACGCCAGAGACAACAATAATGTGAAACCGTATAGAGTGGGAAAAAACAGAGACAGGCCGAGAATGATGTAGTCCATGTTCATGGGGAGGTACCTGTTGTTATTTTTATAATGGTTATCTCACCGGATTCTCACAGTCTGATGGATCAAACACAGGACAGGGTGAGATATTTATTCAACCTGTGTTACAGGCTGTCAGATTAATCTAGCAGTTTGAATAGGTGTTTGGAAAGGGCTGGGAAGCTCTAACGTCCTTGTCAAAGCGTCGTGTTTTATCAGCTTTCTGCATGCCAGCCCGCAGGCAGGCCAATGTGTAACTTCTTCAATAATTGCCCCATGCTGTTCAGCACACGGTAGCGTGCGTAAACCACACGATAGTTGGCATTGGTGTAAGCTCGTTGCGCCTGATAGCTTTCGTTCTCACTGTCCAGCAGGTCCAGCAGGGATCGCTTGCCAAGATCAAATTGTTGTTTATAGGCTTTTACGGTTTGGGCGCTGGCGTCCATATGTCTTTTCAGAAAAGGTTGCTCTGAAGTCAGACTGTCCAGAGCAGACCAGCTGATCTTCATACTTTCTGTCACCATACGCTGGGCATCGTGTTGGTTTGCTCTGCTTTCTTCCAGCATATAAGCCGCTTCCTGCCTTTTGGCGCTGTCAGAACCGCCCCGAAACAGGTTGTAATTCAGGCTCAGCATGGCCAGTGTGTCGTCGTGCTTGCCTTTCTGTCCGTTAATGTCCCTGTCCCAGCGCTGGGTCAGTGACAGATCCACTTTGGGCATGAACTGGCTGCGGGTCTGATCGTAACCATGTTGTGAGGCTTTGACATCAAAAATGCTGGCATTTAGAGCCGGGTGCTCACGCATGGCAACAGCGATAGCTTCGTCCAGCTCACCAGGCAATTCAATATCATTGATTTGAGGCATGGTCAGGTCACTGGGAGCTTCGTTCACCAGACGGAAGTACTGGCTCTCTGCGTCCATAAGGTTATTGCGTGCACTGATGACGTTAGCTCTGGCACGGGCAAGACGACCTTCAATCTGATAGAGATCTGACTGGTTCGCCACACCCTGATCCGCTCGTTGTTGAACCAGCTGGTGGATACGCTCATGGGTGTTCAGGTTGGCCTGCGCCAGTTTGACTTGGCGCTGTTGTTCCATGACCTTCAGATAGACATCAGCAACATCCAGAGCGAGAGATTCTGCCTTGCTGCGCAAGAGTTCCCGACGGCTTTCCTGCTGTTCCCGGGTTTTTCGGTATTCGTTTGTGGTAGAGAGACCGTCGAACAGGTTTTGATTAAGGGTCAGTGCATTTTCTTTGGGCTTGAAGTCTTTCTGATCTGAACCGACTACCCGCGTGTAGGGGCTGTCCAGTCTTTCAGAGCCGACACCGGTTTTGAAGTCCAGAGTGGGCAGGTATCCACCCCGTGCCACTTTCACCGTTTCCGTGCTGGCCTGAAAACGATTTAAAGAGGCCTGTGCCTGAGGGTTGCTTTCAAGAGTCCGGGCAATCACCTGTTCCAGGCTGTCGGCCTGCACATTGACGCCCTGAAGCTGAGCTGCAATCAGTAATACTGGCGCAGACGCACGAAGTATTTTCATGGAGGCGAATTCCTCTGAATCATCTATTCCAAGTGTAAATCTGAATGTCGGTTACCGTTCATAATTCGCCCTGATTTTTATTAAAACATTTCGCCTGTTGTAAGCCAGTGGGATGCTGAATGTTGTTCTCTGGCAAGGCGTCTGTTTCAGATCAGGGTATCCGTTTCTGCTCAAGCATGTCCTGTATGGTGTTTGCCTGAGATCGGAGTAACCAGTTAATCCCATTGAAACTAGCATAGTCTGTGAAATTTGCAGGAATGAGTCTCTTCCAATATAAAATGAGCCTGAACAAAAGCCCGGTTTCCAATACGAACTGAGCCTGTAAAGGTCCAGGATGTCGTTCATGATGAGAGGATGAAGATTATCATGAACACCAAACTCATCAAGACCCTGGATCAGGTCAGCGACTTCCTTGAACATGTCCCAGACATAGAACCTGGCTGGGAGTCTAAAGATGAGTGTTACCGATGGATAGAGTTAACTCTCAGTCATTTCCGTTA
>NZ_LASA01000012.1 GCF_001562015.1 Endozoicomonas arenosclerae | reverse complement strand
CTTTTGATCCTGTGCCTCGATAAGAATTGATCAGTGGAGACAGGTCGAGCTGGTCAACAACATCCACCACAAAGCGAGCCATATGACCTTCTGGAAGATAATCCTGGATGCTGGCAGGGAAAAGGTCGGGAGTGTTTCGGTCGACCGGTTTGAACTTCCACTTATTCATAGTGCTTTGAGTGTTACTGGTACTGGAATCAGGATTTTACCTGTTTTGCTGGTTAAGTCCGACAGGCTCCTAGGGTATTATCCGCTTCTACTCTTGCGGTTTGCTCATCCTGAACCGCTGCCTTTCGAGCCTGGCTTTCATTGGAGAGATCAGAGATAACAACGTTGATGCGCTCGGCTTCTGAGGTAATCTGGCCACTCAGTTCATTATCTTTTGCTACCCTTGCCTGCTGTTCGGATTCTATAGCTGCGATTCGACTGCTCGATTCATCCGAAAGATCCGAGGCAAGCTTATCGACTCTATTAGCTTCAGCTGTGATTTGGCTCGATAGGCTTTCGTCTGCTGTAACCCTGGCATTTTGTTCTGACTGAATGGCAGCGATCCGAGTATCTGTTTCAGTCGAAAGATCAGAGACTAGAGTATCAATCCTTGTAGCTTCTGCTTGAACCCTTCCGCTCAAGTCATCATCAGCACTAACTCTCGCCTGTTGTTCGGATTGGATAGCAGCAATCCTTTTATTTTCTTCTTCAGAAAGGTTTGCCGCCACTGTGTCAATGCGTAAAGCTTCAGCTGATATCTGACCTCCCAGCTCTTCATCACGAGTCACTCTGGCTTGTTGCTCTGCCTGAATAGCTGCTATACGGTTCTGCTCTTCTGCTGATAACGCTGCTGCTACAACATCTACTCTCTCAGATTCATTCGATAGACTCTCATTCAGCCCTGCTACTGCACTGATTCTGTCAGCAATTTCCTGAGACAGACCGCTGCTGATTGAAGTTGTTTCCTGAATTCTATTTGTAATCTCTTGCGCCAAGTCAGATTCAATAGAAGGGATTTTATCGATGGGCGTTTTGAGAGACTCATCAAGTTGATCATTCTGAATTTTATCTTCCAGCTGCTTGAGCAAATATTCTGGATCTGGCTTCGCTGAGCCCTTGATGCCATTCGTTCCATGCCATGGACCAACTACTTGACTGTACCCATTATCCCGAACAAAGCGAACCCAGTAGTAATGTTCGGTGAGGTCACTACCTACCGAGTCTTTACCAAGTACGCCTTGACCGCTCCAGATAAGAGTTGCAGCCCCCAGATCATTACTTTCAGCTTTCCATATTTCAGCTCGGTAACTGTAAGAAAGCCCAGGGTTTTGCCAGTTAATGAAGACGATGCCAAGACCAGCTGAAACCTCAACCATTTGAGGCGCCGGCGGCGGAGTCATATCCGGTAGAATGGATTTCAACAAATGAGCTGTTGACTCTTGAACTTCTCCAAACCCGAGAGCCTGGTTTACACGGCCAAGCCCATGATTCATTTCCTGGAGGCTTTTTCTGATTGCATCAAAGAATCGCCGGGTGCTCAGGTCTTGAGTTTTTGGAGGTGGTGGTAAATCGTAATTACTCATCAAACCTCCTGCATGCTGCTGGCCAGTACAACTGAATAAATAGTTCCAATGCCTTCTAATTCATACTGCCAACGCTCTCCACGTCCTGCAGGCAACCTAAATGCCCGGTTAGTTACCGGTGCATCGAATACTTTAATGCCGTCTCTCCAGAGCCTGAGACGAAACGTGCCATCAAACTTGATCCGACAGGTACTGAGCTTGATCGGATCAGTTATAGAAACCCCACTGCGCCATCGAAACTGAAGAGCTTCACCTCTGTCCCAAAGCTTCACCTTTCCATCAGAAACGACGAAAACGGTGTCTGATAAGCCATCAGCATGCAGAGCATCAACTTCAAGATCATAAAAAAGAATCCCCTGGCTGCGGTTCCTGGGATCAAAAAGAAAAACACCTCTTGAGCCATTAGTCCGGGTAAAGGCTCCCATGTAAGAGCCCTCCCAAAGCACACCGGCAATACTTGATGGATTCAGCTCTTGCCATGAGTCGCGATCAATAACATCCGTTGTCGCCACATCTGCCCCGGCACCGGTGACCACAGATAAGCCATCAGGCGACGCATAAGCCACGCCAAAAGGGCCAGACACGATTGAACGCCTTGAAAGACACCCTTGGGAATTTGTGATCTCATCCGGGTACATTCCGGCTGGTGAGTCGCCGGTAATAATCACAGGGTTTTCAGCTGTCAGTGCAACAATGATGTTTTCGAAATGACCAAGGCCTACACAGTGCTTGATAGGGGTTCTATTGAAGGCTCCGACAGCATGAGGGCGATAGGGAAATCCGTAGTAAACTGCATCCCCGTCTGTATAAGCGGTGATTCCATTCGGCAATGCCGTCGCCGCGAATAGCTGACTGTTTGGCATATCTGCATCGAATACCGACTGATCCGGCAGCGATCCGGGAATCTCAGTATCTTCAAGATTATCAGTGAAACTATCAACAGTATTCGCCAGTTGAGCAACCAGCTGCCAGCTACCGGGACCACTGTAATTACTTCGACGATAAAGCCTTTTACCAACGAAGTTATAATTACCTGCCGGAGGCTGAACTATTCCAGTCAGCTGACAAGTTTGACCTGTTCGCATAGTGACAGGTATCGAGGGATTGCTCGGCTTTCCCTCCATCACCAAAGCTCCCACCTGGCAAACAAAAGTCACCATGTAGTCACGATTAAACTCCCGAGCGCCATCATCAAAATTACCTGAGACATTTACCACTATGGCAGAACCTGGCTGCGGAACACCAAGACGGTAACTATTTGATGGCTTGCGGCCTGACCCAAGAGCTAGACCATTGTGTGTAATCTTGGGCTCACCGTCACCCAGAATCAGAACAGTATCAGAAACATCTTCAGGCAAGGGGGCGGCAACACAATCAACTACTTCGCTCCACTCAAAGATGTGACCAGACTCAATATCTCCTGGCAATGCGCCATATCGATAAACTGTTTTCACATCACCGAGAGATAGATCGCGATAATCTTTCAAGCCACGAGCAGACTGAAGCACTCCTTTATCAACGCGGCAGTTTTCTGCAATAGATGCAGCATTGGCCGGAAGACGGGCAGCATCAACCGCCGGAAGACTTCCAGTGTGTCCGGATATTTCAAAGCGCATAATCAATACAGTTATTAAGTGGAGTGTTAGAGGGAGGGGTTATTTTTTCTTTTGAAAAATATAAACACCACCCTCTGAATGCGACTCTTTATTTGCTGCCACAATACTATTCCCTGTTCTACTTACACTGTGGGCGTAACCAAAATAGCCATTACTCTTGGGGGTGTTTAGTTTTTGTACATGAGTTTTGGCCCATGTATTATCCGATAACTCAAAGAAGTATAGTGCTCCGCTATTGTATGTCTCTGACCGCTCATACTTTGCACCAATTGTAGCCTCAGTACCTGCGGGATTTAAGCTTACTGAACACCCGAAACTTTCTGGGTTCTCTGATCCATCAGGATTTAGTCTCTGCTGAAGTGTCCAAACACTGTTATTCCTCTGGTAAACATAAACCGCACCCAAATTATTGTTTTGACGACTAGAGCCAGCTAACAAAGTATCCCCAGCAGCATTCAAAGCCAGTTGCTTTCCGAATTGATCATCAGCCGCTAAATCATCATGTAGAATCTTTGCTTGCTGCTCCCAGTTAGATGACTCTTTTGCAAAAACATACGCTGCTCCGGTCTTGCTTGCTGCAGTACCTTCACCCCAAGCTCCAACCGCAACGGTATTGGCATCGTCATTAATAACGACAGCTCCACCAAAGTAATCATTGGACTCAGCATCTTCCGATGTAACCTCAGCAACTTGGTTCCAACTACTGTCGGAAAAGGTAAAAATAAATACAGAACCACTCGCTTTATTATTTATATACTGATAGGGCGCTCCCACCGCTATTGCATCTCCAGCTTTATTCATACTGACAGAAGAGCCAAGCTGTGCGTTGCGCCATAGATTATCTGGGGATAGCTTTGCCTGCTCCGACCAAACAGATCCTGACCGCCTGAATATATAAACCGAACCCGTATTCGTGTTCGAAGTGTCTTCCTGCTGGGCTGATGAGATTAATGTATTTCCATCACCACTAAGATCAATATTTAATCCAAAACGAGCGTTTGACTGTAGCGTGGAGGCTTTCAGCTTGGCTTGTTGCCCCCACTCTCCGTCCTGGTTCTTTGCAAAAATATATACCGCACCACTTGTACTCTCACCCGTAGACTCTTCTGGTGTTCCAATAGCTACTGTTGCACCATCATCACTGATTGCTACTGACCAATCCAACAAATAAGGCTTTGTATAGTCGGTAGGTTGCAATAACTGTTCTTCTTTCCATGGGCTACTACTCGCCCCATAAAAATCACTGAAGCGACTTCCTGCATACTGAATGAAATTTGAAAACCGTATTGGAGGAGTATTGTCGAATTCTTCAGCAATTTGAGAAAGCATCAAACGACCAGATTCAGGTAATGCCATGAGTTACTCCTTCTTGCCCAAATCATCAGCCAGCACAACGCCAGTAAACACGGTATCTACACCCTCAACACTCATGTGCTGGGTTTTACCTTCCAGGGCAGCAAGCCTATCCGTTAGGCCAGAGACAATCTGATTAACTTGAGCTTGTGTAAAATAGGTTTCGTCATGGTTGTGGTTAGAAACATCTCCTGTGTCACCCTTCGGTCCCCGCTCTCCAGTGTCACCTTTATCACCTTTCGAACCTTGTGGGCCAACTTCTCCCTGGACTCCCTGAATACCTTGGTCACCCTGATCTCCTTTGATACCCTGAATACCCTGCTCGCCGGTATCTCCCTTGTCTCCCTTCAGGCCTTGGATACCCTGATCCCCAGTGTCTCCCTTATCGCCTTTTAAACCTTGAATACCCTGAGGACCAGTTTCACCTGTATCCCCTTTATCTCCCTGAATACCTTGAGGGCCACGTTCTCCGGTATCTCCTTTGTCGCCCTTATCTCCCTGAATACCTTGTGGACCTTGAACACCTTGCGGACCCACCTCACCTACCTCGCCTCGTTCCCCTTGATCTCCTTTATTACCTTTTGAACCTTGGATTCCTTGGGGGCCCGTATCGCCCACTTCGCCTTTCAGAGATAAAAGAAAATCAGAGATTGAACCTGCGTTACCTTCTGCCAACCAGATCTCATAAGCAGTTCTGGCTAAATCTTTTGAAATGCTTTCTACTGCCTGACGATCCTCTGCAGCTGACCGACGATCTTCTGCAACTGCTTGACGGTCTTCTGAAATTGCTTCTCTAATCGCTGCAGTCGCTCCCAGTTCATTACTGAACTCAACAACAATCGGGTTTTCTGGCGCAGAGAATTCGACACTAATCGGCTGATTGTTTTCGGAGAATTCAACCGTAATGGTATTAAGGATGGGTTCACTCATCAGTCAGCTACTCAGTTCGATCCGTGATACCGGCAATCAGTTTTAGTTTTCCCATAACCAGGGTTTGCACCACATCGCCAGAAGCAGAAACAAGCTGGAGATCATAGTGGTAAGTGGCAGCTGGCAGACTTTGCGTATCTTCTTTCAGCAGAGGGACAACTACCTCGGTTCCAGAAACAGCAAAATTCTTCTGAATCAGTGCATCTTCATCAGATTGATGTGGACTGTTCTTTACTGTAAACCACAGCACCCAGCCGGAACGATTAGCAGGGTTACCCCCTTGTGTGAAGTTGACAGGAATAGCAAAGGTATCCCCTCTTACAAAGGGAGGTAGATCTATGTTTTGAGGGGTCATAATCACGTCCCTATGCAAGCGGCCTGGCAGCCTGAAGCATTTGATGGCGATGCTCTTTACTGATGAGCTCAGCTCTCATTGCTGACAGTTTTTGATAAAACAACCGTCTATTCTTTTCAGCATTGAGTGGATCACTCCACTTCTGCCCGGGTATATCAAGAAGTTGCCAGCGAGCACCGTAAGGCACTACGTGAGAGATGATTGAAAAGCATGAGTCTGGAATATTGGCTGCCGACAATGACGGCCTAAGTAATAACTCGGCTTCTGCCAATACAGTATCCTGGCTTGCATAGTGCTCCGGTATTAATACCTGCACCCCTTTTAATCGCCAGTCGTTGATGGGCAAATCAGCTTCTTGAAGCTTAACGCTCTCCACTGTAACTAATTCAGCCTCAGTTGAAACATCAAGCTCATACAATGAAATGCCTTTTACCAATGCCAATATCTGGCTTTCACGCCAAACCGGAGCTTCATCACACACCAGCCTGACTGCCTCTCTGATTGCGTTGACGGTCACCGGATCAGGACAACCATTTACCCATGGCTGAACCGATGGAAAAAACTGTTTCAACTCAGCCATTCGCATCTCCTTTCACTGGTTGACTGAATACCAAATCAATATTCCAGCTCAACCCAAGGTCATTGGCTGCCAGCTTGATATGATTCTGCGCCTGAACCTGATTACCTTCTGTTTCAATGTCCTGCATATACGCATGAAACAGAATGTAATGCTCAATACTGGGCAGATGAACGAGAGGTAAATCCAGCTCTGCAGGTGAGCCACTATCATCCACTTCAGCCAAAGAAACCAATGAAGGAATTCGGGAAATCTGCAACCTTATCTCATGATCTGCTGGCGGCTTCGGGTACACCCAGAAAGAGCGAGGTGTTCTCTCGTCGGTAAAATAAAGCTCAACTTCTGAGCCTGCATTGCTATACCAATTCGGAATCAGAGAAGTCAGGTCGTCGCGGGTTGTCGGGTTGACTACCCGGCCTGTCGAGGTGTTTTCCAGAACGCCCAGTAATCTATACGCTTCTGCAGGTACAGTCTGCTCACTCTCAGCATTGCAGCTAAACGTCGTTGTTACTGCATAGGTATCCGGTCGCTGCTGCACATGCCAGAGCCTGGCACGATTATAACCATCCAGAAGAATCTGATCTGACCACAAAGGTTCCCAGGTGTCAGTAGCAGCATTGAACCCGGCAGGCTCTACGTCTTGCAGAGACTGCCGAACACTGTCGAGAATATCTCGAACTTTCACTTACACCACCACCGTGAAGGGATAAGACTGTCTTGCAGTTTTTTTACCTTCCTCATCGTAATGATCTTCAGTGCAGTCTTTCAGAACTTCGTAGACTGACCGGGGCACCTTTACATCTACGCCACGCTGGATCAAAAAAACCTTTCCATTGACACCAACCGGCAAGTCATGTGGATTTTTCTCATCACGCTGCAGGTTAATGGTTACAGTTTCTTCCTGCTCTTCAGATGGCTTAGAATCGGAGGCACCCGGAGTATCGCCATTGTCTGAGTTGTCAAAATTGCCCAGGGCTTCATCAATACGCTTCTGCAGGGTGTCTTCACCGATATTGCCGTTATAACTGACACCCAATTCATCAGCCTGCTTTTTCAAAGCTTCCAGTTTCTCACTCACGCTCTTGTCCTTTAATTAGATTTCAAAAAAAAGACCCCAGTCGATGACTGAGGTCTTTGGGGTTATTTCATAAACAGATTTTATTCGATGGTGACTTCTGCGCGAGCCATCCACATCTCATTGAGTCGGGCTGCAGTCATCCAGCTTTTCCAGCCAACGGAACCACGCTGACCCAGAGGGTCACCACCGCGAGGGGCCCCAGGGTTCAGAACCTTTGGTTCAAAGGCTTCGCTACCCTTCAGAGGTACGCAACCATAGGCTTCCTTGCCAATGTAGATAATGGGATAAACATCTTTTCCACCATTGCCTGCACCCGCAAAGGGCTCCAGTTCAGGAGAGAGCACATAACGTACATCTTCAACCTTACCAACTTCGTTAGGCATGGCCTTCATGGAACCGTACTTCTCAACCGGCACAAAGCCTTCCATATCCCGGATGGTGCTTTCAACATCGGTATGAGCCAGGCCGATATAGGCTGCAGCGACTGGAGTGGTGTCAATCTTCACGGACGCAGACAGCATGGAAGTCACACGCTTGGCTTTGTTGCGCTTGAGCTGAGCAGTGATAGCACGCTGCTCTGTCAGATTGATATTAGTGTCCACCTGATTACGTGCAGCAACGCCGCCAGCACGAAACACATTGGTTCCTGCCTTGATCTTGCCCCAGATGATCATTTCCAGTGTTAGCTGGGCCTGCTCACCGTTAAGCTGACTGGCATCCTTCAGTACAGGATCTTCAGCAGCATCCTCAACAACGTCAGTAATCTCAACATAGTCACCATGCTGAGTCAGTGTGGCAGTAACATCTTCGTACTGCATTTTATGACCGGCAGGTGTCACGCCTTCCGCCAAGGGTGTCATAGCAGGAGCAAATGGCACCGCTCTGCGGAACTTTACAGACTGGGCTTTATTCTTGGGTACTGGCTTATGCATACCATATCGAGCCAGCACTGTTACAGGCTCTGCATGAGAGAGCGCTTCAGAGGCTGCCCAAGCAGCTGTACGCTGATTGATATCGCCGTACTTGGTTGTAGTCATCCTTAATCACCTTGTTTTTTCTTTGATGCAAAATGGTTGAATGCGGACTCAAAGTCTCCTGCTCCATCATCTTTCTGGGTGGCAGGCTGCCGGTTAGGGATGGTTGCAGACTTCTTGAGCCTTTCATTACGTTTGAGTTGAGCGGCTTCCGCTTTTGCCTTATCCGAATCATTGCTACTGAATGCTTTGTATTGATCAAACATCCAGATAACATCCTGAGTACTTCCATCCTGATGGATTTGCTTCATGGCGGGCGGCTGCTTTTCAAGCCAGTCGATGAATTCAGGGGCATTAACCAGTTCGCTGACGTTCGGGTGAGCGGCTGTAATAGCGGCAAGATGATCATCAACAACTCGTTCCTGTAGCGCCTGTTGTGTTTCCTTTAACTGGTTTGTGAGAGTGTTCAGCCGCTCNYNNGNNYGTTNAGCRTTCTGTTGCTGCTGAACGAGGACAGCATGTATTTCTGGAGAAAACTCTTTCACCTCATCCAGATTAATGCCTTCAATATCAACACCACTTACTTCTTTTTCGTCGGATTCAGCGGCCTTTTCTGGCGGCTGTGCCTTGACTTTATCCAGCTCATTTCTGAGCTCTTCAACCTGTCGGGCAGCATCATCAGCTTTTCTCTGATACGCATTTACGCGACCAATGTCTGATTCATACCGGTGTTTCCAGTAATCATCTTTGGTGTCGTCTTGCTTCTTATCAGACGCTTTTTCACCACCCTGCAGCTCATCCGCTTCGCTGGCCGATTCCTCCCCTGTTTCCTGGGTGTTTTCACCCTCTGTTTCCTGAGCATCCTCTTCCTGCTCTGCAGATACATCAGCCTCCGCTTCATCTGCTTCTGACTTTGTTTCTTCTGCGGCATTGCTCTCCTGCTCTTCGGAAGCTACATCTTCAGGCTCCCGGCCTTCTGCATAAGCATCAAATGCGGCATCAAAATCATCAGTAGTTTCTACGGTTTGCTGATCATCACTCATCGTTTTCTCCTTGGCGGCTTGGTCATAAGCGGCCTACCGGACACAAAAAACCCGGCGATTGCCGGGCAGTTTTAAAGTCTTTTTTTAATCAGTAATTCACGGAGGGTGTATTCATGTTTGAGGGCTTTGGACTTCCAAGCTCTTCCAACTCCTCGAGAAGCTTCAAAGCACCACGCTGCTGCTCACATTTATTATCAGAAATCAGACTAGATACAGCTGCTTCACGCTTTTCTTTGATGAACTTTTCTATGCTTTGCCAGGTAGGGCTATTTTTATCAATCATGTTTAGATTCCAGACCCTGTTTCAGCTTTCAGGTTAATTTCATTCTGTTTCAAGGTTCCCGAAAGCGCGGCAATATCTCGCTGAGCTTGAATCTTCTGCTCCTCAATCCCCAGCTTCTGCTCAAGCTCATTGAGTTTCATATCATTAGCGGCAGCGATGGCATACATTCTCAGCTCTCTATCCTGGTCCAATTTCCTGAGTTCGAGCTGCTGCTTGAATTCCATTTCTTTCTTCTTCAATTGCAGCTGTATCTGGGCAGCCATAATATTAGGATCTTGCTGTTGACCGCTTTCCTTCTCATTTGCCTTTACCTGATCCTCATCAATGACGATGCCTGCAGCGGTCATTTGCATAGCTTTCTTTATTTCCGGAACAAGCTTTGAAAAGTCAGTACGCTTCCTGATTTCCGGGTCATTTTGAGCAAGCGAAAGGAATTGCATCAATGCCTGAGCCTGAACTTCTCTCAGTAGAAGAACACTACTGCCACGGGCTTTGATTTGATAATCACCCTTGATACTAGAATCAGAGCCATACTGCATCTGGTAATCATAGAAGCGCTTGACCATAGTGCGGATTACACCATCATCAAAATGCTTCACAGGCTCCTGAAAGACTGTCAGAGCGGCATTCGCCAGCAGTTGCATTCCACCCATAGTCTTTGTTGTGGCAGAGTCTTGTTCTCCCTGGGCGATCAGTGGAATATTGGCCTCTTCGTCACCTGCCTGCCCGGTCAAATCCAGAAGAGCAGCAAGCATAGGTTGATTACAATCAATGTTATGAACTTCAAATGGCGTGTTATGCCCTTCTGAAAGATTCTGCTTCTTTCGCCAGATTTTCCGGGGCTCAAGTTTCCAGACCCCATTAACCGGCTCTACAGCACTTTCATCAATAACAATCTGTGGGCCAGCCGACAGACCGGCATTATCAAACAGCATGCGCCAGGCTGCATTTGTTCCTTTCTGGGGATGACGGAGCTGGTAAGGAACACCAAAACCAAAGATGCAGCTATCATCTTCTTCCCAACAAAAGACAGAGTAATCATACTCGCCAGTGTCCAGAGGGTTTATGACCGCCTTCAACACTTTGCCATTGGCAAACCAGATCAGAGCGTCATACTCTTCCTGATCATCATCTTCTTCAAACTCACAGCCGCATACTATCAGCTCATCTCTTGTGACCGGTCCGGTATAAAGCCAGATGTCATAGAGGCTCTTTCGCATGATAGAGCTGACGCCAGTAATCTCTCTCAGCTCGTTGGTGTAGTCCTTAATGGATGAGTGTGTGCTTTGGGCTCCACCATTCAATAGCTCCTTTACAGCTTCCTGATTGACACCTTCAAGCTTTGCAAACTCTCTGAGCTTTCGCTTCGTCCAAGGCAGCTTTTCAAAAATAAACTCTGCATCCTCCAGGGCGCAGGCAGACATATCCGGATAGAAGTTCCAAGGGCTGACATATTCGATACCTGGTCTTGGCTCTACTACAGACTGAAGGACATGTTCTCCATCTTCACTTTTAACCCATGCCTGTCGTGTTCGGTTAACAATGACCGGACCTTTTATAATGCCTGTTCCAGTCTTAACAGCATCTTTGATTATCTTCCGACACTTCTCGTGATAACCCGACTCAGTGAAATCATCATCAATCTGCCGCTGCATTTTTTCTGCAGCTTCCTTAGATGCTTCTTTGATCTTATTAGCCTGCTCTTTTGAAAGCTCTCGCCCTTCAGCATCAGGAACTGGCGTGGGCTCTACTCCAAAGTTTCTATCATCAGTCGGCAGTAACATCTTTGACAATTGGGCAGAGGCTACTCGACACTTTGGCCGCGTTTCATTTCTGAACAGCTGCGATCCACCAGAGGCCTCAAGCTCAGATTTTAATTTACTATCATACTCTCCGTGGAACTGTCGCAAATCTTCCAACATACGCTCATCCACTTCATGGCGCTTATTGGCGTTCTCCTCACAGGTTTTTTGCAGGCGCAAGCCAAGCTCCTGAAGCTTGTCTATCTGCTCTTCAGTGAGTGTATTTTCCATGTTGATCAGTAACCTGCTGTAGAGTCTGCAATACCAGAAGAAATGCGTTGTCGTGGGATAGGTTTGGTTTTGGCAATCTTGATACCCATACAGAGATAACGAAGGGCATCCATTAAGTGATCATCTTCTTTGACGATCAGGCCTTTCTCATTTCGGTGATAAAGCAGGTATTCAGCAATGGTGTGCTGCAGTGTGCTGAAGAACTTCAGCCGACCGGTTGAGAGTCTTTGATAGACCTCTAGAATTCCCGCTTCTACTGCCTTGTTCGCCTTGTGAAGATCAAGGCCTTCCTGTACATACAAGTCCCAGAGGCGTTTACCATCAATCTGGCTTCTTCCTCTGGCAGCTGTATCAATAATGCCTGGCATCCAATCGCCACGAGCTTTGATAGCTGACGCATGGACCGATGGCTCTGCCTGCCCCCGATAGTGCTCTGAGTAGCAGTAGATAATATCTGTCTCTCTTTCCCAGGCTCCCCAAATGGCTGCTGTTTTCTTCCATCCAACATCAAGACCGTATGCCTTGGCGAAATACTCAGGCACTGGAAAGGGGTCACAAACAACTTCTTTCTCAGCAATCGGATAAATTGCACCCTCTCCTAATCCGGGCATTCCCAATCTACGGGCTTCACGCTCATGGGGAAGATAAGACGCTTCCAGATCCGCTTTTGCCTGCTCACTTAAATGAGGCACATCATCCCAGCCAGCTTGAACCACATAACGACTCATACGACGATTGGCTCCTGCTCTTTCTTGCTGCTCAGGAATGATTTAACCAACTGAGTCAAACCACTGAGCGGCGTAAAAGTCATAATCACAATTCCGTTCGTGGTCATTGTTCTGGTTA
This sequence comes from Endozoicomonas arenosclerae, assembly GCF_001562015.1. Taxonomy (GTDB): domain Bacteria; phylum Pseudomonadota; class Gammaproteobacteria; order Pseudomonadales; family Endozoicomonadaceae; genus Endozoicomonas_A; species Endozoicomonas_A arenosclerae. Next base: position 18,804 of record NZ_LASA01000012.1, on the reverse strand, counting down.
ATGCTTCTGAATAAACATCGTGGGGAACTTCTTCATCGAGCCAGGCACCATCCAGTTCAAAGCCCTGGAAGATTTTTCGACCTTGCTCATAAGATCGGAGCATTAAAGTTGAATACTCTGCTTTATAGCCGCTACTCTCATGCTCAATTCGGATCTCTTCATAAGCATCAGGCAAGCCGCGCTTTATTGTTGGCTTGACGCTTAATCTGCTCTTGGGAATCAAGCCTGTACCAAATTCATCTGTACCCCAAAGCCCGCCCAGTAGCTTTGCCTGAATAATATCTCTGGTGGTCGTTCCGGTATCCCCGGCAGCCAGCCATACATTCGGTTGGTCAAACCTCTTTCCTTCCCACCAATCCGGATAACTCCCTGTCAGATGCTGGGTTACTTCATAGCCTCCACCTGATTCAGATTTACCAACCCGGTTACCAGCCATAAACAGGCGCTCTTTATGAATAGCTCCAGCTTTGAAGAACTCCATATGCTTCTTGTAGAGTCCCCTTCTCAGGGGGCCATTATCAGGGAAGTAATTTCTGATCTGGTTGTACTTCTCCCGCCTCGCTCTCTCTTCCAGAAGCTCAAGCAGCTCCCTTTTTTCCTTCAAGCTCAGCGATGCGGTCATTCAATTCTTCTTCCGACATATCTTCCAGACGGTGAGTGTTTTCGTTTTTGTTCTCTGTTTTGATAGCTGCCAGATCGCCATCCATCTTGTTCAGCTCTGCAATGGCAGCAATAGCGGCTTTTGGGTCGTCCATCGTATTGATGATGGTTGCTTCTTCGCCCTTGCCTTTAGTGATACTGATTGTTTTGGTGCAGGACTCGATAATGTTTTTTAACTGGTCCCGCTTCCATTCGGCGGTGATGCCCAGCTCTTTTTTGAGCTCAGACTGACTGGCCTTAATCGCTTCTGCAATTCCAACATTATCCAACAGTTTATGACTCTGAGCCTTGGCGTACTTTTCTGAGTAACCGGCTGCCAATGCTGCTGGATATGCCTTTCCTCCATTAGCCAGGTATTCATCAACAAATCTTTGTTGCCTGCCTGAAAGGGACATTACTCAACCCAAACTTTGATGGTCTGCTCAGTGCACTGTTTAACAGGACCGGCATTAATGCACTTTGTGGCCTTGGTGTGTTGAACTACTCTTTGCTCAGGCATTGAGGTGCAGCCAGTAAGCATGATGATTGCAATCAGGATCAATGAGCGCATGTTATTTCTCTCCTTCTCTGGTGATGACTTTTTTCAATACCCCGGTTCCGGTATCTTCCAGAACAGTGAGAAGCTGAAATGCACATACGCCAGACATAGCTATCAAGCCATCTCTCATTTGCATTGTTTCAGGAATGAATTCACCGACAATAATTCCAGTTAGAGCACACATAACTGAGCTGATCAGGTAACCTGGCCAGCTGTGTTTCTTTCTTCCGGACTGCAGATCGTGAAGATACTTAGCGGTTCCACCTATCCAAGCGAGAATACTGACAGGCACAAAACTCATGAAGAGACGAATAAGGTGCTCTAGCCACTCAGTGTGCTCATTCACTTGCGCCACTCCTTAGCCACTTTTTCAGCACTTCGACCAAGGACATAACCGCCGAGACCGACTTTAACAATTCCGAGAAGAGCAATGACTTGCTCTTCAGACAACCCTGGTGCAGTCCAACCCAACCAATGAGCAACAACCAGCCCGGTGAATGTCAGCATAGTAATGGGTCGCCAGTTACGCTGAAGCCAGCTATCGCCTTGAGCTTCTGCTGTAATGATCTTTCCAGCTTGCTCAAGCTCTGCTTTATCCAGTGAAATTAGTTCAGCTGTAATATCCGCTTTCAGCTGCTGAGCTTTATCCTTATCTGGCACAGCCTTATCGATAGCCTTACCAATCAGACCTGTAACCGCTCCAACCCATCCCAGCATTACGGATACTCCGGCTGATTGACTGTGATACGAATCTGGAATTCATCTGGCAGAACTTCTCTCAGCTCATTCATGGCTTTAACTGAGTTATGAACTGCGAAAAGATTATCAGAGAGAGTCTGGCCGACTGCGATGCAGCCCTGAACGTGAGCTGCTTTGTTGCCCTGATGAATCAGTATGTAAGTACGCTCTGGTACATCCATTAACTGCCAGACGTCTTTGAACTTGTTGCCACTGAACTTCTGACAGTCGTAGACTCCTTCTGGAATACAGGACTCAAAGGGTTGATTCCCTTTCCATGGTCTTTCAATGGTTGCATAGGTGTTATGACCGGGCACGAGCAGCTGCCCTATTGTGCAATGAGGAAGATATGCACGTTCAAGGGTAAGCAACATTGTATATCCAGAAACAAAAAACTCCCGAGCAAGCCTGAGCCTGACGGGAGTCATAATATTGATTGAGGTTCACTTGATCGGTTCAAGTCACCTGGGCTTACAGGTCAAGCCTTGCCGAACCCCAGAAAGCAAAACGCCCCGACTGCAAAGCAATCAGGGCGCAAATAACCGAATTCTGACTAATAACTTATCACTGAATCACTAAGAGCTCAATAGCATCAGTATTTTCCAATCCTGAAATGAGCCTGAAGGCAGGTACTACTACCTAACCCTCGGCTTGTCGCTCATGAACTAATTGAAACAGGATTTCTCTGGCTTGTTGCAGCTTTCTGGCCGCTTCATTATCGGTCATGGCTTCCGCTTTGTCCTTTAGTTGGTCCAGTGTAATCCCTTCTTTCAGGTACTGTTCTGGTTCCTTCAGTGACAGGAACTTTTCGTAAGGGGTCATCATGTTTTCATAGCGGTACACCTTCTTCTCCTTGCCCTTGGCGTCCATCCGGGTTTCTGGATAAAAACAGGGGCGGTGGTAGTTCAGATAAGGAGTCAGGTCGTCCCGGTCAAACTGATTAAACTGTTTGGCATGGTGCCGGGGTATATGAGCGTGACCCAACAGCTTCCTGATGACCGAACCATTCTTGCTTTCTACCAGGGCGTTATCGTTGCTATGACGGGAGCGAGACTTACTCAACTGGATGTTCAACTTGTTCAGCAACTTCGCCACGTTGTGGTTGATAAACTCTGACCCATTATCTGAATGGAACTCCAGCAGATTAAACGGAAACCCTGCCAACAAGCCCTCCAGAACAGGTATCAGATACCGTTCACTGATTTTTTCAACCGTGCAAACCACCTCATACTGGGTGACCTCATCAACTGCATTGATGTGATAGAGTCCCTTCACGCCGTCCTTATCACCCTGATGTACAGTATCCACGCGGATAAACCCTGGCTGTCCCTCGGGGTTCGGACGGCGGCGTATGCCAATAGTGCTTTGCGACGCCCGAGTAGTGTCTTTATGCCCTCTTACCCGTTCATAAGTGACCGACTTCCTGAGGTTGTAGAGATGGGAGATAGAGATAGTCGCCAGACGCTCGTAGCGTTGGTCGCCTTGCTGATAAGCCCGCTCACAGATTTTCTTTATGGCAGGGCCATTCAGGTCACTGTGAAGCCGATCGGTTTCAGCCAGCAGTCGTATATCGGCTTTGGTGTAGCGAGTCTGAAAGCCTCTTGTCGTACACTGGCGACGCTTCACGCTGCCTTTACTGATGTACTGGTTGATCAGTCGAGTCACCTGGGCTCTCGAGTAGCCACTGGCAATGGTCAGGTAGCGGCGGATCAAGCCTTTGTCTCCTTAGTATTTTCCAATCCTGAAATGAGCCTGAACAGAAGACCGGTTTCCAATACGAACTGAGCCTGTAAAGGTCCAGGATGTCGTTCATGATGAAAGGATGAAAATCATCATGAACACCAAACTCACCAAGACCCTGGATCAGGTCAACGACTTCCTTGAACATGTCCTGGACATAGAACCTGGCTGGGAGTCTAAAGACGAGTGTTACCGGTGGATAGAGTTAACTCTCAGCCATTTCCGTTACCGCTCCCTTGGAAAGGCTCAAAAAGGTGGCCAAGCTGCTGAAAAAGCTTCACATAGCCCTCAAAAAGTCACGTCTCCGGCACAGTAATGACAATGCGTTGGTGGAATGAAGCGGCACAAAGGCTTCAAAACGCCAGAGAGAACTTACAAACAGTCATCTATGAACGACCAGCCTGAGGCCGGAGTCATGCACTCTTCTTCAGGCTCATTTTTCAATTGGAAAATACTGTTGGCGGCTGGCGGGCGCGATCGTATGGTCAGGATTTATCGGGTGAGTGCAGAAGGCAGTGCAAATGACGACTTGCTGGTACCGTCCGAACTGGAAACCAGTACACAAACCAGCATACAACAAGGCAGTATATACTCCGAACAGTGCTTCAGCCGCTACAATCTTGCCGCTATCTGTTTTAATACTTACTGTTTTAACAGTCTTTTTTAATGAATAATACTTGCTCTGTCTGGCGCAAGCGGTTCTCCGATAGAAACCTCTTCGAGCGAATTGTTAACTCTTTGTACCTCACAACCACATGTTTCCTATTGGAAACAAACGGGTTGATATGAAACCTACAGTTTTGATACTCTGCAAATACCCTGAATGCATGATGAAGTTTATTCAATTATTGTGATTGAGGGGACTTATCCAGGAAAAACATCGGCTCCTGTCCAGTCAGGGATGAATCTCGAGACAGCAGTACCGATAAATGCCTAAGATATAAACGGTTTTTATGAGATAAGAAAACAGGCGGGGCCACAGCATGGGACTGAGCATATTCGACCTCTTTAAAATTGGAATCGGACCTTCGTCATCGCACACGGTGGGTCCCATGGTGGCCGCCAATCGCTTCCTGGATGAACTCCACAAAAACCAACTCTTCAAACAGACACACCGCATAAAAGCCGACCTTTATGGCTCCCTGGCCATGACCGGAGAAGGTCATGCAACAGATGTAGCGGTACTGCTGGGACTGCTGGGGGAACACCCTGACCGTGTTAACCCGGATAAAGTGCCAGAATACGTAGCCTTTATAAAAGCCCATGACCAGTTGAAGCTGGGCGGAGTCAGGGATATCCCGTTCTATTTTGATACGGATCTGCAATTTCATTTTGGAAACTCCCTGCCGAGCCACCCCAATGGCATGTCTCTGACAGCACTGGATGCCGAAGGCCATACCCTTTATAAGAATCAGTATTACTCGGTAGGTGGTGGTTTTGTCCTCAATGAACAGGAAGCCTCCTCCAGCCAGTCCACCAGCCATCAGGCAGCCCCCATTCCCTACCCTTTCGAAAACGGTCAGGATTTACTGGATCACGGTAATAACAGTGGCCTGTCCATTGCTGAGCTGGTACTTGAGAACGAAAAATACCTGGGCCGCAGCCAAGACATTCCCAAAGATCTGATGGCCATCTGGCAAGTGATGGATGAATGCATTCAGCGAGGCTGTGCCCAAACCGGCAAACTCCCGGGCGGCCTTGATGTTGAGCGGCGTGCCAGTGAAATGTATAAACGCCTGGTGAATAAGCCCCCGGAACAGCGTGATGACCTGGAAAGCATGGACTGGGTCAGCCTTTTTGCACTGGCCGTTAATGAAGAGAACGCTGCGGGTGGACGGGTCGTCACCGCCCCAACAAACGGTGCAGCAGGCGTTATTCCAGCCGTTTTAGCGTATTATGCGCGCTTTATTCCGGGCAGCTCAGATAAAGGTATCCAGATATTCCTGGCGACAGCCGCCGCTATTGGCATGCTCTATAAGAAAAATGCCTCCATTTCTGCAGCTGAAGTCGGCTGTCAGGGAGAGATAGGTGTCGCTTGCTCAATGGCCGCAGGAGCACTCTGTGCGGTATTCGGCGGCACCAATGAACAGATAGAAAATGCCGCCGAGATCGGTATGGAGCATAACCTGGGCCTGACCTGTGACCCGGTCGGCGGACTGGTTCAGGTGCCATGTATAGAACGAAACACCATGGGAGCAGTCAAAGCGATTAATGCCGCAAGACTGGCTCTACAGGGGACAGGCCAGCACCGGGTATCACTGGACAATGTGATAGAAACCATGCGCCAAACCGGTCTGGACATGCAGGATAAATACAAGGAAACCGCCACCGGCGGACTGGCAGTCAACGTGGTCATGTGCTGAATCCATAATGAACGCCAGAACTACCCATAATGGGTAAAAAGCTAAACCCCAAAAAAAACCAAAAATAACCAGCACACCCCCGGAACTTTCGTATAACACGCAGAGTTCCAAGGGAGCATGAGCCGAGACTTACGGTTCAAAGCTGTTTTTAGACCATCATACGGCTGTCTTATCCACCGATAGCCCGCAGAGAAAGGTAGAAACATGGCTGTTGATAAACAGGCACTTAGCGCTCTGGAACAGGGCAACGCATTTACCGGTCGTCATATTGGCCCGGATGAATCACAGCAGCAGGCCATGCTGTCCGAACTGAAACTGGAATCACTGTCTGAGCTCATTGAGCAGACCGTGCCCAAAGTCATTCGCTCACCCTCTGTTTCAGGAGAAAGCACCCTGGCGGTTGAAGCCGGTCAAACAGAAGTACAGGCTCTGGAATACCTACGCTCCCTGGCTGACCAGAACCAGGTCAACAAGTCCTACATTGGTATGGGTTATTACAACACCCATATTCCAAACGTTATTCTCAGAAACGTTCTGGAAAATCCGGGCTGGTACACCGCCTACACACCTTATCAGCCAGAAATTTCCCAGGGTCGTCTTGAAGCCCTGCTGAATTATCAGCAAATGGTGATGGATTTGACCGGTATGGAAGTGGCTAACGCCTCTCTGCTGGATGAAGCCACTGCCGCTGCTGAAGCCATGGCTCTGTGCCGTCGTTCCAACCGCAGCAAAAACCAGGTTTTCTTTGTCGCTGACGACGTACACCCCCAAACCATCGACGTAATCAAAACCCGTGCCGAGCACATGGGCATCCAGGTAGAAGTAGGCAACCCCAACACCGATCTGGAAAAACACGACATCTTTGGTGTTCAGCTGCAATACCCTGGCACCTACGGACAGATTACTGACGTTGCCAGTATCGTCAGCAAGGCCAAAGAACAGAAGGCCATGGTCTCTGTAGCCACAGACCTGATGGCTCTATTGCTGCTGAAATCGCCAGGGGAACTGGGTGCGGATATTGCTCTGGGCAGCAGCCAGCGTTTCGGTGTTCCTATGGGCTTTGGTGGTCCGCACGCCGCATTCTTTGCCGCCAGCGAGAAGCTGAAGCGTTCTATTCCAGGTCGTATTATCGGTGTTTCCATCGACAGCCGTGGTAACCAGGCTTACCGCATGGCCATGCAGACCCGTGAGCAGCACATCCGTCGTGAAAAGGCGACTTCCAACATCTGTACTGCCCAGGCATTGCTGGCCAATATCGCCGCTTTCTACGCTGTTTACCACGGTCCACAGGGCCTGAAAACCATTGCCGAACGCATTCACCGCCTGACGACCATTCTGCACAAAGGTCTGACGACTCTGGGTGTACAATGCAACAACACCTACTTCGACACATTGACCCTGAAAGTCGGCAGCCAGCAGGAAGCTATTTACAACCGTGCCATTGAAGCCGGCTGTAACCTGCGTCGCATCAGCTTCGATCAGCTGGGTATCAGCATTGACGAGACAACAACCGCTGAAGACATCACTCAACTGTTTAACGTTATTCTGGGACAAGGTCAGGATCTGGACATCCAGACCATTGACAGCCAGATCACTGTTTCCGGCCTTAAGGACGACCACCGTCGTACTGATGAAGTGCTGAGCCACCCAACCTTCAACAGCTATCATTCTGAAACCGATATGATGCGCTACCTTAAGCGTCTGGAGAACAAGGACTACTCCCTGACTCACGGCATGATCCCTCTGGGTTCCTGTACCATGAAGCTGAATGCGGCAGCGGAAATGATTCCGGTTTCCTGGCCCGAGTTTGCCAACATCCACCCGTTTGCCCCCAGAAATCAGGTCAAGGGTTACATGACCATGATCAATGAACTGGAAGCGGCTCTGGAAGAGATCACCGGTTACGACAAGATTTCCATGCAGCCCAACTCCGGCGCCCAGGGCGAGTACGCTGGTCTGCTGGCCATCCGTAACTACCAGGAAGCGAACGATCAGGCCCACAGAAATATCTGTCTGATTCCTTCTTCTGCACACGGTACCAACCCTGCTTCTGCCGCTATGGTGGGCATGAAAGTAGTGGTTGTGGACTGCGACGAGAACGGAAACGTAGACGTTGAAGATCTGCTGGCCAAGGCTGAAAAGCACAGCGAAAACCTGTCCTGCCTGATGGTCACCTACCCTTCTACTCACGGTGTTTATGAAGAAGAGATTCGCAACATCTGTGAAATCGTCCACCAGCACGGTGGTCAGGTTTACATGGATGGTGCCAACATGAACGCTCTGGTAGGTATTGCCAAGCCAGGCAAGTTCGGTTCCGATGTCTCTCACCTGAACCTGCACAAAACCTTCGCAATTCCTCACGGTGGTGGCGGTCCTGGTATGGGCCCAATCGGTGTAAGAAGTCACCTGGCGCCTTACCTGCCAAACCATTGCGTCAGCCCGATTGAAGGCGATAACGAAGGCATGGGCGCTGTCTCTGCTGCACCTTTTGGCAGCTCTTCCATCCTGCCTATCAGCTACCTGTACATTGCCATGCTGGGGCAACAGGGTCTGCAGGAGTCCAGTGAAGTGGCCATTCTGAATGCCAACTACATGGCTGAGAAACTGGCTGATCACTACGACGTTCTGTATCGCGGTCGCAACAACAAGGTGGCACACGAATGCATCATTGATATTCGTCCTATCAAGGAAGCCAGCGGTGTGACTGAAGAAGACATTGCCAAGCGTCTGATGGACTATGGTTTCCATGCACCGACCATGTCTTTCCCGGTAGCCGGTACTCTGATGATTGAACCAACCGAGTCCGAATCCAAGGAAGAGATCGATCGCTTCGTCAACGCCATGATTGCTATCCGTGAAGAGGTCCGCAAGGTTCAGGAAGGTGAATGGCCTGCTGAAGACAACCCGCTTTGCAACGCGCCTCACACCATGGCAGATCTGGTAGACAGCGAATGGAGTCACCCATACAGCCGTGAAGAAGCTGTCTTCCCGCTGAAAGGTTCTATCGACGGTAAATACTGGCCTACTGCCAACCGTATCGACAATGTGTACGGTGACCGTAACTTTATCTGCTCCTGCCCATCCATCGAAGACTATCGAGAAGAAGACTAACGTCGTCTTGGATCCAGCTTTGAACCGGGGAAATTGATTCCCCGGTTTCTTCAATATTTCAGGGAGTGTCTGTAATGACCGATCTTAAAAAAACACCACTGCACAGCCTGCACGTTGAGCTGGGCGCGAAAATGGTCCCTTTTGCCGGCTTTGATATGCCCGTGCAGTACCCGCTGGGCGTAAAAGCCGAACATCTGCAGACTCGTGAGAAAGCAGGTCTGTTTGATGTTTCCCACATGGGCCAGGTCCGTCTGACCGGAAACAACCCGGCCAAAGCTCTGGAAGCCTTGGTACCGGTTGACATCATTGACCTGCCTGAGAAGAAGCAGCGCTATGCTCTCTTCACCAACGAGCAAGGCGGTGTGATGGATGACCTGATGGTCACCAACGAAGGCAACGACAGCCTTTATGTTGTTGTTAACGCTGCCTGCAAAGATCAGGACATTGCTCACATGAAGGCTAACCTGCCTGAAGATGTGCAGCTGGAAGTTCTGGACGATCGTGCTCTGGTCGCTATTCAGGGCCCGGAAGCCAAAACCGTTATGGCTCGTTTCGCACCTGAAACTGAAAAGATGGTATTTATGGACTCCGTCCACATGACCATCGAAGGCGTTGACGTTTACATCAGCCGCTCTGGTTATACCGGCGAAGATGGTTTTGAGATTTCCATTCCTGAAGCAGATGCCGACAAATTCTGTCGTATGCTGCTAGAACAGCCAGAAGTTGAGTTCATTGGCCTGGGTGCCCGTGATTCCCTGCGTCTGGAAAGCGGTTTGTGCCTCTACGGCCACGATCTGGATACTGAAACCACACCGATCGAAAGCAGCCTGATCTGGGCGATCAGCAAGATCCGCCGCAACGGTGGCGATCGTGCTGGCGGCTTCCCGGGTGCAGACAAAATCCTGAGCCAGATTGAAAACAAGGACTTTACCCGCAAGCGTGTCGGCCTGATGGGTAGCAGCCGTGCACCGGTTCGTGAAGGCACTGAAGTGGTTAACTCTGAAGGCGAAAAAATCGGTGTAGTGACTTCCGGAACCTTTGGACCTACCATCGGTGCTCCAGTGGCCATGGCTTACGTGCCCACTGAGTATGCTGCACTGGAAACAGAAGTATTTGCACTGGTACGTGGCAAGAAGCTGCCTATGACTGTTAGTCGTATGCCGTTTATTGAGCAGCGTTACTATCGCGGTTAGGATTTACCTCGATATAACTTCCTGCTTTACACACGGATTCCGTTCACCCTGAGCTTGTCGAAGGGTAGTGATATTGGGCTTCGACAGGCTCAGCCCGAACGGGTTTTGAGAGTGTTTCAATCAGAAAGTTAATTTCAGAAAATCGCCTAATATCGGCCTGTGTCTGTTCAATCCTTCAGGCTTGAGCAGACGCACCTCTCAACATCCACTCTTTCCCCACTCGTCTTCTGCGAAAAAATCCAGTTGACCGTATGAATCAAAGCTAATCTTCCTCTTACTTCAAAAGAGTGAATGTTGGTTCATATGTACAAAATCATTTTTCGCAGTCTATTGGTTTTCGCCTTTTCAGGATTAGCCTTTGCTTCTGTTACAAGAGGTGACACTGACGTTTCTGGATTTTCTGCGCCTGAAGGGACTCAGTATCAATTCCCGAGAGTGCTGGGCAACCTGCAAGAAAAGCGCCATGTTGGACTGTACTCCAACAATGGCAGTCAGCTATTCATTTCCCACATCAGCGTTCAATATGTCAGCTTCAATGTTCCGATCCTCTATGATGTAGCTGTCAAAAAATACCAGCTTCTTGTTGATATTGATGATCTGAAAGGTCATTGGTTTGATGCAACATCATCAATAGACAGTCAGCTTCAGAAACATCAACTCGTTGAGTTGAATAATCAATATTACATAGCTATGGGGGTTAACCGTCAGGGCGCGGCTATCGGTTATGGAGGCGATCAAGTCTACATTCATAATGTGCCAAAATACTGGGATCTCAAACCCGTCGTCAAAGCACCTGGCAGCAATATCTGGACACCTGTCATTGACAAATATGCTGATGGCAAGGGTCGCTGCTCCATACCTGTAGTAATATCCAGCGATGGCTCCAGCATCCTGGGTGTAGTTGCCACTGATGCAGGTGATCCGAACAGCAATAACGGACAAACAAGCGATGATGGGAAGCTGGTAAGCTGGACACTGGATCAAAACGGTCAATGGCAACAGGCCACCATTGAGATTCCTGAAGACATGCCCGTTGGAGGTGGGATTCAGCACATAGTTACAGATTACAGCCCCGATCTGAACACTATTATGTTAAACAGAATCGAAGTCGGCAGTGCACCTGGTTTTGGCTATGTCACTCCTGCTGTCAACACAGTCAGCCTGACTCGCTCTTCACCCCAAGAAGACTATACCTATCAATCGTCACAACTGAAGAGTGTCGGGCTGGGTCTTTCTGGAAAATACGCTTATATGTCCGTGCTGGACACAGCTTCTGTTGTAAAGGTGCTGGCAACAGCTCTGAACTCCCCTGTTGTCAACTCAACAACAGTCAGCAATCAGAAAACAGGCCTGGGTAAGCTGTCTCAAACGCCATTCTCCAGTAACTACATCACACATTACTCTCTGACAGATAACTTCTTCGCCGGGATTTTAAAAATGTCGGTCGCCTCAGACGTAAATGAATGTACGCTGTATGGTGATGGAAACAGCTTTATCGACCAGGATGAACTGGCCAGAGTAAAACAGATTAAACCATCGGCACTGCAGGGAACCCTGTTTTCAGTGGATACCGACACAAACACCAATCAAACTGTCTGTGCATACGGTGATGCGTCCAGTATCACCGTAGTGAAGTTTGACACTCCATTATTGCCCAAACCGTAAAAAGCTGTGTGTCACTAGCCCGGAAATTTCATAGAGTGTCGAGCTTCTCGCTCTGCTATTTTTTCGGGCTAGCCATCAGGGCATAGGCGAATAGCGAATAAATGAGGTTATCATTTCCAACGCAGCAGCGGGTTGATCCATAGGCACTAAATGACCAGCGTTTAGCACAGTGTATTGAATGAGCCGGGCGTTCCCTGGGACCGAACCCAGCGGATATGCCCGGTATTCCCCCATCTGCTGCTCACTATCACTCCAGCTCTGAAAAGTGGAGTTCAGAAACGCCTGCCCTTCTGTCCACCCGTATTTTGGTAGAGTCTGCAGCCAGTCTTCGGTCGTCGAAGGCCCACAGCATAGGTCATTAGTCCCACCATAAAGTAAAATTCGTACTTTTGAATTCTGAATGATATCGACTATCAAAGAATTAACTGAGTTAAACTCCCCAGTGCGAAAATTGTTGCCCACTCGGTCCGAGCTGGTTGTCCACTTCGGTGTTTCCGGCGCTATGTGCAAAGCCTTTCGAACATCAGGCTGATTCAGATAGAGCTCCAGCAGTGAAAAGTCATAACCACCGGCTTTTTCAAAATTATAGAGATTGATGTGGGTTTTATTAACCAGGGCATCCACTACAGAGTCACAATAGGCTGAAATATTCTTCGGGACTGCGCTGGAAAAACGGGTATCTGTCGTGTTTATATAGGGCTTCAGCGCTTTCTCACACTGGGTCTGCATTTTAACCAGACGGCTTTTCATTTTCGGTGAGATAATGCCAAGTCGATAGGCAAACACAGGCATGGACCTTTGCTGCACAACGGGGTCCACCCAGCCATCGCCTATAGAAATACCCGTCAGTTTGGGAATGGTTTTAAGAACATCATCAGGCTGATGAATAATGTACTGGGCAATTCTCGGCACATAATGCCCACCAAAAGATTCACTGGCTATGTAGAGACGATTATCAAGAAAATGTTTCAACTCCTCCTGCTGAAAGATCTTCTGAAACGCTGTAAACAATTGTCGGGTAGAATCTTTTTCATTAGTGGGAATACATTCCGGCTTACTGGCGTAGGAAAAACCGGTACCAGAAGGCTGATCAATCACCATATAACTGGCATTATGATTCCAGCTAGCATCCCGGATACTCAGCACTAACTCTCCAGAAGGTGATTGACTGATGACAAAAGGACCATTCTCCTTAAACATCCCAATCTCACTGGATGAGCCCGGGCCACCATTCATCCAGACAATGACAGGGTCATCTGCAGGTGAACTGGCAGACTCTACAAGCCAGTAAAAAACATGATTACAGCCATCGACATCCACCTGTCCCGCGTATTGTCTGGGAATATAGAGCTGATTCAACCCTGGCAGACTGGTGACCAGAGGAGACGTTTCCGCCCCGGCTCGCGTCAGGATTGAAAAAAGGCAGACCATACCCAAGACAAGAACTCGCCAAAGCTTACCCATAAAGATGCCTTACTCAGTTATATCGTTTGAAAACAACTCAGAAGTTGAGGCTGATAATAGTTTTAAAATGCATATTCAATGTCTGTTTAAACCATCTGACCGACAGAATAAGATCAGAACTGGTTCTACTGGTATCTGTATAAGACATAAGCCATCTTATGCACAAAATAGTGGTTGAATGCATACAAAAAAATCCGGCTGAATCACCTCAGCCGGATTGGATGACTTGTCATTAATTCAATATCGTTCAGTACTGACCACTTGAGCTGGCGATTAATAAGAGCCAGATCACAAAGGAAAGCCTCTGAAGTGAAGGGTCATAAAAAAGGTAAAGAAAGACCCAGCACCAGAAGTAACACCGCTGAAGGGCCAACGAAATTGGCGGAAGAAGTCGATGTTACACTTCCTGTTGATGCATCAGTTACAGCTCCCGGTGTACCTGATCCTGTCTCAACATTACTGTCTCTTAAGAACAGTCTGAATGACTTATCAGCCGAACTTGAGACCACCAGACTGCCCATCGGATTAAATATCGCATTCCAGATCACGCCATTATGCCAAATGGATGCCAGTGGCACTGCATTGCCCTTCAACGCCTTAAGCTCACTGACTTTCCTAAGACTTAGAGCATCACCGGCATGACTCAGTAACAGCTGAGCATCAGGGCTGAGTGTGCTTTTCGCTTGTGATAGTTCAGCCAAAGGCGTTGTTCTGACAGGAGGCATATGGGGCAAATTACTTTCCCCACTGCCACTGCCACTGCCACTGCCGGAAGCGGAGGCGGAGCCTGAACCGGATGCAGGACTGACCTGAGCAATGTCCCGGTTAGTGGGCCAGAGATGGGCATCATAGAATTCTGGATCCCTAAACTCTGAATAGTAGTGATAGTATCTGTCCGTATAGGTATGAGTTAAAATCAGATTATCATCTTCAGAAAACTCACCTTTAACGACCTTGTCTTTGTGTTGAAATATCTCCAGTTCAGCCGCTTTACCTTTGACTAAATCTTCCATTCCCCAGACCCTGGCCGTTTTATCCAAAGAGCTGGTCAAAACCTTTCTGCCATCATGGCTGAACGCGACAAAATAAACCACATTTCTCCAACCGTGATTCATAACCGCTACCGGCCTGGCTATAATCTTTCTACCCAGATACTTTTGTGCATGACTTTCTCTCTGAGTCAGTACTTCAATTGTTTTCCAGAGTCTGACTGTCCCGTCACCCAGCGCTAAAGCAATATACTTCCCATCTGGACTGAACGTTGAATGCACACAGTCTGAAACATCAAAATGCAAATCGGGTACAAATCCAGAGGTAAATGGATAGGGAACTCTGCGTCCCGAGCCATTCAACAAACGTTTCACTTTCCAGATTCTGGCACTGGCGCTACAACTTAATATCAGGCTCCCATCGGCGTTAAACCTGACATTCTCAGCAGCCGGAATTTCACTCAAAACCGCTTCAGGCTCTGCAACTCGCCCCCCCAAAACAGTCAACTTTTGAACAGACCAAAGTTTTGAAGTGTTGTCGTAGGAATTGGTCAGCAGGTATTGATCATCAGGGCTGAAGCTCAGTGTGGGAACGTGGCCAGAGTGTGTCAAAACGGCTAATGGCTGGGCATCGCTACGAAACAATACCTCGTCAGTACGCCATAACCTGACCTTATTGCCTGAGCTGGTAGCCAACAACTTGCCATTATGACTGAAGGCACTGAAAAGTACTTCTGCATCCTGATACACCGTATTCTGTTCCACCAGATAATTCGGTGGGATCGATCGGGCTTGAGACTGAGAAACAGAAAGCAAGACGAACAGAAGAAATAGAAGACGTTTATACAGGGGCATTACTGAATCCTGACCATTTACACATAAAGGTTTAATCAGGTTAGGTGAATGTGTCTAATTATTTATATTTAAAAGACATAACTATTTTTAAATTTTGTTTCGAAAAGCTATTCCAACAAAAAAGCCCCTGAAAACTTCAGGGGCTTGATCCTTAACAGGGATTATGAATGTCCGTTGGCATTAAACAATCATGGGTGCAAATGCGAAAGCAAAAGCAACACTCAGAGCAATGCAAATAGTCCCAGGCAGGAAGAATGGGTGGTTGAAGACCAACTTGCCAATGCGTGTAGATCCGGTTTCATCCATTTCAACGGCAGCCAGCAGTGTTGGGTAAGTAGGCAGAACGAACAGAGCAGATACTGCGGCGAAAGAAGCAATGGCAGTCACAGGATCCACCAGCGCCAGAGCAGCAGGCATCAGTGCACGAGTGGTTGCAGCCTGAGAGTAAAGCAGCATGGAAGCAAAGAACAGTGTGACCGCCAGCAGCCATGGGTAGCTGTTCAGTACGTCACCGGCCAGCGCCTGAATGGAATCAATGTGGGCACCGACAAAAGTATTACCCAACCAGGCCACACCCAGTACGCAGACACAGGCACTCATACCTGACTTAAAGGTCTGGGCGTTGAGGATGTTGCCGGAGTCAATCTTGCAGAAGATGGTAATCAGGCCAGCGGCAATCATCATGAACACCATGATGGCAGAGTCACGAGGCAGAACAGGATTTTCAATCAGACCTACGTTCCCGCTGATCGCAGTAGCGTAAAGCACTACAGCCAGAATACTCAGAGCAAAGATCACTACAGAAAGACCGGCGCCTTTCTTGCTTTCCTGACGAGCTTTGGTTTCACGCAGAGTGATAAGACCGGCTTTCAGTCGCTCCTGATAAACAGAATCTTTATCCAGATCCACACCCAGGAAGTTACAAACCACAGCAGTCAGCATAACCGCAGCGTAAGAAGTAGGAATGCAGATAGCCAGCAGATCCAGATATCCAATGCCATAGGGCTCAAGGAAACCACTGAATACGACAACTGCAGCAGATACTGGAGAAGCAGTAATTGCA
Source organism: Endozoicomonas arenosclerae (assembly GCF_001562015.1). Taxonomy (GTDB): domain Bacteria; phylum Pseudomonadota; class Gammaproteobacteria; order Pseudomonadales; family Endozoicomonadaceae; genus Endozoicomonas_A; species Endozoicomonas_A arenosclerae. Next base: position 2,425 of record NZ_LASA01000012.1, on the reverse strand, counting down.
ATCTGGGAAGCAATAACGGCAATACTCAGAGGACGGGATGGACGCACACCATTCTCTTTCGCCACTTCAGCAATAACCGGCAGTGTTGAATAAGCGGTGTGTCCAGTACCCGCCAGCAAGGTCATAACGTAGGTAACCGTTGGTGCCAGAAAGGTGATGTATTTGGGTTTACTGCGAAGAATTTTTTCAGCCAGTTCTACCAGATAGTCAAGACCACCCGCTACCTGCATGGCGGCAACAGCACCAATAACGGACATGATAATGAGGATTACATCAATGGGAATGGCACCTGGTTCGAGCCCCAGACCCAGGGTAAGTACCAGTACCCCCATCCCCCCTGCGAAACCTACACCAATACTTCCCAGTCTCGCCCCGAGAAATATGGCTCCAAGTACGACAGCTAACTGAACCCAAAGCATGAGAGCTTCCTCTATTATAAAAATACTGCTTTCGACAGATCATGAGGCACATGACCTGACACGAAAAAATTTAGTATTAACATATTAACTATCTATGAATAGAGGTGTAATTGGTTTCTATACTAAGTATTTGCGGTTAACCGAAGGAAGCTTCGCAAAAGAGCATTCGCATTAAACAGAGCACTCTTCATAGCGAGAAGTTGAACGATTGAGCGGTATAAGTGTCTAAATTTTCTGAGTATTTCTATTATCTCAGGGAAAATAAACATGAACATGGACGGAGCTACCGCAGTAGATACCTCACCCATAGCAGATCCACACTCTCAAAAAAGCCCGGATCAGCCAGTAACAGCGGGATCCACTACTTTAACCAAGACCCCTACTCTCTCGATGGGAACATTTCGTGTCTCAGAATCGGTTTCTCAACGAGTGGAATCAAGATTAACGACGTTATGCCAACGGACACCTGAGGATAAAAGCCCGTCCATGTTGCTTCGTAAAATAGAAGACAGTTCTCCTAAAGTTGCCCTGAAAATTATCCCCTGCTCCAGCCCTTCTGAAGTCACTGCCATTGACCGGGAACTCAACATTCATGAAAAGCTGGGCTGCCACAAAGGTATTGTCCCCATGGGCCGGTTTGAGACCCAACAAGCCGCTGTCCGTATCGGTATAATGCCCTTATACGAGGGCGATCTGCTGGAATTGTGCAGTGATCAGAGGTATGGGCCAGAAGAAGTAACACATTGGTTTACTGATATTTGCTCTGCCGTCAAAAAACTACATGACCTGGAGCTGGTTCACTCCGACCTGAAACTTGAGAATATTCTCTATCGTGTCGTTGATGGAAAAGTTGAAGTAGCACTGGCAGATTTTGATTTGACAGATATTGAGGGAAGTCAGCGAGTATCAGAAGAAGAGTACTGTCCACCGGAAGTATCCAGCTGCTGGTGGTCCAATAAAGAAGATCCAACCGCTCAACAGAGATGGCGAAAAGGAAAATACTTTCAGGCCTCTCAAACCCGAGACTATCCAGCAGACGTCTGGGGCATTGGCTACATGCTCCGAAATTGTATTGATTACTTCTCTCCTGATGACAGCAATTTCCTTATTCGTGAGTTTCTCAAGCCTGTCACCGGATCTGGACGAGATCCTATCGAGCGTACTCTGGACTCCCTGTGTCGTTTTACTGAAAGAGAAGACTCTGAAGCCTCAGGTAATAACTTCTGTCGAGTTCACTCTGAAAAAGACAGGGTACTGACACGTGCGCTCCTGCAGTTATCCAGGGAGGCAATGGCTGTTAACGCTTCCGATCGCCCGACACTGAAAGCAGTGATAAAACGTCTTCAAGAGCTATCCACTGCAACATCAGCAGTAGATTAAGAGCCAGTGTTGACCGACTTTATTTAACTGAGCACTCCTTAAGATACTGCTGATACAATTCATTCAGCATCCTTTTAACCGATTGACCAATCAACTTGTACTGAAACATGGTCAGGTTCGCCAGAGATACTCTGGCTGAGGGGTGCTCTACCTCAAATCCTTTGCCTGGTAACAAAACAACTCCGGTTTCTTCAGCAAGACGGAATAATAGCCTTGGCTTATCTGGCAGCTTGTAAACCCATGCCTCAAACTGATCACCGTGTGTAGCTCGTGCAATCTCATAGAAGTCCAGAATCGTGTAATATTCACAATCCCCCGGAAGTTCAGGTACTGCAATTCCCATGCTTCTGTAGAGCATTTCAAAGCGGTCATGAATCAGCTTCCTAGGAGCCTGTCGGACTTAACCAGCAAAACAGGTAAAATCCTGATTCCAGTACCAGTAACACTCAAAGCACTATGAATAAGTGGAAGTTCAAACCGGTCGACCGAAACACTCCCGACCTTTTCCCTGCCAGCATCCAGGATTATCTTCCAGAAGGTCATATGGCTCGCTTTGTGGTGGATGTTGTTGACCAGCTCGACCTGTCTCCACTGATCAATTCTTATCGAGGCACAGGATCAAAAGG
>NZ_LASA01000011.1 GCF_001562015.1 Endozoicomonas arenosclerae | reverse complement strand
GGAGACAGTGAATTCGCAGCATAGTGGGTAGAGGATAAGGAGGTCTTCCGTTGCCACGCTTAGGGTAATAGGGCTCGATTACGGCCTCTAAGCGTTTCCATGGAATCAGAACCTCCATTCTTTCAAGAAAAATTTCCCTACGAGTTCTGCGTCGCTTCTGGCTGAATTCACTGTCGGAAAAAGAGAGTTGTTGGTCCATGACTACCTCTGATCAAGCTGCTGAGATTATTATCTCATGATCAGGGACTTATTCGCAGGTTCCCTAGGGAACCTGCGAATAACCTCTAATTTACTTCCCTTCTTGAATCGAGTTCGAAGTAGGACTGAAATCAGAGGTCTCAACCCCTTATTTGTATGATATTTAGCCACTTTCGTGACTTCAGGGCGGACTAACCCTGTGCCCGGATCATTTGATCCAGTCGAACAATATTCGCCAGGGCAAATAAAGTAGACAGTTTATTGTCATTCTTCTTCAAACCTCGATACCTGGCTTTTATAAATCCAAATTGACACTTAATGATTCTGAAGGGGTGTTCGACTGCTGCTCTCAGACTGGCCTTGGTAAATTCCAGTTTGATGGGCACCTTATTTTTTCGGGGATGCTTCTTCAGCTCTTTCAAGATGCTGGGCTTTTCAGCTATGAACCACTCAGCTTCACAGGACTCCAACTCTTTCCGATTCTCGGCCCCGCGATAGCCGGCATCTGCAAAGATAAATTGCTCATCCCCGTGCAGCAGCTGCCCTGCCTGATTCAGGTCATGTTCGTTAGCTGGGGTGGTCGTCAAGCTGTGTGTAAAACCTGTTCTTGCATCAACACCTATATGGGCTTTCATGCCAAAGTGCCATTGGTTGCCTTTCTTGGTTTGATGCATATCCGGATCTCTTTTTCGGGCAGTATTCTTGGTAGACGTCGGCGCTTCAATAATAGTGGCGTCAACCAAGGTACCTTCCCTGAGAATAATACCCGCATCGGTTAACCAGCTATTGATCTCCTGAAAAATAGCTCGACCCAGATGATGTTTTTCCAAAAGATGGCGAAAGTTCATGATCGTTGTGCGATCGGGTATAGGTTTGTCCAGAGTTAATCGGGCAAACAATCTCATGGAAGCTATTTCATACAATCCGTCTTCCATACCTTCATCACTGAGGTTATACCATTGCTGGAGACAGTGAATTCGCAGCATAGAGGGTAGAGGATAAGGAGGTCTTCCGTTGCCACGCTTGGGGTAATAGGGCTCGATGACAGCCTCTAAGCGTTTCCATGGAATCAGGGCCTCCATTCTTTCAAGGAAAATTTCCCTACGAGTTCTGCGTCGCTTCTGGCTGAATTCACTGTCGGAAAAAGAGAGTTGCTGGTCCATGACTACCTCTGATCAAGCTGCTGAGATTATTATCTCATGATTAGGAACTTATTCGCAGGTTCCCTAATTTCGCTACAACCACATACCTAACAAATCCAGCCAGAGGAATCTCCACACTGCTGGCGGCGTTAAACTTCAGATTTCTACGGATGTCCACGATACTTTGAAGGTATAAGCACTTATAAGAATAAATGTGAGCTGAGATTAAAAGCGACTAAAATATAGCTTTATCTTCGATATTTGAGATGTTATTTCTATGTACGGGACAAAACTTGAAGCATAGTCAGGAAGTCAACTTGGTCATTTTTTGAGCACGAGTTTTTCAAAACCCGCCTCAAACTATCCAGACCCAGCCTGAATAGACTCTTTGCTGGTCGCCCATGTTTATTCAAGGGAAGCTCGCGGGCTTCACCATACTGCCAGTGCCCAATGATCAAGCACCAGGCAAAGGCGAGAGCCAGCATGCCCATCAGTTTATCCATACGCTTGAGGTCAGTCATATGCGTGGATTCCAGGTCAAAGCCACGACTTTTGAGGCAACCAAACAAGGTCTCTATTGCCCAGCGCCTGTAGTAATCCTTAATCATCGTTTCTGGTTTTTTGGTGGCCACCACAATGAGGAGACCTTTCAGGGTGCGTGTGGCTCCAATGTACAGGTCAACACCCGATACCCGTCGTTTGCTGTGCCAGGTTACCGTCTGATTGAGCTTAACGTCCCGGAATAGCTGCGCAGCCTTGATGTCCTTGCCACACTTTCCAAGCACTGGAATATTGTCACGAATACGAAGTCTGCACGTAATATTCTGTTCATCCAGCCACTTGAACCACTCTTGGCCGATGAACTCTCGATCAGCCAGAAGCCCGTCAATTTTTTCAGCCGGGATCAGCTTCAGGACTCTTTCCATGATGGCGATCCGCTCATCGGCATTAGAGTTGCCACCGCTCTTGTCCAGGCAGATCCAGACTATGGGAATGGAAGCCCCCTGCCAAGCAATAGCCACGACCAGATAGTTGATGTGCTTGCTTCCAAACTGCCAGTTGGTTCTGTCCATAGAGAGGCTATAAGTGTTCAGATTCAGCCAGTGAAGAATGAGTTTGGCAAGCTGCTCATAACAGTAGGTATAGCCTGCAAAAAACCGTTTGATACGTCGATAACTGGATTCTGCGTGGGACTGACTTTGGAATTCTTCTGCAACCCTGTAGAGATTGGTAGAGCGACCTCTGATCAGAGAGAGAACAAACTGTGCGATAAAGATAATGCGGGCTTGATGCCAAGGGAGATGGGCCTTAAGCTCTTTGGCCAGTGAGCTGACGTCTTCCATGTACGACTACGGTAACTGTACGGAGGTTAGAGACCATACAGGTTACTCGACATAGACGTCAGCTCCTACCCTTCAGCCCTTGGTTTATCTGGGCTCAGAGTTTTTTGTCCCGTACATAGCTCCAGAACTACAGGGGGCGCTACTAGAAATTCAGACAATTTCATCAGCTGTTTTCTGAAGGCATTGGGCAATCGTTTCGCGCCTTCAGTTTTCAGCAATTGAGGATTCCGAAGCAGTTTCACCATCGATTGATAAGCCATCCCACTCCCCCCGAACAGTTCATCCGCTTTTTTTACAAAATAGAAGGCGTCACTTGTGCAGTAATTAAGTTTATTGCCCTCTAGAATATTGACTGGAAGCATTCCACACAGCAGTAAAGCTCTGACGAGGGGTGTGTAGTTTTGTTTGTCGTCTCGCAGTGCTGACTGCACAAGTCTGATGAGACGGCCCTGATTCAGATCTCCGTATTTTTCTATTATCAGTTTCGGGACAATAGACAAAGCTTCCCAGCACCCTGTTAACGCATCCAGTGTTTGATTCAAAGCCTGAAGTTCTCTGCTTCTGTCCATTTTTACTTCCTCTCTCAAACTTTGAACAATCGCAGTTTTTACCTGACTCCAGGACAACGCTTCACACTCACTAATGATATGTTTATCCAGTAATACACGAATATCTCTTCGAGCATGTTCCGAGTAAGGGCGATACTTGCCACCTTCGACAACCACCAGACTCAATTCATTCATCAAAGCTATAGTTAGAACAGTCGGCTTCAGAGCCATCACTTTTTCTAATGCTGCATAGACAAGACTTCTAACCTGATCAGACTGATCAAAAGGACTGCTCAGCAGATTCAGAACGGCTTGGTTAATCCATGAGTTTGACTCAGACGTTCTCGAATACACGCCAACGATCACGCTCAGCTCTTCTGACAGTAAATACTCAAGAACATGTGTTTGCTCCTGTTGCTGTCCACTGAGATAAGCCTCAAGCGCCAAGGGTAATAACTGATTAACAATGAACTGCTGCAACTCTGGCTTCGTCGGCATAGAGTCCGAAGTATGTGACAGCAGCATTTTGAGAAGGGGCAAGTCTGCCTTTTCTATGGCAAGAGTGACAAAGGGCAACATCCCCTGGGGAAAGTTATAATGAATACGTTCTTCATTACCACTGCATAGAAGACCTCTCAGCCCCTCGCTGTTGCGAGTTGAAATAGCATGCTCGATCGCATCATTAACGCTTGCATGGTCAGCGAGTGGCGCTTCTTCATACACTTCGATTTGATCTGATGTTAAATCTATTTCATCTAAGGCATTTCGCTCCAAAATAGTAGGACAGGACGTTAAAAGCTCCCCTTTTGCCACAAGAGGCAACCCCGGCATGACTTCAGAAACCTTATAGCCCAGGTAAGCCCCACATTTCTGACGCATTGAGGTTAATAATGACTGGAAGTCTGTTATTGCATCAGGCAGCTTCAGGTGCTCTGCTAAATCCGGTCTCTCGTCACTCCACATAGCCCCAATCCTTTGGTTCTTTGAAATCTGAATATTAAATATCAGACTGTCCAGGCCCTCTATACCGCTCATCCCAGGGTATTGCGCAAGAGGTTGGACTCATTTCAGAATCAAAAGTTTCAATCTGAGCCTTTGAGTATGTAAAGCAGCCTATCCACTTTTTTAACTATTGGATGGATGGTGCTCTCTTTGTCGGTCCATCCACACATTTTCCAGGAATGCCATTCGTCCTTTATTTAATAGCAGCCCCTGTTTTTCTTATCTTCAATAAGATCTAAGTAAACTTGAGTAATAAATCATTTTTCATAAATGGCCATCTTATCCAATCCAGATATTTTTTGGGATAAGAGTTATCAAACTCATAGATATACGACACTATAATTATAAAAAAGAGAACAGAGATTATATAAAACTAGTAAATTTTATTCCGTATTCGTTTGATTCCTGAGTGATCACCACCTCCATGTTCGCCTAAATTTAAATCTCTCAAACGGTTACTCAGGTTACAATCATGAGTTCTTACAAGCCAGTATTAAAACTTGCTTTTGTCTCTTCATTTTTGCTCTCTCTGACAAACACATTTGCTATGAATTCTGATCACGGCAGACATTCTTTATTTAGTCAGGGAAGAGTTTCAATTGGACCCGTTATTCAGATGCCCTCCCCTTCCCTGACTACAACCTTGTCACAAAAAAATATTGGCTTCGATTGGGTATGGATCGATACCGAACATGGCCCAATTGGGGTTACTGAAATGCATAAGATGATCAGTGCGACAAGAGGAACTGGTGTTTTGCCTATTGTGCGTATTCCCGCCAATCAGGACTGGATGGTCAAGTCTGCTCTGGATGCTGGTGCCAGGGGCATTATGTTTCCATTTATCAATACGAAGGAGGAAGCAGAAAAAGCTATTGCATCCCTACGCTATCCTCCAGAAGGTGTACGTGGATTTGCACCGATGGTTGCTGCTCAGGAGTGGGGAATGAGCGTTTCTGAGTACACCAGAGTAGCCAATGAAGAAGTGATTGGTATTTTACAGATTGAAAGTGCAACTGCAGTGAAAAATATCGATGACATTCTTTCAGTGTCGGGCGTTGATATGATCTTGATTGGCCCCTATGACTTATCCGGTACTATTGGTTTACTGGGCGAAGTTAACCATCCAAAAGTAGAGGCGCTGATTGAACAAGTAATTGTATCGGCTAAAAAGCGTAATGTACCTCTAGGTACCGTTGCCTTTAATGAGCAGGATATGAAAAAACGAATTGAACAGGGATTTCAGTTCGTTGGTGTAGCCGTCGATAGTTTGTTGATTTCAGAGTCAGCGTCTACGGTAGTGAAGCAATTCAGAACACTCCAGGGAAAGACTAAGGCACTTTCGGAAAAATGACTGGTAGCCTATGTTAACAACAGCTCAGAGAATAATAACATCTAATCTGGTTCGTTGAACATTCTTCTGATCTGATATCATATACGACAATATACCGAATAATGTCAGATCAGGTCTAAATTAACTTAAGGTGACTGATATGAGTAATATTCCGATTCGTCCAGAAGACATACTTTCGGATAAACAGGATTATAAAATAATTAAAGGGGTAAAGGTTAGAAAAGGAACCATTGCTGCAGCCATTCATAATATATCCTTACTCGATTCTGTGAGCCCTGAACAGCGAGACATCATTATAGAGGTGATCAGGGAAAGTGCCACTGCACTAGTCGCTCTTGATGTTCACCGATATTTCGCCTGCAGAAATGAAGAGGTAGAGGCTATTCTTTCACAAGCAGCAGAGGATCTTGATAAGTCGGATAGAGAACAAGGCTCAAAATAAACATCAACATGTTCAGAGCTAGAAGCCTTAGCCTTTCTTCCGGTGCATCCAGGTACGCTCAATCAAGAGTAATAACTCACCACTGATCAAACAAAGGGCGGCTATCACCAGAGGGGTGTTCAGGGAGAAGTGCCAGGTTTTGATCATCAGGAACAGATGCTGGGAGGCTGTCACCAGTCCAACGGCGGCTACCAGGCAGGTGAAGAAGATGCTGATATAGCGGTAATGAGGCAGGACCATTAATACACCCAGCAGGCCAATAGCGGTTCTTTCTGTCCGGCAGAATGGGCAGGTTTTCACTACTTCCGCCAGATCCATCCACCAGGTCACCGCACAGATAGCAATAGCTATCCATCCCAATGGCCTGATGTAGCGGCTTAGCACCAGCTTATTGATCATGGAACCTTTCTCAGAGCATTTGTCTCAGAAAGGTTATCGTAAAGTTTTCATGACTCTTGAAGGTGAAAGCCCAGAGCCTTGAGGCGCTCCTGGACTTGTGCCTCACATTTTCTTGCCTGAACCGTCAGAGTGCTGAACTCCCGACGTTCCCGGTAACTCTTCCTCATGCGATCAAACTCAATGCAGCGAGCGTCCTTATCCATGGAAGCAAGTCTGCGCATTAGCGCATCATCACGGCGTAGATCGTAGACCGATTTCATGGCAATGCCCGCTGCCTGGGCGGCACTGGCGGAGTCATTAAATCCTATTCTTTTCAGGGCTGGCATGGGAGTGATGGCCGCCAGTCTCACTCGTGCTGGCAGACCAAATGTCTGACACAAGCCTTTATAAACCATTTCAGTGCCAGAGATTTTGCCATCCAGACTGTATCCGGCAATGTGAGGTGTGCCTATATCGACGCGAGCCAGCAAATCGAGATCAACATCCGGCTCGTGTTCCCAGACATCCAGCACCACGCTTATGTCCAGACCGTCCTCCAGCACCTTCAGAAGAGCCTGATTATCAATCACTGGCCCTCTTCCACCATTAATAAGAATGGAGCCCGGCTTAATCTGGCTGAGCTTCTCATAATCAAACATATGGTAGGTTGAGAAATCCTCATCCCGGGTCAATGGGGTGTGCAAAGCAATCACATCACAGGTCTGGATCAGGGTGTCCAGTTCTTCAAACCTGATGCCTGGGGTTCGCTCACAAAGAGGGTCATAGGCCATGACCTCAACCCCCAACTTTGCCAATGCCTGATAGAGCCGACTGCCCACCTGGCCGTGACCGACAATCCCCACTTTACGCGCTTCCAGTACAAAACCATCCCGGTCAGCCAGAATATCCAGGGCGCACAGCACATATTCCACGACAGAACGGGCATTACAACCCGGTGCATTGGCAAAACTGACGCCCCGACGGGCCAGGGCCTGCTGATCAATATGATCAACCCCCGCTGTACAGGAACCCACAAACCTTAATGAAGAAGCTTGAGCCAACAGGGCTTCATTGACCTTTGTCACCGAACGGACCAGCAAAGCGTCTGCATCTGCAATATCGCCTGCAGTAATCTCTCGCCCCTGCAAAGCCACTACTTCGCCCAATGAACCAAAACACTCGTGCAATAGTGGAATATTTTCGTCAGCAACAATTTTCATCGATGGCCGTTTGATTGAATCCTGTGATGCAGTGATACTATAGTCCGCCCTGGAGATTGACAACTCTGTGCTTATGCGGATCTTTAGGACTCCAAGTAATGCACTTCGACAGGCTCAGTGCGAACGGAATGAGGCTCAGTGCGAACGGTATAAGGTTTAGCGCTCATACATACCCCGTTCATCCTGAGCTTGTCGAAGGATACTGGTAATGCACTTCGACAAGCTCAGTGCGATCGGTATGGGGCTAGAATAAAACCTATAATGCTCACAAACTGACCACTCGACACTGATGACTGTGAAAGCAACTGTCCGATGGCTTCCATTTCTGTGCCTGTTGATGCTGACGGGGTGCGGCTACCGCTCCACACCTGAATATCAGCTTGAAGAGTATGAAGAAAGAATCAGTACTGTTACCGAACAACCGCTGCCTTCTGCCACGGTCAGCTTTCCTGAACTTCCATCGCTGAGAAAAAGACAATACCCACTCCCGGATATTCGCTTGAAGGCTTTAGAAGCCCTGAACCTGCTTGAATGTCCAAAACTCACCCAACTGATCGCCCACCGTAACAACAGCCTTGGTAAACAGATGCAGCCTTCCCAGTTGCTTCATTATGAGAAGCAACTGATTGTTCAACTCAAAGACTGCTCCGGCTATTTGCAGCAACAGGATAAAAAGCCCGAGCTGAGAGAAAAGCTACAGGCCATTCTTCAGCAAAAAGAAAAAGCCTTACCAGCAGCAAAGTGGAATATGCTGCTCTCCAACACTGAGCTACCTGGTCAGTTCAGCGGTTTTCAGGACTTGCTGCCACTGCAGGGAGACAACGGTCGGCAGGGGACTCTGGAAGCATTAAAGTACCTCAATGCCTATCTCAAAGATGATCGTTTTTCGCCCCCTTATGATCAACAAACGCTTGAAAGCCATCTCCAACAGTTAACCGCCTCTCACTACAGTGGTCAGTTACTGGCGGCGGCCACAGCTATCACCAATACCCTTAACCGGGTTTCGGTGATGCTGGAGAACAGTCACAATATTTGCCCCCACGGTCGTCGCTCGGTGAAAATTGAACGACTGAATAATGTCTTCCAACTTTTCTATGTCGACAGCATTCAGCCTTATTTGGCCAAAGTCATTTCCGAAGGCAGGGATTGGCGAGCTGTTATTTTACCTTTGCTGGAATCCCTCCCTCCTCCGCCCGACAAGGCCATGACAGATTACCTGTTAGCCATTACCGATTCGGATTCAAGCTGGTCTGTCTGGAACCAACTGGACAAGGCCGTCATGCGTCACACCCGCAGCTGGCAAAAAGTACTCACTGAATGTCAGATGCAACCCGGGCAAAAGCCTGCAGATTAATTTCCAGACTCCGGTGCCGATAGACAGCCTTAAGGGCGATTCTTCATTCACACGTTCACGCCCTGCACCACCGGAGATTCAATGGATAAGAAACCGGATGACGAAGGGAATGTCATTGATCTTTTCACCCGCAAACCCGTTGATGAAAAAGAAAGTGAAAAGATCATAAGGCTGGCTCCAGAGCTGGATGGTCTGGAAATGCTATACAGCAATGACGCCAATCCCGGCAAACTCTTCAGCATGAAAATACTCTGCTGGGCGCTGAAAAAAGACGGCACCGTAGATGCCATGGTGCCCTGGCTGAACAAACTGGTGCCTGCCCAGGATTTGAACGATCCTCTGAATGGTCATTGGGAAGGTTACTATGACAGCTTCCATGATCACGCTTTTTTTGAACCACCCGAATACAAAATCACCGAGCTGGAAACCGCTGCCAGCTACTTTGATGCCAAAGAAGACGACCCCAACCTTATTCTGCAGGAAATTGGCGACAACATTGGCACCCACGCCATCATGACAGAAGACAATTTCCACACCATTATGCTGATCCATGTCACCAGCTGGCGTTTATACAATGATGGTCGTATTCATGCGATGCTGGCTGATGAGAAAAAAGTAGAAACCACCCCGATTCTGCCAAGGGATGAGTGCCTGTTCCCGGCTCAGGAACACGAAGACTTCAGGTACTTCTTTCACCATATTATCGCTAACAAGATCAAGCATGGTGATCCGGATGCCATTGCCGCCTTTACTCAGTTAATTGAAGAGTAGCAGCTGTGGTACAAGGTCATTTCTTGTTGAGAATAAGCCTGTTGTGATCACGGCCGTTTAACTTTTTAAACATGAAATCACATTATTAAAAATTAAATCCCGACAGGCTCCCTTCCTGTTTCAGAATTAATCCAACAACTCATCCAACCAATTAATAATGGCTCTTAATGGATTCCGGGGAGTTATCCAAACAACACTCCCAGAAGACCGGTTAGAGCTGCTTTCCCGCGCTTCTTGATATTGTGCAGGCACTCGAAGAAACCCAAATACAGCGGTAACTTCTCTTGTGATATACCCCGATGAGGACGCAACCAGGAACGCAACAGCGACCAGAACCCCTCCATTGTATTCACATGAATCTCATGAAAACCGTCGCCGTCCTCATCTCGTGCATATTCACCGGCTC
>NZ_LASA01000010.1 GCF_001562015.1 Endozoicomonas arenosclerae | reverse complement strand
TTCCCCACTGCTGCCTCCCGTAGGAGTCTGGGCCGTGTCTCAGTCCCAGTGTGGCTGATCATCCTCTCAGATCAGCTACGGATCGTTGCCTTGGTAGGCCATTACCCCACCAACAAGCTAATCCGACGCAGGCTCATCCGATAGCGCAAGGTCCGAAGATCCCCTGCTTTCCCCCTTAGGGCGTATGCGGTATTAATCCGGATTTCTCCGGGCTATCCCCCACTATTGGGCAGATTCCTACGTGTTACGCACCCGTCCGCCGCTCGTCAGCAACTAGCAAGCTAGTTCTGTTACCGCTCGACTTGCATGTGTTAGGCCTGCCGCCAGCGTTCAATCTGAGCCATGATCAAACTCTTCAGTTTAAATCGTTTTGCTTCATGCCCGAGGGCAATCCGCTGCTCAATCTTACAATTAAACGTCACATTTATTTAACTCTCTGTGAGAGAGCTGAATTAACGAGTATGTTCACTTGCTTGATCAGCATTTTAAATCATTCAAAAGCCGAAGCTTTTGTTGACCGATGCCATTCGCACAAGCGCCCACACGAATTGTCTGATATGTTTTTAAAGAACTTCGATTAGAACCGGAAGGTTTTAATCGGCTGATTCAGCGGTTGGCGCTGATCAGCGAGGCGCTCATCTTACCGTGGCGCCGTTCGTTGTCAAGCGATCATTTTTCGTAGTGAAGAATGAAGCTTTTCAACTCGCTGTGACCGCATCCGTTTAACTCAGTAAGCGTTGCGTTTCCGTCTCAGCGGCGGTGCATTCTACGCGCTTCGATCCGATTGTCAATCACCGTTTGTTTCGATGTTTGAAATGGTTCGCTGCGTGGCTCGTTAAGAGCGATGCCCCGATCAGTGGAGGCGTAGTATACAGAGGCGTTAAGTTCTGCCAACCCTCGGTGACTACCTATTATTTCATCAACCTCTTTCAAATACCTGCTCTGCCTTTCTAGCTATGAATTCAATCAGCTGAGTTGTTTTCTCCCGTTAAAAGAATGAACATAACGAAAAAATAATAAAAACAGGCGCCTCTTCTTATGTACCAGTCTCTTATCCAAATAGGTCTTCCCGTCTCTCTGATTCTTATCATGACGGGTGTGGGTTTAAGTTTGACCCTGGACGACTTTAAACGAGTACTTCAACAACCCAGAGGATTTATTGTTGGTGCACTCTGCCAAATGTTGCTGCTGCCTCTGTTTGCCATTCTTATCATTGCCGTTACGGGACTTACCGGAGAGCTGGCCATAGGCTTGTTTATATTGGCATTGTGTCCTGGAGGAACAACATCCAATCTCTACAGTTATCTGGCAAAAGCGGATGTAGGTCTTTCAGTTTCGCTCACAACTATTGTTGGCTTTATTACACCCTTTACCATTCCATTATTAGGCACCTGGGCTATCAGCTACTATGCCAGCGGCGACACCACTTTCGAACTCCCCATTATTACTACCTGGATCAAGCTGATGGCCATCACTGTTGTTCCCGTCTTTGCCGGAATGTGGATCAGAAAGAAATGGACAACCTTTGCCCATTCCGTAGAACCTTATGTTGGAAAATTCTCAGCCACCGTTCTTTTTCTTGTCGTGTTGAGTATCGTCATTGAGCTGGAGGACAAAGTATTTACCTACATTGTCCAGGCTGGTCCAGCAGCACTGACCCTGAATATTCTGACAATGATTCTGGGCTATGCTGCCGGCAAGCTTCTGGTGAAAAATGAACTTCAGGCTCGAACCATATGTCTTGAAGTGGGATTACAAAACGGCACTCTGGCGCTGCTTATAACAACAACGATATTGCAGAGTGCCCCCATGTCTATTTCGCCCAGTGTTTATAGCCTGCTGATGTTTTTTACTGCATCTCTATTTACTGCTGTGGTGCTTAAGAAACAACCAGTCGTTGAGAGTACAACACCGGCTTAATGGGCTATCGCGACCTTCTTCAATAACAACTCGCTCTCTTTCGCTTTGAAGAGAGCGAGCCACTCTTCACCCGGCAATAGAAAACTGGAAAGGAATAACAAACTCGTATTGCTGCTCTGTGAGCTCCGAGGGCAAATCAGGTAACGGGGTCGCCTTTTCAACGGCTTTCATGGCTGCTCTATCAAGATCCCTGACTTTCGACCCTTCCAAAAGAACAGCTTCATGGGAACCGTCATCCTGATTGATCACCAGCTTAACCCGAACCTCTCCTTCGTTTCCGGATAACAAAGCCCGCTTGGGGTACTTTACATATTGATTCACATGACGAATCAGAATCTGGTAATAGAGGACTTCTATTTCCTGAACTTTACGCAGCTGTTCCTGCTCCTGAAGAATACGTTGCCACCGCCTTTCTTTTTCTTGTTCAAGAGCCAGCAATCGGGCCTGTTCCTCTTCTTCTTGCTTTCGCTGTTCTGCCTGAAGACGCTTTTCTTCCTCAAGCCTTTTTTCTTCTTCTGCTTTTTCCTGATCTATTTCTACTGCAGACAGCTCCGCTGACTCTTCTTCAACAACCTCTGTCAATGCTTCCGCTTCAAGAGCTGTTTCATCAACAAACTCCAACGTTTCCGAAACAGCGGTTTCCAGAACGGGTTCTGCATACCAGTCTGCTATAAGTTCCGAACGCCCCGGTTGAGGCTGAAGAATTTCAAATTGAGCCAGGTAATCTATCTGCTTTTCTTCACTGGAATTGCCCAGTACATCTTTCTTAAAAGCTTGCAGGGGTGGCAAAGGACCCACCCAGCCCCTGACCAGTAGATCAATAAATCCCGGGGTGTCATACATACTCGCTTCAACACCATTAATAATGACTCGCGTTTTACCTTCAACCTCTTCTATAACGAGTTCATCACCTTTCAGTAAGCGCCCTTTCAGTACAGTGGTGAAATCAACAATTTCATTACTAAAACGCTCCAGATCTTCAGCACTGTTATTAATGACCAGGGTACTGTTCCAAAGCTTATAAAATCGCCTCGGCTTAAGCTGATCAGCCGACACACGCATCACAATACGATTCTCAACACCATCGCCGAAAAGGTCCTTGTCAGTGGCATTGGAGTAGAGGGCACCGTAATAGTAACTGGCAGTAAGCTCGGTATAGAGCCCCACCCCTAAAAGCTTGAGAGAAGTTTCAGCATGAGAGGTCTGACTGAGGAGTAGCAAAACGGGCAACAGAAATCTGGACAGCATGGAAGTCCCTGATCGAGTTATTATTCTTTTCACTTTATTTCAGATTGTCTGGGAATCACGGGTATTCTCACTACAACCGGATTCCCTACAAAAAGCATGCAAAAAGCAAACCACCCAAAGAGCAGATTGCAGGTAACTCAACCCGAAGAGACTTGCCAGAAATACTACTGATAATATTGCCTTTTGCCAACCAGATAACATTCCGGGACTACAGAATGAAGGGATATCGGTGAATCCATGCGTTTTTCCATCTTCTGCGCCTGCTTTCATTTGTGTTGTTTATACTTGGTCACTTCCCAACCCGGGATTTCTATTTGATACATTTGTCTTATAACAGTTATTCGTCAGTTAACGTATATTACGTCCCTCATCTCGTCGTACCCTTCAGGAGAGATTTATGAAAAAAGTACTCCTCTTTATTTCAGCCATCGTAATGAGCCTGAACCTTCAGGCTGTTGAGCTGGATGGTGTTAAAATTCCGGAAACGCTGGATATGGAGAATCAGACGCTCCAGCTCAATGGTGCCGGCATTCGATCCAAATTCTTTATGGACCTTTACGTAGGCTCGCTCTACACCAAAAACAAAACCAGCGATGCCAGCAGTGTCATCAACAGCAAAACGTCAGTAGCCATCCAACTGGATATCACTTCCAAACTGATCACTTCTGAAAAACTGACAGACGCTGTGAACGAAGGCTTTGATAAAGCCACCAACGGCAACATTGACCCTCTTAAAGATCGACTGACGGCCTTTATTGATGTCTTCAAGGCAGAAATTGTCAAAGGAGACCAGTTTGTCATGTTCGTTACGCCGGGCAAGGGTGTCGATGTTTTCAAGAATGGCAAAAAGCTCACTACCATCAAAGGTGACGATTTCAGCAAAGCCCTTCTGAGTGTCTGGCTGGGAGACAAACCTGCGGATGAAAAGCTGAAAGCCAAGATGCTGGGCAACTGATATCAGGAGCCAGACAGAGAATAGGCAGTCAGACTTCTGGCTGCCTGACCTTTATAAAAACTGTTCTTCAATCAGACTCACTGCAGGACAGAAACTGGCCCCCTCCGAGTCACTGACACACACTTTCTGAAGATAACCCACCAGCGTCACCCCGATCATACCCATAACCATTTTACGTTTATAAAGGGGCAAGCTACTGACATACCCAAGGGTAAACTGCTTCAGTGGATTCAAAACACACTCATAAGAAAGCCCGCAATAAAACCCATCCTGCTCCTGGGCATCAATCACAATATCCACCAGGCTTTCCAACCATTCCTGAAGATCTGTTTGCACTTTGACCGACTTACCGAAATGCTGGGCAGTATCCGCCAGATCCACCAGATAAATACGATCTGTGACGGGGTCATAAATTTCATTACTGCCATTGCGATCCGGTAGGTGCAACCGAACGACACGACTCAACATTTCAGCGCTGTCATTGGCTGGCAGCTTTGGATCAAAATGGGACAGAGCCAGTACCTGACCGTATCGATAGAAAGCTCTTCGAAGTAATCGTTTCTGTTTGATATTCAAAGCATAGGGCGAGGAAAGATAAAGCTGGAAATAAAGTGCCCTTAGCGTCACACCAGGAACCAGAGGATAACTCAGGATGTAATGCTGTTTTCGATTGAGTACAAAAGTAGCGGCCCGATCAGGCAAAACCAACTGGGCATTCACTTTAGTCAGCCAGCGGTATCGGGTCAGACTGTTTTTCAGCAACCATTCATTCTCAAACCGTATCAGGTTGCATTCTGCACAATCTTCCCGAACGATTTTGACGAACCATCGTGCGCCATCAAATAGAACAGAGTAAGCCTGGGCAATCTCTCCCCCATCAGTACTGATTCGCTTAAAATCTTCCCCCCTTCCCTGGAATAACCGGTGCATCGCTTCTTCATAGGTTTGCAGCACAGAGAAATCCGGCACCTTGGGCAATTCCACGAACTGAGCCCAGGCCGAACCGCTGATAAGAAGCGTCAACATCAGAAATAGAGATCGACAAACAGTCATGGCCAGAAACCTCAAGAAACTTGATGACTGGTTTATCGACCTTGCAGTGGTTTATTTGATTCGTCAGGCCAGCCAGAGCAGTAAAATAACACTGGCTAAAAGCAGTGCCATCCCACAATACTCACGCACCGAATGACTCTCTTTAAAGAGGCGGGTAGACAGAATCAGGGCAAAGAAAAACTCCACCTGCCCCAAGGTTTTGACCAGTGCCGGATTTTGCAGACTGAAAGCCGTAAACCAGCCAATCGAGCCCACAAGGCTCAATACCCCAACACCGCTGCTCAACTGCCAGCGCTGAGCCAGCTTTCTGAGCGTTTCCGGTTCTTTAAACAGGATATAACTGCCCAGAATCACCACTTGCATGGAGATACTCACACTCAGGGTATAGGCCGACGTTACAATAGGGTCAGCGCCCAGAGACAGACTGGCCTGGCGGGCCCAAAGCGTGGTTAAGGCAAAGCAAAAACCACTGGCTAGGCCAATACCTGCCGAGGCCGAGAACAGTGCACGAAAGCCTTTCTGTTTCCCTGGGGGGTTCAAAAACATCAAACCCACCACCCCCAACAAGACACTGATCCATCCTGCCCCACTGAGGATCTGGGAGAAAATCAGTACCCCCAGAACAGCAACAAGAACCGCTTCCGACTTGGAATAAATGATGCCAATGGCAAAATTGCGCAGCTGAAAGAGTTTGACGACAAAAGCCGTTGCTGCAATCTGGGCCAAAGCTGTGCCCAGACTGTACCAGAGGAAAGTGGATGATATTGCCGGCAACTCGGCATCCTGCCAATTCAGCTGTGCCATAAAGTACAGCCAAACCAGTGGCAGGGCAAAAGCATAACGGGCAAACGTTGTGCCCCACACACTGACATGCTCAGACAGTTTCTTCTGTCCGGCGGAGCGAAAAGCCTGAGCCACTGCCGCCATTAAAGTCAACCAGATCCAGGTAGACATCTTAACTCCTGATTACATCCCTGCCCTGTCACTCTGGAAACTGGCAGACGCTCATTAATAACTCAGCTGACTAAAGTCCACACGCTCAGCCAGAAGCTCTGCCAATGCTTCCAAACCTTTTCGGTCTTCTTCATCGAATCGTGAAGTGATCGGACTATCAATATCCAACACCGCTTTGACTTCACCCTCTGCACTGAAAGGAATCACAATCTCGCTCTGGCTGGCAGAGTCACAGGCGATATGACCCGGAAAAGCATTCACGTCATCCACCAGCTGGGTCGTTTGCTCCTGAGCTGCTGTACCGCAGACACCACGACCAAAAGGAATACGAACACAGGCCGGGTTACCCATGAAGGGTCCCAGAACCAGCTGGTTGCCTCTGGCAATATAAAAACCCGCCCAGTTCACTTGAGCCATGGTGGTAAAGAGCAAACTGGCAACATTGGAAAGATTGGCCAGGGCATCCGCTTCGCCCTCAGTCAGGGCTTTGGCCTGAGCCACCAGAATTCGGTAGAAACTGGCTTTATCTTCAGGCATTTCAACGGCTTCAAACATACGCGCATTCATCCAAAAAGCCATGTAAGGCTATGAGTAAAAATGGAAACACTCCCTTGATAAGGGAGTGTTAAAGGGTTCTGAACACTATCTCAGTTATTTTCGGACAACAAGCCTGTCAGGCGTTCTACTTCAGCCTTGAGCACTTTGACCTCATGCTCCAGCTCTCTAATTCGGGCTTTGTCATCAGCACTGACTTCCGAGGCCGAAGGCATCTCGACTTCGCCCGAAAAAAGGTGTGCATAGCGGGCCTCCCTTTTACCGGCTTCCCGTCCCAGTTGCACCACCCACTCCTTTTCTGCCATTCCCTGAAGAACCTGATCCGTCTCCTTCACATCGGCAAAAGAGGTCATACGACCTGTACGGCCTCGCAATTCACCCGGAGTTTGTGGGCCTCTCAGCAACAAACAACAAACCAGAGCCCTCTGTTGCTCAGTGAACTGAAGATCAGAAAATTCAGTGTTACAGAAGCGATGACGGTATTTGCTCACTCGTGAGCCCCCTTCTTCACTGACAAAGCGCTGTCTTTTCAGAGAGTCCAGTGCCGCACGGACATCGGCTTCATCCAGAGAAAGCACCGGCTCACGGTTACTTTTCTGGTTGCAGGCATTCACCAGTGCATTCAACGTCAAGGGGTATTGATCCGGGGTTGTACTCTCCTTTTCCAGAAGACAACCAATAACACGGGCTTCGTTCAGGGTCAGATTGATATCCACTGGGCACCTCTGGGCGGGCTGAGGTCAAAATCAGAATTCAGGCGGCTATGATAAGGCATTTCAGCCACCAGACAACCTGCACGGGCGCATGGTTATCCGGTGACGCAGTTTTTATCATTATTAAGAGAAAATGGGGTGCAAGGTATTCATTATTATTCGAAACACGTTTGGGCTGGCGTTGGACTCAGGATTCAGAAGACTCGGAAAGCGAACCGGTCCAGATAGCGACTTTCATTCCGTCCTGATTCAGAACATCGATACCCGCTTCAGTACGCACCAGTCTCAGTGTTTCAACAGTACCGTTCTCAGCAGTCACTTGTGCAATAATTTCATCTTCAGAGACAGACTTAACCTTAATGTTATCCTGAGTCATCAGAATATCTTTTGGATCACTGCCGGTGATTCTGGGCTTGCCACTGATAGGGTTGGTACCGGTCCAGAACTCAATAGAGTTGACGACCAGAACGTCAATAGTCGCTGTTACAGCGGTTACGGGGAGCAGAAGAATAAAGAAACCTTCCTGAACCCAGGCATTATTGGAGACCGACAGATTCATCTTGGTCACTGTCCCGGTGGTAGCCATTTGGCCAATGCATCCAGACAGGGAAATAGCCATCGCCGCCACCGCAGCTGCTTGAAACACTCTCTTTTTCATCACTTCGAAACTTGGTCAGATGATTTAAGGAGGTCGCATTATACCGATACTGTTTCAGAATACACGACGGTAACTACGTGAATATGAAACCATCGTGCACAGCAGAAATTGAGCCAGGGACAACCTTACTCCCGGCCAAACTTTCCTCACAGCCTGGATAAGCTGCCTATACTGCCTGCTTACCCATAACCAACACGAATAAAAAATCATGTTCAAGAAAGCAGTCATTTCTCTGTTTTTCACTGTCTTCTTTCTATTAAGCCCTTACAGTTTTGCCGACGGCGATCAAAACCAGAATTTTTATCTGGAATACCTGGATCACTGGTATTTCTCAAAAATATTCGATAACGCCTATCGAAAAGATATTCTGGATCTTATTGACTACATAGCACCTTCTGTAAATGGAGCCATGGCAAGCTGTAAGGGGGAAACCCGTCTCCATTTGTCAGACTGTCTGGTCCATCAGTTGATCAAGTCAGACTGCCCCGAAGAGGAACTTTCAGACAACACATTCAGTCAAAACCTGCTCCCGGTGAATGGAACGGCCAGTCAGTTGGTTTGCAATCAGGATGAGCGCTGGAAAAAGTGTCGGACACAAATTGTGGTCACCAATACTTTGAGCAGCTTAAGCCAGCGATACTCTGAAGCTCTGCCAGAATCCGCTGACAACGACAGCATTCAAATGATTCCACCCACCTTTAAAGGTCAGAACTACATAAACGCTGTGGACTTTGTCACTCTGGGCATCAACCACCTGCCTGATGACCCTGAAGATCTGGAGACTGCGGATGAAGTGCTTCGCTGGTTTGCCAGGGGATTGTCCAGAGCCCTTGAAATCCTGTCACAGCCTGTTGCTTTCCTGGAACTGCAGGAGGGTCTTAATCAATACCCTTATACTACAAAAGCCTCGGGAGCCTACTGGGTACTGGAAAAAATGACTACACCCATCAGCCCTTCCGGAATGCAACAATCCTTGCGGCAATTTTGGCATACCGGAACACTGCTCGCGTTGCCTGTCAGCGCCTCGGAATTTGATCACTGGCTTCACCAACCCAAAACATCTTCCAAAGCCTCCAATATAACCAGAGAAATTCGTGACTCTCATTACGACTATCTGGACACGCACTTAGGCTATCGACAGGTGATGCGATCATGGGTTGAATACTTTTCAGCAGGAGTGCTCGGTTTTCAAATCATCGCCCTTTCCAGTTTTTTCATCATGGAGAACCTGAAACCGGCTCAACAATAATAATGAAACCGTTGCATCTGATAGGGTATGACTTTGGCTTCGCTATGCTCAGAGAGGTCATCCTGAAAACGTTCGGCTTCTCTCAGGGCGAACTCGGAACTATGGCCATTTTCAGACAGGGGCGATACATAGACTTTATCGCTCCTGCCCAGATTCAGCGCCTCAATCCACCGGCAGGTTTCAGCCCGATGCTCTTCTGCATTCTCAACTTCGCCCACACCGGCCAGCACAGTCAGGCCCACTGAAATACCTGCAGACTGGTAGTCTTTTACCGCCCGGTACACTTTCGACAAATCGGCCGCTTTTCCCAGCTTCCCCCTGAGTTCTCCCCACCCCGTCTCAAGACCAACCACCAGCTGCACCAGACCCTTTTCAGATAACGTCTGCCACTGTGTTTGACTGCGCTGGACGGAGTAATCAGGATCGGAAAAAGCAGCAATACCCCGCTTCAGCAACCCTAGCTTTTGTTCAATGCTATCCAGACAAGCCACCAAACGACGCTGGGATAAAGCCATGGCATTGGCAGAACCAATAAACACTCCATCCCGGTCTCCAGGCAATGCACCTGCCAGTCGCTCAATACCACTGAGATGCATCTGCCATTGCTGCTCAGTTAATACCCTGAACGGTTTGTCTTTATAAAATGCACAAAAAGTACAGGCCCGGTTAGGACAGCCAATCAGAGGTTGGACGACAAGATCACGGTATCGATCCGGGGGCAAAATAGGCACATCTTCAGGGTAAACCGACCGATAAAGTTCTGACTGCTGACGATAAAATGCAGTGTCATGCTCAAGGCACTGTTGAAAAGTTTTTCGTTGCTGGTCGTCCAACCTTTCATCCCTGATGATGATATGAACCACCTCATGAATATTCCTGAGCAGTTCCTCGTAGGCTTTTGTGGACAAAAAGGTCTCCTGATGGGCCAAAACAACCGATCCATTCAGACACCTTCGATAGAAACCGCTCTCATTCCTAAAACTGATCCATCGACCCTGACCATCCAGCCTAAGACTTACTGCCAGTTGAGGTAGATCAATTTTGAAGCCAGACGGCAAATGGCGGATTTGACAGAAATTCGTTGCATTTTGCTTCCTGATTGACGCAATGAAACCCGTTTCATTGCTATATAAGGGTTGCATAGATTCGATGCCTGCGATTAAATCATGCCTACTCTCCTTTTGGGCTTACCGCTTTTACTCGTTGAGCAGTGTTTTGAAAGGAGAGATTCAGTACCGTTATTGTACTGTTAAACCGCCATTAGCAAGAAACAGCTCCTGAAAAAATACACCCCCATCCAGTGGGCAGTGTCAAATAAGAATGGGCAAGGATGGCAAGCTGTCATGACAAACAGCCTTGAACGTACAAGCAGCCTTGAGCTACGTAAAGACAGCCTCGGGCTAAAAAAATACTGTTTGCTCTTTTCTATTGAACAAACCAGCCACAAGCTAAAGCAGGTTCTGCTTTCAGCCTTCGGGTTCACTTTGCTTTTTCTTCAGAGCACTGCCCACGCCAATACCAGCCAGTGTGACAATGTTATCCTTTCAGGTCACCCAAACCTGCCACCTGTCGTTTGGGGTGACTACCAGAAAACACTGGGAGCAGCTCCGGAACTGGTCTCTGAAATTCTCACCAGAGAAGGTATCAATGTTGTTTCTGACTACCAGGGGGGAATCAACCGGGTTTTGCGAAAACTGGAAAGCGGTGATATTGCCCTGAACCCAGCCATGGTGCGCACACGGGAGTTGGAAAAAACCGTTCAGTTTATCGAACCGCCTATATTCACCCAGAAATACGCGGTGCTGGTCAAAAAAGGCAAACACAAGGATTTGAACAGCTGGGATGATCTCAGAAAACTGCTCGGCGTCACGCCCAAAGGTTTGAGTCTGGGCGCTGAGTTTGATGAGTTCTCCCGAAAGAATCTCCGACTGATCCGTACCTTTCACGCACGTCAGGGCTTGTTAATGCTGAATGTCGGGCGTGTCGACTATGCTATTTATCCCGACATTCAGGGCGACCTGTTCATGTCATTACTGGACTTTGAAGGCCGCTTTGAAAAAGCCTCAGTGGATATTGCCTCATTTAAACTCTATGTTGGTGTCTCCAGAAAGCTGGATTGCAAATTACCCCTGGACACACTTTCTGAACAGCTTAACTACATGCTCAACAGTGGTCGGGCCGACCATACGGTAAACGACAACCTCTACAAATGGATGGACTTCAGTCTGAGCAAGCGCCCCCGCTGATACTTACATGTTGGCCGTACGATCGGGTGCGGGAACAATCACAGGCAAAAGCATTTTGTACCTTTGCGGTATTAATGAAGCAATCTCATCGTATTCATGCTGGCTCATATTGATCATCAACAATCTGACCCTATCGTCCTGCATAACGGGAACATAACCCGGAATATTCAATTCCAGCACTCTTAACCGATTATTAGCCACAAAACTTTTAAGTTCTTTGGAAAACGTCTTGCCTGTCTGTAAGACCACTATCTTCTCTCCTGACGTAATCAGGCTTTTAAGCATGACAATATTGGTTTGAGAACTGAGATAAACAACGTTATTTTTATGCGTCTTGACGACCTCTCTGGCAGAAGCAACTTCTACCTGTACGCCTTTCCACGGCTGGTCGGGCTCCCTGATATCAGTTGTTCTGGCAACTGTATACCCTTCATTCTGGAGCGCCGAAGACAGCTGCCCTCTACCTGCTGCGATCTCAATCATGGGTCGACTTAACGGCATCAGACACTGATGCAACTCCCTGGCAAACTGACGGGTGAAAATCTGAAAAACCCCGATTCTCACATGCAGGAAGAAGCTACTTAGCCGCAAGAAAGTGACCGTATGCTTTACCTCTCTGTCGCTGGTGCCAAACAACAAACGACCATCCTCACCATCCATGATCACAACTCCCAACATACCGGCTACAAGAGGTATAGGGTTCAATCTGTCAGGCACTACACCATGAAAAAGATCATTAAGGTTATGAAGATAATCCTTAACGATAGAAGCCTGCTCACTGTCAATCAGTCCACGCTCTTCAAGTGTCTGCACATAATCCACCATGGCCACCAGATAGGTTTCAGAAGATATACCAGGATCCAGAGTCAGAGGTTCACCATTAATGATGGCCTGAGTGAGGTTATAAGCCACATCGACCGTTCCCGATTGAATCACAGCATGGTAGACAGGTCTGAAGGCCTCCATTCCTGGTGGAGGTTGAATCAGTCTTCCCAAAGTATCACTCTGAACAAACTGTATATTGCTCAAATCCATCTCAGAGATCAGTGCCCCAGGAATCGTCATCCTTCTGCCACTGCTCTTTGCCACCGCCTGCTTCACTGCTGATTCAAGCCTCTGCGCCTGATCTTTTGTGAACACTTTGATAGGACTTTTCATAATCAAAGAAAAGCCATTACTCATCCCGATACTGTGATTGTACAACTGAACGGGAGGGTGTCTGTCTTTGAGATCATCCAGACCATTTGCCTCTACAAAAGCCTTAAGCTCAGGAGAAATGTAATCACTCACTGTCTCAATCAGTTTCTTCTCCACATAGAGTTGCCTGAAGCCACAGGCATGACTTTCAAGACAAACTGCCAGCATGTCCCTGCCCGATAGTGTGTCTCCTGAAGCGGGAAAAAGGTCAGGCCATTTGTCTTGAAGGTGGCGACGAAAATCTGCCAGATTACGACTCTCAAGGAATGACATGGCTGCCACTCTCGACATCAAGGCGGCCATTTCTTCTGCATTATCAGGTTCTACTAAAACAACATGAGGGACCGTTTCCACAGCAGGCTGATATTTAGCGGGCACTCTCCTCAACAGTTCTGGTGGCTTGTTACCGGGTACACTTTTAACACCCTGATAAACGACACGAAGAAAGTCGAGCTTTTCCCCCAACTCAACCAGGCTTCTGGCAATATCCATCACCTGATGACTGCAATCTGACCGATCTCGCATCTGCGAAAGCCTGTTGAATTGTTTCCAGTCCATTATTCCAGCACCATACAGCCCCAGCAATATCGAGTCCTGACTCATCAAGTCACTCAGACGACTTCTGACAATAATGGCGGCAACATTCAAATCAGCTCCCTCGGTCAAAGAGGATTGCCCGGTATCTTTGTCAGAAGGCTGCTGTCCTCCTGCTGCCCCCTCTTCCTGAACACCATCATCAGGACTCGCCCCCGGATTACCCCTTGGATTTTTTTTCCTCCCTCCCTGACCTTTACTCCCACCCTGGCCTGCAGAACCGCCTTTACCTTTCTTCTTTTTTCCATAAAACAGAACACCGGGCGGTAAGGCTCCCGGTACCCGAAACTCTACACTTTGTGGAGTCATCAGCTCATCCAGAAGACTTCTCACAACCCTGTCATCCTCCTCGAAAGCGACACCGTCATCCTGCCTGGCCAGTATTCGATCCAAGACCTTCTCCATCTCGGTCCATTCCTCTCTCAAGCAATCACGATCCCTGAGAAAAGCCATAATACCTGCACGGGAAATGCCATAACTGCTGATCAGCCGAGTCCATTCAGAACCGGTTAACGTTGTAGAAAAAGATTCCTCATCATTGGAGATCAGGACTTCAAGCCATAATGGAGGTTCGACTTCTTCGTCCGATTCGTCCTCTTGATGCAACAAAGTCGATAAAAAAATCGGGGTCACCTCTATATCCAACGCCGGATTGACAAGCCCCTTTCCCCTACGTTTGGGTTTTTGAGGTAAATCCCATGGAACGCCTGCATACCCTCCTTCAACGGTGGCTGATCCTGCCCCACCCCTGCCTTCTGTAATGGAGGGGTCGGACAGAACACCGGTTTTATTGTGTAGTTGGGAAGAAAGACGATAGGCCAGCTCTGAATAATGAAGAGCCACTTCAATGACCGGTTTAAATTCGATGGCAACACTCCAGAGCGAACCAGAACGGGCAACGGCAATCTGACTGCAGTTGTTTAACAACACTCCTTGATTTGCCAGCTGAATGTGAGCTCCATGCCCGGAAGGCGTTAATCGGTTCAAAAAGTACTGACCCGTGTACTCCTGACTCAGCGAAACATTCCGGGAACCGGCGTCATCCTCAAACAACGGTGCAGTGGAGCAAAGCGTCAGTGGTGGCCCCAAGACTTTATCACCCCACCAGCTCACTTCCAGAGTCTCTGTCTGATTCCCATACTTCTGGATCGGAAAGTCCATTGAGATCAACATGCCATCGTAGTGAATCACTCTGGAATCAGACGCCAGGATGTCATCGACTTCTCTGGCACACACCCACGACATCAAAGTCAGTGCCAGTGTCGAGACAAGAATGCGAATGTACATTTTTCTTATGCCGGTCAATGGAAGCTGATAAAAATAGTCTATTTATGAACCCGAACCATTCCTTTTCTATTTTTGAACGACAATAAACGTTTACCCAAATTAATGCGCGTACCCCACTGCAACCAGCTAAACTACATGCTCAACAGTGGTCAGGCCGAGCATTCGGTGCAAGACAGCCTTCTTGAAGTGGATAAACATCAGCCTGATAAACGCCCCAATTAAACCTCATCCACATTGACACTGATCTTTCTGCCTGACTATCCACTTTCAATCCGACGGTTGAAACCCCCATGAGTCAGACCACTTCCCAGCCTTCAGATCCAGAGCACAACAGCTGGATGGATCGTTTCCTGAACACGGTCGAACGTGTCGGTAATAAACTCCCCGATCCTTCATTAATGTTCCTTTACGGAACCCTTATTGTCTGGATCTGCTCGGCGGTACTGGCCCAATTTAATGTTGAGATGATTCACCCCACCACGGGTCAGGCTATAGAGGTCAACAACCTGCTGACCGGTGACGCCATGGCCGATTTTCTGTCGTCTATGGTGACAAATTTCACGGGCTTTGCGCCTTTGGGGATTGTTCTGGTTGCCATGCTGGGTGTGGGTGTTTCTGAAAAATCAGGCTTCATTAACACGGGCCTGAAAAAACTGCTGAACTTAACACACGACAAACTTCTCACACCCATGCTGGTCGTTGTGGCCATACTCAGCCACCTGGCGGCAGATGCAGGCTATGTTCTGGTTATCCCTCTGGGCGGTATTATTTTCCATGCAGCAGGAAGACACCCGTTGGCCGGCATAGTGACGGCCTTTGCCGGTGTTTCCGGAGGCTTTGCCGCCAGCTTTGTCCCTACCGGCACTGATCCTTTGCTGCAGGGCTTTACCCAATCTGCTGCCCAGATTTTTGATCCGGACTATCTGGTCAACCCTCTGTGCAACCTGTTCTTCACAGCAGCATCCGGCATTCTTGTGGTTCTGGTGGTCTGGTTTATTACCGATAAAGTGGTGGAACCCCGTTTGGACTGGCACGTTCCTATTGATCACGATGCCGAAGAAGCCACCGATATGGGCAGCTACACCGATCTGGAAAGCAGAGCATTCAAAATGGCTGGCCTTGCCATGCTGGCAGGACTGGCATTACTGGCACTGTACGTATTCCCGGAAGATTCCCCCATGCGCTCACCCGATGGCGAACTGACCGCTCTGGCAGCGCCTCTGATGAAGTCTATCGTGCCCCTGATTTTCCTGATCTTTGTGCTGCCCGGTATTGTTTACGGCCTGGTGGCCGGCACTTTTGAAAGAGCCAAAGACATTATTGATGCCATGGGCGAAACCATGTCAGCCATGGGTTCCTACATGGTTATGGCCTTTTTCTGCGCCCAGTTCCTGGCGTCCTTTGGCAACTCCAACCTGGGCACTTTACTGGCACTGAGCGGTGCAGAAGTGCTTCAAGCATTAGACCTGTCAGGGCAAGTCACCATCATTTTCATGATTCTTTTAACCGCCGTCGTTAACCTTCTGATCGGCTCAGCTTCTGCCAAGTGGGCATTGATCGGCCCTATCCTGATTCCTATGCTGATGGCTGTGGGCATAGCTCCAGAGCTGACTCAGGCGGCCTACCGTGTGGGTGACTCAGTATCCAACATCATCTCTCCCTTAATGGTTTTCTTCCCATTGATCGTGGTGTATTGCCAACGCTATGTAAAAGATACCGGGATTGGCAGCCTCGCCTCACTGATGATGCCCTACTCCCTCAGCCTGCTGGTGCTCTGGTCCATCTTCCTGCTTATCTACTGGGCTATAGGACTGCCACTGGGTATTCAGGGGCATTATGTTTATCCGCCACAATAATTCATCCGGGCCAGAGGATGGCCCAACCCCAGGGAACTCCAGGCCCCTCTGCCACTCTAACTATTCAGTGTCATAACCGTGCGGTTTCCCTGAGTCCGTCTATGCTGGACTAGTGTTAAAGGGAGTATCACTTAAAAACACAATACCGAGAGGCAGTAATGTTCAATCTTCACCGAATTCTTGCAGAAATGTCGACCACTGGCTGGATCATCCTGGCCATTTGCCTGCTGGTCTGGGTTGCAGCCACTTACCTGATGGGTGAGCTCTCCGACAAGCGCTGGGGCGACAGGGAATCCGGTGCTCTGGTCGGTTTTTTTGTACCTGGCATCGTCTTTGTCATCGGCCTTTATATGATTTAACCCGCCTTCCTGGCTGATTCCGTAGTATCAAGGATCAGGCAACATGCTGAAAACCTACGCTCTCTGGGAGCTTCCCCTGGTCAAATCGCTGGTTGTAGTGATTCTGGCCATCACGGTTTATTACCTGTTCAGGGTCAAACTGTTCTCGAAACTCGCCCGGATCTGTGAGTCCACCCAGAGCGAGCTGGATGACCGGGTGCTCTACTTTGCCCGTAATCTGCTCTCGATCTTTATCATCTTTTTCACAGTAATGACCATCCTCAACATTTACCATGTTGAAATCTCTCCGCTGCTGGCGGGTGCGGGCATCTTTGGTGTTTCATTGGCCCTGGCAGCACGGGAAACCCTCACCGATGTGCTGGCGGGTGTTTTCCTGATAGCGGATCGGCCGGTAAAGATCGGTGACCGGATCAAGATCCAGTCCATAGGCGGTCACTGGGGCAGCTGGGGCGATGTGGTGGATATTGGCCTGCGTCGTACCTGTATCCGCAACACCGATGGCATCAGCATCAACTACCCCAATAATCAGCTATCCAACTCCATCATTACCAACTTCTCGGACAACAAATCCCCTATTCGCGTCCGTATTCGCTTCCAGGTGGATTTTGATGCGGATATTGATTTTATCCGGTCACAGGTTCTGGACATTCTGGAAAAAAACCCCAGAGTACTGGCCGGCACCGGTTCACTGGTGGTTCGATCCATTGGTGACGATCACGACCAGAGCTGTATTTCAGCCATCTCGCTGGAAGCCCGCTACAGGATCACCCAGGTGCGCAAACGCACCGAAATCCGCTCCGAAATTCTGGAAGCACTGTTAAAAGTCATGAGGGATCATAAGATTCCACAGCCAAAACTGGCACTGGAGCATTCTGAGCGACAGATAAAACCATCCTCTTAGCCTCTCCTCCAATGGCTACAGACTCAAATTGACAACGATATTGCCACTGTGTTCATTGCTCATTCAGTGCTGAGGGAATAGTTTGTATAACAACAAACAACAGCGTCTCAAGATTCAGAAACTGCATAGCAACCTCCTACAAAAATCAGACCGGTTTCTATCGGATGGATTCTGCTTATAAAAAATCCGGAAGGCATAGAACGATGGAAGAACTGCAGAAGATACTCAACCGTCTGGATATCATCCAATGGAGTATTGTGCTCAGCTATTTCATTTCCTGGTTAGGTTTGACGGCATTGGCTAGTAGCATTTCCGAGAGAAAATTCATCCGTCGGGAAACCGTAGCCATTATCAGTTTTTTTATTCCTTTCCTGTTGCTTCTGATAGAACTCTATTTGATGACATAAAATTAAAAACTCAGTTTTTATAAAGTCGCGGTATAGCGTCTTACAATTCGAAAAATGAAAAACATTCAAATTAAACAAGACACATTACAACAAAACTATTTATGCCACCTGAATATCTCTATACTGTTCTTATCTGACTGTCCGATAAGAAAATGCTTTAAAAGTAAAGCCATATAAAGCCGCTATCTATTTTCATTATTTTACCCTATCCCTTGAAAATCCAGAGTATTGCCGCATCACTGGCTTATTTACTGTTTCCATTAAAAATCAAAGCTCATTCTCTGGTCTTGAATCAATCTATCAGGTCTATACTGTCGTTTTGTTAACAAGCAATTTTATCCATGATTTGCCCTATTTTGATTTCATATCTCCCTGCAACGTGTGAGCCCAGCCATGTTATCTTTCAGAAACGGCATATTGGTTACAATGCTCTGCTTTGGCAGATGCCTGCTTCCTGATATTGCAATTGCCCAGCAAGAACTCGCAGACAAATTTCCTTTTTTCAAACTCGAAGCCAGTTCTCCTCTTTCCCAAAAAACACCTGTTGACTGCAGGGGTGTAATCATAGCCAGTGACAACGGGAGCATAACGGGTGTCATTCCAAAGCTCTGCAGTAAAAGTAAAGAAACATTAACTTCTAGTCTTTCTTATCTACAAACCAAACTATCAAGCAGTAGCCCAACAACTCCCGTGACCCGAATCTCTTCGGATCAACATTTGATTTTTATACACACGTCTCTGGACAGTATTAACGAGCAAGAAATAGCCTTAATTACATCCAGCAAAAATGCCCATTCCAATCCCGGTGCGTACATCCTTTTTGGCAATCAACTGTTACAAGGTCAACTCATTTGTCTGAGTGGAGAATGCTACGTTTCTTCATCGGAAGAGGATCTGCCGTCGGGGTTGCTTGTTTTTACAAAGACTGCCGGAAACCGACTCCAGTTAAGAGGCACGACCCAGGCAAATGGAACAGTCTCTCCCATCTCAATCCCGAATAACCCCATATCGACGAGCGCCCCACTGCTTTCAATGGAAAGTCTGGATGAAAGTGGCCTGCAGAAAGTATTCACCCTCTCCCGTTTTACCGGCAATGGACTGTCGCCGGGAGCCCAGATCATGGGGAGTTTGGACAGTAACAGCTGGAGCATCAACGGAATTAACGGGCAACGATACAGTTTTGGTTCAACCTATGAATCAGGTCACCTTAGCCCCATTGCACCCGGGGTATCCCAGGGAGGTGTTTACGCACTGGAGCACCAGGGATTCACTTACCTGTGGCTGCAGCCAGATGACCAGAATTTCACACCGGGCACCGTCACACTCAGAATTCGAAACAATACCGGCAGACAGCTCGACGCCCTGAGAATTGAGAGTGAATTGCTCTTTTACAGAGAGAACAGCCCTCTTTCTATCAGAATGAGTTATGCAACTGTTGCCCAATACATACAGAGCGAACCAGTTTTCCAACGTCTTGAAGAGGTGTCATCCGACACCCTGCCCACCGGCCAGCTCAGCAATATAAAGCTAGCCAGCTATGCCGATAGACCCATCGCTGTGAATGGTGACTTGCTTATCCGCTGGTATATCTCGCCTGTCCCCCCCATGCAAGCCTCGGCTGAACTGGACGAGTTTGGAATAGGCCCTGTTACAGTGTCACTACCGACAGTACCCATCCTGGGCAGAGAGCTTCGCGCTGCGAACGCTATGCCCCAGAACAACGGTGAGCTGGGCAGCGGCACAACTCCGACTCCTATGGAACCCGACGACATAGAAACAACCACTGAAACTTTGATGGAAACCAGCACTACGGTCATAGCTGCTGTTGAGCCCACTTCTACTGAGCTGTTTGAGCCCACAGTTTCCAATGCACCTGAGTTCTCAACCACTGTCGCTGAAAGTGCTGACCCTTCAACCTCTATGGCTCTATCAACACCAGTAGCGAGTATGCCTGAGCCTACCAGTAGTTTCGTGGAAGCCGTAACACCTTCAACTTCTGAAGCATTCTCATCGACTGAAACCATGATAGATGCCAGTGCTTCGATTGAAGATGATGTTGAACCTTCTTCCACCGAGGTGTTCGAGCCCACATCTTCCAATATTCCCGAGTTCTCAACCACTGTCGCTGAAAGTGCTGCCTCTTCAACCTCTGTAGCTCTTTCAACCAGTACAGCATTGATGCCGGATTCCAGTAGTGTTGCTCCAACCTCCACCAGTGTGGCAATGATGCCTGAGTCCAGCAGCTCGGCTCCGGCCTCAACCAGCACTGCGCTGATGCCTGAATCCAGCAGCCCTGCTCCGACCTCAACCAGCATTGCACTAATGCCTGAATTCAGTAGTTCTGCTCCAGCCTCAACCAACATCGCACTGATGCCTGAATCCAGCAGCCCTGCTCCGACCTCAACCAGCATTGCACTTATGCCTGAATCCAGCAGCTCTGCTCCGGCCTCAACCAGCATTGCGCTGATGCCTGAATCCAGTAGCCCTGCTCCAACCCCCACGGCCGTCACTCCTTCCACAACTACAACAATGGCTGAGACCCGTTCCATGACTGGTGCGATCACAGAAACACCTTCCGAAACCTCCAGCGCCGAACCTCCCACTGGCACAACAACATCCAGCAGTGGAGTCTCCACAACTTCTGGCTACAGCTATTTTTATACACTGATGGCCGGCATTGGAACTATTGCACTCAATGCATTATTCAATGGATTCTAAGACCGGCTCAAGGAATGATAAAAATCCCCATACAGGGAAAGAAAGAGCCTGATAGCAAAGCGCCATCCGAAAGGATGGCGCTGGTTGACCGCCCGCAATGGGGCTTTGAATGAAACCTGTAAGCCTTATCAGGTGGTTGTCTCTACCTCCCGGCGTGGCTCATAAGTCGGCTCAGAGAACTTGCCTATTTCCATATCCGGCCTTCTCTGCCCGGTCCAGACCCAGCGCAGGAACGACTTGATGTCTTCAATGACCAGATACAGAGCCGGTGTCAGGATCAGGGTAATAGCCGTAGCAAACAGAATACCAAAGCCCAATGACACCGCCATGGGGATAACAAACTGGGCCTGCAGACTCTGCTCCAGAGTTATCGGCACCAGCCCCAGGAAGGTGGTCAGCGAGGTCAATATAATCGCCCGGAAGCGTTCTTTACCGGCATGAATCGCAGCATGATAGAGACTCATGCCCTGATCCCGGCCTTTATTGATAAAGTCGACAAGAATAAGACTGTCGTTTACCAGAACACCCGCCAGGGCTATCAGACCAAAGATCGACATCATACTGAGCTGCAGATCCAGAATCAGGTGGCCAATCACTGCACCCACCAGACCAAAAGGAATAATGCCCATAATAATCATTGGCTGCAGATAAGACTTCAGCGGAATGGCGATCAGCGCATACACCAGTAACATCGCCATGGTGGTTAACACCAACAACTGCTGCAGAGAATCCATCTCTTCCTTGGTGGCACCGCCCAGCACAATGTCCACTTCCGGATAGCGGGCTTTCAGCTCCGGAGCAAAGTTTTCTATGACATCATCCACCACCGTCTGGGTATCCAGCGTTTCCTTATCCAGGTCGGCACTGACTGCCAGTGAGCGTTTACCATCCGTGCGTCGTATGAAACTGGCGCCCTCTCCTTGTTCCACAGAAGCCACCTGATAGAAAGGCACTTCGTTGCCGTCGGCGGTACGAATCCGTACTTTCTCCAGATCGGTCAGGTCATTACGCTCATCCGGTGGGTAGCGCAGAATAACTTTTACCTCTTCCCGGCCCCGCTGAATCTTCTGGACCTCTTCACCATAGAAGCCCTGTCGAACCTGGTTACCCAGGTCCGCCAGACTCAGACCCAGAGCCTGGGCAGAAGGCAGGATATCAATCACCACTTCATCCGCAGAGGCGTCGGCAGAGTTTTCCACATCAAACAGTCCTTCATAACTGTTCAAATGTTTTTCCAGAGCTGCCGCTGCCTGATCCAGTTGCTCACTGTCTGAACCGGTCAGTCGGAAGTAAACCGGTTTGGAGCCCCCGGCATTCTGACCGGAAGAGAAGGTTAACTGTTTGACCCCGAGAATCTCTCCCGTTTCCTCCCGCCAGAGGTCTGCCGTTTCTTTGGGTCCAATGGTCCGGGTTTCATTCTTGGTCAGCTCAACAAAAACAATCCCGGTAGTATCACCCTGACTCCACAGCATCATACCGTCGAACAAGCCGGACTCATCCGGATGACTGTCACGGTAGGTTTTGTCGACCTTGAACATGCTCTGTTCGATGCGGGTCAGAGCACTGTCTCGCTCGGCGATGGAACTGCCGGCATTCATTTCCAGCTCAACCCGGATAAACTCGCTGGGCACTTCCGGGAAAAACGAGAAACGTATCAGCGGACTCTGGATCACGCCGACCAACACCACCATTAACCCCATAAACACACTGATGGTGACATAGCGGTTTCGAACGGCAGAACTGATCAGAGGCAGATAGCGCCGCTCAACAAAACGTTCCAGCCACTGAGCGAAACGATCTTGAACACGGGTGAAAAAGCCCTTTTTAGCAGTCCCCTGCTCCAGTTTTTTCATATGAGCCAGGTGAGCAGGCAGAATCATTTTGGACTCCACCAGGGAGAACACCAGACAGAAAATCACCACCAGAGAAATGGCCGTGAAGAAAGGTTCACCCGAGCCTTCAATCATCAGCAGCGGTATAAACACAGCCATGGTCGTTAATACCCCGAAGGTCGCGGGCACCACCACCCGCTTCACACCGGCCACCACATTCTCGGGGGTATGGCCATGCCGCGATATCTGAGTATAAACACTCTCGCCAATAATAATGGCGTCGTCCACCACGATCCCCAACACCAATATAAAGGCAAAAAGACTCAACATATTGATGGAGACCGGCATAAAGCCATTGGGCATCAGCCAGATAGCCCCGAGGAAACACACCGGAATACCGACAATAACCCAGACCGCCACCCGAATACGCAGGAACAGACTGAGCAACAGGAATACCAGAATGGCGCCGTAGAACATGTTCTCCATCATCATGTCCATACGACCTTGCAGATAATGGGAAATGTCGCCCCAGATCTTTACTTCCATACCCTGGGGGAGACTGGCTTTGCGCTCATCCAGGTAGGCTCGCACCGCCTTGGAGGTGCGGATGTCGTTCTGCTCGGTTTCTGAAACAATTTCAATGGCGACTGCGGTTTTGCCATTGAACCGAACCAGCCCTTGAGTCTCTTCAAAGCCATCGTGAATGGTGGCAATGTCGGACAACAGTAAACGACTGCCGTCAGGATTAGTGCGGATTTCAAAGTCGTAGAAGTCAAAACCCTTGTAAGCCTGACCCCGGGTTTTTACAGCAATATCACCGTCGTCGGTTTTGATGGAGCCACCGGCCACATCAATGGACGAAGCTCTCAGGGCACGGGCCACTTCATCAAAAGTGAGTCCGTACTGACGCAGCTTGTTCTCGGACACCAGAATCGAGATTTCCAGGTCGCTCTCGCCCAACAAGTTGGTGCTGAGTACATCGGGCAGCGTCAGCAACTCATCTTGCAGAGTCTGGGCCATGCGCTGCAAGGAGATACGATCCATATCACCGTACAGGGAGATGTAGAGCACCTGCTCATTCTGCTCCAGCTTGGTGACCGTGGGTTCTTCGGCCTCGGTGGGCAGATTGGTGACCCCTTCCACCGCCGTTTTTACATCGTCATAAAGCTGATCAATCTCGTAACCGGACTCCAGCTCAACCCGAAGACGGCCATAACCTTCCCAGGTAATGGACACTACTTTTTTAATACCGGATATATCCCGCAGGGACTCTTCGAGTTTGACCAGCACCCCTTGTTCCACATCTTCAGGGCCTGCGCCCGGATAGATCACCTCAACCTGTACCGTGTTTACGGCAAAGTCGGGAAACATTCTCTTTTTGATGGTGAAAGCGGTCATCAAACCCGCCACCACAATCATGATCATCAACAGGTTGGCCGCCACGGAATTATTGGCAAACCAGGCTATAAACCCTTTCTGGTTTTCTGTGGTCTGATCCATGACTTACCCCTCACTGTCAGTCGGGGCAGCAAGGCCCGCTACCGACGGCTCAGGTTCGATAAGACGGACCCGCATACCTTCAATGGGGTTGGCCAGAGGCGTTGTAGCTACCCTGTCGCCTTCCAGAACCCCCTGACGGAAGTAAACACTGACTTCGTCGGCATAAACCGGAATAATTCGGCGATAATGCAGGCTGCTCTTCTCATCAATGATCAATACCCTGCCATCGCCATAAACAGCACTGCGAGGGAGATTGAACAAACCGTCCAGCTCGCTGCCCAGAATCCGGGCATTCACAAAGCTGCCAGCCTTCAGCGGAAAGCCTTCTTTTGCTGTGGCCAAACCATAAGGATCATCAACCCGTGCTACCACATAGTGCATACGACTTTGCTCGTCGACCACACCTTCAACCCGATCCAGACTGGCCTGCCAGGTTTGAATCTTGCTGCCCATGGACTGGGACAATTCAACCGCTATGTCTTTCTCAATCGTCTTACCGGCTGAGGGCAGATCAATAAAGTTGAGATCAGAAGGTTTCAGAGACAAACGCACTTCAGCATCGGCAATGGCGAAAATAGAACCCGCCTGAATACCCGTGGTGACGTACTGACCCAGGTTGACACTGCGCTCGCGAACCATGCCATCGTATGGTGCACGAATACGGGTGCGCTCCAGATCGCGACGCGCTTTTTCCAGCTGGGCGCTGGCAGCCATAACGTTAGCCTTGGCTTCTTCAACAAAAGGTTTACGCAGCAGCAAGTCCGGAGCATCGGCAAGCGAACGGCCGGAACGCGTCCAGTTTTTACGCTCGGCCTGAGCCTTGGCGCTTTCTTCTTTCAGACGAGCCTGACTGGCAGTTAGATTGGCCTCGGCCTGACGCACCGCCACGCGATAATCACTGTCGTCTATACTGGCCAGCACATCGCCCTTGCGGAAGACACCGCCACTGACAAACTGGGGAGAGACTTCGGTGACTACACCGGCGACTTCAGCAACAAGAGAGGTTTCAATGGAAGGACGGACCACACCCTGGCTCTCTACCGTGAAACTCAGGGATTCGGGGATCATAACCCGATATTCCACCAGAGGATCCACCGCCAGTTCCTCCTCTTTTTTAGGAGGCTTGGACCATTTCGACAGACCGTACGCAATACCACCGCATACAGCCAGAACCGCCAGCGAGACTACCGTCTGACGGAGAGCGTTGTTTTTTGCCATGTTACCTGTCCGTGGGACATTTATAATTATGTTAATCCTGTCGCACAGTACTGGATGAAGGTGCCTGAGTCCAGAACTGTGAAACAGTATCTGTACTCCTGCCATGGCTTCCTGTAAAGCAACTTTCACTTAATTTACATATTACTTATTTATCCTCGGCCAACCGGCATTACTTTTGCTTGAAAATTTGTGTATTCTCCACTGCTTCACAAATTAAGTAACTTACCTTAAACACTGCTGAAACGGACGACAGCCAAAGTGAGGGCGGTAGCGTGCCCGAATAAAACCTCAAAAACCTCCCTATATAAAAAGCAGTACAAACAATGAGCAAAAAGGTTGAACTGATCGCCGCGGGTGCACCGGAAAGAGTCATTATCCAGAACCTGTTCCATTATTACGTGTATGAAATGTCCGACTTTCTGGAAAGATCCCCCAACCCCGAAGGTATATTCAGCTACAACCCGGAGTCACTGACACCCTATTGGGAGAAAGAAGATCACCACCCCTACCTGATCCATTGCGATGGTGAAGTAGCCGGATTCGTCCTGATCAGAAAATACCCCGCCGATCAAAGCCGCTATGATGTTGACCAGTTTTTTGTACTGAAAAAGTTCAAGGGGCTGGGAGTTGGGCGTCAGGCTTTCAAAGCAGCGATTGAGCTTTATCCAGGTAAATGGCAGGTTCGGGTGCTTCAGGAGAATACCGGCGGGTTGGCTTTTTGGGGTTCGGTTGTGGCTGATGTTTCTGGTGGAGATTTTGTTCGGTCGGTTGCTTTGGATGGAGATTTGGCTATGTGGTTTTTTCACTGCATCATCAGCCCACTAGAGAGCTGAACAGAGAAAAGGAGTCCACCTATGCAGGTTTATAAGGAAACTCTAACTCTATGTTTTTACACGATAATAGTGCATTAAATGTGCACTGCCCCTGTTAAGCGGAAACTATACAAATCATGTAATGCGACATGTACAATATTGATACCGATAGTATAAAATTTGCTTACAGCCTATGTAAGACAATGAGCATGGTGAAGGGTCGTGTTACCTGCTGATAGAGTGTCATGCTGAACTGATTCGCGAAGTAGGCTGTTCTGTGCCACGATACATCGTACAAATCAGAGTCATGAGGATTAATTAGAAGTACATGTCTGAAGAAAAATTAACTGAATACAGAAAGAAACTTGACGAAGATGAAGGCCTGCAAAGTAAAAGGAAGTTACTAGCAGGGCAATTGCATCAATCTGAACACTCGAAGATAAATTTCTTGTAAACTCTCTATCCAGTTTATTCGAGTCTCCTAGAGTAGTTCATCCGCATGGAAGCCAAGCAGTACCAGCCACTAGCTGATTTTTTAGCCAAAGTTCCTGATCCTCGCTGCCCCGGCATGTGTGATCACAACCTGCTCGATATACTTATCATTGCTGTATGCGCAGTCATATGTGGAGCGGACGAGTGGCAAGACATGGAGG
>NZ_LASA01000001.1 GCF_001562015.1 Endozoicomonas arenosclerae | reverse complement strand
CTTAAGTTAAAACGGATTCCAGAAGGCCGTCGGAAACAACGAACTTCAAACCAGTTTTGCCTGGTGACCATAGAGTGTTGGAACCACCCGATCCCATCCCGAACTCGGAAGTGAAACGATACATCGCCGATGGTAGTGTGGGGTTTCCCCATGTGAGAGTAGGTCATCGCCAGGCATTGAATAAAGCAAAACCCCAGTCGAGCAATCGACTGGGGTTTTTCTTTATCCGTTGCAGGGCAACGGAATACCCTCCATAGAGAGACATCTCCACCGTAAATCAGCGATACGTCGTTTATTGCCGAGTTCGGACCCGAGCTCGGAAGTGACAAATTCGTCTGGAACGAATTTGGACGCACTTTAGTGCGCCCGCAGGGTGAAACACAGGACGTGTTTCATCAAACGATAGGCCTCGCTTGCGAGGCCCTCTCACTAATAATACCGATCTATTTTGAGTACCAGCAGCCAGGCATTCCCAGTCAAAACTCGGTGGGGTTCGTAAGGACTTGCCTGAAATTAACTGCCTTATGGAAACCCTCTCAGAACCCGTTCGGGCTGAGCCTGTCGAAGCCCAATACCAGGACTCTTCGACAAGCTCAGGGTGAACGGAATCCTGTGTAAATCTGGAACTTATTTTGAGATAAATCCTAAGACAGAAACTTGACAGAATTCCATCCCCAACAAATAGTGACTGTCCAGCCTTCCAGCCTTCCAGCCTTCCAGCCTTCCAGCCTTCCAGCCTTCCAGCCTTCCAGCCTTCCAGCCTTCCAGCCTTCCAGCCTTCCAGCCAGAGATTAAGAATCCAGTTAGCAGCTCTAACTATTTAGTCAGTAGAACTTTCAGCCACTGGAAATTTATTCATTATTCTTGAGTCTCAATAGATGGACCTGAGAAAAAGGAAGGGAAATGTTCAGTTGTTGTATGCCTTTGACATCAGAAAGAGTGGCGCAAAATGTGGCTGCAAGAGAGAGTATTGCGCCTAAAAAAGAAGCTGTCATGGCGTCTTTCAGGAGCGGAAAGGCTCTTGTGAAAATGCTTTATAACTGTGAGCACAGCCGTCGCTGGAATGACTCCGATCTTCTTGAAAGGACGTGTAGAGAAGTCAGTGAGCTAAAACATAATCATTATTTAAAAGCTTCATCGATGAGTGTTCTGATGCCAGACATTCCTTTATCTGTTTTTAGAGACATCGGTTTTTTAATCGATATGGATCAATGCGTGGTTAGAGGAATTTTTACTGGTGATGTGAGAGCTATTGCCATCGATAAAGAAGGAAGAGAAGTAAAATGGAATCCCTCGCAAAAGAGATACATGGCCATGAATCCGGCGACAAACAAGTTTGATATTAGAACTGATTTCAGAGGACGAGCGAAAGTCACTGTGAATGACACGAGTCGAAAAGTAGAGTCTATAACTGAGTTAACACAGCACATCTCTCAACAATTTCAGATAGATCAATCCATGCAGAATCACAATGAAATTGTTGTTAATTATCCAGCTAAGTCGATCCAAGGTATTATCGTTACCAGGAATAGAAAGCCTGAATTAGATGGCCTTGATGATACCATTCTTGAAATAGTCCCCAGTATTAAAGGAATGGTTGAAAAGCAGCTTGGGGTATCTCTCCCAGTCTTTATGTATGACTGTGTACAAGGGACACTGGAAGAGTTATCCAGATAATCCTGTGGATAACTACGGCAGTGAAATGCAACGACCTTATCCACAGGCAACCATCAAAAAATCAGATCCTAAAACTCACTCAGCCAGTCTCTGCTTCTTCTGAACCTTATGGGCTTCATCTGCCAGACCAAGCTGCCAGTAGCTGCTGATATAACGTGATGAGCGAGGAGCCAGTGACTCTTCGTCAATCCAGCTTCTGATCTCCAATACTGAATTGAGCTCACTGGCTGCCCAGATATAAGGTTTTCCGGGCAGACGTGTTAAGCCTGCCAGTGTTTCCTTTAACAGACCCTTCTGCTTGCCTGGGTGGGGATTCACCATCCAGATGACTTCCAGGCCCTCGGGTATAGAAGCGGCGTCCAGCCCCAGGGATTGCTGATCGTCCTGATGAGGAATTTCCAGAATGACATAGCCTTTTGCGTCAGAAGGCAAGATTTCTATGTTGGCACGAATCGCTGGCAAGGCTGTAAGGTCCCCTGCCAGTACAAACCAGTCAGCCTCCAGATCAACCAGTTTGGTAGGTCCGGGTCCAGAAACGGGAATCGAGTCACCAACAGTCACCTGTTCAAGCCAGCGAGCAGCGGGCCCCTGATCTTCACCTTCAGAATGAACGGCAAAGTCGATAATCAGCTGCTGTTCAGCCTGGTCACAGTCGACCACACTGTAACTTCTCAGAAGAGGCTTTTCAGGCGTCACAGGGTTATCAAAAGCGAGCTTAACGTAAGCACTGGCTTGATTTGGGGGGAAGTCAGACAAGGATTCCCCCGTCAGGATCACCCGCTTCATATGAGGGCTCAGGGATTCAATACTCTGTACAGACAGCTCTCTTACTGGTGATCTTGCCATATTGATACTCGATGGAATTAATTTTTAATTGAGAATCATTATCATCTTTGCCTTGGGCAATTTCAATAAATATGTTCTCGATCGCGCATTGTCTCAGGATGATGAAGGTCGGAGAGCCACCGCCTGAACCACCATAATCCGGTTCTCCTTAAGGTTTTTCAGTTGATTGGCGGCCATTTCAGAAAACCGGTCTCCCAGCAGCAGGTGGTAGCCCAGTTGAGGACGGCCTTCTTCCTGAATTCTCATCAGAACACCCTCAAACCATTCAAGAGCCTGTCCGGAACAGTCCTTCCAGGAGTGGAGTCTGAAACCTGCATGCTCGAGAAGCGTGTGGAGCTTGCCACCCGTCACAAGAAAGCTCTGAGCCGCTGACATGGCCCAGGGGACGGGGTAGTGAAGTTCTTTCTCCGAGTTTGAAAGAATGTCGTAGAGTGCCATATAGCCGCCTGGTTTAAGCACTCGATAGGCTTCTTTGAGCATTTGTCCTTTGTCACTGATGTTCATTGAGGCGTGCTGGGTCCAGACGACATCAAAGCTGTTGTCTTCGAAGGGCAGATCCAGAGCGTCTCCGTGGAAATAAGAGATTTGTTTCTCCAGATCAGTCAAAGCTGTTAGAGAGCGGGCGACTGAACAATACTCTTCGGTCAGATCAATGCCTTGTACAAAACAACCGAACTCTGATGCTAAATGGCGAGACGCACCGCCAATACCACAGCCTATATCCAGCACTTTTGTGCCAGGCATCAGTGCAATTTCCTCTGCCAGTTCGGTTGTTGCCATTCGACCTCTGAGATGAAACTCATCAATAGCCGAAAGATCCTGTGGCTTCAGCTTCTTGAGATTTTTACCCGAATGATCAAGAGCTTGCAGAATAGAATCTTCCAAAGCCCCGTGGCTGTAGTGTTCAACAACTTCTTGCATTTTGTCTCTCCGTTTGAAAATCGGTCGGTAACCCCTGAAATCTGTGCTTAAATTCTGTCCTTAGAATAAAAAACATAAAGATCCGCAAATATAGGGATTGATAATTTGTCAGTTCCTGAAAAAATAGCCGGATTTTTTTCTAGAGGTTAAGCTATTGATCACCCAAGATTTGTTCCTGAAGGCCCTTAACAATAATAAAGCTGTCCGTCCTCAAGATATGGAACTGCTGACAGCATGGTTTGCCCTGCCCGGTCGTGCTGCCAGTGCTGAACAGGTGGTTGCTGTTACTGGTGCCAAGCGTGCGTCCCTGATCGTCAATAACCTGGGCAAGCGTATTGCTGCGTTCCTGGAAGTGGATGCTGGCACTGGCGCCTCTGTTGTGGCTCTGGATGAGAAAAACGAAGCGGGCGAAGCCGTATGGGTCATGCGTGAAGAGCTGTCCCAGGCTATGGTTGCTCACGGTTCTGTAGCAGGTGAAACTGCACAGGAAGCCGCTGCTCCTGCAGAAGCTGCGCCTGAGAAAGTCGCTGAGCCGGTTAAGACTGAAGAGAAGGCGGCGCCTGCTCCAGTGGTATCTGAGCCCGAAGTCTCTGTTGAAGTGGTAGAAAGTTCTCTGGCTGAAGCTCTGGTTGAGTTTGATGTTCAGTCTATCCGTAAGGCCTACCCAAATACTCCCGCTGCTCAGCGTCTGTTGAAGCCTGCTATGGTCAATGCTCTGGTCGCAGCACGTCCGATGAATGCTCGTGCATACCAGCGCCTGATTCCTGCTGAGCTGCGCAAGAGTGTCAGCGCTCAGGAAGCCAAAATGTTCCTGAACAAAGTGCTGGGCATTCTCAAGGCTCACTGACAGAACCCATGCAGGATTGCTATTAGTCTGTAGCCCAGACTGAAAAGAAACAGGGGAAGGGGCAAACCGTTATGTGAAGTCGGTTTATGCTCCTTGGTTTCTAAGCAGGGCTTGTTACCCTCTATACCGAACAATGAGTCACCACTGTGTGACAGAGACTCTCCCTTGCCTATGGCAACTTCAGTGCCATCAATATAATCAGAGATAAACGAGAATGCCCCTGACCAGAGCCCTGCAATCAGAGTACGATGCCATCATCATAGGTGCTGGAGCATCGGGTCTTATGTGCGCTCTGACGGCTGGA
Organism: Endozoicomonas arenosclerae; assembly: GCF_001562015.1. Lineage (GTDB taxonomy): Bacteria > Pseudomonadota > Gammaproteobacteria > Pseudomonadales > Endozoicomonadaceae > Endozoicomonas_A > Endozoicomonas_A arenosclerae. Next base: position 17,508 of record NZ_LASA01000001.1, on the reverse strand, counting down.
TACCGGGGTCGTAATGTTCTGGTGCTGGACCATGCCAATAAAATAGGCAAAAAAATTCTGATTTCAGGTGGAGGTCGTTGTAATTTCACCAACCTCTATACAGAGCCTGCCAATTACCTTTCAAGCAACACACATTTCTGTAAGTCAGCACTGGCACGATACACCCAGTGGGATTTTCAGGCACTGGTGGATAAGTACCAGATTGCCTGGCATGAAAAAACGTTGGGACAATTGTTCTGCGATGACCGATCACAGGAGATCGTTGACCTTCTGGTGAGCGAATGTCGGGATGCCGGAGTCACTATACGCGCAAAAGCCAGTGTTGAATCCGTTAAAGCCAAAGAGTCTTCAGGCTATCATCTGACCACTAATCTGGGAGAGTTCTCCTGTCAGTCACTGATTGTGGCGACCGGAGGATTGTCATTTCCTACCATGGGGGCAACGGGCTTCGGTTACGAAGTGGCTGAACAGTTTGGTCATGAACTGATTGAGCGAAAACCCGCGTTGGTTCCGTTCACCATGAATAAAGCCTGGCTGGAACATTTTGCCGAGCTGTCTGGCGTCAGCTCTGAAGTGATTGCCCAGTGCAATGGCCAATCGTTCCGTGAAAACATCCTCATTACCCATCGTGGTGTCAGTGGTCCGGTCATATTGCAGATCTCATCGTACTGGCAGCAGGGCGACACAGTGACAATCAACTGGATTCCAGGTATCAATATTCTGGAATGGCTGCAATCCTGTGTTGAGCAAAGACCAAAAGCACAGGTCTCAACCATTCTTGCCGAGCACATGACCAAAAGGCTGTCCCATGCACTTTGTGAGCATGGCAAGCTGAGATTGGTGACCGACAATGGTCGTAAACCTATTGTTCAATACTCTCCTGCGCAGCTGGAAGAGCTGGCAGAATTGCTTGAAAACTGGGAGTTGAAGCCAACAGGTACGGAAGGCTACAAGAAAGCAGAAGTCACCCTGGGTGGTGTCGATACGGCAAAAGTGTCTTCCAAAACCTTTGAAAGCCGTATTCAGCCAGGCCTCTATTTTGTCGGTGAGGTTCTGGATGTAACCGGTCATCTGGGCGGATTTAACTTCCAGTGGGCATGGGCATCCGGGCATTGTGCCGGGCAGTATATCTAACGGGCAGGCTCCTCAGCCGCAATACCGCCAGCAATAAAATCAATCAGCCGGTTAACGTAGTGGCGATAGTTTTCAATCTGTGATGAGCCACTGCGGATGGTCATAACATTATCGATATTGGCCAGCCCCTGAAAGGTGAGCTCTGAAGCAATGACCCAGCGTTGGTGGAGAAGTGCCTGATCAATCTCGGGCAAAGCTCTTTTCAGCAGTCCGTTAAATATACGATGGCTCTCTTCTATGATGTCTTTGGTCTGGCCATAGCTGGCCTGATCAATATAGGTTCTGAAGAAGAACTTGATGGTTCTCAAGCCCAGTTCCGGGTTTTCCAGAATAGGCTCAGCCATCGGTAATACCAGAGCTTCTGTAATCCGATAAATATCCGGCCTTTCCTCTTTCTCCAACTCGTCCAGAAACTCTTTCCTGCGCGCCAGAATAGGCGTCTGTCGTCTGCTAATCAGTGCATCAATCAGCTTGTCCCGGGTACCAAAGTGATAATGCAGCGCTGCGACACTGTAACCCGCCTCAGTATTGATGGTTCGCAGGGAGACGGACTCCATTCCCTGCTCGGCAAACAATCGTTCAGCAGTATCAAGGATTACGTCTTTGGCGGAGGCTCTGGGCATTTTCTTACCGTGGAAGTGTTTTGAGGATCTGACTTTTATTCGTTTAAAGGCGAGTTTACAGGATTTTTCAGTGAATACTATCAAACTTATCAGTTGATAAGTTTTGTCCCTCTGGGTATAACTTATCAACCGATAAGTTTCAGGAGAATAAGAATAATGATACTGAATAATAAAGTGGTCATTGTTTCCGGCATTGGCCCCGGGCTGGGTGTGAAGCTGGCTTTGCAGGCTGCAGAAGCAGGCGCAAGAGGCATTGTTCTGGCTTCACGTACTCCCGATAAGCTGGATGATGCTGAGAAAAAAATTCTGGAGTTGGGCCTTGATTGCGAAGTATTGAAAGTCCCCAACGATATCTGCGACCGAGCCCAATGCGACAATCTGGTCAAAGAGACAGTCAAAAAGTTCGGACGAGTGGACGCTCTGGTCAACAGTGCTTTTTACCACGGTAACTTTGAGCCGGTAGAGAAGGCCGATCTTGAAGACTGGCGTCGTGTGGTAGACACCAACCTGATTGGCACTATGAACATGACTCAGGCTGTGATTCCGGTGATGAAGGAACAGAAATCCGGCGCCATCGTGATGATTAACACCCAGGCAACCCGTAAGCCTGTTGTTCTGGAGTTTGGTGGAGAGTCCGGTTACGCCGCATCTAAAGGTGCTCTGACTGTTGCATCCAAATATCTGGCAAAAGAGTTGGGTGGTTACGGTATTCGGGTCAACACGGCACTGATGGGCTGGATGTGGGGCGAACCTGTTAAAGGTTATGTTCAGTTTACTGCCGCCAATGAAAACATTTCCGAAGAAGAAGCGATTGGACAGGTCACCCAAAATATTCCGCTAGGCCGAACTCCTACCGACGATGAGTGTGCAAAAGCGGCTTTATTCCTGGTCTCTGATTATGCCTCTGCGATCACAGGAGCCACTTTGGATGTGAACGGTGGTGAGTTCATGCCTGCCTGAGTGAACACAATAGAAGAAGAATAAAAATGACTGATTCAGAACAGAAAGTAATAGACGGCAGAGTCTGGGAAGAATTCTGTGATGCCCTGAAAGACGCCGGAAAAATCATACAAAGCGAGAAAGCTCCAAAGGATGCTTTCAACCAGGCAGAAGGTTATCGCTATCTGACCCGACTGCTCCGAGGTGGACTGGAAAGCTTTCTCGAACACCGGGACTCTGCTTTCCCTCAACTGCGATGTGGTTGCCATGAAACCATCAAACTGGGAGCAGACAACCCGGACAACCGTTATGAAAGTGCACCCATTGATCCTCGTTATGACTATCGGATTACGGGTAGTCGGGGAACAGTAGATTATCTGGGCTTTGGCACTGTGATTAACAAGTATGCCTCCGGCGGCACAATGGAAACCACGGGGTATCTGGATGCCCGACAGATGGATATTGGTGAAGATGGCATCGTTGAGCTGATCATCAGCCAGAAAGAGCAGCCTGGAAACTGGTTGCCCATGGGGCCAGAGACCAATTCCATTAATGTTCGTCAGACATTCCAGGATCGGATCAACGAAGAGCCTGCAGAGCTGAAAATCGAAAGAATTGGCGTAGAGCAGGATCGCCCAGACCCGTTGACTGCGGACAAGCTGGAAAGAAGCCTTCAGGGGGCGATCGCTTTTGTAAAAGGCTCCGCACAGCTATTTGAAAACTGGAGCGAGAGCTTTCTCCCCATCAACAACCAGTTACCCCCTGCTGATCAGGCGTTTTGTCAGGCCATTGGTGGTGATCCCAACATCTTTTACTTCCACAGTGCCTGGAGTCTTGAAGACGACGAGGTACTTGTTATCGAGGCGCCAGAAATCCCTGAATGCCAAACCTGGAATTTCCAGCTGGATAACTGGTGGATGGAATCCCTGGATTATCGTCACCACACTATCCATGTGAACAAGCACACCGCTCATTATGAGTCGGATGGCAGTGTTCGGGTTGTGATTTCCCATGCCAACCCTGGCGTCCCTAACTGGATTGAAACCGCAGGTCACAGCATGGGCACCATGTGCTGGCGCTGGATTGGTGCTCAGGAACACCCAGAGCTGAAAACCCGGGTGATGAAGCTTTCTGAACTGAAAGAAATCTGTCTGTAGCAGGAGTCGAAAAAATGTTAGCAGAAAAACAAGCCGTCTCCTTTGCTGTGGACGACGTGGTTGCCGAGGCGATCAAAAATACAGGGCTTAATGACTTTGGCGAAGAACCTTATCGCGATGGTCTGGAAGCTCTGCTGAAAACATACGACAACATGGTGAAAGACCCCGAAGGCAGAGTACGTTGCCGGAGTCGGGTCGTATCCCAGCTGGAAACCCGACTGCGCTGGGAGGATTCTTATAAAAAGATTCCTGAGATTAAGGATCAGGAGATTAAGGCTCCAATCTTTGTCACCGGATTGCCTCGTTCAGGCACATCAGCATTACTGAATTTATTGGAGATGGCCCCTGAAAACAGAGCGCCTCTTCAGTGGGAAATACAGTTTCCTGATATCTGGCCTGGTTCCCAGCCCGGGCAGGAAGATGTGCGATATCCGTATCTGGTGAAAGCCCTGGAAGAAAGACAGAACAAAGCCTTCCAGAAAATTCATTATATCGATGCGGATACGCCAGAAGAGTGTGTACTCCTTCACGCCTTTGCTTTTGATGGTGCTCAATTAGGGTTCGAGGGAATGTTTGAACCTTATGGCAGCTGGATGAAATCCAGAAGCCTTGAGAATCTTTATATCCACGAGAAAAAGCAGTTGCAGATGCTGAACTGGCGCAAACCAGGCCAGCAATGGATGCTCAAGGCGCCTTCCCATATGTGGGGAATCGACGCCATTATGAAAGTGTTCCCTGATGCCCGATTCATCTGGTGTCACCGTGATCCAAAACATGTGGTTCCCTCTATCAACAGCATGAACCGCATGGTTATGGAAATGTACGCCGGTGACTGTTCTCACTTGAAAGACGTTGGTCAGAAGTTGATGGACTGGTATGCAACCTCTCTGGAGAGGGCGCTGGCTGTCAGGGAAACTTTGCCAAAAGAGCTGTTTATCGACTGCTCACAGCAGGAGTTTGCAGAGCAGCCTATGGAGCTGGTGGAGCGGGTTTATAGCCACTTTGATCTGTCTCTCTCCGATGAGTCCAGGGCGATTATGCAGGCTCATGTCGATGCCAATCCAAAGAATAAACACGGCAAGCATGAGTATGACCTGGAGACCTATGGTCTGACGGAAGAAATGATCAATAAGCGTTTCGAGTTTTACACCCGTGATAGCCGCTGGCCGATCAGTGATTAAGAGGGAACTTAAATGATTACTGAAGATACCGTGACCTCTGATGAGGTAGTTATCAATGCCCCGGCTGAAGTAGTGTGGGACATCCTGGTGAACTTTAAGGATTACCATAAGTGGAACCGGTTCTGTCCAAAAGCTGACGCCACACTTGAGCTCGGTTCTCCCATTAAAATGATGGTGGAGCTGGGGTTTGGATTGCAGGAGCAGGTGGAATACATTTCCCTGATAGAGCCGTGCAAGGCAATTGCCTGGGGTATGGAAAACAAGCCGGGTGATCCGATTCATGCTGTTCGCACCCAGTTTCTGAAACCTTTGGACGACAATCGCTGTACTTATTTTTCCATTGATGACTTTAAAGGCTCTGAGCCAGAAGCATTGAGAGGAATGATGGAGCTGATGGCTAAAAGAGTTGAGGATGGTTTTAACCTCTGTGCCAGAGGGTTAAAGGAATATGCTGAGAAAATAGCAGTGCCTGCATAATCAAGGAAAGGGCAGTGACAGGAAGTAGAAGCTCCTGTCACTGCTTTTTATTGCTAATCAAGTATTAGCATTCTTCAATACGTTTCTGGCTTTTATTATCTGGCTTCTCAGCCAGTGCATTTCATAGTCATTTCGCAAACCCTGCTTGGCCTGTTGCATCAGAATTTCGTGAGCTTTTAAGTACAGACGGTTTCCTTCTTTATGGTTCGGTTCAGTGTTGAGCACAATATCCAACAAGTGAATACTCTCGGTGACTTTTCCCCGTTCAATATAGGACGAAGCTTTTCCAAGCAGTTGATCGGTGCCTGCTAATTCAACCAGATCCTGATAGACACTCTCGGCTGGTGTTGAATAGAGTTCTGTCGTGCTTTTGAAGTGGAACCAGGTAGCGTAGTACTCCCAGATACTGCGCACAGCCCAGGAAACCTTGCCATGCTGCTGGGTGAGTTCCAGTGCTTCGGGCAGTTTGATGTCTGCCATGAGCTGTTTAACCGTCTGGCCAGCATTCATTCCATCAACCACTGAGTCGTGTACATACTGAACGGCATCGCGCATTTTCGTCAGGCCGGTCATGATTTCTTTTTTGTTCCTGATCGCTATGAAGTGGGCCGGTAGAATCATTTCCGGCTGCAAAGCAATCAAGCGATCAAGGCTGTTGATGTATTCAACAGGCTTACGAACCTTTTCACCCCTCATGGTAAATATGTTGGGGAACTGCGGGAAGAATGGGCCAAAGAGGTCTCCGGTCAGGAGAGTCTTCTGCTCAGGCAGCCACAGACTGATGTTATCCGCTCCTTCACCCCCGGGTGTTGAGAGCACTTTAAAAGTGGTCCCTCCAAGGTTGAAGGTGAAATCATTCTCATCGACCAGAATGTCCGGGGTAACGTTTCCATAGCGGTATTTTTTACTGACGGTGCCCGGTTTTTCCGGCATCCACGGAAACAGTGTCCGATTACGATTCCACAGGTAGGGCTCCAGTTCCTTAAGATACCTTTGCTCTTCATTGAACTCCCTGTGGGCAACTACTTTAGAGCCCTCCAGGAATTGAACGCCTCCTACATGGTCTGCGTGGGAGTGACTCAAAATGGTGTACTTAACATCTCCGGGTACTGCTTCTCTCAAGGCATCAAGCTGCTGTTTGGATTGCAGGGCAATACCTGTGTCAAAGATGACATTGCCTTCAGAGGTCGCGATTAAAAAGACATTACCTATACCCGAAGCCATATGGATATTCTCAGATATCCGGGACACTTTTATAGGCACTCTGTGTATGGCCGACATGGTCTGCTGGTCGGGAACCAGATCTGCTTTTTTCGTGTTGTCTTGTGCCACAGCGGGGTTGGATAGCATTGCTACCGAGACCAAAGCCGTGGCCGTTGAAAGCAGCTGAGTCAGAAACTTCATTATTATTACTCTTATTGATTCAAATAGTTCGATTGCTTCACAGGTTAGGCTTGCAAGGACCTTGCTTCTGAGGGATACAGTCGTAAATCAGACGTCCGGCTTCTCCGTAAAGAACATCCAGATAGATTTTCACTCTTTGGTTCGGAGCTTGGCCAAAGGCTTCATGCTTTTGCAGCTGGTTATCTGGAGTGGGGTACAGGGTCCAATCCAGAGGTGCTTTCCAGCCTGGAGGAGGAACAATGTTGGAGCGAATACCGTTCAATGGATAGAGCATTCTCCAGGTATTAATGGACTGACTTAAGCGTGCGACCACTTCAGGGTGCTTTTCTGCCAGATTGTTTTTTTCATAGGGATCTTCATGGATTTTAAATAGATGGTTTTTGACTTCTGTTTGGGTGAATCCCTGTTTGATTTGTTGAACCAGTTTCCAGTCATCATTAAAGGCTGTGAGGCTGAATGAGTTACGAATGGGGGTTTCTGACGTGAAAAAAACCAGATCTTTACGAGGTGGAACAGGTTTGCCCAGTAACGCAGGCAGCATACTTTTACCATCCAGTGGTCTGGTATTACCTGTTTTAATGCTGGCAGCAGCTGAAAGTGTTGGGAAAATGTCCATTACCGTAATGATGTCTTCAATGGTCTGTCCTGCGTTGATTTTTTCTGGCCAGCGTATGACTGAAGGAACTCTGATGCCTCCTTCGAAAGTGTTTCCTTTACCTCCACGCAATGGCAAGTTTTTGGCGCCGGCCCCGCCATAAATCGGACCTCCGTTGTCACTGAAAAACATCACAATGGTGTTGTCTGCAAGACCCTCTTCGTCCAGGGTTTTCAAAATTCTGCCAATGCCCTGATCCATGGCGTCAACCATAGCCGCATAGACTGGGCGAACATTGGTTGAGTCTTTCTTTACCCCTTTTGCTGTTGGCAGGCTGGTGGTCTTGTCATCCTTAAGGTGCTTGTACTTGGCAATCAGAGACTGTGGCGCTTCCAGTGGTGTGTGTGGGGCAAGATAAGGAAGGTAGGCAAAAAACGGTTTATCTTTATCTCGCTCTTTGATCCAGCGGCTGAGTTCACTGGAAACCATATCGGTTTCATAGCCGGTTTCGTTTTCAGGAATCGTCTTGCCATTTCTTTGGAAGTCTTTACCGCCCTGCACATTGTAGGGTGGGTAATAGCCTACTTCGGTATTCAGATGACCGTAAAAGTAATCAAACCCTCTTTTTTGAGGGGTATAGGCTTCCTGGGCATTGCCAAGATGCCATTTTCCAAAGATTCCGGTTTGGTAGCCTGCTGACTGGAAGGCTTCGGACATGAATTTTTCGTCCGGTTTTACCCCAAAGTTTGACCAGGGCATTACGGTTGCATAGGCGACACCGAGTCGCATAGGGTCACGGCCCGTCATTAATGCTGCGCGGGTGGGTGAACAGGTGGGTGCCACATAAAAACGATCCAGTTGCGCACCTTCCCGGGCCAGTTGATCAAGGGAAGGGGTTTCAATTTCTGCACCGTGAAAGCCGACATCAGCCCAGCCCAGATCATCGGCAACAATCAACAGGATATTGGGTTGTTCAGAATTGGCGAAGGTCTGAGAAGAGAGAAAGGTAAAAGATAAACCTGCTAAAAGGCTGCGAACCTTCATTTTGATGAATCCTCTGGAATTATTATTATTCGGACCATGCGTGATTCATGGCAGAGTTCCAGAGTGCTCGATTTCGGGGCAAAAATATTTCGATTCCCTAAGATCGAAAAAATCAGGCTTCTGTCAGGCTATTTTCTTTTCGATTCTTCAAATATTGAGAGGGGGTCATATCTCCCGAATGCTTTTTGAACTGATTGTAAAATGAAGAGACCGAATTGAACCCGACCCTGAGATAGAGTGTAGACAGTGAGCCTGCTTCGAAGTCACCTTCATCCAGAATACTGCAGGCCGCCTGGATGCGGGCTTGATTGATATAGTCGAAGAAATTGCCGCCATAATGGCTGTTGATGGTCTGAGAAAGGTAGGAGCTTGGCCAATCCAGTTTCTTTGCCAGCTGGCCAATGGTCAGGCCGGTAATCAGGTGCGGCTTTTGGGTCTGCATATAGGCTTGTAATTCCTGCCAGTAGAGGGCACTGCCTTCCTTTGATAACCCTGATTTTTCATACTTTTCTTCTTTTTTCTCGACTTCGTTCCGATCGGGAAGGTGTTTTTCGGGAGTAAAAAGAGAGGGCTGTTCAGGGTTATGAATGGCTGGCTGGAAAATACCATGGAAACTTCCGTAACCACAGATCAGCAGTATCACCATGCAAGGGATAATCTGTGTAGCCAGAAGGTTTTCTCCATGGGGAGCCAGTATTAGAGCCGCAAAATCAGCCAGAGCTTTAAGTACTGCAAGGAGGGCCAGGTTTCGTATCCAGGTTAGAGAAATGCCATCGGTACTGGAGAAATTATGAACGATGCCTTTTAAGTGAGTCTGTACCTGCCTGAGGGAGTAAAGCGCATAGGTGCCCAGTACAAGAATAGAAGACAGTACCTGAATGATGTTGATCCTGTGGATCGTTCCGGTGCTGGGCAGGAGTTCGGAAAAAGAGGTAGAGCTGAGATACTGACCAGCGGCACTTTGTTTCGCCGCAGAGCCTGATAAAAAGACTGGAAGGAAAACAATAATGCAAACCAGTGCCGGTGTCAGATGAAACAGGTGTATTTTGTGCAGCTGGAAGTTCGGCTCTGTCAAAACCTTAAGGTAAAGATAGATCAGGGGACCAATCAGGAAACTGAGAGGAACCGATACTCCCATAAAATCAGGGTTGTGGTAGAAAAAGCCTGTGAGTGAAAGGTGTATGCGAACAAAAATCAGCCCCATAACCAGCATTAAAGCGGCCAGCAGGCGATTAGCGACTAGAGAGCCATCAGGTTTTTTTACCAACAACAATAAGGCCAGAAAAGCGGCTCCAGAACCTATCAGAGGTAATTCGTCAGCTGACAAGAGGCCATCCAGAAATTATTTTTTCCCATGATTCACTCAAAGGAAGGGCGATGCAAGGAAAACGCTTGGCAAAAAAGACGTTAAAGCACTCAATAGAGTGCTTTAACTCCGTAGCGGTTATTGATATTGATCTTCCAGCATTTGTACAAACTCTCCCATGCGTTGTGCTGGCAGATCATTAATGCCTGCAGCAGCGGCTCTTCCTCCTCCCGTTGGGAACTGACGACAAAGGTCAACTGCACCGGTTTTGTTGTTGAGTGGGGCCCTGACACTGACCAGATAGTTGCCATTCTCTTTCTCTGTCAGAACGGCATGGGCACGATCAGGATGCTGATTGGCCAGATCATTGCCAAAGACACCACTGACTCTTCTTGCCCAGCTTTTCTCAGGCAGAATGTAAATGGCACTGTTGCTGGTGGCTACTTCCGGATGGATCTGTTGAGCTAAGGCCATATCATTCTGATAACCGGATTCCAGCTTTTCAAAATCCTCATTACCGCTCAGGATAAAATCCAGCGGATTCGAGAAAGGCAGTGCCTTTTGATACAGCTCATCAGGTTTGAAATGCAGGTCATCAAGGCTGGAGCCATAGCCGTTGTAGTTGATATAGATGCCCAGGTTTTCCAGCAGATTGAGTTGTTCCGCCGATATATCCAGGTTTTTTGCCAGAGCCTGAGCGCTCTTCTTGAGGTTATCTCCAAAGGCTCCCACTACAGCCCAACCACAGAAGGCACCCTTGAGATAGTTGTTGACCAGAATACTGGTGCAGGTATCAGGCGCTTCGTTGATGATCGTTGTCAGGTTGTTGTGAGTCGGTATATCCCCCGGAAAGTGATGGTCAATGTATAAAACGCTGGCATCAGCGGCGAGGGCTTGTTCAAGCCCTACCCGGTTTTTTGCCATGGATATATCCAGAACGGTCAGCCGGTCCCCTGCACGGGCATTGACCTTTTCCAGCAAGGCTATATCTCTTTTTACACCTGTCACCAGCTCAGTATCACGGGGTTCATGGTTTCTTAGTTGAATCAGCGAACAGATACCGTCGGCATCGCCATTAAATACATCGTAATCAGCCATGATCACCTCAAGTGGTTAGAAAACCTTCTCGGTCCAGAAAATCGACAATTTCGCCGGCAATCTTTTCAGGGGATTTCTCGGTTGTTTTTATGTGGATATCCGGGTTTTCGGGGGCCTCATAGGGGCTGTCCAATCCAGTGAAATGCTTTATCTGGCCCTTTCTGGCCTTTTTATACAGACCTTTAGGATCGCGCTTTTCGCACTCTTCAAAAGGTGTGTCGATAAAGATTTCTATAAAACTGTTGCTACCACACAATTGACGAGCCTGTTCCCTGTCTTCCCTGAAAGGTGAGATAAAACAGCTGAGAGTAATCAGGCCTGCGTCGGACATCAGATTGGCAACTTCACTGATGCGTCGTATGTTCTCTATCCTGTCTTCAGCCGTGAAGCCCAGGTCTTTGTTTAACCCATGTCGTACGTTATCACCATCCAGTGTGTAGGTGTGATTACCCCGAGCGAACAGTTTCTTTTCGACCAGATTGGCAATGGTTGATTTTCCGGAGCCAGAAAGGCCGGTAAACCAGAGTACAGCGGGTTTCTGTTCCTTGGCTTTGGCTCGGGAAGCTTTGTCCAGATCCAGGGCGTGCCAGTGAACATTGGTGGCATTGTCGAGACTGTGGCGCAGCATGCCGCAACCCACTGTTTTATTGGTAATGCGGTCAATAATGACAAAGCAGCCGGTGCTTCGGGTATCGTCGTAGGGATCGAAAGCAATGTCTTCTGTCAGGGAAAGCTCGCAGCGAGCGACTTCGTTCAGAGTCAGAACCTCGGCGCTTTCCTGTTCCAGATTGTTGATATTAACCTTGTAGTTTATGCGACTCAGATTGCCGGGAATGGTGTTGTTTTCCAGTCGGATAAGATAAGGACGGTGTAAAACCATCTCGTGCTCATCCATCCACAGGATGTCGGCAGCCAGACTGCTGCTGACTTCGGGTCGGGCCTTGCTGGTGGCTAATGTATCACCCCTGGAAATATCGATTTCATCTTCCAGAGTCAGGGTAATGGCCTGTTCACAAATAGCGGTGTCCAGTTCACCATCAAAGGTCACAATACTTTTAACCTTGCTGGTTCGACCTCCTGGCAGCGCGACCAGTTCGTCGCCCACAGAAACCTGTCCGGCGGCGATGGTTCCCGAGAAGCCCCTGAAGTCCAGGTCCGGGCGATTAACCCATTGCACGGGCATGCGGAAGTCTTTGCGGGTCTGTTCCTGGGCAACATCAATGGTTTCGAGGTGTTTCATCAGGCTGGGGCCTGAATACCAGGGCATAACAGGGCTGGGTTCAAGTATATTCTTGCCTTCCAGCGCAGAGATGGGAATCGCAGTTATATCAGCAAATCCAAGTTCTCTGGCAAAAGTCATGTATTCCTGGCTGATCTGTTCAAAACGTTCCTGTGAGTAGTCCACAAGATCCATTTTGTTTATGGCCAGAACGACATGACGGATGCCCAGCAACGAAACAATATAGCTATGTCGTTTAGTTTGTGTGAGAACCCCTTTACGGGCGTCAATCAGTATGATGGCCAGCTCGGCAGTAGAAGCTCCAGTGGCCATATTCCGGGTGTATTGCTCGTGCCCGGGGGTATCAGCAATGATGAACTTGCGTTTGTCGGTGGAAAAGAATCGATAAGCCACATCAATGGTAATGCCCTGTTCCCTTTCAGCAGCCAGACCGTCAACCAGTAATGCCAGATCAATCTGGTCACCGGTTGTACCAACGCGTTTGCTGTCTGCTTCAAGGGCTGTAAGCTGATCATCAAAGATCATTTTGGCATCGTAGAGCAGTCTGCCAATCAGGGTGCTTTTACCATCATCAACACTGCCACAGGTGATCAGGCGCATAAAACTTTTGCTTTCCTGCTCGGCCAGGTAAGCATCAATATCCGTAGCGATCAGGTCTGAAACGTGTGCCATCAGAAGTACCCCTCCTGCTTTTTCTGTTCCATGGATGCGCCATGATCCTGATCAATGACCCGACCCTGACGTTCTGAAGTGGTGGTCAGCAACATTTCCTGAATGATTTCCGGCAGGGTTTCAGCTTCGGACTCCACCGCTCCGGTGAGTGGGTAGCATCCCAGGGTGCGAAAGCGGACTTTTCGTTTCTCGATGACTTCGCCGTCCTTAAACGGGAACCGATCGTCGTCTACCAGAATCAGGGAGCCATCCCGCTCAACAACGGGTCGTTCTTTGGCCTGGTAAAGAGGCACAATGGGAATCTCTTCCTTGTGGATGTATTGCCAGATATCCAGCTCGGTCCAGTTCGACAGAGGGAAAACTCTCATGCTTTCCTTTTTGTGAATGCGATTGTTGTAAGTTCTCCAGAGCTCCGGACGCTGATTTTTCGGATCCCAGCGGTGCTGATCGCTTCGGAACGAGAAAATACGTTCCTTAGCGCGAGATTTCTCTTCATCCCGGCGAGCACCACCAAAGGCGGCATCAAATTGATACTTATCCAGAGCCTGCTTCAATGCCTGAGTTTTCATGACATCAGTATGAACGGCAGAGCCATGACTGAAAGGCCCAATGCCTTGCTCAACGCCTTCCTGGTTTATGTGGACAATCATTTCCAGACCCAGATCTTCAGCCACCTGATCACGAAACTGGATCATTTCCCGGAACTTCCAGGTGGTGTCGACATGAAGTATGGGAAAAGGTGGCAATGAAGGATAAAAGGCTTTCATGGCCAGATGCAGCAAAACCGAGGAGTCCTTGCCAATGGAATACAGCATGACCGGGTTGCGGCTCTCAGCAACCACCTCACGAATGATGTGGATACTCTCAGCTTCCAACCGCTGAAGGTGGGTGAGGGTTTTCATAAATTCCAATCCCTGTCAGAGAAAGCCTGCGGCTTATTCTTCTTGTTATCCCAGTACTGCTCGGGAATTGGTTTCTATAGTTTTATTGAAAATCTATAGAGTTAAAGAAATTCTATAGATCTATATAAAAAATTTAAAGCACTTATTTTAATTTGTGAATTCACATGAATAGCAGAAGGCTCTCGTAAATCAGTTGCAGGCATGATTTCATAGCCCCTGACCCACAGGATTTAGAGAAAGAGCAAGGCAGACGTTTGTGTTGAAAGAGAGGACATCAAAATACGATCAGCGTTATCTTGCTGCTGTTGATGCAGCGGCCGCCGTATTTGCTGAAAAGGGGTACCATGCTGCTGGAACCATTGATATTGCCGACCGGCTGAATATCAAGCAGGGTAGCCTATACTACTATTTCCGTTCAAAAGAGGCGGCGCTTGAAGCGGTATGTCTTGAGGGGATAAGGCATCAAATCAGTTATCTACAGTCGGTGATGGATGAAGGGCATTCTTTCTCAGACTCCATTAGAAAACTGGTGACCTATACCCTGTCTGCTCTGGAAGAGCGGTCTGACTACATGATCGTATTTGATCGACATCGCCAGGTTATTCCACTGGAAAAGCGCGGTAAAATACGAGACCAGTCGAATACCTACCACAAACTACTGGAAGAATTGTTCGAGCAGGCTCGCCAGAACGACGAGCTCAAGCCTGATCTGGATGTTCATATCTCCGTAAGGGCATTTACTGGTCTGCTGTCGTCAGCAGGCAGCTGGTACCAGATGAAACAGTCCATTGATCTGGACGTTGTCGCCAAACAGTACAGCGACATTTTTTTATTCGGCAGTTGTGCCGTCTGAGAGATCGCCATGAAGTTTATTAATCGTTGCGTTGTCACGCTTAAACCCCGACAGCCTTTTATAGATTGGGCTAAAGAGCTGGGTACCGATTTGCCGGAAGACTGGAGTCTGGAAGGTGGTTCGTATCTGCTGGATGAGCAGGAAACCGAAGAAGGGCTGGAAGCCGCTGTCACCAACTATGCCCGGGATATGATGGAAAATGAGCTGTCCGCCTGGGAAGAAGATCCGGGTCGCTGGCCACAGCAGCGCGATGCTGCTGCTCTCAAGAACTGGTTTGATGTGCATGTTTCCGTTGCAGGTTTTGACCTGGGAACGGAGAGCCTGATGAGAGCCGATCTGTCTGATCTGGAAGTCATGTAAGACTTCCACGTCTTTAAGACTGCTGGATCCTGACGTATTCCCTACCATGAATCAGACTATTAAACGGGCCCTGAAGGTCATCGCCGTTCTGGTATTGGCGATGCTAGCTATTAATTACTTCGATATAGATGACAAGCTGTACGATGAATACTTGTCCCAGACCGTTTCCCGGGAGCAACAGGCAGAGGCCATTATGCTCAACCAGTATGAACTGGTTTCTGGGCCCGTTAAGTTGACAGAGGCCGGTGACCAGGTCTCTGGTGTGACCTGGAGTCCAGTCACTGACTCATTGTACGTAGTGGCAAGAGGAGATGTGGTCAATGTGCTTGAGTATGACCGTCAGGGGAATCTGAAGCGGAAGCTGAAGTCCAATCGGAACATTGATGTTGAAGGGATTACCTGGGCAGGCAATGATACTTTCATCATTGTGAATGAGCGCCAGCAAGAGTTATCGGCAGTACAAATTGCGCCAGATACGGTAGAGGTCGACTTTACAGATGTCCCAACCTTTACCTTTGGTGTGGGTGAGAGGGGGAATAAAGGTTTTGAAGGTATTGCCTGGGATCCGGATGACCAGTCTGTTTACGTTGTTAAGGAAAGAGATCCCGCGCAGATTTATCGTATCCAGGGTTTTCCCGGAAATGGGCAAAATCTGACCATTACGGAACAGGATTTGATGACCCAGAGCCTGATGTACTTTAATCGCGATTTGTCCGGGATGCACTATGATACGGTGTCCAGACATTTTGTTGTGCTCAGTGATGAGTCTCACTCCCTGACGGAACTGGACGAAGAGGGCGAGGCGGTCAGCGTCATGAACCTTGAGAAAGGATGGCATGATCTGAAAGAAACGATTGAGCAGCCAGAAGGTGTGGCTATGGACAGGGAAGGGACCGTATTTATTGTTGGCGAACCAAACGACCTTTATATCTTTAAAAAGCCTTCTTCAGGGCATTAGTTTTAAAAAAAAGCCGGTCTATGACGACAACCAGACAACCACTCCTGCAGGTCCATATTGCTGTGTTCCTGTTCGGTATTTCAGGCCTTTTTGCCAAATTGCTACCACTGGATGTGAGCCAGATTGTTTTGGGGCGTACCCTGATAGGGGCAGCAAGTATACTGCTGTATCTATCGTGGTGTGGCAGCATCAAAGGTGTTTTTCTGGCTCATCGCTGGTGGATTAACCTGGTTATGGGGGCCGTTCTGGCTCTGCATTGGATGACCTTTTTTTATTCGATTCAGGTGTCATCCGTAGCTGTTGGACTATTGTCGTTTGCTTCCTTCCCTGTTTTTGTCACATTGATGGAGCCTCTGCTGTTTCGGGAAAGACTCAGAGCTCTGGATGTAATAACCGCAGTAGTTGTAGTTCTGGGCCTGTATCTGGTTGTTACACCTGAGGGAGATAACAACAGTCCTGTTTTTCAGGGCGCTGTCTGGGGCTGTATCAGTGCTTTTCTTTTTGCAGTGCTTTCGCTGTCTAATCGAAAGCTGATCCAGAATACCGATGCCATTTCCTTATCTTTTCTCCAGAATACCGGCGCGGCCCTGTTCACTCTGCCTTTGGCAATGTTTTTTGGTGGTGGATTGGAAGCTATGACGTCGGAAGTCCCGATGTTATTACTGCTGGGACTGATTTGTACCACCTTGCCCATTATTCTTTTTCTGAACAGCCTGAAAACACTGAGAGCTCAACTGGTGAGCCTGATTACCAGCCTTGAGCCCGTCTATGGCATTATTTTTGCGCTGATCCTGATGGGAGAAACCCCGTCTGACAGTGCGGTTCTGGGCGGTATCATTATGATCGGTGCTATTGCTGTAGGCAGTATCATGCGAGAAAGAGCAGACGCTGTTTAGGGTTTGTCCAAAATTAACTGGCTTGTTGAAACCCCCTCAAAATCCGTTCGGGCTGAGCCTGTCGAAGCCCAATATCACGACTCTTCGACAAGCTCAGGGTGAACGTCAACAGCCCCTAGAGTGAGAGTTCCAATGTTGGGCCAATCTCTTCGAAGCCTTCTCTCTGATAGAAGTTTCTTGTTCTTTGCCATTCTGGTTTGCCCGGAGCTGTGACCGTCAACATTCTCCACCCTTTGTCTGCTGCGAACCTTTTTACTGACTCTATCAGCTGGTGTCCCATACCAAGGGCTCTGAATTCAGGTTTGATATAGAGCTCGTTGATTTCTCCATAAAAACCGCCGGCGTATACCGCTGCGCATTGGGTAACAGAGATTACGCCCAGGGTTTCTTTATCTGGATTCTCAGCCAGGAAAAACCAGATGTGTGTGTCAGGCTGTGTCAGCTGTTCTGCCAGGGCAATTGCATCAATCTGAACACTCGAAGATAAATTTCTTGTAAACTCTCTATCCAGTTTATTCGAGTCTCCTAGAGTAGTTCATCCGCATGGAAGCCAAGCAGTACCAGCCACTAGCTGATTTTTTAGCCAAAGTTCCTGATCCTCGCTGCCCCGGCATGTGTGATCACAACCTGCTCGATATACTTATCATTGCTGTATGCGCAGTCATATGT